>NZ_JBFDTP010000002.1:725000-1450000 GCF_040719375.1 Clostridium sp. AN503 | reverse complement strand
TGCTGCAACTGCTGCCGCCATCATCATCTTTACACTTTTTTTCATTTTCTTTTCCTCCTGAAATCTTTTATTCTCTGTGTTTTCATAAAATAAACACGTATGTGGTTGCTTTCTCTTTTATGACGCCCTGCCAGTTGGTGAATCTTGGGATCTTTGCTGTAAATCAAAAAAAGTCCCAAATACAGTTTCCTGTATTTGAGACGAATTCACATGATCCGCGGTACCACTCAAATTGGCAAAAGCCCACTTAAATCGCATACAAACATATACGCCACAAGATAACGGTCGTGGTCTCCGTCAGTTCCTACCTCCGCACAGCACTGCCGCGGTATCAAAACTGCCCTCGAAAGTCCATTCAGCAAATCCTTCCATACCGCAATCCCACCACCTGCGGCTCTCTGTGATTTCTTTGATAAGCTTACTCCTCTTTTTCAACGGTTTATTTTATTAAGTCATATCTTAATCCTATTAGCGGGATTTGTCAACCACTTTTTTTAGAGGACTCACCGGATTTTCATGGCAGCATTTTTCATGGCAGCATATCAGGTAGCTCACCGGAAGCGGTTGAAAAAGTTTGCAAAGGGCTCCACCACATCCGACAGGTTCTTGATGGCCGCGTTTAAACCGTCAATATCAATGTCATTGATCTTCTTCATGGCGTCGCCTATATTTTTCTGGCTGTCCACGGCAAGCTTATCCACATCCTCGATCAGCTGGCCGATGTCAGCCTCGGCAAGCCCCGATGTGATCCCTTTTAAGTCCTCCATGATAAGCTGCATATTCTCATAGGTCACATTTACCTTGGGAATAAAAACCGAGCATGTGTAAAGCACTAATGCCAGGGTGAGCACGCTGGCCAGGGCCGTGATCTGCGACATACGGTATTGTTTCTTCGCATACTTTTCCTGACCTGCATTGGAGCTTTCAATCCGCGCCATCAGCTGGCGGAAGGATTCATTTTTCATGGCTGCCTCAAAAGCCCGATCATCCATCTCCTGATTCTTCTCCATAGTCATCCCCCCACATTTTAACTTCCTACAGATTCAGTTTGTCATAACTCTTCTTCAGATATATCTCCAGCCGTTTCCTAAGCTCGGTAAATTCCTCGCCTTCCAGAAGCGGGTTATCATCCAGCAGCCCATTTACTTCCTCAGATACGGTTTTTAAAATATTGGCATCCGTAAAGATATCTGCAAGCTTAAACTCCATATCGCCGCTCTGCCGCAGCCCGAAGATATCGCCGGGGCCGCGGAGCTTTAGATCCTCGGATGCAATATAAAACCCGTCGTTGGACCGGTTTAGGATATCCAGCCGTTCCTGGGTGCCGTCCTGATCCGAACAGTTGACCATGATGCAGTAGGACTGATGCTTCCCCCTGCCGACACGCCCCCGGAGCTGATGAAGCTGCGCCAGGCCAAACCGCTCCGCATTCTCTATCATCATCACCGTAGCGTTGGGCACATTCACACCCACCTCCACCACCGTGGTCGATACCAGCACCTGGATCTCCCCTGCTGCAAACCGCTCCATGATCCGGTTCTTTTCCTTCCCCTTCATCTTGCCATGCAGGTATTCCACCGTGATAGGATCCGGAAGCTTCTGGCGGAGCAGTTTTGTGTAGTCCAGCACATTCTCCGCCTCTATCATCTCGCTCTCCTCAACCATCGGGCAGATGACATACGCCTGCCTGCCTGCGGCCACCTCTCTTGCGATGAACTGGTAAGCCTTATCCCGGTAGCCGGTGTCCACCACACAGTTCTTGATGGGCAGACGGTTGGCCGGCATCTCATCAATGATGGAAATATCCAGATCCCCGTACAGGATGATCGCCAGAGTACGGGGGATCGGCGTCGCGCTCATGACCAGTACATGGGGGCCTGTCCCAGAACTGGTCCCATCGCCGGAGCGTGCCGCGCTGTCACCGGCTTTATTGCCAAGCGCCTCCCGCTGTCCGACGCCAAAACGGTGCTGCTCGTCTGTGATGACCAGGGCCAGGCGGTCATACTGTACCTTTTCCTGGATCAGGGCATGGGTCCCCACAATGATATCCGCCTCATGAGCGGCAATCTTTTCGTAGGCGATGCGTTTTTCCTTCGCCGTCATGGACCCGGTCACCAGCACCACCTGTTTCTCAATGTGGTATTGGTCAAACAGCTCCTGGATCGATTCGTAATGCTGTCTTGCCAATACTTCCGTAGGCACCATGAGCGCCCCCTGGAAGCCATTACAGGCCGCCTGCAAAAGCGCCAGCACCGCCACGATCGTCTTGCCGGAACCCACGTCTCCCTGGACCAGCCGGTTCATCACCAGTCCACCCTCCAGGTCCTCACAGACCTCCTTAAGCACCTTCTGCTGCGCTCCGGTCAGTGCATAAGGAAGGCTTCTCTGAAGGTCATCCAACTCCGGGACATGCTTCATAACATAGTCACTGCGCCTGTCCTGCCGTTTCTCCTTCAGACGCCTTACCGCCAGCAGGAAGAAAAAGAATTCATCAAATACCAGGCGCTTTCTCGCAAAAAGAAGTTCCTTCTGGTCAGAGGGAAAATGGATATGCTCTATGGCATAATTATACTCTGCAAGCTCGTATTTGTTGCGCAAAAACGACGGCAGGTATTCCCGCTCCATCTGCCGCTGTTCCAGAGCCTGAGCTACTGCTTTGGTGATGGCTTTATTGCCCAGACCGCGGGTCTGCCCATAGATGGGCTGCATGGAATGCATGATTGCTTCATATACTTCCGGCGCAAAGATCTCCGGCTGTTCCATGGTCAGCCGGTTGTTCTTTTTTACGACTCTGCCGCGGAATACCAAGATCTTGCCCATCTGCAGGGTTGTCCGCAAATAGGGCATATTAAACCAGGTGAGCGTCAGCCCACCTGTCATATCCTTCACTGTCGTGACGATCACCTGTATATTTTTGAAACGGCGCACGCTGGCAGTCTTCAAAAGCTGCCCGGAAACCGCTGCGACGCTGCCTTCCCTCACCTGCCCCACTGGCACCGGCGCCTCATAGGCGTCATAGGCCCTTGGGTAATAGTGCAGCAGCTCCTCAACGGTTTCCACGCCCAGCTTTTTAAACAGGCTTCCGGACTTTTCTCCTATGCCTTTTAATTTCGTAATCGGTTCCTGATTCATTCCTCTGCCCCGCTACTCCACCGAGATCAGGTAATAATAGATCGGCTGTCCGCCCTCCTGAAGCTCTATTTCCACATCCGGGCAGGCTTCCTGCACCATGGCAAGCACGCGGTCGGCTTCTTCCCGGCTCACATCGCTTCCGTAATAGATCGTCACCAGCTCGGAATCTTCATCTACCATAGCCTTCAGAGTATTTACCGCGGTGCCTTCTATGCTCTGTCCCACAGCCAGCATTCCCTGATCGCCCAGTCCCATGATGTCGCCTTCCCGGATCTCCATATCGTCGATCATCGTATTGCGGACGGCATAAGTCACCTGTCCGGTCTTCACGCGCTCCATCTCACGGACCATGGTCTCTAAATTCTCCTCCGGAGATAAATCCGGGATAAAATTGATCAGGGCTGTGATACCCTGTGGTACCGTCCTGGATGGGACTACGATGATCTGTTTATCCTTCACCAGATATTTCGCCTGTTCCGCAGCCAGAATAATGTTCTTGTTGTTGGGCAGAATGTAAACGGTGTCTGCATTCACCTTCTCTATGGCGTTTAACATATCCTCGGTGCTGGGATTCATGGTCTGTCCGCCCTCGATCAGATAGTCCGCCCCGATACCCCGGAAGATCTCACCCAGTCCGTCGCCTACGGACACTGCAATAAAACCATATGCTTTCCGAGGCTCCTCCTGGACTTTGGCTGCCTTTTCCTCTGCGGCGATCTTCTCTGCATTCTGGATCAGGCGTTCCTGATGCTCTTCACGCATATTGTCAATCTTCATCCTCGACAGGGAACCATAGGTCAATGCCTTCTGGATCGCAAGCCCCGGATCGTTGGTATGGACATGCACCTTCACCACATCATCATCGGAAACCACCACGATCGAATCACCGATCGACTCCAAATATGCCTTGAATGAGTGCTCCGTCTTCTCATCATAGTGCTTCTCCACATTGATGATAAACTCCGTGCAGTAACCGAACCGGATATCCGCCGTATCGAGATCAGAAGCCCCGGCCGCGCTGCCGCCCCGGTTCCCACCGGACACAGCTGCCCCGGAATCAGGTACGGTTAAGTCTACTTCCTTCCCGGCCAGGCCGTCGAAAGCGCCCTTTACCACCTGCATCAGGCCCTGACCGCCCGAATCCACCACACCGGCCTGTTTCAATACCGGAAGCATCTCGGGAGTCTGGCTCAGCACATAATCGCCATGTTCGATGACCTTCTGGGCAAACTCCAGGATATCATCTGTTTGGGAGGACAGCTCTACAGCCTTTTCCGCCATCCCTTTTGCCACAGTCAAAATCGTGCCTTCCTTCGGCTTCATGACCGCTTTATAGGCCGTCTCCGTGCCGCGAACGAAAGCATTGGCAAGAGTGGTCACGTCCACCGTCTCCGCCTTCTTGATCTCCTTGGTAAATCCGCGGAACAGCTGGGACAGGATCACACCGGAATTGCCCCTGGCTCCACGCAGGGAACCGGAGGAAATGGCCCGGGCCAGATTCTCCATCGTCGGCTCCTCGATCGCCGCCACCTCTCTGGCCGCTGACATGATCGTCATCGTCATGTTCGTCCCTGTATCCCCGTCCGGAACCGGAAATACATTCAACTCGTTAATCCACTCTTTTTTCGCTTCTAATCCTTTCGCTCCAGCAAGAAATGCCTTCTGCATCAGATGGGCGTCAATTACCTTTACACTCACCGGTAGGTCCTCCTTAATCTATCACTCGTACACCTTCTACATAGATATTGATCTTGTCAACCTCCATGCCGGTGAATTCTTCTACTTTGTATTTGACATTGGACATCAGGTTGTCCGATACCGCACAGATACTGACCCCATAGGCCACGATCACGTGAAAATCGATGGTCAGATGGTTATCCTCCACCTCCACATTGATCCCCCGGACAAGGCTGTCCCGCTTTAATAACTTCACCAGCCCGTCCTTCATGCTGACTGCCGCCATACCGACAATGCCGAAGCATTCTACCGCTGTCATGCCTGCGTACATCGCAATGACATCGGAGTTGATCTGGATTTCACCAAGCCTGTTATTGATGCGTCCCTTCATATAGAACCCCTCCATTTATATTTTCATGCTGTACTATTATTTTATCTTTGATAACCTGTATTCTTATATCTGAAATTCTTGACATCTTTTAACTAATCCAGTATACCACATACAAGATATTGTGTCTATTCCAAGTTTATCCCCCGCCTGTTTTTCATCATTTACCAATCTGTCTGTTCAAAATTTTTCCCAAAATTTCTTGGAAAAAATGCAAATTTTGCTTGCCAAATGTCAAAACTTCTGTTATCATACATATGTTGTGTTTCTAAATTAAGAAACAAGTAGCGGTTAAGGAGGTGCAATCATGGCTAAATGTGCAATCTGTGAAAAGGCTGCTCACTTTGGAAATAATGTGAGCCATTCCCATAGAAGATCCAACGCGATCTGGAAAGCAAACGTTAAATCTGTAAAAGTTAAGGTTAACGGCGGCGCTAAAAAGATGTATGTGTGTACTTCTTGCTTACGTTCCGGCTTAGTAGAAAGAGCATAATGGATGCAACCATTTAAAGGCTGTCACGCCTGGCGATATCGCCGGCGCGGCAGCCTTCTTTCATTTCATAAAAAGGTTCCGGCCGCTCCTGTTTCAGCAGCAGAACAAATGATATCCCAGAGTCAGACAACAGATGATGAACACCAGCGTTGCCAGGGTTTCCGGGATAAATAAAAGCAGGGTCATACCGATTCCGAAACAAAAAAGCATCAGGCCACAGACACGCTTCATAAAGACCTCCCGATAAAATGGTGTTATAATACACCATATGCAGGTGTCCAGAAAACTATGCCTGTGGCCTGTACTCTATTCAATCTATCGAAGCTCTATTCCTCCACGGCCTGGACCGTGCCTGCCACTTCCTCAGCTGCCTGCATGGCCTCCTCAGAAATGTCCTCTTTCTTTCCTCCGGTAAATTTGTTCACAAAATCCGGGATCATGTCCAGGACCTTGGTCACTGCGTCCTGCTGCTTGACATTTACCAGCTTGGTCACGCCGTTCTGGATCACCAGGACCGCGCTGGGGCTCATCTTGGCGCTCATGCCGCCGCCACCGTTGTGTTTGGCATTCTCAGCAAAGGATCCCGCCGCCATGCCGCAGGTCACATCCACCAGCGGAAGGATGATGGCATCATCCACCTTCACAGCCTCTCCCACCACCGTTTTTGTGGTGACAAACTGGTCCATCCCTTTAAACAGCGCCTCCACCGTCGTTGCAAATTGATTCTCTGCCATGTTAGCTCCTCCTTTATGCTTCCCGCCATTTTTTCAGCAATCTTCTAAAATTTTTATCAAACAGCATCCGAAGGGCGATCGCAATCAGCGTACCCAAACGGATTCTTCCTCTCAGATCCAGTTCTCCTTCCAGTACCCGCTCGTCAAACACAGGGACCAGCTGAAGCTTCTTCGCGTAAAATCCATAGAATGGACTGATCCAGGTTAAGACCTGTCCGGTTGTGTAAGGGTCGTCAAAACCAAATTTGATGTACCCCTTTATCTTCCCCGGAAGAATATGGCGGATCAGCGCAAAGACCTGTTTTTTAAGCAGCCGGAAGGTGTTTTTATTCTCCTCCTGGCTTAGGAAATCAAGAACCTGCTCTTTTTTATCTTTTAATGTTTTCAGTTTACCACAGATTCTCCGAAAAGTAACCCGGATTTTTTCAAATGGGTTTCGGAAAGAAAACTTAGGTTTCTTTTCGGTGTTTTTAACCGTCCGGGTAGTCCTGGTGCTTTGAGCTGATTCTGCGCCCTGAGTCTCTACAGCATTTCGAACCTCTTTGTTTCTCCGGGGTTCTTCATCTCTCTGGTTTTCATCCGTCAGAGGCGTTTTTCCTGCCTCCAGGTCAACCTTTTCTTCTTCATCTTTCGGGATGTCAACCTGCTTTTCAGCCGGACCCCCGCTTTCCGTTTCCCCGCTGCGCTTTCTGCCGCCCAGCCGGATGCCGAACACCCGGACACATATATCCAGTTCTCTATCATATGTCACCTGACAGGACAGGATATGTAAAAGCCAGCTCACTCCCGCCGCGCCTTTTAGCGTCCCGTAATAGGAGCCGTGGGCGCGGTAACGCACAGGCACCAGCAGGATCAGCAGAACAAGCGCCAACACCAGCCCGATAATGCCCAGGATCAACAGCCCGATAAATTTCAATATTCCCAATATGATTGCCAACATAAGTCAAATCCTAACTGATCATTTTTCCTCATCACGCGGCGTCCACTCCAAAAAGTCCTCTTCCCGTGCATCCATGACCTCAAGAAATTCAGCCAAACCGAATCTGCCGGTCTGCCGGTACATATCATCCACCATCTGCCGCACGACCTCCAGCGCCTCCCAGTATGTAACTGCGATCCCAAGCACCAGATAATCCTCATCCCGGTATGGCGGCAACAGCAGCATGGCCGAAGGATAAATATCAAGAATATTATTCCCATTCTGCGGCGGTGTAATCACATAGACCTCAGGCTGAAGTCTTTCCTCCCGGATGCCCTGGATGATCGCAAACCTCCGCCTCTTCGCCTTCTCCCCCACGTACAAGTGGTTATACCATTGCATAATCCTCGCTCTCCATCAGCATCTGCAGCAGCTCCATGCAGGTTTCCTTTTCAGCCCTGTCCGTACAGCTGCCCAGGCTGTTCTTAATATATTCCTGTATCTCATCCAGGGAACGGAAGCTTAAAGGCAAGTTGGAAAGGGTAGCTGCCATGATCGAACGCACGACCGGCTTCTGGCAGGCCGCAAGCACCGGGTCTACGCCAGAGACAAAACGATCGAATGCAGCCTCCACGTCTTCCCTCGTTACCACATCGTCCTCCCGCCAGCTCTCTTTTTCATCCAGCGGCGCAAAGGCGCTGGTGGATAAAAGCCTCTCCACGCACCGGCTCTTGTATGCCGTCTCATCCTCGCCTGTCTGGTACTCCGGCGCCGGATCCATACGAAGGAATTTCTCGTAATAATTTTCCTGGGTTCCCTCTAAGGCAAACAGCTTTTCTTCCACAGAATCCGGTATTTCCCGCTTTCCTTCTGAATACAGAATACACAGATCTCTTATGATCCCATACGCATGGGCCTCCTCCGATGCATCCCGAACCGCGTCTGCCCTGGTCAGGCCGATCACATATAAATCGTTGACCATTTCCTCCATCATCTGGAAGTAATCCGACAGCGCAAACAGCTGCTCTCCGGCGAGTCCGATCTGCGCCTGGGCATCCCGGTAACCATCTGCCGTCAGATCCTTAAAGGTCAGCTCCGAAAGCTTTTTGAGCAACGCTTCCAGCTCCGGATAAGCCTGCCTGTGCGCTTCCGTAAGCTCTGCCATCCCGCTGGTCCGCAGCAGGTACATGGCGTTTGCCAGGCTTTCCTGATCCGAGCCAATAAAGGTACACAGGGCATCATGAACCATGCCGTAGTATTTCTGCCTGGTAAAACGTACCGGAAGCTGGCTGATCACATTCTGGATCCGCTGATTCATCACTGCCGCGTCCTTCACCTCTGTCAGGAAGTTCACGACACGGCTGACAAACTCGTCCTCCGGCATGTCAACAACTGGAAGCCCGTCCGTAAAACGGCGTTCTACCCGGTTCAGGGCATATTCGTAGATCCGGAAACAATCGGAAAAAGCGATCACTGTCTCCATTTTCAGATTGATCTTTTTCCGGAGGGCAGCCACTTCCTCCAGAGATACATCCTCTTCCTCCAATCTGGAGGCCATATCCATGAAAGCGGCATCCAGCTCCTGCTGATCCCGCCTTTTTTCATCGTACGTAAGAGGCATTTCTTCATAAAACATATACATATTCAGTGTCAGCCGTGTCAGGGAATACCCATATGCCACGGATGCCTGTTTTCTCCAGCTCTGCGCCATAAACACAAGCCTCCTGTCATTGGTCGTTATCTGTATCTTTTACCTGTAATTATCCAGAATGGAGCGACGCAGAAGATCCAGCCCCTTCACAACCGCCTGCTCCCGGATCTTTGCCCGGTTGCCTTTAAACTGGTACTTCTCCACATTGACCTTGTCCTTCATGTAGGTCGCAATATAGACCAGCCCCACCGGTTTTTCTTCCGTCCCTCCGTCCGGCCCCGCGATACCGGTCACCGCAACACAGGCATCGGAATCTGTAGCGAACACGCCGCCCGTAGCCATCTCTTTTGCTGTCTGCTCACTGACCGCTCCGTATTTCTTTAAGGTGCTCTTGCTCACATCCAGGTTCTTCCGCTTTGCCTTGTTGGAATAAGTGATGAACCCCTCATTGAACACCTCGGACGCCCCCGGAACATTGACGATCCGGCCTGCCAGCAGACCTCCGGTACAGGATTCCGCAGTCGTCACAGTCAGCTCGTACTTCTGAAGCAGCTTCACCACCGCCATCTCCAGGGTCTCGTCCTCCCGGGTCGTATACACATAATCACCCAGCCGGCTCTTGATCTCCTTCACCACCGGCTTGACCAGCTTTTTCGCCTCCTCCTCGTCAGCGGCTTTGGCTGTCACACGGATATGGACCTCGCCGGTCTTTGCATAGGTTGCGATCGTCGGATTGCCCTGCTTATCGATCAGGTCCAGGATCTTGTCCTCCACCTGGCTCTCCCCCATGCCACATACCTTGATCATCTGGGAACGGATGACCTCCGGCTGCATTTTCTGCAGATATGGGAACACCTGGTTCATAAACAGAGGATACAGCTCAGAAGGCGGTCCAGGGAGCAAAATAGCGGATTTACCGTACTTTTCCAGGATCAGTCCTGGAGCAGTCCCGTTGCCATTGTCCAGCACGATGGCACCCACCGGAATGATCGCCTGTTTCCAGTTGTTTTCCGGAATTTCTTTGTAAATACTGTTCTTAAAATACTGTTCCAGCCGCTCTCTGGTGTGCGCATCCTCCTCCAGCGGGAAGCCCATGACCTCAGCGCATACTTCCTTGGTCAGGTCATCCTCTGTAGGGCCAAGGCCGCCGGTCAGGATGATCACATCGGAACGCTTGAGCGCTGTGCGGATCACCTCCGCCAGCCGCTCCCTGTTATCCCCGACCACTACCTGATGATACATGGACAGCCCGAGAAGGGCGCATTTCTCCGCCAGGAACTGCGTGTTAGTGTTGACAATATTGCCAAGCAGCAGTTCCGTTCCCACTGATATCAGCTCAACTACCATATTTACATCCTTCCTTCCGTAAGTACCTTATGATTTTTCGCAATATAATCCACCAGGGAAATGACTGTCAGGATCAGGGCCACCCAGGTAAAGACCGTTGTCAGCAGTTTGAGCGCCGGCAGATTGACGATCATCAGGATCACTGCAAGCATCTGGAACGTCGTCTTAAACTTCCCCCAGTAGCTGGCCGCAATGACGATCCCCTGCTCCGCCGCCACCAGCCGGAATCCGCTTATGATAAACTCACGGCTGACAATGATGATCACCATCCACGCCGGGATCTGTTTCAGTTCCACCAGGCAGATCAGTGCGGAACACACCAGCAATTTATCCGCCAGCGGATCCATGAATTTGCCAAAGTTGGTCACCAGATTGTATTTCCTGGCGATCTTCCCATCCAGCATATCCGTCAGGCTAGCCACAATAAAGATGGCTGCCGATACATTGCGCAGAAGCTGGCTGCTCCCATCAAAAGCAAGCAGGCTTACCACAAAAAACGGAATCATGATCACACGAAGCACAGTCAGTTTATTCGGTAAATTCATCGTACACCTCCCCAATCAGATCATAATCGGAAGACCCAGTCACCTTGACCCGGACAAAATCACCGGACATGAAAAGCTCTCCGCTGTTCACAAAAATGTACCCGTCCACATTGGGCGCATCCATATAGGTGCGGCCCACATATGCGGCTTCATCCGCCACCTTGCCCTCGATCATCACATCCAGCACACGCCCCACCATGGACGCGGACTTGTCAAAGGCGATCTCCTGCTGAAGCTCCATGATCTCATCCCGGCGCTCCTCCTTGATCTCCTGCGGAACCTGATCCGGAAAAGTCGCAGCGGGGGTGTCTTCCTCCGCAGAGTAGGCAAATACGCCCAGGCGCTCAAACTCCATCTCGTCCACAAAACGCATGACTTCCTCATGGTCTTCTTCTGTCTCTCCGGGAAATCCGGCGATCATCGTGGTGCGCAGGGCGATGTCCGGGATCTCACTCCGCAGCCTGCCGATCATCTCCCGAAGCTGAGCCTGGCTGGTCCGCCGCCCCATCCTCTTTAAAATGCGGTCGCTGGCATGCTGGATCGGGATATCCAGATAATGGCACACCTTTTCTTCCGTCCGGATCGCCTCGATCAGCTCATCCGTGATCTCCTCCGGATAGCAGTACTGGATCCGGAGCCAGTAGATGCCGGGGATCTGAGCCAGCTTATGGAGCAGCTCAGGCAGCATCTTTTTGCCGTAAATATCCTTTCCGTAAAGGGTCGTCTCCTGCGCCACCAGGATCAGCTCCCGCACGCCCTTTGACGCAAGCTGCTCCGCCTCCTTAAGCAGACGCTCCATGGGGACGCTTCGGTAATTCCCCCGCAGGCTCGGGATAATACAGTAGGTGCAGTGCTTATCACAGCCCTCGGCAATCTTTAAAAATGCGTAATAACCCCCGGTGGTGATCATGCGCTCCGCATCCACCTCCGGCAGTACGTCCAGGCCATGGAAGCAGCTGACACTCTCGCCCCCCAGGACCCGGTTCAGCACATGGGATATCTCGTCATAGGTGGAGGTGCCCAAAATCCCGTCCACCTCAGGGATCTCGTCAATGATCTCCTGCTTGTACCGCTCCGCCATGCAGCCGGTAACGATCAGGGCCTTGCAGCTGCCGTTCTTCTTTAGCTCCGCCATCTCCAGGATCGTATTGACGCTCTCCTCCTTGGCATCGTTGATAAAGCAGCAGGTGTTGATCACAATGATGTCCGCCTCCTGCTCATCGTCCGTAAACGTATGACCGTCCCGGTTTAAAAGCCCCAGCATCATCTCAGTATCTACCAGGTTCTTGTCACACCCCAGTGAAATGCACATAATCTTCATAAATTCAAAGCTCCTAATCTATGGAAAAAGCCATCTCCTTAACCCTGCTGAGACGGCCCTGCTCCCTTCTGATGTTCTTACTCCTGATTCTCTTCTGTCTGTTCTGCTGCGGCTGTTTCCTCCGCGTCTTCGTCTTCCATATCGTCCCCGACGATCTTGACCTTGCCCTCATAAAGCTCCTGCACGGCTACAGACAGCGGTTTCTTGCCGGCAGACGCCGCAACCATCGGGTCCTCGCCTGCGATGATCTGTCTGGCGCGCTTCGCGGTAGCCAGCACGATCGAATAACGGCTCTGTACCACCGGCTGCTCACCTGGCTCTACGTCGCTGTTTACTACATTGATCAAATCCGTATATGATGGATGTAACATGATAAATCTCCTTTCTGGGATGCAGACTGCATCAGGTATGGTTTTATAATGATAACCGGCTTAATCCGGTTTTCATTTCTGCAATAAATTCCAGGTTCTGGCTGGTCTTTTGATGCTGGGCCTGGATCAGCCGGTGCATCTCCTCCACACAGAGGTCCAGTTCGTCATTGACCAGGATATAATCATAAGCCTCCATGTACTCCGCTTCCTCCACGGCACGCTTCAGCCGGTCACGGATGACCTCATCCGTCTCCGTACCACGTCCGCGAAGCCTCTGCTCCAGCACATCGGCACTGGGCGGCGTCACAAACAGAAGCAAGGTGTCCGGGAATTTTTCTTTTACTTTTAAAGCGCCCTGGATCTCAATCTCCAGGATAACATCCTTCCCCGCCTCCATCTGTTCCAGCACATAGCTTTTCGGCGTTCCATAATAGTTCCCTACATAACAGGCGTGCTCGATCAGGGCGTCCGCCTCGATCATCTTCTCGAATTCTTCCCTTGTTATAAAGAAGTATTCCCTGCCGTGCTCTTCTCCTGTCCGCGGCTTTCTGGTGGTCGCGGAAATGGACAGTGCATACTGCCGGGAATGCCTGGCTAAAAGCTCCCGCATCAGCGTCCCCTTGCCTGCGCCTGAAAAACCCGAAACTACAGCTAATATCCCTTTATGGCTCATAATCGTACCTGCTCCTGATCATTCTATATTCTGAATCTGCTCGCGTACCTTCTCGATCTCAGTCTTCAGCGCAATGGCCTTGTCAGAAATCTCCAAATCCGTAGACTTGGAAAGGGTCGTGTTGGCCTCCCGGTTCATCTCCTGGGCAATGAAATCCAGCTTCCGTCCCACGCTGCCGCCAGCCTCCAATTCTTTCTTCGTGGCATCAATATGGCTGCGAAGCCGCACCATCTCCTCATCCACACAGATCTTATCCGCATAGATGGTCACCTCCGTGGCAATCCGTCCTTCATCAATCGTGGTATTCTCCAAAAGCTCCTTCACCTTATCCTCCAGCCTCTGGCGGTACTCGCCAAGGATCGCGGGGGAACGTGTTTCAATAAAGGACACCAGTTCGCTCATATAATCCAGCTTGCCGATCAGATCCTCCTTCAGCTTTTCACCTTCCAGAATCCTGGATTCCACAAACTTCTTCGCCGCTTCCTCCACTGCTGTGGAAAGCTGCTTCCAGGTCTGCTCCTCATCCTCCGGCGCCTGCTCCATGGTCAGCACCTCCGGCATACGGGCCAGCATGGAAACCTTGACATCGTTGTCGATGCCAAACTGCTCCTGCATCTTCTGAAACGCATCCATATACTCTGCCGCCAGGGCTCCGTTGTACTTCAGGCAGAGCAGCTCATCTGTATAATCCTCATAATTGATGAAAACGTCCACCTTGCCTCGCTGGATATAATTCTTTAAAAGATTGCGGATGCCAGCTTCAAAAAAATTAAACTTCTTCGGCATCTTGATACTCAGGTCCAGATACCGGTGGTTCACCGCCTTCATCTCTACGGAAATCTTGTATTCTGTCGTGACGATCTCACACCGCCCAAATCCGGTCATACTCTTAATCATCTGATGTCGTGCTCCTTTGCCATAGATAAATATCATTATAAGTCAAATGGAAAAACAAGTCAACGAAATTTGTTGGCGGGAAATTTGTTGGCGGACGTTTCCGCATTTGGGGGGCGCGGTTGGGCAGAACGGTTTTGGTTCCGGTTTCGGCCATAAGAACCTGTAGGCATGCGGAATTTTCTTAAAAGCCTGTCAGGGGAAGGGGCAACTCGTTACACTCAAACAACCCCTTCCCCTGACAGAACAGAAAATTTCGCGTGCCAACAGGTTCTAATGGCCTGCAAAGTCACCAAAACCGTTCTGCCCAACCGCGCCCCCCAAATGCGGAAACTCAGCAAATTTCCTGGCACAGGTGCAAAAAGGTGAGGGTTTGGCTTTGTAAGATATGAAAAGCCAGGAAAAACTGAAAAAACTCGGAGGTGTTGAATAGTCTTGGACTGTATTGACACTGTATTGAACTGTATGAACTATGAATAAACTTGTAAAACGTCCGGCTATCCTGTATAATCGGTTTTATGCGGACAGCGTGGATTGTCCGGAAGAATAAGGAGTACAGTATATGGCATTTGACGGAATTGTGATTGCAAATCTGACACACGACATCAGGCAGAAGTTAACGGGCGGTAAGATCAATAAGATTGCCCAGCCGGAGAAGGACGAGCTTCTGTTTACGGTGAAAAATAATAAAGAAACCTTGAGGCTGTCTGTCTCTGCCAGCGCCAGCCTGCCGCTTGTGTATTTTACGGAGAAGAATAAGCAGAGCCCTATGACCGCGCCCAACTTCTGTATGCTCCTCAGAAAGCATATTGGGACCGGGCGCATCGTCAGGGTGAGCCAGCCGGGGCTGGAGCGTATCATCCAGTTTGAGATTGAGCATTTGGATGAGATGGGCGATCTTTGCAGGAAGCTTCTGATCGTGGAGCTTATGGGAAAACACAGCAATATCATCTTCTGTAAGGAGGATGGGACAATATTAGACAGCATTAAGCATATTTCTGCTCAGGTCAGTTCTGTCCGGGAGGTGCTTCCGGGGCGCCCCTATTTTATCCCGCAGACCTCTGACAAGATGGATCCGCTTACCATCACCCAGGAGGAGTTTGCCGCACTGATCCATGGAACTCCCGCGCCGGTGCAAAAGGCGCTGTATCAGAAGCTGACCGGGATCAGCCCGATCATCGGCACGGAGCTTTGCCATCTGGCATCCATCGACGGGGACCATTCGGCAAATGAACTGTCCGAGGCGGAGCTGACCCATCTGTATCGTATGTTTTCTCTGATGATGGAGGATGTGCGGGAGGGACGTTTTTCTCCCAACATCATCTACAGGAATGGGGAGCCTGTGGAATTCGCCTCTGTGCCGCTGACCTGTTATGAAGGCGGAAATTGTGAAGCGAAAGCTTTTGATTCCATCAGCGCACTTTTGGATGCCTATTACGCGGAAAAGAGCGTGATCACCCGTATCCGTCAGAAATCCGTAGATCTGCGCAGGATCGTGCAGACAGCACTGGAACGGAACTACAAAAAATACGATCTTCAGCTCAGACAATTGAAGGATACGGAAAAACGGGACCGGTTCAAGGTTTACGGGGAGCTTTTAAATGCTTATGGTTATGAGCTGTCCGGTGGGGAAAAAGAACTTCAGTGTATCAACTATTACACCAATGAAGAGGTAAAGATCCCTCTAGACCCCCAGCTGAACGCAAAGGAAAATTCCCAGAAATATTTCAGCAGATACAATAAACTGAAGCGCACCTTTGAGGCTTTAAGTGACCTGACTCTGGAGACAAAACAGGAGATTGACCATCTGGAATCTATCAGTGCCGCCCTGGACATCGCTGTGAAGGAGGAAGACCTGGTTCAGATCAAGGAAGAGCTGATGGAGTACGGTTTTATCAAAAAACGTGCATTTGGCAGCAAAAAGCCGAAGATCACCAGCCGCCCCTACCATTACCGCTCCTCTGACGGGTTCGACATCTATGTGGGCAAGAACAATTACCAGAACGAGGAGGTTACCTTCAAGACCGCCAATGGAAACGACTGGTGGTTCCACGCCAAGGGGATCCCCGGTTCCCATGTAGTGGTCCGTACAGAAGGAAAAGAACTGCCGGACCGCACCTTTGAGGAGGCCGGCTCCCTGGCTGCCTATTATTCTAAAGGACGTGGGAATGAAAAGGTGGAGATCGATTATATCCAGCGCAAGCACGTGAAAAAAGCCGCAGGCGGCGCCCCCGGCTTTGTGATCTACCACACCAACTATTCCCTGATGGCTGAACCAAAACTGGAGCTTGAAGAGATTATTGGATAACTGAAACGCTCCTGCAAATCCGTAGTGACGATTTTTAAGCTGCGGATTCTCAGGAGCATTATTTTATTTTACCCAAACGGTTTTTACCACTTAGAAATCTGCAACTGCATTGCACTCTCCCTCAGCATATTGCATTATTTATAATAGTAATACCAATTTCCGTTGCATTCTTTTTCACATTCTTCTTGCGACGCAAAAAGACAATCTTTTATTCCCTGAATAGGATAATTATTTTTCTCTAATTGCCTGCGGTGGTATAAATTTATTCTTTTTGTAAGTTCATTTTTCTTTGCGGCTTTTAATAGTGCATTTGTTCGAAAAATATACGATGAAAAATAGTTTTCAGGTTTAATGTAAGCTCCAAACGCTATGCTTCCGTAGATCTCAGGAAAGTGTTTTTTTACATTTCAACTGGACTTCATAGATTCGGAACATCCCCTCTCTCATGCAGTTTAAAAACTTTTATCTTTATCCTCAATGAACGCCTCAAATGCCCCCCTTCCGCTTATCCCGTTGCAAAAATATCCAGTATGTATTTAACGCTCTCTTTTTGTTCCAAACTGCCACATCCAGTTAATGATCCCCAAATTTCGCCAGGCCACTAATGTCCTACCGATTTTACCAGAAAACTTGTGACCGACCATCCAGTCTGGTAAAATGAAACAGGCAGATCCGTATGCAATATCTCCCCCCTAATTATTTCATTTACAGTTGACAAAAGATACCTGATCCTTCATTTTCTCATTGACTTTCCGACACTAGTGTCGTATATTAAAAAGGCAGACACTCATGTCGGAAATCATCAACATCAAAGGACAATGCTATGGGCAAAAAAGGGGATTTAACAAAAGCGGCAATACAGCAAAAAGCGCTTGCACTATTTGTAGAAAAAGGGTTTAAAGACGTTACAATGAAAGATATTTGTGAGGCAACCGGACTAAGCCGGGGCGGGCTGTATATGCACTATGGAAGTACCCGGCAGATTTTTGCCGATATCATAAATGAAATCATGTCAGGTATAAAAAACGAAGTTACCGAAAAGATAGAACATGGCCTCTCGGCGACCTTTATCCTGGATGGGTTATTAGCCCGCTACCAGTGCGAAATGCTCGACAGGAGCGGCTCGTTAGGACTTGCTTTCTACGAGTTTTACAGTAGCATACCGCAATCAGACAACAATGCTATGCTGAAGCAATATTACCATTCTAAAACTATGCTGTCCGCTCTGATCCAGTATGGCATTGAAAACGGCGAATTCCATCCGGTCAATATCCATGCCGTTGTGGATTTGCTGCTTTTCTCTTACCAGGGCGTAAGAATGCTAAACAGTATCATGCCTCTGGACGACGATCAGATACCCATCGGCATGATCAACCAGATCAGAACCATGTTAGTAAAATAATACAATATTACGGGGTGAAAAAGATGAAGTTAAAAATTGTCGGGAGCGGCGGAATGTTTCTGATCCCCAACCCATTTTGCAAATGTCCCATCTGCGAGGAAGCCCGAATCAAACGGGGCCGCTACGAACGACTGGGCCCAAGCCTTTATATTGAAGACATCAAGATGCTCATAGACACACCAGAAGACATCGCCGTAGCATGTGACCGGCAGGGCATCACCGATATCCAATATCTTTCCATTTCCCATAAAGACCCTGACCACACAAGAGGCATGCGCATTGTAGAGCCTTTAGGCTACGACTGCATCACCGACAAAGGCACCCCCATCCCATTCATCGCACTTCCCGAGGTCATAGACGATATCAACGCCTGGAACGGTGATGGCCTGCACTATTATGAAGATATCCTTCAATGCATTACTCTCAACAAAACAAACCACTTTCAGATCGGACCAATCGAACTGCATCTGGTAAACAACAAAACCCATCGCGGTAACATGACCTTTTACGTCATAACAGAAGGAACAAAAAAAGTCATCTACGCCTGCTGTGATGTAAAACCCTTCATCCCCAACGAATTATACTACGATGCAGATATTTTAATCATCGGCCTTGTGTCAGATAATGGCATACTCAAAGACGGTTCCACTCTGGAATCAGCTCCATTTAAAGATGACATGTTCACCTTAGACGAAATAATAGAAATCAGGCGCACATACAGGATACACCGCATAATCGTCACACACATCGATGAATACTGGGCCAAATCCTACGCCTACTACCAGCAATTAGAAAAAACCTTAGACAATATATCATTTGCCTATGACGGCATGGAAATCATTCTATAATAACCGCTCTTGCTCTTCTCCCCAGCGGCCGCCAGGGCACAGTCCGGAAATGGGCGCAGGGAATGCAAAAAAAGAGTGCGATGGCGTCTTGCGGAGGCCTGGGAATCCTTAGCTTCCGCCAGTGCCAATCATGAGGGTTCCGCCTGACGCACAACGTCAGGCGGAAAGGCGACCGGAGATGAGAAGTCCATCAGGAGTTCTCATCGACTGTCACCGGTCCCACATGATTGGCGCTGGCGGAAGGTTAGGATTCCCCGCCGACGACAAACAGCCATCGCACCTTTTTTGCATTCCCTGCGCCCATTTCCGGACGTTTCCCCCCGCAGCCTACTTACGCGGAACCATCGCTTCCATCCCGCCCATATACGGACGCAGCGCCTCCGGGATCCTCACGGTCCCGTCCGCCTGAAGATTGTTCTCCAAAAACGCGATCAGCATCCGCGGCGGAGCCACAACCGTGTTGTTAAGCGTATGGGCAAAATACCTTCCATTCTCCCCGCCGTCCACGCGGATCTTCAAACGGCGCGCCTGGGCATCTCCCAGATTAGAACAGGAACCCACCTCAAAATACTTCTTCTGGCGCGGGGACCATGCCTCAACGTCACAAGACTTCACCTTCAAGTCCGCCAGATCACCAGAACAGCACTCCAGAGTGCGTACCGGGATATCTAAGGACCGGAACAGATCCACCGTGTTCTGCCACAGCTTATCATACCACAGCATGGAATCCTCCGGCTTGCAGACTACGATCATCTCCTGCTTTTCAAACTGATGGATGCGGTAAACGCCGCGTTCCTCAATGCCATGGGCGCCCTTCTCCTTGCGGAAGCACGGAGAGTAGCTGGTCAGTGTCTTGGGAAGGTCTCCTTCCTGGATCGTCGTATCAATAAACTTACCGATCATGGAATGCTCACTGGTACCGATCAAGTACAGATCCTCGCCCTCGATCTTGTACATCATGGCGTCCATCTCTGCAAAGGACATTACGCCGGTCACCACATTGCTGCGGATCATAAACGGCGGCACGCAGTAGGTGAATCCACGGTCGATCATGAAATCACGGGCATAGGAGATCACGGAGGAGTGCAGCCTTGCAATATCCCCCATCAGGTAATAAAAGCCGTTGCCTGCCACCTTGCCTGCCGCATCAAGATCGATGCCGTCAAAGGTCTTCATGATATCTGTATGGTATGGGATCTCAAA
Organism: Clostridium sp. AN503; assembly: GCF_040719375.1. Taxonomy (NCBI): domain Bacteria; kingdom Bacillati; phylum Bacillota; class Clostridia; order Eubacteriales; family Clostridiaceae; genus Clostridium; species Clostridium sp. AN503. The sequence goes on along the minus strand of NZ_JBFDTP010000002.1, from coordinate 1,430,094 downwards.
ATCCGGGACCACCGGATCGCCATACTTCTGGATCTCCACATTCTCGCTGTCGTCCTTGCCGATCGGAACGCTGGGGTCGATGATGTTGGGGATGGTCATCATGATCTTCGTGACCTTGTCATTAAGCTCTGCCTCTAACACTTCCAGCTCTGCCAGACGGCTGGCGTTGGCTGCAACCTGGGCCTTGACCGCCTCTGCTTCCTCTTTCTTGCCCTGGGCCATGAGCTGTCCGATCTGCTTGGACAGTTTATTCCGCTGCGCCCGGATATTGTCGCCCTCCGCCTTGGCAGCGCGGTTCTTCGCATCCAGATCAATCACTTCATCCACCAGCGGCAGCTTGTCAAACTGAAATTTATTCTCGATATTTTTCTTCACGATGTCCGGGTTCTCACGGACAAACTTTAAATCTAACATGGTCTTCCTCCTGTATTTTAAGGAATTTTCCGCACAAAAAGTGCACAGTTTCCCTGGAATCTGTGCACAATTATACTATAAATATCCGGCAAATGAAAGCCCCTTTTCTATTTTACTGAAAAAAGCATCCCGGCCCGCTTCAGCGCAGGACGCAGCGCGCTGTACAGGACTACCGCAACGATGCTGTTTGTGACCGCATTCAGCACAGTGGTGTAGCTGGTCAGGGCAACCAGGGCCTTGATCGCACTTGCCGCTTTGTCTGAATTGGGGATCAGGACTGTATACCAGAAATACTTCAAGACCGGTTCAAACACGCAGTTAAACCCAAGCCCTGCAACTGCTCCAAGCACGGTCCACTGAAGGATCTTCTTTGGCTCCTTCTGCTCGCTCAAATGCCCCAGCTTATGCGCCACCAGCCCTGTGACCAGGCCGATCAGCAGTTTTGTGATAAAAGTCCGCGGCGCTGAAGACGCATATCCGCCCACCAGGTCCGCAGCCGTCAGGCCAACGGCTCCCGCAAGGCCTCCATATGGGCCGCCCAGCAGGTAAGCGCCTAATACCACAAATGCATTTCCAAAATGAATCTTTGTCCCATCGGCGCTGAGTGCCGGAAGAAATGCATATCCCACATAGCAAAGCGCAGCCATCAGTCCCGCCATCGCCAGTCTGTAAGTTTGCTTCCCAGTTCTGTTTTCCATAATCTACCACTCCTCTTTTTTAAGCTGCATTCAGTGTAACTCAGAAGTGGTTTGTTTAAAATATCCAGTTTATCACTTTTTAACCAGTCCAGTCTTGTCAATCACAGGACTCAACGCAGATCAGGATTCCCTCATCAAATTCCAGAACGGCAGTCTCCCGCGCCAGCTCATTGCTGATACACAGTCCGACCTCCTGTCCTCTTCGGATATCCTTTTTACAGAGTGGATACTTAAAACCTGTCAGAGTGATTCCCTTCACCTCCTCTGTATAGGGCAAAAACGATATATATTTCCCCCACAGGGAAGTTTTATAGAAGGTTTTTCCCTCATCCAGCAAAGAAATACGGTTCTGCGGATCGATCAGATACGCCTCGATGCCACTCTCCATGCAGGCATACAGAGCGTGGAGATTGCCCAGCATGTGATCCAAACGCCCGCCTGTGGCTCCCAGGAATACGATCCTGCCGCAGCCTAAAGTCAGCGCCCGGCTCCGCGCCAGTTCCGTGTCTGTCTCATTCTTCTCCGGCTTATGCTGCTCCCACACAATAAAAGGCAGCTTCCGGTAGCGCTCCACCACAGGGCCGGACACTGTATCAAAATCCCCCACCACATAGTCCGGTACAAGGCCCAGGGCGTCCACCGCCTCCAGTCCTGCATCCACAGCGATCACCCTGTCAAATTTTTCTTTTTCTAAAAAAGACCGGGCGAAAGCTATATCCAGCTTTCCCCCCGTCACGATCAGGCATGTCTTCATTTTTCCGCTTCCTCAAATATCTTTAAAAATGCCCGGATATTAGCTGCCGTATCGCCGCCGTACACCGCCGATCCTGCCACGATCACATTAGCTCCCGCATCCATGACTTCCCTCACATTTAAAAGACTGATGCCGCCGTCCACCTCAATATCTGTATCCAATCCACGCTCATCAAGCATACTGCGCAGCCTGCGTATCTTTTCCAACGTATATGGAATGAATTTCTGTCCCCCAAAGCCCGGATTCACAGTCATGAGAAGCACCATGTCCACCTGGTCCAGGATACAGTCCAGAGTTTCCACCGGGGTCGCAGGGTTCAGCGCCACGCCGGCTTTCATCCCCAGACTCTTTATAAGACTTAAGGTCCTGTCCAGATGACGGCATGCCTCCTGGTGGACGCACAGTAAATCTGCCCCCGCCTTCTTCATATCCTCCGCATAGCGGGCCGGCTCTTCCACCATCATATGCACATCAAAGAAATGGTCCGTGCAGGGACGGATACTCTGGATCACCGGCATACCGAGAGAAATACTCGGCACATACATCCCGTCCATCACATCGATATGGATATACTGCGCGCCCTCGCGGGCCGCCAGTTCCACCTCCTGACCAAGCTTTTTAAAATCTGCCGCCAGAATTGACGGTGCCAATATATACATCTCCTGTTCTCCCTTCGATCAGTACTTTTTCCGTTCCTTTAATTCCTGATAAAGCATCCGGTAATTCTCATACCTGCTGACGTCGATCTCCCCCCGCTCCAGGGCGGCTTTTACGCCGCAGACCGGCTCCCCGATATGGACACAGTCCGCAAGGAACCTGCAGTCCGCCTCAAACGGCTCGAATTCCGGAAAATAGTATTTCAGCTGCCCCGCCTCTATCTCTTCTAAATACATGGAGCTGAACCCCGGCGTATCCATCAGATAAGTGTCCTCTTCCACACAGAACAGCTCTGCATGGCGGGTGGTGTGTTTTCCACGTTTGATCTTTTCACTGATGCTTCCGGTTTCCATAGCTGCCTCCGGCTGAAGGATATTGGTCAGAGACGATTTCCCTACCCCGGATGGCCCCGCCAGGATCGTGGTCTTTCCCCGCAGGAAGCTGCGGATCTGCTCCATCCCCGAATCCTCATATGCACTGGTGAACATGACCGGATATCCGGCCCGCTCATAGATCAAACGATACTTTTCCTGTTTCTCTCCTCCGCTTAAATCAATCTTGTTAAAGCAGATGGTCACCGGGATATCCTGTGCCATCATCATGATCAGAAACCGGTCCAGGAGATTTAAGTTCGGTTCCGGCTGGGTGATGGCAAACACCACCAGAGCCTGATCCACATTGGCCGAGGCCGGACGGACCAGCACATTTTTCCGGGGCAGTATCTCATCGATATTCCCTTCCCCATCTGCCTCATCAAGCACAGTAAATGCCACATTATCTCCCACTGCCGGCTTGATCCCCCGGTTCCGGAATATCCCTTTTGCCTTACAGGCGTATACCCTCTCCCGCCCGTCATGAACATAATAAAAACCTGCGATTCCTTTAATAATCTTTCCTGTCATTCTCTTCCTACCTGTTAATCCATCGGGAAAAAGGTCAGCGGATATGTCTTGATAATATCGCCGGAATTCACATCCACGATCTCCAGCCTTCCCTCATCGGTTCCATCCTGGCTCTCAATGCTGGTATAGCTGACCGGCAAAAGCACGTCTCCTTTGACTGGAGTTGTCTGGGTCAGGACCTTATAGATCGGATTCTCATCAGGCCCCTGGCGCAGGCGGATCAGCACGGTAACGCTGGACGTCCCCGCTCCCGGACCGATCAGATTGCTCAGATCATATACCTCATTGATAGATGCCACATAACGCTGGTTGTGGATCTCCGGGCCGCTGCTGACCACATAATCCACTTTTCCGCCCAGCTCGATCTGGGTTCCGGAACCAATGCTCTGACTGATCACATGCCCCTTTTCAACCGTATCACTCGGCTCCGTGGTCGCGCTTCCCGACGACAGCCCCGCTTCTACCAGGAGTGCGATCGCATCCTCCTCCGTACTGCCGATGATATAAGGCACAGCTGCCAGATCCACGTGAGGACCGCTGCTGATGTACAGCTTCACTGTCCCGCCTTCCGGCACCCGTTCCGGTTCATATCTTATTACTTTGTTCTTTTCTATAGTCTCGTTTTCTTCCTCGATCACTTCCACATTCAGGTTTTTGCTCTGGAGAAACTTCTTTGCCGTACTGCCGTCCAGCTCGCTGATCCCCAGCTCGGTCAGGTTCAGCTTGTCGGAACCGTTGCTGACCACAACCTTCACATTGGAACCTTTTAACACCACTTCTCCCGGCGCCGGCTCCTGGCTGGCAATCCGGCCCTTGTCCACATCGTCAAAATATTCGTAAGTCCGCTTCATGGTCAGGTTATATTCCTTCTCCTTCAGCTGGCTCTCCGCCATATCCTCCGGCAGATTGCGAAGATCAGGCATATAAACCTCCGTATCCTTAAGCTCTGACTCCGGTTCAGCAGTCTCATCTGCCGTAACGGAAGCCTCCGTGCTCTCCTTCTGAAGCAGGCCGGAACCAGACTGGAACAGACCGCCCAGCTTTGAAAATACCACGATCATCACAGCCACAATGATGATCGCCACGATGATACCGGCGCCTGCCAGCATCCGCTCAAACTGAGGACTCACCTCATCGTCCGGATCCTTTTTCTTTTTATTGGGATTTTTCCCGGTATTTCGTTTTTCCAGTTCCATTTTTTCAGGTTCACGGTAGGGTCTGCGGGTCGCCGCCGCTTCATCCCTGTATTCATCCCGGTAATCTTTAGATATATTCCGTGTCAGCTCAATCTCCGGCACCGGACGTTTCCGCTCCTTGATCTGTGACAGCTCCTGGCTGCTGATCTGTACGGTCTCACCGCCCAGCGCCCTGCTCTGCGCATCCTTTACAAACCCCACCTCCGGGTGCAAGAGCGCTTCCCTGAGATCTGCGATCACATCGTTGGCGCTGGAATACCGGCGCTCCGGCTTCTTCTCCGTACATTTTAAGATGATCCGCTCCAGGCTCACTGATATCTCCGGATTGTAGACGCTTGGCGGCACAACGGCGTCCTCCAGATGCGCCAGAGCGATCGTAACCGTATTGTCCCCCTCAAATGGCACCCGCCCGGTCACCATCTCATACATGGTGATGCCAAGGGAATAAATATCGCTCCGCTCATCGCTGAATCCGCCCTTTGCCTGTTCCGGCGAGATATAGTGGACGGACCCCATGGCTGCCGAGCTTAAGGTCTGGGCAGAAACCGCCCGGGCGATCCCAAAATCCGCCACCTTCACCTTGCCGTCCCGGGAAATGATCATGTTCTGGGGTTTGATATCCCGGTGGATAATGTGCTGCTCATGGGCGGCCGCAATGCCCTGCGCCACCTGGATCGCGATCCCGATGCTCTCCTTGACCTCCAGCTTCCCCTTCTTTGCTATATAGCTTTTCAGGGTGATGCCCTCGATCAGCTCCATCACGATATAATGGATCTTCCCCTCATCGATAACATCATAAACGCTGACAATGTTCGGATGGGACAGCCCTGCCGCCGCCTGGGCTTCCATCTTGAACTTGCTGACAAAATTGCTGTCGTTGCAGAATTCTTCTTTCAGCACCTTGATGGCTACCAGCCTGTTTAACTTATGGCATTTGGCCTTGTATACCACAGACATTCCCCCGGAGCCGATCTGCTCCAGGATCTCGTATCGGTCCTGTAAAAATGTACCCGGTCTCAGCATCATAAGCTCACCTCACTTATCTGCGGCTCCACCAGGACAACCGAAATATTGTCCTTGCCGCCGCCCCGGTTCGCTGCATCCACCAGGCCTTTCGCCTTCATCTCCAGTCCTTCTTCAGAACGGATAATGTACTCTATCTCAAATTCATCCACCATATTGCTGAGACCGTCGGAGCACATCAGTATGTAATCCCGGCTTTTCAGTTTCAGCGCAAATAAATCGGTGTCCACCTCCGCGGACGTGCCGACTGCACGGGTGATGATATTCTTTTTTTCCAGATAATCCCGGCTGCCCCGCTTCATCTTGCCCAGGGCCACCAGTTCCTCCACATAAGAATGATCTCTTGTAATCTGCTCTAATTCTTCTCTCAGAAGATAAAGACGGCTGTCGCCGATATTGGCAACATAGAGCACGTTGCCCTTGATCGTGGCAAGCACCAGCGTGCTGCCCATCCCGCGAAGATTCCCGTCCTCGCTGGCTTTCTCATAAAGCTCCCGGTTTACTCTCCGGATTCCCTCTTTCAATATGCCGTGTACGTCCTTTTCCGGGTATTTGTTCCCAAAGAACTCCACCAGCTTCTCCACCACAAACCGGGACGCAAAATCCCCCGCCTTGTGGCCTCCCATACCATCCGCAACGATAAACAGGTTGTCAAGTGACCCAATCGGTGTCGTTGAGGAAAATATATAATCCTGATTCATACTGCGGTTCAATCCCACATCTGTCAGCGCATAGGCTTCCATCTTCCCTCAACCTCCTTTTCTCTCATCATCCAGGAAACTCTTTCTGAGCTGTCCGCAGGCCCCGTTAATATCCCGGCCCATTTCCCTTCTTATGGTAACATTTATTCCATTTTTTTCAAGATAATTCTTAAATTCCTGGATTGCCTTCTGTCCGGACTGGACATAATCCCGCTCCTTGATCGGATTGACCGGGATCAGGTTCACATGCCCGTGCATATCCTTTAAAAGCGCAGCCAGTGCCTTCGCCTCGCTTAAGTTATCGTTGACTCCGCTCACCAGGCTGTACTCAAAGGTCATACGCCGCCCAGTCCGCTCAAAGTAATAGCGGCATGCATCCAGCACATCGGAAAGGGCATAACGCCTTGCTATGGGCATCAGCGATCTCCTCACCTCATCATTTGGCGCATGGAGGGATAAGGCAAGGGTGATCTGCAGATCCTCCTCCGCCAGCTTCCGCATCTCCGGCACCAGGCCGCAGGTAGAGACCGTAATATTCCTCTGGCTGATATTTAAACCCTGCTCCCCGGAGATCAGCCTCACAAACCGGACCACGTTGTCGTAATTGTCCATCGGTTCCCCGGAACCCATGATGACCACATTGGATACCCGTTCCCCCGTAAGGGTCTGGATCCGGTAGATCTGATCCAGCATCTCCGCCGCCGTTAAATTCCGCTCCAGCCCGTCTAAGGTGGAGGCGCAGAAACGGCAGCCCATCCGGCAGCCCACCTGAGAGGAAATGCACACGGAATTGCCGTGATGATACTGCATCCACACACTCTCGATCACATTGCCGTCCGAAAGCCGGAACAGATACTTTCTGGTCCCGTCGATCTGGGACTGCTTCACATCAACCACAGACAGCGCCGTGAGCTCAAACCGTTCCTTAAGCTGCTCCCGCAGTCCTTTGGAGAGGTTGCTCATCTCTTCAAAGTCCGTCACCAGCTTCTCATGGAGCCACTGGTAAATCTGTTTCGCCCGAAAAGGCTTATCCCCCATCTCCCGGATCTCCTGCTCCAGTTCCGTTAAGTAAAGGGATTTGATATCTTTCTTTTCCATCTTTTTTCGTCCAATCCTATGATACTCCGCTCTCTACTGCACTCTTTTAAACGCAGCAATAAAGAAGCCGTCGCAGGGATAACGTCCCGGGACCAGCTGTACATAGCCGTCCTTCATGGTATCTTCCCTGACCGCATCCCCCAGCATCCCGTCGATCGGGCTGCTCTCAAAAGGAAAACGGGATAAAAACCACTCCCTCTGGTCCTCATTCTCCAGCCGGTCAATGGTACAGGTACTGTAGATCAGCTTTCCCCCCGGTTTCACATAGCGGGATACCACAGACAGGATCTCCTTTTGAAGCTCCGCCAGGGCCTTAAGCTTCTCCTCCGTCACCTGATACTTGATATCCGGCTTCTTGCCGATGATCCCAAGACCGGAACAGGGCAGATCCGCGATAACAATGTCCGCACGACCCTCCCACTCCGGATCAAACTCCAGGGCATCCCACACCTCCGCCCGCATATTGGTAAAACCGGTCCGCTCCATATTGTCCTCGACCATGCGGATCTTCTGCTCCGACAGATCCCGGACCACCACCAGCCCGGTTCCTTTTAACCGGTCCGCAATGTGCAGGCTCTTCCCGCCGGGCGCGCCGCATACGTCTAAAACCATATCTCCCGGCTGGGGGTCCGCCACGTCTCCCACAAAAGAAGAACTGACGTCCTGCACCTGGATCCATCCGTTCCCAAACGCCTCCAGGCTCTCCAGATAATCATAGTGGGAGATCAAAAGCGCATTGGAAGATAACGGACTCGCCGCCACATCCACATTCTGGCTCTTAAGACTGGTTTCAATCTCCTCCATCGACGCCCGGTCTAAATTGCACCGCACCGTAGTAGGCATATCCTGTAAAAAGGCTTTCAGCATTCCTTCCACCGTCTCTGCCGGATACTGTTTCTTCCACAGCTCGATCAGCCAGTCCGGCATGGAATACCGTCTGGACCAGTCCGGGAATACAAACTCTTCTTTTCTACGGGAGATGGTGCGCAGTACGCCGTTCACAAAACCCTTCAGCCCTACAAACCGGCGCTTTTCAGCCAGCTTTACCGCCTCGTTGCAGACAGCGCTGTCCGGAATCCGGTCCATCCAGATGATCTGATAGACAGACATCCGCAGGATCGTGCGAATGATGGGCTTCATCCTCTCCACTTTGGTCTTGGAACATGCATCGATCACCGCATCGATCGTTAAGCGGTACTCGATCGTCCCCTCCACCACGCGGGTGATAAGGGCCCGGTCCTGTTTCTCCAGATACTGGTATTTCTCCAGTGCCTGCCGCAGGATAATATGGCTGTAGCCGCCATTTTCCAGGATCTCCATCAGGATATCCAGGATCAGCTCGCGGCTCTGGGTAGGTTTAGTCATTGTTCCTGCGTCCTCCAAATAAAAGCACCAGACGCAAAAGCTGAAGCACGGACGCCGCCACCGCCGCCACATAGGTGAGCGCCGCAGCCCCCAGCACCTTTTTCGTGCCGTCCACTTCTTGTCCCTGTAAAATCCCGACCTGATCCAGCAGCTTTACCGCTCGGGAGGATGCGTTAAACTCCACTGGCAGAGTGATCACTTGAAACAGCACCGCCAGCACAAACATCCAGATCCCAACCTCAATAAACGGCCCGAGGCTCAAGAAAAATCCGATCAGGATCAGAGGCATCGCCATCCGGCTTCCCAGGTTCGCCACTGGGACAAACGCCGCGCGGAGGCGCAGGGGCGTATAGCCCACATTGTCCTGGATCGCATGGCCGCACTCATGTGCCGCAACACCGACCGCCGCCACAGAGGTCTGTCCGTACACCGCCTCCGATAAATTCACGGTCTTGGTCCTGGGGTCATAGTGATCGGTGAGCTGGCCTCTGACCGGCTGTACCGTCACATCAAAGATCCCCTGGGAATTCAGGATCCTTTTGGCAGCCTCCGCTCCGGTCATGCCGGTCATACTGCGCACCTGGGAATATTTCCTGAAGGTGCTGTTCACGCGGGAGGACGCCCACATAGACAATACTGCTCCGATGATCACCAGGATCATCGTCGGATCATAATAAAATGGCATATATCCGTACATCGTTACTCGCTCCTTTCCATCATACAGCCTGGTTCCACGGGATATCCCCGGAGAAACGCCGCCGTATCCATCCGTTTCTTGCCTTCAAGCTGAAGGGAGTTGATCTTTAAAATACCGTTCCCGGTCTGGATCTTAAGGGAATCGCCTGCCGCCTCTAAAACCCGGCCGCATTCCGCTGCACGGGCAGCGTCGCCGCCCTGTGACAGTCCGTCAGCAGCCTCCCCGCTCTCAGGGATCACATCGGCTTCCCAGATCTTTAACATCTTCCCATTCCAATGTGTATATGCGCTGGGCCAGGGATTCAGGCCCCGGATCAGGCGTTCTATGGAAACCGCGTCCATGGTCCAGTCTATCTCTCCCATGGACTTGGGAATCTTCTTCACATGAGTCGCTTTTTCATGGTCCTGCGGGGTCCTTACAAGAGTCCCGTTCTCCAGCTTGTCCAGTGTGGTAAGGATCAGATCCCCTCCCAGCAGGCTCAAACGGTCAAACAGGCTTCCTCCCGTCTCTTTCTCGTCTAAGGGGACCACAACCGTCTCCAGGATATCACCGGTATCGATCCCCACATCCATCATCTGGGTCGTGAGCCCGGTCTCCTTGTCCCCATTGATCACTGCCCACTGGATCGGGGCTGCGCCGCGGTATGCCGGCAGCAGGGATGCATGAATGTTGATGCATCCGTATTTGGGAATCTCAAGAAATTCCCTGGATAATATCTGCCCAAACGCAATGACGACCATCACATCCGGCTCCAAAGAGCGCATCTCTTCCACAAAAGAACTCTCCCTGGCGCGCACCGGCTGATAGACCGGGATATGGTGCTTTTGCGCCGTCTCCTTGACTGGGGACATGGATATCTCCTTCCCCCGTCCCTTCGGCTTATCCGGCTGGGTCACCACGCCGATCACCTGATGGCGGGACTGGATCAGGCTCTCAAGAGTCGGCACCGAAAAATCCGGCGTTCCCATAAAAATAATCCTCATAGTCCTGTTTACTCCTCCTCAAAATCGGCGCTCACATCCGTCAGCTCGCCTTCCACCAGATCCACATAGAGCTGTCCATGGAGATGAGCGCACTCGTGGCAGATACATCTGGCCAGGAGTTCTTCTCCCTCCAGCTCATACTCTTCCATATTCTCATCAAAGGCGCGGACCTTCACATAGTTCGGCCGGGTCACGGTACCGGACTTGCCCGGCACGCTTAAGCACCCTTCCGGTCCGGTCTGGCTGCCGCTCTCCTCAAGGATCTCCGGGTTGATCAGCACATACTGGTTCTCCCCGTCCACGTCCATGACCACGATCTGCTTTAAGATCCCTACCTGCGGCGCCGCAAGTCCTACGCCGTTGGACTCATACATGGTCTCAAACATATCCTCGATCAGTTCCCGGATGCGCGGAGTAACCTCCTTTACCGGCTTGCATTCTTTTGTCAAAATCTCGTCCCCTATGGTTCTAACCTGTCTGATTGCCATCTTTTCTCGTCCTGCTTCCTTTCTCTTATCTTTATGAAAAATCATATTGTATGGTCAGTCTTTTACAGCTTTCCGTCTCGTCCCAGCGATCCTGGACATATTTCTGGATTCTTATTAGTATATCATAGTTTTCCTGTTTCATATATAAAATTTTTCTGTAAATATCATTAACTTTGTATACAGGAGCCGGAACCGGACCGATCACAGGCGTGTGCGCGCCGAATCTGCGGCATATGGAGCCGTGGATCAAGTCCATCATATGGGCTGTCAGCTCCTCGTCCTTTCCCGCCACCTGGATGCTCAGCATATGGCAGGATGGCGGGTAGGACATCAGCTTCCGGTATCCCATTTCCTGGCGGTAAAACTCCTCGTAGTCCTGAGCTGCCGCAGCCTGGATGCTGTAATGCTCCGGCATATAAGTCTGGATCACGGCAATGCCCGGTTTATCCGCGCGGCCCGCCCGGCCCGCAGCCTGCACCAGAAGCTGGAAGGTCCGCTCCGCGCAGCGGTAATCAGGAGCATACAAAGACACATCCGCCGCCAGGACTCCCACCAGGGTCACTCCCGGAAAATCATGGCCTTTTACGATCATCTGGGTACCGATCAGGATATCCGCCTCCCCTTTCGAGAAGGCCGAGAGGATGGCCTCGTGGCCGCCCTTTTTCGATGTGGTATCCAGATCCATCCTCAGGATCCGCGCCTCCGGAAACATCTGCGCCGCCATCTCCTCGATCTTCTGAGTTCCGATCCCAAAACCCGCCAGATACGGAGAACCGCATTCCGGGCAGGTCTTCGGCATCGGAATCGTATAGCCGCAGTAATGGCACACCAGCCGGCTGCGGTTATGCAGCGTCAAAGACACGTCGCAGTGGGGGCATTTCATCGCCTCCCCGCAGGCACGGCAGGATACAAAGCTGGAATAGCCCCTGCGGTTCATGAACAGCATGACCTGCTCCTTCTTTTCAAGCCTGTCCGCGATCAGTACCTGCATCCGCCCGCTGAATATGGATTTGTTCCCGGCCTGCATCTCCCGCCGCAGATCCACCACCTCCACCGCAGCCAGGCTGCTCCCGCTTCCTGCCCTCTGCCTCAGGGCAAACAGCCGGTAGATCCCTGCCTTCGCCTTGTTATAAGCCTCCAGAGAAGGGGTGGCAGACCCCATGACAAAGGCCGCATGGTTCATCTGGGCCAGCTTCTCCGCCACTTCCCTGGCGTGATACCGGGGCGTCACCTCGCTCTTGTAAGCCCCCTCATGCTCCTCGTCCATGATGATCAGGCCCAGGTTGGAAAACGGTGTAAACAGGGCGGACCGGGCACCGATCATGATGTCCGTCTCTCCCCGCTTCGCCCGCTCAAACTGGTCGCAGCGCTCTCCCGCCGAGAGCCGGGAATGCATCACGCAGATCCGTTTCCCAAAGCGGCGGTAAAACCGCATGACCGTCTGATAGGTCAGGGCGATCTCCGGAATCAGGACGATGACCTGTTTTCCTTCTGCAAGAACATGGTCGATCATCGCCATGTAGACCTCCGTCTTGCCGCTTCCGGTGATGCCGTGGAGCAGATAAGGAACCCGGTCCCCGTGATCATAATCTGCACAAAAACGGTCCGCGATCTCACGCTGTTCTTCGTTGAGCAGGACGCCCGGAGCGCTCTGCTGCTCCGCTGTTTCCGCTGCCGCCCCGGCGAGCCCGCCAAACACCGCGTCCTCACCCAGCATGGACGTAACGACCTGTTTGTTGCGGGCCTTTACCTTCTGTTTGACCGGAAGCACCGTTTTTAAAGCCTGGTTCATAGTGGAGCCGTACTGCTCCTTCATCCACCAGGCCAGCTCGATCAGCTGGGACCCTGCCGTCACGCTCCCCGATACAATCCCTGCGATCTCCTTGATCTTAGAGACATCATAATCCGGTTTTTCCGTTATATCCACCACATATCCTTTTCTGGTGCGGTTTCCTGAACCAAAAGGAACGCAGACCTGCACTCCGATCCGGATCTCCGATAAAAGCTCCTCGGGAATCCGGTACTGGAACACACGGTCCACGTTTTCATGGGAAATATCTATAATAATACTGGCATACTGTTCTGCCATACACTCACCTGTCTGTCACTTTTCCTTGTCTCAGTTACGTTTCTTTGCCCGGATGGATCAGGCGCGCCGCCACCTCGCCCAGCTTCATGCTGTTGGAGCCTTTTAAGAGCACACAGTCCCCCGGTTTCAAGGTATCCATAAGGGCCTTATAAAGTCCGTCCCGGTCCTCCGCCTCAAAATGATCAAAATAAATACCGCCGCACAGGCCACCGCTCTCACGAAGCCCCGACTCGATCTCCAGGGCAAGCTCCCCCAGCGTAAACAGCACATCCACCGGATGTTCCGCCATCCAGACGCCGATCTCCCGATGAAACTTCGGAGCATCCGGCCCCAGCTCCTTCATGTCAGCCAGCACCGCGATCCGGCGCTCTGCCTGCTTCATGGACGCCAGCACCTCCAGCCCCGCCTTCATAGATACCGGGCTGGCATTGTAGGTATCGTCGATGATCGTGACGCCGTCTCGCTCATAAGTCTGCTGCCGGTTCTGAAATCCGGTAAATTCCTCCAGCATTCTTGCCGCAGCATCGAGCGGGATCCCATTTTCATCTGCCACAGCAAGCGCTACCATGGCATTGAGCACATTGTGCCTTCCCATGATCCCAAGGCGCACCGGGATCCGTATCTCTTTCTCCCCGCAGACAGCGGTAAAGACCGGGAAACCGTCCTCGATCCGGATATCCTCAGCCCGGTAACTGCTGTTGTCCCCGGTCCCGTAATACACAGTCCGGCAGCCATCCTTTGCACAGGTTGTTTTGAGCATCGGGTCGTCTCCGTTTAAGAAGAGCACGCCGCCGTCCTTCAAGCCGTCCTGGATCGTCATCTTTTCCCGGTAAATATTCTCCTGGCTTCCAAGCTGTTCAATATGGGTAACCCCAACATTGGTGATCACCGCCATGTCCACCTTCGCCAGCTTTGCAATAACAGTCAGTTCTCCAGGCATGCTCATCCCCAGCTCCAGCACGCCGATCTCATCCTCCGAAGTGATCTCCGATAAGGTGATCGGCACACCCACCTGGCTGTTGGAATTGCCCGGCGTCTTATACACCCGGTAGCGGGCGGAAAGCGCCGCGGCGATCATCTCCCTTGTGGTGGTCTTCCCCACGCTTCCCGTGATCCCCACCAAAGGCAGCTGCAGCCTGGCCCTATAATATGCCCCGATATCCTGAAGGGCTTTTTTCGTATCCTCCACCCGGACCCATGGACGGGTATCCTCCATGGAATCATGTTCGCTGGTCAGGGTCGCCACGGCTCCGACGGAAAACGCCTGTTCTATAAAACGATGGGCGTCCACCTTTTCTCCTACGATGGGAACAAACAGATCCTGCCCCTTCATATTGCGGGAATCAATACTGATATGTACCAGGGGCATACTGCCGTCCCCGCATAACAGGCGTCCGCCTGTCGCCTTTACAATGTCATTTACCGTCATCTGCTCCATATCTGGTATCTCTTTTCTTTATCTTATTTCGGACTGCGCCGTTTCATGAATCAATCTGCCGGTTATGCTTTGTCCCGGTCCAGTCCCGCCACAACTTCCTCCACGACCGCCCGGTCCAAAAACGGATGTCGGACGCCCTCGATCTCCTGGTAGTCCTCATGTCCCTTTCCGATAACCGCGATCATATCCCCCGGCTCTGCATGGGTAATGCTGTAGGCTATGGCCTCCCGCCGGTCCGGGATCTCGATAAACTTCCCTCCGGTTTTCTCGATGCTGCCCCGGATATCCGCAATGATATCCTCCACCCGCTCATAGCGGGAATTGTCAGCCGTGATAATGGAAAGGTCTGCCATCCTGCCGCCGATCTCCCCCATGGTATATCTGCGGTCCTTGGAGCGGTTTCCCCCGCAGCCGAACACACACACCAGGCGTTTCGGATGATACTCCCGAAGGGTGGCAAGCAGGCTCTCCATGCTGACCGCATTGTGGGCATAGTCCACGATCACGCAGCATTTCGCGGAGGTGTAGACGATCTCCATCCTGCCGTCGATCCTAAGATGCTCCAGGGCGTGCTGCAATCGGTCGGCCGGAACCCCCAGCCATAGGGTGACCGCGGCAGCCGCAAGAGCGTTGTAGACATTGAATTTACCCGGGATATTCACGCGGACCGGGATCTGATGGTTCCCTCTGATGTCAAACTCGATCCCCACAAAATCCGGCTCCGACACATAGCGGATATCCTCCGCCTGATACCCCGCCCCCTCGTGCAGGCCAAAACCGGTCCACTCACAGGGTATATCCTTCACAATCGCATCCACATGCTCATCGTCCATATTGACCAGCCCGTGGCGGCACTGGCTGAAGATCTGCTTCTTGCAGTTTAAATACTCCTCAAAATCCTTATGCTCATCCGGTCCGATATGGTCCGGAGAGATGTTCGTGAACACTGCATAGTCAAACAGTATCCCCGCCACACGATACATTTTAAACGCCTGGGAAGAAACCTCCATCACACAGCACTCGCATCCGGCTTCCGCCATCCTGGCAAAATGCCTGTGCAGCTCATAGGATTCCGGCGTGGTATTGACGGTGGGATAATGCTCACCGCCAATGTACACGCCGTTTGTACCGATCATCCCGGTCTTTTTCCCTGCCGCCTCCAGGATCGCCTTGATCATGTGGGTCGTGGTAGTCTTTCCCTTGGTCCCGGTCACGCCGATCATCAAAAGTTTTCGCGACGGGTTTCCAAACCGCGCCGCAGACAGCACCGCAAGGGCCTCGCGCCCGTTTCTTACCCGGATCACAGTTATATGCTCCGGTACGCTTACAGGGCGTTCCACCACCAGGACCTCCACTCCCGCTTCCACCACCTGGGGGATAAAATCATGAGAATCGGTCCTGGTTCCCTTCATGCAGATAAACACGGTCCCCGGGGCCGCCTTTCTGGAGTCATAGACCACTTCCTGGACCTCCGCCTCCAGACTCCCCTGAAGCAGGGTATAATCAAGCCCTTCCAGCCAGTCTTTTATCATCATACTCTGTCTAATCCTTTCTGTCTCATCAGAATAATCCGGTGATCACACCGTCATCATTCACATCAATCCCGTCCGCCGCCGGTTTTTTCGGCAGTCCCGGCATGGTCATGATCGCGCCGGTCAGCGCCACCACAAAGCCTGCGCCCGCAGATACGTAAACATCGCGCACGTTGATGGTAAAGCCGCTCGGACGGCCAAGCTTCGTCTGGTCATCCGACAGGGAATACTGGGTCTTTGCCATACATACCGGCAGATTGCCAAATCCCATCTCCTCGATCCGGGCGATCGCCCTGGACGCCGCCGGAGCATAGGACACGCCGTCCGCCCCGTAGATCTCCGTCGCGATCGTATGTACCTTCTCCCTGAGGCTCATCTCATCCGGATAGATCGGATGATAATGGCTCTCCTTATGGTTTAACGTATCCATTACCTTCTGCGCCAGAGCCTCGCCGCCCTCGCCGCCTTTGGCCCATACCTCGGACAGGGCAAACTCGCAGCCGCGTTTCTCACAGAAATCACGGATGAACTCATATTCCGCTTCCGTATCGCTCACAAAGGAGTTTAGGGTCACTACTACCGGAACGCCGAATTTCTGGATGTTCTCAATATGCTTCTCCAGGTTTACGATCCCCTTTGCAAGGGCTTCCAGGTTCTCGGCTCCAAGCTCTGTCTTGGGAACGCCGCCGTTATACTTGAGGGCGCGTACTGTGGCGACCAGCACTACCGCATCCGGTCTAAGCCCCGCTTTCCGGCACTTGATATCCAGGAACTTCTCCGCCCCCAGGTCTGCGCCGAAGCCGGCCTCCGTCACCACGATATCCGCCAGCTTGAGCGCGGTCTTGGTGGCGCGCACGCTGTTGCAGCCATGGGCGATGTTGGCAAACGGCCCGCCATGGACCAGGGCTCCGGTGTGCTCCAGAGTCTGGATCATGTTCGGCTTGATAGCGTCCTTCAGGAGCGCCGCCATAGCGCCCACTGCATTGAGCTGTGCCGCCGTCACCGGCTCACCTGCATAATTATATGCGACAATGATCTTTCCAAGCCGCTCTTTTAAATCTTTCATATCGTCTGCCAGGCAGAGGATCGCCATGATCTCCGACGCAACGGTGATCACAAAATGATCCTCGCGCACCACGCCGTCCGCCTTGGCCCCAAGGCCAACCACCACGTTCCTCAGCACACGGTCATTCATATCCAGACAGCGTTTCCAGAGGATCTGGCGGGTATCGATCTGCAGCGCATTGCCCTGCTGGATATGGTTGTCAAGCAGTGCAGCCAGAAGGTTGTTGGCAGATGTGATCGCATGGAAATCACCGGTGAAATGCAGGTTTAGATCCTCCATGGGCACCACCTGGGCATATCCGCCGCCTGCAGCGCCTCCCTTGATCCCGAAGCACGGTCCCAGGGACGGCTCGCGCAGCGCCAGAAGGGTTTTGTTGCCCAGACGGGTCAGTGCGTCCGCCAGCCCGATGCTCGTGGTGGTCTTGCCCTCGCCTGCGGGAGTCGGGTTGATGGCTGTCACCAGCACCAGCTTGCCGTCTTCCTTATCCTTCACCTGCTGCCACAGCTCGTCAGTCAGCTTGGTCTTGTACTTTCCGTACAGCTCTAAATCATCCTCCCCGATCCCATACGCTTTTGCCACTTCCCTGATGGGAAGCATGGTCGCCTCCTGAGCAATCTCAATATCTGTTTTCATCTGCCACATCCTCCTTTATCTTATTTATCTTGTTTCTCGTAAATTCCTACTCACCGCGCTCCAGCATCTCGTCGAACTCGTCCATGGTCATGAGAACCTTCCTGGGTTTCGTTCCCTCTTCCTCTCCGACCACTCCCGCCTCTGCAAGCTGGTCCATAATGCGGGCGGCACGGTTGAAGCCGATCTTGAACATCCGCTGGAGCATGCCGATGGATGCCTTTTCCTTCTCGATAATGAACCTGCCCGCCTGGTCGAAATACTCGTCACGGCTGCTGTTTCCGCCGCCTGCCGCTGCAGCCGGAGCCGCATTCATCTGGCTTTCCACATCCGGGTTATAGTCTGAGGTCATTCCCTGCTCCGTCAAAAAGTCCACCACCTTCTGGACCTCCTGGTCGGACACGAATGCGCCCTGGACACGCTGGGGCTTCGGATAACCCGCAGGATAAAACAGCATATCCCCCTTGCCCAACAGCTTCTCTGCTCCGTTCATATCGATGATCGTCCGGGAATCCACACCGGAGGACACGGAAAACGCAATCCGGGACGGGACGTTGGCCTTGATCAGTCCCGTGATGACATTGACGGACGGCCTCTGGGTGGCGATCACCAGATGGATGCCTGCCGCACGGGCAAGCTGCGCCAGACGGCAGATGGCATCCTCCACCTCTCCGGGCGCCACCATCATAAGATCCGCCAGCTCGTCCACAATGATCACGATCTGGGGCATCTTCTTCGGCTTGTTCTCATCCTCAATATCCTTGATGTTCTCTATCTTTGCATTGTATCCCTTCAGATCCCTGACGTTGTACTCCGCAAACTTCTTGTAACGGTCCGTCATCTCCGCCACAGCCCAGTTTAAAGCGCCGGAGGCCTTCTTTGGATCGGTCACCACCGGGATCAGCAGATGGGGAATGCCGTTATAGACGCTCAGCTCCACCACCTTCGGATCCACCATAATGAGCTTTACATCCTCCGGTTTGGATTTGTAAATAATGCTCATGATCAGGGTGTTGATACACACGGATTTACCGGAACCGGTCGCGCCTGCGATCAGTAAATGGGGCATCTTGGCAATGTCCGTCACCACCACCTGGCCTCCGATATCCTTACCTACCGCAAAAGCCAAACGGGACGGGTGGCTCTTAAAATTATCCGCCTCCAAAAGATCCCGCAGGTATACGGTATTATTCTCCTTGTTGGGAACCTCGATCCCCACAGCCGACTTGCCTGGTATGGGAGCTTCAATGCGGATATCCTCTGCAGCCAGGCTCAGCTTGATGTCGTCGGACAGACCTACGATCTTGCTGACCTTCACGCCCTGCTCCGGATGAAGCTCATACCGCGTCACAGACGGACCGCAACTGATATTGGTCACCGTCACGCCCACCCCGAAATTGCGCAGAGTCTGCTGCAGCTTGATGGCCGTGGCTTTGTATTCCTTCTCTGAATGGCTGCCTGCAATGCGGCTGCCGCGTTTTAAAAGGCTGACCGGAGGGAATACATACTCCTTCTTCGGAGCCTCCTCCTTCGCCTTGATCTCCTGCTGCACACTGGCCTCATCCGGCTCCTTCGCAGCCGCCTTTTCCGCCTTCTTCGACTCCAGCTTCTTTTTTAAGGCCTCGGTGTCGGTCTCGATGATCTTGCCGCCCGCCGTCACCACCCGCTTGGCCTCCTCCGGTATGGAGAAGTCCTCTGCCTGCGCCAGACCCTCCCCGGCCGATTCCCCCGAGAAAGCTTCTGATATCACCGGATCCGGCAGATACCGCTCCGATTCCGGCACCGGACCGGCTGACTTCGGCACAGCCTCATCCATGAAGATGTCTTCCTCCTGGTCCAGTCTGCGCATTCCCTGCGCCACAAGGCTCTGTGCCGTCTCATGAAGACCGCTCTCCTGAAGGCCGTCCTCCAGAATGCCGCTCTCCACCGCGGCATATGCAGGAGCAGCCGCCGGACCGTCTGCATCAAACGGCACCGTATCGTCATCCTCCTGATATTCCGGGGGCAGGGAGATATTGCCCGTGAACTCATCGGCAGACGCCTGGGGCTTCGGACTCCCCGGCCTCTGGCTCATCCCGGTCATCACCTGCTCCCGTCCGCCTGCACCTGTTACCGGATCTGCTCCCACTCCCGCGTCCGGTCCCTCGTAATCCGCATAATCCTCATAATCTGCGTAATCTTCATAGTCTTCATAATCATCGTACCCGTCATTTTTGTACGCCTCAGACGACAGATCCGTGGAATCTAAATTGACGCCCCGGACACGCTGTTCCTCACGCAGCCTGCGGCGTTCCTCCTGCCGCTCCGCGTGTAGCTCCCTGCGGCGGTCCATGTCCTCTTTCGCGTGCTGGTACGCTGCATCGCCGTGCTTCTTAACCGCCCCCACAAAGGACCGCTCCGTGATACACACTGCGCTGATCACAAAGCATACAAGGAGCACCAAAAACGCTCCCACGGTACCAAACATGGTCTTAAGTCCATGGCAGACCAGGCCGCCCACCAGGCCGCCTCCCCATCCGCTTGCCGCAGACAGGCGGTAATACTCCAAAAGATCCTTCCCGGTTTCCGGTTCCTGTCCGAAAAAGCTGCGCAAACCCGCACAGAACAATAAAAGCCACCACTGATGCGATCATCTTGCGCACAGCCGTCAGATTCCCGCGGTTTGACATATAAAAGCAGGTCCCTACAAATAATACCAGCGGCGCGATAAATCCCACCATGCCGAAAACGCCCAACTGCACTCCACGCAAAAAATCACCTGCAACACCGCACAGGTGAAAATTGCTTAAGAACAGCAGGACTGCAGCTGCAAAAGACAGGATGATCATCACCTCAGCCCGGATAAAGCTGTCCGGTTCCTGCACCGGGGCCGGATTCTTCCTCGGCCTTCCCGGCTTGCCTGTAGATCTCCCGCCTGATTTTCCTGAACTTGATGTCTTCTTACTACTTGCTGCCACGTATGTATGCCTCCTCTTTCCCATTGAGGATAGTATACAAAAAAATGAAGGGAAATGCAACCTTCCCCTCATTTTTTCAGTTCAGCCCTGCTCTGCGCGCCCGTCGATCAGGTCGTACAGCTTTTTAAGCGCCTCACGGATCCCGCCCACCTCGTCGATCAGGCCTTCCTTCACGGTCTCCTGTCCCACCAGCACGGTCCCCAGATCCCTGGTCAGCATCTCGGTATTCAGCATCAGCCGTTTCACCTGGTCATAGGCAATCCTGGAATGCCCGCTGATAAAGGTCAGGATCCGGTCCTGTATCATATCGAAATATTCATAGGTCTGTACCGCCCCAATGACGGTCCCGCTCATCCGCACCGGATGGACCATCATGGTTCCCGTGGGCACGATGAAGGAATAATCCGTGGAAACCGCCAGAGGCACGCCGATGGAATGGCTGCCCCCCAACACAAGAGATACGGTGGGCATACTTAAGGATGCGATCATTTCCGCGATAGCAAGCCCCGCATCCACATCTCCGCCCGACGTATTGAGGAGCACCAGCAGTCCCTCTACGCTGTCATCATCCTCAAGCTGTGCAAGCTGCGGCAGTACATGGTCGTATTTGGTAGCCTTTGCATTGCCGGACAGGTTCTCATGCCCTTCCACCTCACCGATAATGGAGAGCAGATGGATCTTCCGCCTGCGCCTGTTGCCGTCCAGGGTCATCTGTCCGTAATCCTCCAGCTTCTGGTTCTCCTTCTCCTCGATCTCCTGCTCGTCCTTTTTCTGTTCTGTCTGGTTCTGGTTGTCCTGCGCCATATTTCACTGGTCCCCTTTCTTCATTAACTTTTCTTATTTTGCGCAGAATTTCCTTCCCTATGCGCCTTTGGCTATAATTGCTTCCGAATAACCCATATAAGAAATGTTGTATTCGCAATTTTCTCCGAAATAGGCTATACTGTTTTTATAAAATTGCCTGGAATGGGGGAAATAGATATGGGAGACTATACGATCAGCCAGATAAAAGCAAACGACCGACGCGCTCTGCGCCAGATGGACGCGCTTCTGGAAAAAGAAGGGATTGAACGGGATAAGAACCTGGATTACAGCATCGGTCTGTTCGATGAGGACTACGAGCTGGCTGCCACCGGGTCCTGTTTTTCCAACACCCTCCGCTGCCTTGCGGTCTCTTCCGACCATCAGGGCGAAGGCCTTTTAAACCAGGTGATCTCACACCTGATGGAATATCAGTACAACCGCGGCAATACCAGCCTGTTCCTCTACACCAAATGCAATACCGCCAAATTCTTCGGAGATCTGGGATTCCACGAGATTGCCCGGGTAGACGGAAAGGTTGTATTTATGGAAAACCGCAGGAATGGATTTTCCGGTTATCTGGAGCAGTTAAAAAAAGAGACTGAAGCTTCCGGCGGCAGTCCGGCCAACGCCCGCATCGGAGCCGTCATCATGAACGCCAATCCGTTTACCCTGGGACACCGCTATCTGCTGGAACAGGCCTCCGCACAGGTGGATCTGCTGCATGTGTTCGTAGTCTCCGAGGATGTATCCCTGGTACCGCTCTCCGTAAGAGAACAGCTCGTAAGAGAAGGCTCTGCCGATTTAAAAAACCTGGTGTACCACCAGACCGGGCCATATATGATCTCCAACGCCACATTTCCATCCTATTTTCTGAAGGACTCCGATACCGTCATCCGCTCCCACGCGAAGCTGGACATCCAGGTCTTCACGCAGATCGCACAGGCCCTTGGCATCACAGACCGCTTTGTGGGGGAAGAGCCGTTCAGTCAGGTCACCGGAATCTACAACCAGGTCATGCAGGAAGAGCTTGCCTCCGCCGGGATCGGATGTACGGTGATTCCCAGAAAGGCGGACGCAGACGGAGCCATCAGCGCATCTACCGTGCGGGCACTGGTCAAATCCGGTGAATGGGACACCCTTCGCAGCAAAGTACCGGAATGCACGTTCCGGTATCTCACTTCACAGGAGGCCGGACCGGTCATCGCAGCCATCCGGGAAAGTGACGACGTGAAACACTATTGACCACAATGGCCCGGCATCGTGCCAACGCGCTCTCCATACCGCACCGCTGTCTCCCAGCCCTCCTGAGAGTTTTTAAGCAGGTCCGGGTCCGGAACCACCTTATCCGGCTCCACAAGCACCACCACGGTGGAGCCGCCGAATTCAAACCTTCCCTTCTCCTCTCCGCGTCTCACAGCCTGCTCATGACGGCTGTAATTACAGATCCGGCCCACCAGTAAAGCCCCTACCTCCATCTGGACCACAGTGCCGAAGCGTGCTGTCCTGATCAGGCAGTACTCCCTGGTGTTCTCTTTATATATGGGATACCGGTCGTTCGCCGCAGGATTGACCGTGTGGAACACGCCGGAGACCGTCCTCTGACGCGACTTTACCCCGCTCTCCACATAACAGTACCGGTGATAATCATCCACCGTCAGACGAAATACAAAAGCATACCCGCCCCGGTAACGCTCAGCCAGCCGCTCAGAACGCAGCAGGGAGCCCACCGTGTAGCGGGTATTTTTGATCAGAAAGCTGCTGTCCTTTCCTATGGGATACACGCTGGCTTTCCCGTCGCAGGGGCTGATAAAAGATTCCGGCTCCTGCGCGGCCGGACGGCGTTCCCCGCGGATCTTCCTGCAAAAAAAATCATTGTAAGAATCATATCCGTCTATCGACGGCTCTTCATATTCCTCCATCCGGATACCGGTCCGGCTCACAAACGGTGCAATCAACAGCCTGGATATCCGGGTATTTAAAAACCACCCGCCAAAACGCGACACCTGCGGACAGATCAGCATACGCACCAGAAACCGTCCCGGTCTCGTTCCATAAAGGAATTCCAAAAGACAATCCTGACCGGACTCTCCCCCGGAAATCCCCCCACTTCTGTCTTTGTATTTCATGAGATCCCTCCCATACTTTCAGGCCCGGGCACATCGTCCAGCCAGGATTCCGTCACCAGTTCAGAAGCCCCCGCATCCTCCCTGCCCACCCGGACTGCATACCGGCTGTGGACAACGATGATGGACAACGCCACTGTAACCATGACCACAAGAGCCGCCAGTTCCTTGTTGGTCGGCTTCGGCATCTGGAAATCCACCACAAACAGAGCGCCCACGATCAAAAGCAGCAGATACAGGCAGACGACAAAGGTCCTGGCCCCCACAAAAAACTGGACCAGGAACACCATCGGCAGCGCGATCGCGATCGAGGTGATAGGCAGTCCACGGTAGTACCGCTGACCGTCCTCTGTCACCAGCGCCCCCTTCATCTCCATCACATTGAAAAATGCCAGCCTTACAACGGACGCCACCACATAAAGGCCGATGACCGACAGGCCCAGGAAGCCCCGTACTCCCAGCAGGTAGCAGATCAATGCCGGAAATGCCCCGAAGCAAACCATGTCACACAGGGAATCGATCTGAACACCGAACGCCTGCTCATCCTCCGTCCTGTTTTTCTTCGTCCTGGCGATCTTGCCGTCAAACATATCACACAGGCCGGAAACCGCGAGACAGACAATGGCTGTCTTGAACCTTCCATGGATCGCCTGCGTCATTCCGATCATGGAAATCACAAGGCTTACATAGGTCAGAACTACTGTATAATCATAAAAACCAATCATGCTATTCCCCCTTAGTCACTTTCCCGCCTCTTATCTGGACCGCTGCCGTCAGACAGCCCCCAAGAAGCATTTGAATATAGTATGCCAGACCACGGCTCAAGATCATACCAGGGATTAAGTAATCCCCATAAAAAACCGCTCCAAAAATGCAGAGGAACAGATGCTCACTGATCCCCATCCCGCCCGGCAGCGGAAGCATATCCACTGCAATTGAGATGGACGCCTGGAGGATCACGATCTCAAACCATGTCTTTTCCGACAGGCCAAAGGCACGGTAAACAAAATACGTGGTCAAAAACAGAGCCGTCCGCTGCAGAAATGTGACAGCCAGCACTCTTGCCAGAACTTTCTTATTCTGCTTTAAATAAGCCGCTGCGGATGCATAATGTTCCATAGTAAAGGTAAGCCGGTGCCGCAGTCGTCCCAGGCGTTCCTTATACCTTCCCTTCCCGATCCGGTCCGCAAGATCCAGACATTTCTTTACGATCCGGTCTGCCAGCGTAGTGTGGAATACCAGGACCAGCATGACCGCACAGCAGATGATATTGAGGATCATCCCCAGATAGAACACCGGCATCACTTCCACCAGATAATGCTGCATATAAGTCTGCTGAAACAAAAGCAGATAGATCCCGATCAGGACCAGCACAGACTTGTAGGTGATCGTCACCACCAGGAGCACCACGGTCGCTACCGGCACCGGGATCTGATCCCTCCGCATATAATATACCTGCGCAGGCTGCCCGCCGCTGGCGGAGGGCGTGATACAGCTGAAGAAGAATCCCACTCCGGAATACAAAAAACACGCCGTCCTGCCTGTACTGATCTTCAGGGTGCGAAACAGGTAATGCAGGATCGAGGATTCTCCATAAATAAAGAACAGGACGCAGCCTGCCCCGCACAGCAGCCAGAACGGATCTGCGCTGGTGAGCGTATCCAGGATCAGGTTTAAATCCTCCCCATGCAGCACATAATACAGGGTCAGGGCAAACACCAGCACCAGAAATAACAGGTTAAACAGCTTACTTTTTCTGCTCTGCATGATTCCCCCTTACATAAGCGGCGCAAACAGCCGAAGCACCTTGCCCGCCAGCTTTTTATAGACAGGATACCGCCTGCAGTCCTCCAGCGTGATCTCCTGGCATTTTTCCAGGGTCTCCTGGAAATCCAGCTCCGCCTGGCGCACAGCCGGGCTCCGGTATAAGTATGCCGCACATTCAAAATGCAGATGCAGGCTGCGGTAATCCAGATTGATGGAACCTACCACCGCCTTCTCATCGTCGCTGGTAAACACCTTGGCATGGACGAACCCCGGCGTATATTCAAAGATCTTCACACCGGCCTGTAATAGCTCCGCGTAGTACGAACGGGCCAGCAGATAGGCATATATCTTATCCGGTATGTGGGGCATGATGATCACGGTCTCGATCCCCCGCTTGGCTGCAAAGGTCAGGGAAGTGATCATATCGCTGTCCAGAATCAGATAAGGCGTCATGATATGGACATAATAGCGGGCTTCATTGAGGATGTCCATATACACATATTGTCCTACGGTCTCATTATCCAGAGGGCTGTCCCCATAAGGCATCACATAACCGCTCATGTCTAATTCCGGCGGATAGATATACTCCGGGCTTTTACCGTAAAGAGAATAGTCATCCTGCTTCCGCTCCGTGATATTCCACATCTGGAGAAACATCATCAGAAAACTGTTGACCGCATTCCCCTTCAGCATGATCGCCGTATCCTTCCAGTGACCGAACCGTTCCCTGCGGTTGATGTACTCATCCGCAAGATTGATACCTCCGGTAAATGCCGTGTGCCCGTCGATCACCGTGATCTTTCGGTGGTCCCGGTTGTTCTGATAGGATGACAGGGCAGGCTTCACCGGCGAAAACATTTTGCAGTGGATACCGAACGCCTCCAGTTCTTTGGGATAGTGGTATGGCAGCAGGGTCAGGCAGCACATACCGTCGTACATGACCCGTACCTCCACGCCCCTGGCTGCCTTCTCTTTTAATATATCCAGGATCTCATCCCACATCTCCCCCCGCTCCAGGATAAAATACTCCATAAAAATGTAGCGTTCTGCTTTGCGAAGTTCTTCCAGGAATACCGGATACATATCATCCCCCAACGGGAAATATTCTGCATATGTTTTGTCATAGATCGGGTACCCACCGTAATTCCCCATATAAGAAGCCAGCAATGTAGTCCCCCTGCTGGCCCGGTTTAAACGCTCCATCACCGCTTTGTCCTGTTCCAGATAGGGCTTTGTCTCCCCAGACAGAGTCTTTAAGCGGTGGGCGATCATCCTGGTACCCGGCTGTGTCTCCAGAAACAGATAAAACATGACGCCGAAGACTGGGAATACCAACACAGGAATGATCCAGGAAAGCTGATAAGACGGGTTCTGGTTCTTGTTGATGATATAGATCACCACGATCGTGCTTAGGAAAGTAAAACCTCCGTACACATAAAAGGTCTGGCTGCTGAGCCATTGGAAGGCCGCAAGCAGCACAAACAGCTGCACCAGGATCGCAAGGATCACAAAGGTAGTCCGCCCGAATATGATACGCAGCAGCTTACCCCATGTCTTTTTCTGAAACTTTTTTTCTGTATTCTCCATACCCCACGGTCCTCCAAAACTGCAGTAAGAGTCCGGCAAACCGGACTCTTACACCAAATCACAGGATTATATTATGCAAGCGCCTGTTCGATATCCGCAATAATATCCTTCACATCCTCAATGCCGACGCTGAGCCGGATCAGGGACGGGTCTACTCCCGCTTCCACAAGCTGTTCATCATTCAACTGCCTGTGGGTATGGCTGGCGGGATGAAGCACGGAGGTCCTCGCATCCGCCACATGGGTCACGATCGCCGCCAGCTTCAGCTTATCCATAAAACCGCCTGCTGCCGCCCTGCCGCCCTTCAGCCCGAAGGAGATCACGCCGCAGGTACCGTTCGGCATATACTTCTCTGCCAGTGCATGATACTTATCCCCTTTAAGCCCCGGATAATTGACCCATGCCACATCCTCCCGCGCCTGCAGGTATTCAGCTACCTTCTGCGCGTTCTCACAGTGGCGCGGCACCCTCAAATGCAGGGTCTCCAGGCCCACGTTCAAAAGAAACGCATTCTGTGGGGACTGGATGGAACCCATATCCCGCATCAGCTGTGCCGTGGCCTTAGTGATATAAGCGCCCTTACCGAACTTCTGTGTATAGATCACTCCATGGTAGGAATCATCCGGAGTGGTCAGCCCCGGAAACTTCTCCGCATGGGCCTCCCAGTCAAAATTCCCGCTGTCCACAATACAGCCGCCCACGCACATAGCGTGGCCGTCCATATACTTGGTAGTGGAATGGGTGACAATATCCGCTCCCCACTCAAAGGGACGGCAGTTGATCGGCGTCGCAAAGGTATTGTCTATAATCAGCGGCACCTCATGCCTGTGGGCAAGCCGTGCAAACTTCTCAATATCCAGCACCACCAGCGCCGGATTCGCGATCGTCTCCCCAAACACCGCCCTGGTGTTGGGTTTGAATGCCTTCTCAAGCTCCTCCTCCGGGGCATCCGGGTCCACCAGCGTGCACTCGATGCCAAACCGCTTCAATGTAACAGTAAACAGATTGGACGTACCGCCGTAGATCGTAGCCGCGCTGACTACATGATCCCCCTGGGAACAGATATTTAAGATCGCGTACATATTGGCAGCCTGACCGGAGGATGTGAGCATGGCTGCCGCGCCGCCCTCTAAGGCACAGATCTTGGAGGCTACCGCATCATTGGTGGGGTTCGCGAGACGGGTATAGAAATAACCATTCTCTTCCAAGTCAAACAGACGTCCCATCTGTTCGCTGGTCTCATATTTAAACGTGGTGCTCTGATAGATAGGAAGCACCCTCGGCTCTCCGTTCTTCGGCTGCCATCCGCCCTGGATGCAGATCGTATCAAGTGACTGTTTGTTCTCCATATCTTAAGTCCTCCTCATGTAGTTCAAATTTCATAATAAAAACAGTCTATCATAAATACCGTTATTTCTCAACTGCTGTTTGCATCTGTCATGCCTGTAATACTGCCCGGTCCTTTTCTTGCCGTTCCAAGCGGGATCTTATCACGCCCGATCTGCTGAACTGTGATCTCCTCCCCTTCTTTATAGGGGATTCCCGGCGCGATCAGCCGGTTTTTCTGATAGTAAGGAGTGTCCACCGGCTTCCCATTGACGCAGATCTTAGAGTAGGAATTGAAATTCTCCCCAAATATGATGATCTGGTCCGTATTATGTATCGTAGTCCGCTGAATAACAGGAGCCGTACCAAACTCCAGTTTTGTGGCCTTATAAGGCGATACTCCGCCATATACCTCCTGATCCCCATACAAAATATCATATTCCAGGATCTGCATGGCATCCAGATAGCTCTGGGCAGAAGTGTCTCTCTTATCCAGATGGCGCTGATGGAACCGGATCATGGTGCCCTCATGAATGTCCAGCATGTTCAGCACATGGGAAGTCAGCTGATATGCCTCTATATCCCGGTTTACCTTAGGAAGATCCATATTATTCCAGACCACATACTCCGTCTGGAACAGAGAACGGTTCTTCATCTCTTCGGGAGTCCATTCAAAGCCCGGCAGATGGTCCCCGTAAAGCACCAGCACCGTCGGCTCCTTCCGCCCGTTCAGCATACTGATCAGACGGCTGACAAACTGGTCCATCTCATTGATCTGCTGGCAGTAATATTCAAAGGAAGGGTATTTCCCATGTCCCTGGACTGAGATCGTATAGATAAAATCCTGCCCCAGAGAAGAATCAAGTGCCTTTTCGATCTCTTCCACCAGAACCGTATCCTTACACCAGCCGGTTGGATTGCGCCGGGTCTCATACATGTATTCTATCGGTGTAAAAGTGTCAAACCCTAACTGTGCAAATATCTTGTGCCTGTCATAGAAGGTGGCTTCATTGTTGTGGATGGCATGGGCCTTATAGCCCAGATTTTTCATATCAAACGCCATACTCTCACAGACCGTCTTCTGCAGTACTGTCTTATAAGGGTACTCTCCCGGACCGAAAAAATCCAGGTTCATGCCGGTAATGCATTCAAATTCCGTATTGGCCGTTCCCGCTCCCACAGACGGCACGCTCAAATATCCAGACGGGAAATTCCGCATCAGAAAACGAAAAAAGGGGATCGGATCTTTTTCCACAGGGCTGTTCTCCCACAGCATCGGATCAAAAAAAGACTCCAGCTGCACCATGATGATATTGGGCGTACGGTTATCCTTTAAAGCATACACATCCTCCGGCACCAGATCCTCCGCTTTTAATTCTGCCACCACCTGGCTGTCATAGGTGTCCGGCTTGGAGATCCCTGTATTGAAAGCAGAATTGGCAAAGCAGTAGGCAAACCCGTAGTCCTGGAAAGCCTGACCAATATTGCCAAAATGCAGCGCTACTGCCCCGCTCATGATCGCCAGATTTAAGCCTCCCCAGATCACTGCCATAGCAACCGCTGCCACACACACAGACTCGGTAACGTTCACCTTCTCTGTATCCGCCGGGGCCTTCCTCCAGATCATCATACAGAGAACAACCGCCAGAACAAGCGCAACAGCTCCAAGCACGATCTGCCACCAGGAAAGATACGTGGTCAGCAGGCTTGCCGCATATTTTACCAGACGTAAGTCCGCTGCTGTAAAGGGCGTCGTCCTGAATATGAGCAGGACCCCATTGGCAATCCCCATTGTCAATCCCACGAGCGCCAGGACAGATGCCAAAAACACCTTTCTCCTAGTAAAAAACACCAGCAAAAACGGCGCAAGCAACAGCAGCCCATTCAGCAGAAACACATGCGGGCTGCCGAATATGTACTTCGCCAGTCCCGGAACTGACTTTCTGCCAAGCAGTTCGATCACAATATTTAAAAGCAGCGCGATCACCGCAAGCTGCCCCAAAAGCTTCCAAAGTCTTTTCATTATTAATCCAAATCTCCTCTTTTGTCTCCGCCCATTTAGCGGAACCGTCCTCAATCCGGCTATAGTCTATCATATTTTGCCGGAAAGGAACATAGCTATTTTACATAAAAATAACGTGATTTCCCGCAAAGTTTCACAGTTTCTTTACTCCCTGCGCCCGGCCTTTTCTTGACTTTCCGCGCGCCTGCCTCTATAATGTAGCATGTTGGATTCATATTGGTCAAAATCATGACAGAAAAAGAAAAGAGAAAAAGCAAGAAAGGAATTTCCTCATGACATTCATTACGGATATTATCAAAGGTGTGTTTATCGGCATCGCCAATATCATACCTGGCGTCAGCGGAGGTACGATCGCCCTGTCCATGGGCATCTATGACAAGCTGATCGGCGCTGTCTCCAATTTTTTAAAGGACTGGAAAAAAAGCATCATCACTCTTCTGCCGATCCTGGTGGGCTGCGGCCTCGGCCTGATCGGTTTTACCTACGCCATCGAATACCTGCTCTCAGAGCACACATTTTTTACCTGTATGGCATTTATCGGTCTGATCCTTGGCGGGCTTCCCGTATTGATCCGGCAGCTCCTCAGTAAGACGAAAGAACACGGCGGCTCCGTCGGGATCTCCGGTGTTCTGGCTTTTGTGATTTTGTTCGCTTTTGCCATTATCCTTCCGCTGTTTGGTTCTGAGGAGGAAGTTTTAAAGACTTTGACCGCCTCGCCGCAGCTTATGGTCATAATGTTTTTTATTGGTATCATCGCCTCTGCAACCATGGTCATTCCTGGCGTCAGTGGTTCCCTGGTACTGATGATCCTCGGTTATTACTACGGCATTATCGGGTCTATCAAAGATTTTTTGGAGGCGCTGAAGGTTTTTGATATCCCGGCTCTGACCAATGGCTTTCTGATCCTGTTCCCGCTGGGTATCGGCATCCTGCTGGGCATCTTCCTGATAGCCAAACTGATCACCTTCCTGTTTGAAAAGTATGGAGTGCAGACCTACTGCGCGATCCTCGGCCTGATCCTCTCTTCACCGTTTGCTATCTTTTACAATACCGGCCTGTTCGGGAAACTGGATCAGCTGAACCTGCTCATGATCCTGGGCGGTATCCTGATCTTTATTGTTGGAGCCGTAGTTACTTATCTTCTGGGCGAAAAATAAGAGACAAAACGATTTCATTACAAATACAAGGAGACCAGAAGTGAAAAATAGTTCTTTCATTTTCCACTTCTGGTCTCCTTTTTACTTTCATTTATTATTTATACTTTTCCATGTACTCATGCGCCTGAGTATCCGTAAGATCAAACAGCTTCATCAGCTTTGAAATGATTTTATCTTCCGTAGCATTCTCCTCAAGGCCATCAAGAATTAACGCTTTTACACCTCGTTCAATCCCCTGCTCCTCTCCCGCCTTATAACCATTATCAAATATCAATTTCCCAATCTGAGTCATCTGCCACTCCTCCTTCACTTTTTTCGCATACTCCGGATCAATGACCTTGTCCGTAAAAGTCAGGATCCCGGCCAGCACACGAACCGACTGGCTCCGGTCCGATATCCGCTTTGCCAGCTCTACCGCCTTTTCAATATACACCTGCTTCTCCGCTTTCCCCTTCACCGTCAGGGGCAGGATCATAAGCCTTGCGAGCTCTTCCTCTGTAAGTCTGTCTCCTGCATGGATCTTGTGGTTCAAAGCTTCATAAATCCCATCCGAATCCTGTTTCACCAGATACGAGGCCTCAACCCGCAGGACCAGATCGCCAAAATCATAAACCTCTTTGGCCCATTCTACATCTGCCGTGTAGATGACAAGTACCTTAATGCTCTTTAAATCCTCCAGCTGGTTCTGGTCCGCATAACGCTTGATCACCCTCGCTGCATAATTCAAATATTTGACAAAGTTCTCTTTGGTAAACTTTGACTCATAATCGATGATAGCTGTGGAACCATCCTCCAGCAAAAACAAATGATCCAGACGCAGCTCGTTGCTCTCAATGGCCGGCAGGTTCGTAGGCAGCAGCCCTATTACCTTCAAATCCGGCAGTCCAAACGGCGCCAGACTGTTTCCCAACAGGGATTCTGCCGTCACCTTGGACGTAATGTCCTTATTCTGATATGCGATATCACTCATATAGCCTTTCCTCCATTATACCTTATCATAATGTTAGTTTTCAATAGTTCGGTCGAAAAATCGACACATTTTACCACATCACCTGCCTTAGACATTCTTCTCTCAGAACTGCCAGTTTTTGAAGTTTGCGTGAACACACGCTTTGATGCATAGAAAAATCATCAGACTCTGCGGAAGAGAATCTCCCGCGAAGCTTGTACTAAGTATAAACCAGAGAAAGACCACTGTCAATGGCTTTCCCATTAACTGGTCTTTCTCCTGGTCTTTCTCTGTTTTGTCTCTGGTTTTACTATTGTCTTCCTGGATTTCTACTGCGTCAGCCAGCCTAATACCAGTTCATATTTTCCGGTCTTTTCGCCTCTTTTGCAATCTTTTTGATCAATGCCTGGGTACGGAAATACTCCGTCACAGTGCCGGTAGTCACCGCTTCCCCTTCCGGAGTCTGCAGTGAAAAACAGGTTGGAATCGGCAAAGTATTGGCTTTCCGGTCATGACAAAAAAGCCTGGCTGTATAAGTCATTCTGCGGTTATAGGCACTGGTTATCACATCCCGGCCTTCCAGGACCATATAAAATGGGACTTCCTCTCCGTCCACGCGCATATATGCCACATAATGGCGGGTGATATCCAACGGCTCCGCCTCATCGGAACGGTCAAACACAACCAGGAAGGTATCCGTTACTTCTTCAAACAGATCGCAGATCAGTCCGGTAACCATCGGCTCCCCGCTGTCATCCTCCAAAAAGAACTCTACCCCTTCCTGCAGCAGCACCTTCGAGGTATGCTCTGTAACCTCCAGTGTGGGGATTTTGGTGTTCTTCTCCGTATTGAGCCGGACCGGACAGGGTTCCTGCCAGGCTCCCGTAACCGGGTCCCTGGCAGTCATTTGGTATATTCCATGAAACAGATTGGCTGCATAGGAACCACTCAAAAATACGTTCCTGTCCTGGCTCTTCACTGCCTGCCCTGTATCCCTGGCCTTTTCTCTGTCCTTCACCCGGTAGCTGCCTGGTGTAAACACAAGCCCGCTGACATAAGCCATCAGTAACAGCACCGCCCTCAAAAGGAACTCCCTGTTTCTGCTGTAAACATCCATCCCCCTGAAAAGAATAACAAATACAACCAAAACTGCTGCAGCATGTACCATCTTCCATCCAAGCAGGGAAGACTCGCTCCAGTAGGGAGTATCCTCGTTCTGACGGTTCCCCCACCGCTGATAGACCACGCTGTGATAAGGCAGTCCGCAATGCTCACAGGTTCCGGAAAACTTTTTCGGGTTCTTCAGCTCTTCCCTGCACCACGGGCAGGTTTTATCCATTTTGTGCTTCATATTTCCTCCGCCATGTCTGTAATCCGTTGATCAAACTGTGAAACCTCTGTTCTTAGAAGGAAGTGCTTTGACAAAAACTCCCCTGTATCTTTCGACACAGGGGAGCTTAAATTCAGTCTATATCAGATTAGTCGTTGCCGTACAGAGTAACCAGCTTGGTCAGATACTCGTATCTTTCCTTAGCCTCAGCCTCGTTCTTAGCGAACAGGTTTGCTGCTCTCTCCGGATTCTTCATAGCCAGGGATGCATAACGAACCTCGCCCTTTAAGAAGTCCTGATAGCCTTCCATGTTCGGAGCCTTGCTGTCCAGAGTGAACTTCTTCTCTGCAGCCGGGTTGTAACGGAAGTTGTTCCAGTAACCGGTCTCAACCGCCAGCTTCTCCTCGGTCTGAGCTTTGCTCATACCCTTCTTGATGCCGTGGTTGATACACGGAGCGTAAGCCAGGATTAAGGACGGTCCCGGATAAGCCTCTGCCTCTGCGATGGCCTTAACGGTCTGCGCATAGTCAGCACCCATGGAGATCTGTGCTACATATACATAGCCATAGCTCATTGCAATGCTTGCCAGATCCTTCTTCTTGGTGTCCTTACCACCTGCTGCGAACTGTGCCACAGCGCCGGTCTTGGTAGCCTTGGAGGACTGACCGCCGGTATTGGAATAAACCTCGGTATCATAAACCATGATATTGATGTCCTTGCCGCTTGCCAGTACATGGTCAACGCCGCCGAAACCGATATCATAAGCCCATCCGTCACCACCAAATACCCACTGGGATTTCTTGCCCAGGAAGTCTTTGTTCTTAACGATCTCCTTGCAGGTCGGGCAGTCGATGCCTTCTAACGCTGCAACCAGCTTGTCGGTAGCAGTTCCGTTGGTAGCGCCGATGCCGTAGGTATCCAGCCACTCTTTGCAGGCAGCCTTCACATCCTCAGAGGATGCATCAGAAGCCATAACAGCCTCTACCTTGGTCTTTAAGCCTTCGCGGATCGCGTTCTGTGCCAGCAGCATGCCGTAACCGAACTCTGCGTTGTCCTCGAACAGGGAGTTGTCCCAAGCCGGGCCCTGACCCTTTTCGTTCACAGTGTAAGGTGTGGACGGTGAGGAGTTACCCCAGATAGAGGAACATCCGGTTGCATTTGCAATGTACATTCTGTCACCGAACAGCTGGGTGATCAGTTTTGCATAAGGAGTCTCGCCGCAGCCTGCGCATGCGCCGGAGAACTCAAGCAGCGGTTTCTTGAACTGGCTGCCCTTAACGGTGGTCTCTTTGAACTTGGTGATAACCTCATCCTTGACCGGAAGCTCAGCGCCAAAGTCGAAGATCGCCTGCTCGTCCAAATGCTTCTCCAGAGTATCCATGGTAAGAGCCTTCTCGCCCTTCTTGCCAGGACATACGTTTGCACAGGAACCACATCCGGTACAGTCAAGTGCGGAGATGGTGATAGCGAACTTGTAACCCGGCATACCGGTCATATCAAGCATCTTCATGCCTTCCGGTGCGTTAGCTGCTTCCTCAGCAGTCATGGCTGCCGGACGGATAACTGCATGCGGACACACATAAGAACAGAAGTTACACTGGATACAGTTGTCAGGATTCCATACCGGAACATTGACAGCGATACCGCGCTTCTCATATGCGGAAGAGCCGGACGGAGTGGAACCGTCTACATACTCGGTAAATGCAGATACCGGCAGGCTGTTGCCTTCCTGAGCGCTTACCTTGGTCTGGATATTGTTTACGAAATCAACAACGTCCTTTCTGCCATCGGTGATCATCTTGTAATCAAGGCCTTCATCACCGCAATCCTTCCAGGACTCCGGAACCTCTACCTTAACTACGCCCTGAGCGCCAGCATCGATTGCTGCCCAGTTCTTCTTAACAACATCCTCACCCTTACGGCCGTAGGTCTTCTGAGCTGCATCTTTCATCAGCTGGATCGCCTTCTCCTCCGGAATAATACCGGTCAGCTTAAAGAATGCGGACTGCAGGATCGTATTGATACGGGTCGGGCCCATACCGGTCTCGATACCGATCTTAACACCATCGATGGTGTAGAAGTTGATGTTGTGGTCAGCGATGAACTTCTTCATCTGACCCGGCAGATGCTTCTCCAGCTCCTCAGCGCCCCACGGGCAGTTCAGCAGGAAGGTACCGCCGTCAACCAGCTCCTGAACCATATTGTACTTGCGCACATAGGCCGGGTTATGGCATGCTACGAAGTTGGCCTGCTTGATCAGGTATGTAGACTTGATCTTCTTGTGGCCAAAACGCAGGTGAGACATGGTAACGCCGCCGGACTTCTTGGAGTCATAGTCAAAATATGCCTGAGCATACATGTCGGTGTTGTCGCCGATGATCTTGATGGAGTTCTTGTTTGCACCAACGGTACCGTCAGCGCCCAGACCCCAGAACTTACAGTTGGTAGTGCCTTCCGGAGTGGTAACTAACGGCTTGCCAAGCGGCAGGGACAGATGGGTTACATCATCCACGATACCAACGGTAAATCTCTTCTTCTCGTTGTTCTCGAATACAGCAACGATCTGTGCCGGAGTGGTATCCTTGGAACCTAAACCATAACGGCCGGAGAAGATCTCAACTGCATCGAATTTGGTGTTCTTCAGCGCTGCAACAACATCTAAGTACAGCGGCTCGCCTAAGGAACCAGGCTCTTTGGTTCTGTCCAGAACGGAAATCTTCTTAACCGTATCCGGGATCGCATTGATCAGGGCCTCTGCGCAGAATGGCCTGTACAGGCGGACCTTAACCACGCCGACCTTTGCGCCGGTGGTCTGGATCATGTAGTCGATGGTCTCTTCAATGGTGTCATTGACAGAACCCATTGCTACGATAACGTGCTCTGCATCTGCAGCGCCGTAGTAGTTGAACAGCTTGTAATCAGTACCGATCTTGGCGTTTACCTTGTCCATGTACTCCTGTACAACAGCCGGTAATGCATCGTAGTACGGATTGCATGCCTCTCTTGCCTGGAAGAAGATATCCGGGTTCTGTGCAGAACCTCTCTGGCACGGATGATTCGGGTTCAGGGCATTCTTGCGGAATGCATCGATCGCATCCATGTCTACCATCTCAGCTAAATCGTCATTGTCCCATGCCTCGATCTTCTGGATCTCGTGGGAGGTGCGGAAACCGTCGAAGAAGTTGATGAACGGAACCTTGCCCTTGATCGCTGCCATATGAGCAACCGGGGTTAAGTCCATAACTTCCTGAACGCTGGATTCACACAGCATAGCGCAGCCGGTCTGACGGCATGCATATACGTCGGAATGATCTCCGAAAATAGAAAGCGCATGGCTTGCGATCGCACGGGCTGATACGTTGAATACGCCCGGAAGCTGCTCACCTGCAATCTTATATAAATTAGGAATCATCAGTAACAGACCCTGAGAAGCGGTATAGGTGGTGGTCAATGCACCTGCTGCCAGAGAACCGTGTACGGCACCTGCCGCACCAGCCTCAGACTGCATCTCAGTCACCTGAACAGTCTGGCCGAAAATATTCTTTCTGCCCTCTGTTGCCCACTCGTCCGTATGCTCAGCCATAACGGAAGACGGGGTAATCGGATAGATCGCAGCTACATCGGTAAACGCGTATGACGCGTGGGAAGCAGCCTGATTACCATCCATGGTTTTCATTTTTCTTGCCATTTGATTTTCCTCCTACAAATGTGAATATTGCTTGTCCCGGAAAGGCCTTCCGGAAAATATCCCTCCGGTGATACCGGAAATTTGAGTCCCTCTTTGAACAGAGACTGACCTATTAACCATTATAGCAACTTTTCACCGTTTTGCAAACAAGAAAACAACAAAATCACGTATTATTTTGCATACAATCTACAGAAAAAGGAGATGTCCACAATCTGCGGAACATCTCCTGTCTGGTTTTATCAAAAGCTTATAAATCGCCTTATGCACCCGGCATCGGTGCGATGGTAGGCCCGTCGGTGCCAGCTGTGGGCGCGCTGCCTCCCCCCGGAGTGGGCGAAGGAGCCTGATTGGGGGCCGTAGTCGGCGACGGGGCCTGGCTGGGCGTCGGTGTTGTGGTCGGCGACGGGGTTGTGGACGGCACCGGATTGGTCACCGCACCTCCTCCCGGTCCATTCACAGAGCCGTTCTGGTTCTGGCCGGACTGTCCGCCGCTGCTTCCTCCCGGACCCACAGATACACCAGGTCCGCCTCCAGGACCAGTCTGAACCGGATCTCCGTCAAGCGTCGAAGACTCTCCGCTCGGATCGATGACTCCGGATTCCAGAATCGATTCTGACGGTTCCGTAGCTGCCACTGTCCCGGATGTATTCCTTAAGATAACCGGCGCATGGCCCTTGTATGTCACATTGTGGTCTACCTCCTGGCTGACCACCTCCCCGTTCTTTGTGATGACCAGCCTGGTCTCCCAGTAGCTGCCCCGGCTGCCAGAGCTCTTGGTTTTCTCTATCCCCGGCTCAAGGGTCGGATCCTCTTCATAGGCAGGCGCCGGCGGATCCATATCTTTGAGTTTCTTAGATTTCAAATCGTACTTAACGCCCTCCTCCAGCACGGGGATCCCATAAATTGATATAGTGACCGTCTGGTTGGAATAGCTGGCCCGGATTCCGACTGCAGCGCTGGAATTATTCACAAACTTATAGTCCGGCCCGCCCCAGCTCACGGTGGCATCCATACCCGGAGTTACATAAGACGGTTCATAGGTATGGGAACGTCTCACCGTTGTCTTCAGCCCTGCTCTCACGACTGCATTGTACAGCGTGGTGGATACCTGGCAGACTCCTCCGCCGATCTCCTCCACCACTTCGCCGTTGTTGTAAGCAGCAGCGCCTTTATATCCCTTTGCCTCGGTCCGCTCTCCTACCCGGTCATTAAAAGAGAACTCCTCCCCGGGCTGCAGGACAATGCCGTTGATCGCCTGTGCAGACAGCTTCACGTTGGTATTCCGCTTGCTGTTGGATGTGGTATTCGTGGTGAAGCTGGATAATGTCTTGTATTTCTCACGGGCAGTAGATTCAGAGAATTCCGGCTCCACCGCATTGACGGAAGCCTCGATCACCGCGTCAAAATCTTTCCGGCCAAGGGCCGCCAGGATATCATTCTTTAACTTCTCCTGGTCCACAGCCTGGCCGTTCTCCGCACCGGTAAATAAAAACTTGTCATTCTCCGCATCATAACTGGAGATCGATCCGTTTTTCGCCTTTTTGTCCCACTGGGCCGCCACGCTTGCCGCTTCGGCAGCCGCAGCATCCTCAAGCCCGCTGGTATCCAGGGAATAGCTCTCTTTCGGCTCCCCTGCATAGATCTCCTGCAGAAGAGAATCCACCTTACCAGCCATTAAGTCTGCCACATCATAGCTCTGATCCTGCCAGGTCACCTTCATCCCCCAGGCAAAATCCTTCAGGATCGCCTGTTTTGCATCTTCTCTGGACATGCCGGTGATATTGATCCCGTCCACGGTCACTTCCTTCAAAAGCTCAGTCTCCGCTTCCGTGGTGGTCTCCGTCTCCGTCTCGCCGCTCTTTCCTGTCATTCCTTTTACCAGGAACACAATGCAGACAATGGCTATGATCAGGATCACCCCGCCGACAGCCAGCTTCATATAGTCAAAGTCGGAACCGCCTCCGCGGTTGCCGGAGCTCCGTCTTCCGGAGGAAGACGAATTCCTTGTATAACTGCTTCTGCCCCCGCCTGATGCGCCTGAACGGCCTGAACGGCTCCTGGCAGATGTATTCCTGCTGTGGGAACTTCCCTTTGCCCTGGAACGCCCGGTCCCTGAGCCTCTCTGATTCTCATACTGATTCATAATGTCACCTGTAAATTCTTTTGTTCAATTTCGCCTGATTGCACACTAAGACAGTATAGCATACTTTTCAAAAAAAGAACTAACAATTTTATGAAAAAATACTTTATTTTTTTATGTACATTTGTTTTTGTGCCATTTCACAAAAGCCCTTGCAGAAAGGACGCAGATACTGCGTATTTCCTATTTTTATTCCACATTTTTTACACTCAAAACCAGATGCTTTTTATGAGTTTTCATGATTGCCTGAACTGGAAATCACTGGTATACTGTACTTGTTAAAAGAATAACCCGTTAATAGAATGATAAATGATATGGAGGGAATCAATATGAAGATTCAGAATATCCAGGATGTAGATGCTTTTTTTAAGATCATTGATGAGTGCAGGGGACCGGTTGAGCTGGTATCTCCGGAAGGGGACCGTATCAATCTGAAATCCAAGCTGTCCCAGTACCTGTCCATGGCGACGATCTTCTCCAACGGCTATATCAAGGAGCTGGACCTGGTTGCCCAGGACAAAGAGGATGTGGAGCGTTTGATCAAGTATATGTACCAGGGAGCTTAAATAGCTGATACATAAATAATGTCATCATAAAAGGCACAGCCAGTTTCAGCGGCTGTGCCTTTTTCCATGCAGATGTCCTGCGGATTCCCTAACTCTTTTGCCCTCTCCGCTTCAGCCGGGCGTTCACCTCATCCCGGAACAGGCTGTAGATCACAGACACCAGCGGAATGAATATCAGCATGCCCAGGATGCCCATCATGCTTCCTCCAAGGGTGACTGCCACCAGAACCCATATGGACGGAAGGCCCACGGAATTGCCCACCACATGGGGGTAGATCAAGTTCCCCTCGATCTGCTGGAGCACCAGGAAAATACCGATAAACACCAGCGCCTGAACCGGGTTCATGATCAGGATCAAAAACGCTCCCACCGCGCATCCGATAAACGCCCCAAAAATAGGGATCAGCGCCGTGAACGCGATCAGAACCCCGATCAGAAGTGCATAGGGCATCCGAAAGACAGTGAGCGTCACAAAAAACATCAGGCCCAGGATCACAGCCTCCACGCACTGCCCCGTCAAAAAGTTGGAGAAGGTCCGCTCCGTAAGCGCCGCCACCTCCAGGACCCTCGCAGCCGTCCTCCCAGGCAGGAAGGCTCGCAGCACCTTTCTCATCTGGCGTTCCAGCGTCTCCTTCTGCAGAAGGATATAGATGGCAAAGATCAGACCGATGCCAAAGCAGGTCACGCCGTTTACAATGCTCATGGCGGCAGAAAACGTAGTGGACAGCACCGTGCCTGCGCCATCACTTAAAAACGCGACAATCTGCTGCATCAGCTGCTCCCAGTCTATCTCAACACTGTTTATATAGGCAATCACATCCGGATTGTCGGAAAAGAACGCTTCCAGCTGTGCCTGCAGACCGGCAAAAAACACCGGGACGTTGCGCTGAAGGCTTGAAAGGGTCCGGAATACCTCCGGCACCACTAACACCATCACAACAGACAGGATTCCCGCCACTGCCAGAAGTGCAAGTGACAGGCTCACCGCCCGCCGTACCCTGTCGGATTTTCCGGTCCGGATATGGTTCTCGATCCAGCGCATCGGAACGTTCAGCACAAATGCGATAGCTGCCCCAAGGAGGAACGGCGCCAGCATCCCCACAAATCTCATAAACACCAGCAGCACGCTCCGGTAATTGATTCCAGCCACAACCACCGCCACCGCGAACACGATGAGTCCCCGTATCTTTTTTACTGTATCCTGCGTCAAGTCCATACCTGCTCCTGTTCTCCCTGTTCTCTTATCACTGCTTTTATTGATGTTTCCAACCATATCCTCTATTATACACAAGCTGTTTCCCACTGCAACAAAAAACTTTCTAAAATCTTTCTAAAAAACCGGAAACAGTGACATGCAGCCCGACATATGATTAAGTGTAAATAATTTTTGGAGGAACTAAGATGAGTGATTTGGCGGCAACAAACTGCGGTTGTGGATGTGACTGTAACTGTAATTCGGGAGGAAGCGGGTTCAACTGTATCTGGCTGATCCTGATCCTGTGCTGCTGCGGCGGCAACGGTTTTGGCGGCGGATGCGGATGCGGCGAACATAGCGGTTGTGGATGCGGCAATGGATGTGACTGGATCTGGATCATCCTGCTTCTCTGCTGCTGCGGCGGCGGTAACGGCGGCGGCTTCTTCTGCTAATCAATCTGCCCCCTCTTTCACGGAGGGGGCATTTTTCTGTTATTTATTTCTCTGCCGGATGTTTTACATCCGAATCTGCTTTGCTGCCGGAGCCGTTCTCCGCAGCCTGTTTTTTCATCCTGCTCTGGAACCTGCCTTTTTGTTTCTGGCACTCCACACAGTCCTCATCGATCTCGTAAACTGCATTTCCCTCTATAATTAATCTGGTACTCATGATTTAATCACTCTCCTGTATGAGTAATATATGCATCCGGTATGTTTTCCTTGAATGGAGCATATATTGTTTCAAAAAGAGAAGGACCTGTTGTCTATGAATGAAGAAACGGGAAAAGATATCC
Source organism: Clostridium sp. AN503 (assembly GCF_040719375.1). Taxonomy (NCBI): domain Bacteria; kingdom Bacillati; phylum Bacillota; class Clostridia; order Eubacteriales; family Clostridiaceae; genus Clostridium; species Clostridium sp. AN503. The sequence goes on along the minus strand of NZ_JBFDTP010000002.1, from coordinate 1,387,961 downwards.
GGCTGACTGATTTTGACTATCTGGTCGCCGACCCACAGCTTCAAATGATAAAAGCCGCTATACCCTATATGCAGCCGCCTCAGCAGCGCATTATCTCCATGCTTGTTAAAATGCAGGAGCTGAACCATACCCGGAATCTGTTTTCCGGCGGAGAAGTATCCGCCATGGGACTTTCACCGGCTGGCGGGCAAAAATCCTCGCCTGTGGAAATCCTCCAGGCCATGAAGCCTTTTGCCGGACCGAAAGAACGCGACATGATCGAGATGTTTGAAAACCTGCAGATCATGATGCAGGCAATGCAGACCTCAACATAACCCACATCATTCTCAGGAGGTATTATGGAACAGAAAGACTGGAAACAGGACCCCAGGCTGGCAGAAATGAGCCCGGAAAAATTACAGTATCTCACAGACTTCGCCGACAGGATCTCCCATCTGCCCAAAGAGCAGTTAATGCCCGCATTTATGGCGATGCAGATGGAGACGTCTCAGAAAAACATAAGCTTTTCCGACTCTGAGACCGACTTACTGGTCTCCGTCATCAGCTCGCGCATGTCGCCGGCAGAAAAAAAGAAGCTGGAAACGCTCCGGCTTCTGGCAAAAAAACTGGCTGCCAGGTCCTCCTGACAGCCGCAACATTTCTGATAAGATAAAACCTCATTCCTTAACGGCTTCCGGCCGTTTGGGCATGATAACGATCTGTGCATCCGCGTCCAGCTGCTGCACAAGCAGACGCATATCTTCTTCTGGAATGGCAATACAGCCTTCCGTCCACGTCTTCCAGGTGTGATAGCCGTGCAGAAAGATTGCAGAGCCCTTCCCCGGCACCCGGTCCGCCGTATTGTAGCTGACAGCCAGGCTGTAACGGTACTGGGGCATAACACCGATCAAGTGTTCCGCCGAATTCCAGTCCTTCTTTACGGTCTTCGTGCTGACCATCTGATTGTAATAGGCGCTGGCCGGATCATCCACCCAGTAGTCATATTCGTCAAGCTGCTTGTAAGGCAGTATGCTGCCTGGATCTTTCAGGCTTCCAAAAGCCTGGGTAAAGGAATATGTCCCCGTCGGCGTCCGGCGGTCGCCTTCACGCTTGTCGGTGGACATCCCGTTATGACCACAGTACCCGTCTGCAATAAACTGCTCAGACCAGGCACCGTCTACAGACTTCGTATAATAGCCGACCTTCACCCTGGAACTGTCCATGCCGCTTCCCACTACCACCACAAGCTGGTCGGTATTTGCAGCTGCATCCAGATCCTCCAGGACGATCCCCAGCCCATTGGGGGCCGGCTGGGCGGACGGTGCCTGGGCCGACCCGGCTGTTGTATTCTTCATAGCTGACTGTCCTCCTGTATCAGCGGGATTCCCCGCCTCTATGACACGGCTGGACGCCCCGCCGGTTTCCACCGCAAACGCGGTAATCTCCGCCGGCGCTGACCCTGCCGAAAATGCAGTGATCCCTGACGGCGCTGATCCTGCCGCAAACGCTGTAATTCCTGACGGCACCGCCACTGCCGCAAACGCGGTGATCCCTGCCGCCACGGACACGGCTGTCCATGTACTTCTCCCTGCTCCCGGGGATATTGCCGCAAACGCTGCCTTCGCTGCCGACGTCAGCTTTTCCGGAATCCTCCCGCCGCCTCTGTTTTGTCTTCTCATCTGCCGTCACTCCTTTATCTTCCTCTAATGGCTGTTTTTCCCTAATCTGGAGTATAACACATTCAAGGGCAGATAGCCATAACAGCTCTCTGCCCTTTTTCTTACAGTTTATTTACAGACAATGTTGATGATCTTGCCCGGCACATAGATCTCCTTCACAATGGTTCCTGTGATCTTGTCCGCTACAGCCGCTTTGCCTGCTGCGATCGCGTCTTCCTTCGATACATCCACCGGAAGGGAAACCACGCCGCGGGCCTTGCCGTTGACCTGAACGCCGATCTCGATCTCGTCGTCCTTCATGGCTTCTTTATCGCACTCCGGCCACTGGGCATGGAACACGCTGCCCTCGCCGCCAAGCTGCTGCCACAGTTCCTCGCCGATGTGCGGGGCAAACGGAGCCAGCAGGACCACAAAGGTCTTTAAGGTTTCTTTGTCGATGCCGCCGGTCTTCCTGGCCAGATCGATAAACTTGTTGTTGTACTCCATAAATCCGGAGATCACGGTATTCAAGTTGAACTGGCTGAACCGCTGGTCAATGTCGAATACCAGTTTGTGGCGCAGGCGCACCATCTCTCTGGTCTCCGCCACGTCTTTGTCCTTGCTGTCCTGAACCAGATTCCAGAACCTGCCGAGGAACCGGGATACGCCCTCGATCCCGCGCTCATCCCACTCCGCATCCAGCTCCGGCGGACCTACGAACAGTTCGTACATCCTTAAGGCATCGCAGCCGTAATCCCGAACAAGATCGTCCGGAGAGACCACATTTCCTTTGGATTTACTCATCTTGATTCCGTTCTTTCCTGTGATCATACCCTGGTTGAACAGCTTTTTAAACGGCTCGTCAAAATCGATCACGCCGATATCATGCAGGAACTTGGTGTAGAAACGGGAGTACAGAAGGTGCAGCACCGCATGCTCTACGCCGCCGATATACATATCGACCGGAAGGTATTTGTCGGCCTTTTCCCGGGATACCAGTTCCTTGTCGTTGTGGCTGTCCACATAGCGCAGGAAATACCAGGAAGAACCTGCCCACTGGGGCATGGTGTTGGTCTCGCGTTTTGCCGGGCCGCCGCACTGCGGACAGGTGCAGTTGACCCAGTCCTCAATCGCCGCTAACGGTGACTCTCCGGTGCCGGTGGGCTGATAGCTCTCCACCTCCGGAAGCCTTAATGGAAGCTCCTCCTCTGGAACCGCCACATTGCCGCATTTTTCGCAGTGTACGATCGGGATCGGCTCGCCCCAGTAACGCTGTCTGGAGAAGACCCAGTCGCGCAGCTTGTAGTTGACCGTTTTCTTGCCCAGGCCTCTTGCCTCGATCATAGCCGGGGCTTCCTTTTTGAGCACAGAGGACTCCATGCCGTTCCACTCGCCGGAATTGATCATGGTCCCGCTGGCCTCGGTGTAGGCTTCGGACATATTTTCAATCTCTTTGCCATCCTTTGCAATGACCTGGATGATCGGGATATTGAACTTCTTTGCAAATTCAAAGTCACGGTCATCATGAGCCGGTACGCACATGATCGCGCCGGTGCCGTAATCAGCCAGCACATAATCAGACAGCCAGATCGGAGTCTTTTCGCCATTTAAGGGATTGATGGCATAGCTGCCTGTAAATACGCCGGTCTTTTCCTTATCCTGCATGCGGTCCACGTTGGAACGCATGGAAGAATCAAAGATATATTTCTCAACAGCCTCTCTGGTCTCATCGGTCGCCAGGCTCTTTGCCAGGGCATGCTCCGGAGCCAGCACCATAAAGGTCGCGCCGTAGAGCGTATCCGGCCTGGTGGTATAAACCGTGATCTTCTCGTCTCTGCCCTCCACGGGGAAATCCACCTCTGCGCCGTAGGATTTGCCGATCCACTCGGTCTGCATCTTTTTCACCTTTTCCGGCCAATCCAGCTTGTCTAAGTCATTTAACAGACGCTCCGCATAGGCGGTGATCTTAAGCATCCACTGACGCAGGTTCTTCTTGGTAACGGTAGCGCCGCAGCGCTCGCAGCATCCGTTCACCACTTCCTCGTTGGCAAGGCCGGTCTTACAGGACGGGCACCAGTTGATGGGGAATTCTTTTTCGTATGCCAGGCCCTCTTTAAACATTTTAACAAAGATCCACTGGGTCCACTTATAGAAATCCGGATCTGTGGTATTCACTTCCATATCCCAGTCGTAGATGGCCGCGATCTCGCCGATCTGGCGCTTGATGTTGGCTACGTTCTCCGCAGTGGATTTGGCTGGGTGGACGCCCATCTTGATCGCATAGTTCTCAGCTGGGAGGCCGAATGCATCCCAGCCCATGGGATGGATCACATAATGGCCCTTCAGCATCTGGTAACGGCTCCATACATCGGAGATCACGTAACCTCTCCAGTGGCCTACATGCAGACCGCTGCCGGACGGATATGGGAACATATCCAGACAGTAATATTTCGGCTTCTTGCCGTCGTTGACATTGATGGGATCTTTCTCCCAGTTTTCGCGCCATTTCTTCTCAATCGCGCTGTGATTGTAGCTTGCCATGATTTCTCCTCCTGATTCTGTAAAACAGCTTATGCACTGCCGGGCAACCGCCAGGTGTTTATGGATCACCATACAAAAAGCCCTGCGCCCCCGGTTGTTATCCAGAGACGCAGGGCGTGTATACTTTTATTGTATCAGCCTTGCGCGGTACCACTCTGATTCATGCAGTCTGCATGCTCTCATACAGCCAGCGCCTAAGCCTTTGTCCTCTCAGACCGCGGCAGCGCCCGCCTTCCCCTGTAACGGTGGGAATCCGTCCTGTCTTACTTGGAGACCGCCGGTTATCACCAGATATAAAATCCGGCTTATCATCTGTCTCCGTTGGGCAGGCTGCTCCGGGACCAGTTCCGCCATCGTCCATCCCTGCCTCGCACCAGCCGGCAGTTCTCTGTGCATGTTCCGAACGCGTACTCTTTCCCTTCCCTGCATTTGCATTAATTCTAAATGTAGCATAATTGGGAAATGGTGTCAAGCCTAAAAGCTTAAGTTCCGGCAAAGTTCTGACTGGCTATTGTCAAACAGGGCTTAGTTTGTGGTTTCTCTACGCCTGCTGACCTCCATCGGAGTTTTCTGCTGCCGCTGCTCCTGCCGCCGTACCTGCCCCGGCTGCCGCCGTACTCTCCGCAGCCACACGCTCATCAATCAGCATATGCTCAAGTACTATCGTAAGCGCAAGCAACTCCTTCTCCTGTCCCTCATCCACCACATTCAGCTCACATTTATCATGGATTGAAAGCCATGGGCGGCGCACTTCTGCCAGAACTCCTCCGTCGGCATCCAGAATCTGGTATTCGTGGCTGGCAAAATTGCCTTTGATCTTCCAGTTCTTCTCCTCCACATCAATCACTTGATGAAATGGATGGAAGAGCTCGGACTTCATTGTCATCTTTGTCCCGTCTGCCATCTCTATATAATGGACAGCATGAATACTCATGACTTTCCGGTGGAACTCTGCCACCAGATTCCCTTCTGCATCTTCTATGCGGGATTTGTCAGTAATGCTTATAGCTTTGGATGTGGCTTTGTAGAACAGGGCCTCATTCGCATCCGTCACCTCCATGGTCCTGTGCATGGTCAAAATCTTACCAGTTATGGTGTATACCATATTTTATCCTCCTTCTGGCCGCTAAAAGCGCGTCTCACTATACTATCTGTATTATACCGCTTCCCCGCTGTCCCATCAAGAAATTTACCTTGCTGCGCAGAATTAGCACAAGCCATCTGGTTAAACCATATTCCGAAACATCCTGTACAGCTTTTCGTTTAAGTTCCTGACAATCTCACCGTCTAACTTGTCCACTCTCCTGTCATAGGTCATAACGCCGTTTATCTCTTCCTCAATATCACTGACCTGAGTATAAATCGCACTGCACAACCCCCGTTCAAGATTGGGAAAAATCTCCTGCTCCCAAAGGCGCTTATAATTGTCTGTCAGCTCCTCAACCGTTTTATACGTTTGGTATCCAAACGCCCTGTCGCATTCCATGTGCCCCTTAACCGGAAGGGAATATCCACCGTACTCCGTCAACGCTACCACCCTGTCTTTCACAGGCTTCACCTTTAAAATCCTTCTGTAATTATGAATACTGTACATATCCCCTCCGCCCTGATCAAACCAGCCGCAGGCCTCATTGACCAACCTGGTCCTGTCAAGCCTGCGGATTCTTTCCGTTGCCTTGCGTGCATCAAACTGTCCCCAGCCTTCATTGAAGGGAACCCAGACAGCGATGGAAGGATGATTGTACAGCTGCTTTACCATATCTTCCAGATCTTCATAATACTGTTTTCTGCCGGCAGCGTCGGTTCGGGCAAACGGGCGGTATCTGTTGTCCTTCACCCTCCGGCAAAACCAATCGAAAGTATTTGGCAGCTCCGTCACAAAAAACATATTGTACGTTCCACCCCCATTCGGCATATCCTGCCATACCATCATCCCCAGTCGGTCGCAGTGGTAATAAAACCGGTCTGTCTCGATTTTCACATGCTTTCTTATGGTATTATATCCCAGCGATTTCAGTTTTCTGATATCATAAAGCAGCGCCTTGTCGTCCGGCGCCGTCATCAGACTTTCCGGCCAGTATCCCTGATCCAGAAGACCGTTAAAGAAGAATGGCTTATTATTCAGAAAAAAACGCATTACTCCTTTCCGGTCCTGCGAAACCGACAACTTCCTCATTCCGAAATAAGAGGTCACCTTATCTTCTATATAACTGACTTCCACGTCATATAAATCCGGTTTTTCTGGTGACCACGGCCTGAACTTCTCCAAAAGAAGCTTATTTTCCGTACCTGTTTTTATTGTCCATGAGCCAATGACTTCCCCATTCTGTGAAATCCTGACAAGAGCACTGTCTGACTCGCCGCACACATCCGCAAAGACACCTATTGACTGTTCATCAAAATATGGTGTGAATTTGATTTCTGAAACGTGGCAGGCAGCTGTGCTTTCCATCCACACAGGCTTCCATATCCCGCTGCTGGGGGTATAAAAAAGCGAGGCATATTTCCCGGTTGGATTTAGTCTCTGTTTTCCTCGGGCGTGAGGAGCATGCTCTGTATAATCCCGCACAGATACAGTCAGTATGTTCTCTCCCTCTGCAAGAAAACCACTTATTTCAAATGAAAACGCTAGATATCCGCCCTTGTGCTCCCCAAGCATCGTTCCATTCAAAAACACTCTGCATTCCTGATCCACTGCGCCGAAGTGCAGGTAAACCTTATCTTTCTTAAATCCATCCGGAAGAATAAAGCATTTCCTGTAATGCAGATATTCATCCGGCTGAAGGATCCGGTCCACTCCTGACAGTCTTGATTCTGGTGAAAACGGCACCAGAATGGTCCCGTCATAGGTTTCCGCCTGTCCCGTTTTTCTTATGGCATATTCCCATTCACCATTCAGGCTGAAATAACTGTCCCGCACAAGCTGGGGCCGGGGATATTCAGACAACACACTCCTCGCTTCAACTGTCTTTCCCCACAGGGAACACAACTGCCTCATAAGACGCCCTCATTTCTGCCCTTTTTCAGACGGATATTTTTTATCACATCAGTCTGCACTCCAACAGATATCAATACAAGCAGCCCCATGATAACAGACTGCCAGTGTACGGATATTCCCGAAGGCAGATAGGTAAATATCGTATTGATGATAAAATAGATCAAAATACCAAAGAAGGTTCCGGAAAACTTTCCTTCCCCACCAGTGAGCTTGACGCCTCCGATTGCACACATGGCGATCGCATAGGTCTCGTATGTATTGCCTGCGCTTAAGGTTGCGCTCCCTGAACTGGACGCCAGAAGCACTCCCGAGAAGGCCGCAATCAGTCCGCTGCATAAAAATGCCTTCATTTTGATCCGGTCCACGTCAATCCCCATCATTCTGGCCGCCTCGCCGTTTCCGCCTGCCGCGTACATGCCCATGCCGAACTTCGTATACCTGGACAGGTACATACACAGGAATGTAAGGATAAAAAGCAATGGAATCAATATGGAAATCCCGCTTTTCATTCCCGGAAATACCCCTTTTAAAATCTTCGCGTTGCCAAAGGTCATCACGGTTCCAGTGATTGCAACGGATTTCTTTGCCACGATCAGGATCATCCCCCTGAGCGCAAACAGCATAGCCAGAGACGCGATCCAGGATGAAATCCGCATTTTCGTCACCATAAAACCCACAAGCATCCCGGACACCGCACCCACTGCCAGCCCCGCCGCAATTCCCAGCCACGGGTTAATCTGTCCGACAAGTCCCATCACTACGCCGCTGAGAGCAAAAACCGCACCTACAGAAAGGTCTATCTCCGCGCAAAGAATCACAAATGTCATTCCAAGCGCCAGATACCCGCCGTTTTTCGACGCTTTCAAAAGGATATTAAACATATTTCCCATCGTTAAAAAGTTCTTGTCCCGAAAAAGGATTCCGGCTGCAAACACCAGAAGCAGGAATGCGAGGATGGTACTTTTTGAATAAAAGGACCCATAAATTTTCTTTAATGTCTTCATATGTCTTCCTCCTACTTCAGACGTTCACGTTGGATAAACACCGCAAACACAATAATTACCGCTTTAAACACCTGGGCGTATTGGTCCGGGATATTGTTCATCACACAGGTCAGCGTGATCATCTGCATGATCAAAGCGCCAATTACCGTTCCAATCACATGGGCCTTTCCTCCGCTCATGGGGGTACCGCCAATCACCACTGCCGCAATCGCATCCAGCTCTGCAAGCTGCCCTAGAGAGCTACCGGCTGCAACCGACACTTTCGCAGCCTGAAATACACCTGCAAGGGCCGCAAGTCCCGCACTGATCCCGTAGACTATCATCATCGTCCCCGCCGTGTTGATTCCGGAAAGCGCGCTGGAACGAATGTTGTCACCTACAGCCTGGATCTGATGTCCGATCACCGTTTTTTCCGCCAACACCCAAACTGACAGGATCGACAGTACAATCGGGATAATCTGTACCGGAAGCACACCGCCGATTTTGTAAGTTCCCCACAAAGAAAGGCTGCTTCCCACAACTCCAAGTTTATTAAAATAGATATCCCTCCCGCCGCAGAGCACCTGCGCGACGCCTCTTAAGCCCAGCATAAGCCCCAGAGTCACAACCATTGCCTGGAGCCGCAGTTTGCCAACCATGATCCCGGTTAAGCAGCCGATCGCAGCCGATACTGACAGGGCGATTGCCACAGCAGCAAGAAGTCCTGTTCCTGTCATGAGCTTAGCCGTCATTACACCTGCAAGAGCCATGACCGATCCCACGGAAATATCAATTCCTCCAGTAGAAATCACCAGTGTCATCCCCATCCCGCACAGAATAATCGGGCAGATCTGTGTAATAATATTGTTTAAATTGCCAAGCCTGAAAAAATTTGGCGTGACAATGGTGTTTAAGAGTATAAACAAAGCCAGAAGAGAAACTGCACTGTATTTTTTAGCTGCCTCAAACCACTCGTTTCTAGTCATCATCCACCTCTCTTCCTCCCTCTGCAATGGTCTCCATGATCTGATCCTGACTGATTTCATCACCAATCAGCTCTCCCCGTTTCAGGCCTTCCCTCATAACGATAATCCTGTCACAATTGCGTTCCAGCTCCGCAAGCTCTGAAGAAATCATCAGCACCGAAATACCTGTTTTTGAAAATTCCTGAATAAGCTGCTCGATCTCCACCTTGGCGCCCACATCAATGCCGCGTGTCGGCTCATCCATAATGATCAGTTTCGGATTCATGCACATCCAGCGCGCAAGCAGAACCTTCTGTTGATTTCCTCCGCTCAGATTACAGATTGACTGTTCTGGTGACGGAGTTTTGATCTTCAATCTTTTAATGTAATGTTCGACGATTTTGTTCTGTTCCCCCGCCCTGACAAAGCCAAACGTATTGAGACGCGGAAGCAGTGCAATCGTTATGTTCTCCTTTACGGACAGATGTGGAATAATCCCTTCCACCTTGCGGTCCTCCGTGCAGAAGCCCATCCCCATCTTAATCGCGTCTGCAGGGCTTCTCAGCTTCGCCGGCTTACCATACCAGAATATCTCTCCGTTATCCGGCTGTTCCGCACCAAATATCGTCCGGGCAAGCTCCGTTCTGCCAGAACCAAGGAGTCCCGCCAGGCCCACCACTTCCCCCTCTTTGATAGTGATTCCGATTCCGTTAAGCCGCATCCCCTGTCTGATGTCTTTTGCTTCCAGGATAACCGCCGCTTTATCAAACGCATATCCGTTTCTGGTACGCTCCAGTTTTACCGTATCTTTTCCAATCATCAGAGATATCAGCTTTAACTGGTCCAGCTCGCTCACATCATAATCCCCTACGTAAGCACCATCCTTAAATACAGTAAGCCTCTCGCATATCTCGAAAATCTCATCCAGCTTATGGCTGATAAACAGTACGCTGATCCCTTTCTCCTTAAGCTGACGGATGATACCAAACAACACTTTTACCTCATTCGTATCCAGGGATGAGGTAGGTTCATCCATGATAACCAGCTTCGACTGGATACTCACAGCGCGTGCAATGGCTACCATCTGCTGGATTGCCGTCGAATAGCTGCGAAGGGGTCTGGTCACATCGACATCGATCCCAAGCTCGCTCATAATCCGCCTTGCCTCTGTTATCATGGATTTTCTGTCTATGCCTCCGAACCTGTTCCTGATCTCCCTGCCCAAAAACAGGTTCTCATATACGGTCTGGAACAACACAAGATTCAGCTCCTGATAAATGGTTGATATTCCTTTTTCATTTGCCTCGATCGGCGTCCTCGCATGAATCAACTCTCCATCAAACCGGATTTCCCCTGCGTCTTTTTGGTAAATCCCGGTCAGTACCTTGATCAAAGTGGATTTCCCCGCACCGTTTTCTCCCATCAAGGCATGTACCTCTCCCCTTTTGATTTGCAGGTTAACCCCTTTTAATGCCTTCACCCCCGGAAATGATTTTTCCAATCCCTGAATGTCTAATAAAAATTCAGACATAGCATCTCCTTTCAAAAGGAACCACCCCTGCCATGCAGGAATGGTTCCGGACAAACATAGAAGCTTTAAAATCCAAGCTCAACCACAACATTATCTTTTGTATAAAGGGTATCCTCGTTTGTTATGTGCTGAGGCACCTCTTCTCCGTTAATAATCTTAGAAAGAGTATTCACCACAACCGGGCCAAAGTACGGAGAGCAGGTTACTGACGCCAGCTGTTTTCCGGCTTCCACATCCTCAAATGCAGCTCTTGTCCCATCGATCCCTAACGTCAGGATATCCGTTCCAGGTTCCAGGCCTGCAGCCTCGATCGCCGTCTTTGCTCCCTGGATCATATCATCTGTCACTGCGAATACCGCATCAATGTTTTCTCCGCCCTGAGCCTGGATGATATTTTCCATAACAGACTGCGCTTTATCCATAAGCCACTCGCCGTCCTGCTCCGCCACAATCTTATATTTGGATGTGTCCAAATTCTTGACGAAACCATCCTGACGATCCGTTGATGTGGAGGAGTCATAGCCGCCATTGATAATAACAACGTTTCCACCGTCAGGCAGCGCTTCTTCCAGAGCCTTCGCGCATTGCTCGCCCTCCCACACAAAGTCGGACATAATAGCCGTGGTATAATGGGTTCCCGGCTCCCCTGCAATGGAACGGTCCACCAGAATTACCGGTATCTCATTTTCCATGGCTTCCTGAAGAGCTCCCTGAAGTCCATTATCTTCCAGGGGCGCCACAACCAGATAATCAACCCCTGCCGCTATCAGATCGCGGATATCTGTCTCCTGGGTTGCAATATCCCCTCCCGCATCCTTAACAATAAAGGTTCCTCCTGCCGCCTCCACATATTCCTTTATGGAATCCGTCTCCGTGGTCCGCCATGCCGACATACTGTCCGTTTGGGCAAAACCAACTGTTTTTCCTTCCAAAATCTGAGTCGAAGCTGTGCTTCCTTCCTTGTCTTTGGCTCCCTCAACAGCAGCGGTACCGCCCTGCGCTTCCGCCTGAGTCTGTACCGCACTTGTCTCTGACGCCGGTTTTGCCTCACTTGAGCCACATGCAGTCAGAGAAACCACCATCGCTGATGCCATCGCTAAACAAATCAATCTTCTTTTCATAACAATCCTCCTTCGTAGTGAAATTCACATCACGTTCCTTATTTATTACATGATTAATATTATCATATTTTGTACATTCATTCAATATATAACCGTTTAACACGATTATTTTTGTATATAACAAACAAATATTTCTATCTTTTTACTGTATTTTCTTTTTTTATTTTGATTTTTATGTAATAATAGGGTATAATTACATCAACTATTAACAGCATTTCTAAAAGAAAGGAACTCCTGTGATGTCAGAGAAAGAGAAAAAACCGGTCCGGATTATCGGAGAACGCAACATCAGCCTCCACTTAAGTAACCAGGAACACCATGAACGAATCTGTCAGATTGGAAAGGCGATTTCTTCTCCTGCCCGCCTGCAGATCCTTGGCCTCTTAAAAAACGCAGTGATGTCCGTGCAGGAGCTGGCTGACACACTGCATATCCCGATATCCTCCGCCGCACTGCATATCAAAAACCTTGAGGAAGCCGGCCTTATAATCACCGAAACACAACCGGGAAAGCACGGCTCCATGCGGGTATGCACCTGTTCGATGCAATCCTTTTTTCTTCAGAATTCCGATACAGATGCCGATTCCGCAAGCAACAGCATCTTTATGGATATGCCTGTGGGCAACTATTATCAGTGGGATATCCAGCCCACCTGCGGCCTGGCTGATGAAAATGGTATTATTGACGGTTACGATGATGTCCGTACTTTTTACTCCCCTGCACGTGGGAGGGCGCAGCTTCTATGGTTTCACAGCGGATACATTGAATACCGCTTTCCTAACATAGGCAATCCGCTCCTGTCCCCCAGCGAGATCTCCTTTCAGATGGAAATCTGCTCTGAGGCCCCGGGATATTTAGAGCACTGGCCCTCTGATATTACCATCTCCATCAACGGTCATGAGGTAGGAACCTACTGCTCCCCGGGAGATTACGGCGCAAGAAGGGGCAATCTCACCCCTTTATGCTGGCCCAACGGACGGACACAGTACGGCATTTTAAAGACATTTTCCGTGCGGGAACATGGCGGCTATATCGACGGTGCGCTTGTGAATCAGCAGCTTGGCCTTAAGCAGCTCAAACTCAATGAGCAGCAGTATATCTCACTCCGCATACAGATAAAGGAAACTGCCCATAACATAGGGGGTATCAATTTGTTTGGAGAAAAATATGGAGACTATCCACAGGGAATTGTTATGAGTCTGGTATATTGATTTATATCTGGAATTTTCATCCAATATCATGTATAATGATAGATACCTTATGTTATTTTTTTAACATGCAGTATACAGACATCCCCGCCCTGATCTTTAAGCGTAAGATCAGGCGGAGACAACGGAAAATCATGGGGGCACTATATGAATCTGTCACAGCTTTACTATTTCCGCAAGCTGGCGCAGCTCCAGCATTATACCAAGGCTGCAAAAGAGCTCTACATCACCCAGCCCAGCCTGAGCGACTCCATCTCCTCCCTGGAAAAGGAGCTGGGGATCGCCCTGTTCCAAAAGGAGGGACGGAACATCCGGCTGACCAAGCACGGTCAGGAATTCTACACCTACGTGTGCGCCGCCTTAAGCGAGCTGGAAAAAGGGATTGAGGCGGCCCACGAGAAGGCGGGGGCCATCGGAGGAGTGATCGATGTGGGATGCATCCCGACGCTCTGCGGGGATTTCCTGCCCAAGGCCACCAACGGCTACAAGCAGACCCGCAATCCCAAGGTTACTTTCAACATCTATACCGCCATGACCCTGCAGATCATTGAACAGGTCAAAAGCGGAGCCTATGACGTTGGGTTCTGCTCAAAGGTGGACCGCGAGCCGGACTTAGAGTTCATCCCCATCCTGGCTCAGGAGCTGGTCGCTATCATCAACCATGAGCATCCGCTTGCCTCCCGCAGCGGACAGGCCGTCAGCTTCCCGGAGCTGGCGCAGCAGAAGTTGGTCACCTACCGCCAGTCCATCCCCATCGGCGGGATCGTCGCCAACCTGTTGAAGGAGCACGGTCTGACCGCATCCTTCCAGTTCGAGGATGAGATCAGCATGGGCGGCTACGTATCCACCAACCCGGTCGTGGGCATTGCAGCGAACACAGCCTTCCTTCGGCAGTTCGACAGCCTGGACTACCTAAAGCTGAACATCCGCGCCGACACCCGGCTGGTGTATATGGTGTACAGCAAAAAGAATTACCAGACCAAAGCCCTCGAAAGCTTCCTGGAATATGTAAAAACAAAGGAGACCTCCATCCCCCGTTAACCTGCGGGGAGGGAGGTCTTTCCTGTTATCCGGTTCTCCGGCAGTCTTTTCATTTTATGCCAGCGCTTCAGACGCTGACTGCTTTTTCAGCCTTCCGCTGATCACAAACAAAAGCCCCAGCCCTGCCGCACACAGCACGCCCGCAGTCAGAAACGCCATCTGGTATCCTCCCGCGAACTTCGCCGCAATCCGCGGAGCCAAAAAGGAACTGCCCGCAAATCCCAGGAACAAAATACTGTAATTCATCGTGGAGTGTTTCACGCCGAACGCATCCGAGCAGATGGACGGGAGCAGCGCCAGGATCGAACCGCCGCACATCCCCGTCAGGCACATGCCGCCGATAAATACCGCCGGCTGGCCGGTTAAAAACAGCACAAACATCACACAGGTACAGATGGAGATCGAGATCATCAGCGCACGGTACCTGCCGATCCGGTCCGACAGCCATCCAAAGAACATCCTTCCCACGAAATTACAACAGGACATGAAACCCACCGCCGTTGCAGCAAGGGCGGCGCTTAGGCCCGCATAGGACTGTCCGATCACCGACGCGGAGCTGATCATCATCGCACTGCCCGTATTGGCGCAGATAAACATGAAAAAGATCAGGTAAAACTGCGGCGTCCGCACCATTTCCGTCCAGACGTAATCCCGTCCCGGTCCTGCTGCCGCCGTCTGCGCCATAGCCGGGTTCCAGCCCTCCGGACAGTAATCCTCCGGCGCCACCTGGGCCATCCACACCGTAAGCCCTAAAAGGACCGCAAAGAGTGTTCCCATGATCATACACGCCTGATGGACGCCAAACCGCACAAACAGGCTGTTCATCACCGGCGCAAAGATCATGCCGCCTAAGGACGCCCCACTGAGCAAAAGCCCGGAGGCCAGCCCCTTTCTGTCCGGGAACCATTTTAAGGTGTTGGTGATTGATAAATTATAAGTGCATCCCCCGCCGACCGCCATCAGCACGCTGAAGGTCAGATAAAGCCCCGGGATGCTGCGCACCAGGCCGATGCCGAAGATGCCTGCCGCCATCATAAAGGACCCGGCATACAGCACCACCCTGGTGGGGAACCTGCGGATCAGGCGGGCGGCCACCACGCCAAATACCGCCATCACCACAGAGTAATAGGCATATGCATTGAGCACATCCGCTTTCTGCCAGCCATTGGCCTCCACCAGCGGATTCACAAACACGCTCCACACGTTGGTGATGGCAATGACCAGCACGCAGGCATAACCTGCAATAAATACGGCAATACGATTTCCCTTGATCTTCATAAAGCCCCTCTCACGCTATTTCAGCTTTTTCAGCCTGGAGTAATCCGCATCCGGCCATCCGATCACCACATTGACGATCGTCGGCATGATCAGCGTAAACAGGTTGATAAAGGATACCAGGGTCAGTCCCTTGGATACCAGAGCAGTCAGCCCCGCCTGGGAAACGCCCCAGGTCAGGCAGATATAGACCAGGGTCAGGACCGCGCCGCGCTTGTTTCTCTTCTGGGCGGAAACCTCCGGAGCCTCGTTTATTTTCTTCTGATACCAGTTCAGCACACGGTCGTTAAAGCCCTGGGCATAGTTGATGGCCGTGGAGATCGTAGCAAAGAAGATGGCTACGGTGATCAGGGTCAGCATGATACCTTTTATCACGCCGCTTCCCACGCCGTTTTGCACCACCAGGATCGTGTACACCGCCTTGCCTGCCTCCCAGCCTGCATATACCTCAGAATAGTTTGCAGCCAGGTTCACGACGGTCATCTGCAAAAAGGCCCAGTTTAAGACAACGGATAAAACAACGGCCCAGCGCAGGGTGCGCTTGTTGGTAAAAAGCTGCGCGTGGTTCACGTAAGCGCCGAAGCCGCCCAGGTTCTGTCCTGAGAAGATGTAGGCCCAGGCAAATGCGATCAGAAGGTACTTAATGAAGCTGCCCGCTCCCGCCGCGATCCCGGCATTCATCTTATCAGACATCACTGCCATCTCCGTGGTCAGATGCCCGCTTGCGATATTGTAAAACAGGTTCGGCACGTTTACAACGATCAGCGCCACAAAGATAACCGCGCTCATGAACACTGCATTTTTCCGCACCATGTCGCTGCCCTTCATACACAGAACGAACATGATGATCCCAACGATAAAGGTGGTTAAAAGGTACGGCATCCCGGTCAGCTCTGCCAGTGCGGAGCCGGAGGAGGAGTATGCCAACGCCATGCACACGATCAGCAGCCAGTTGAAGTTGAACTCATACACGATCTGCATGGGCTTCGCCAGCTTCCCGCCCAGGAAACGCTCTCCGTATTTCGCCAGGAAATTGCCGTAGTCGAAGGTCCTGAAATCCATAGCGAATTTCATAAAGAAGTAGATCATAAAACAGTTGATCGCCGCCACCACAAAGGGCATGAACAGACAGAAATACGGCTGCGTCACCTCCGGCAGCATCCCGTAAAAGCCCGTGTTGGCAAAAAAGTAGGACCAGGGCGTGGAGCCTGCCGCGAACCCTCCTCCGCACTGGGAGCTGAACGCGATCGACACGAATATGATCACCGTTCTCCAGTCAATTTTCCCTGCGCCAATCGTCTTGGCATTTTCCCCATTACTCATATAAAGCCTCCTAATTCTGTTATTTTTTTAACATATCGATGTAAAAAATAACACTCTTATTTTTTCGCGCCGGACTGCCAGTAGGCATTCGCCTTGTCAATCGGGACCTCGATCAATCCTTTTTCTTTCACATAACCGTAAATCACAAACCCTCGTTTACACCAGAATACACACTCCAGGCAGGGGCTTTCGTCGCAGTAGGCAAACGCGTCCTCATCCGCCAGGGCAAATACCATGGGCGGGCGCTTCCCCGGGATTAAGTACTTCATGTATCCGCCGGTGTAAGTTTTTAAATACAGCCATTCCAGCTCATACGGGGCATCCAGTTTCCAGGAGACCCGCACGGCATTGTCGTTGTAGCCTCCCACGATCTGGTAGGTGATGGAAATCCCCTCTCCCGCCCCGGAAACCGGAACTGGTTTAAGCTCCTCCATAACCTGTCCGCAGCAGCGGATCTCCGGCTTTGTCTCTGCTCGCCCGATCCGCTCATGGATCATCCCGCAGCGGTCACACCGGTAAAACACCACGTCCGGGCACTGGATGGACGGCTTTCTGGTGGCGCGGCTTCGCCGCGGCCCATATTCCTGCACTGCCATCACTCACACCCCCTGCGCTTTAATTCTTCTAAAAGCAGATATTTTTTCACCTTGCCGCTGGCGGTCCGGGGGATCTTGTCCGTCATCTCCACCCGCTCCGGCCAGTAGCGTTTCTGCACATGCTTTTCGATCATATACCGGGTCATATCCTCCAATGTCACCGTAACCCCCGGCTCTGTCACCACGAAAGCGCAGATGCGCTCTCCCATCCGCTCGTCGGGCATCCCTACGATCGCATGATCCCGCACGCCGGGACAGCCTTCGATGTCGTTGTCGATCTCGTTGGAATTCAAGTTCTCACCGCCGCGGACGATCATATCCTTTTTCCGTCCGACGATATGGATGTTGCCCTTCCCGTCGCTGACGCACAGATCGCCGCTGTAGAACCAGCCGTCGTCCGTAAGCGCCCGGTCCGTGGCCTCCTGATCCTTTAAATATCCCACAAACACATTCGGCCCGCGGGAAATCTCCTCGCCCGTCACTCCGGGCGGCACATCCTGGCCGCTTTCGTCCACCACCCGGACCTCCACGCCGGTCATGGCCCTGCCGGAGGTCCGCCCGTCTAAATCAAGGGCCTCATCCGGCCTCACAAAAACGTGGGGGACGCTTTCCGTGGAGCCATAGACCTCGCAGAGGCGGATTCCGTAGGCGTCCGCCTTTCTCACCATATAACCCGGGACCGGAGCGCCGCCGCACAGGTAGAACTTTAAGTGCGGCAGGCTGCCTCCCTGCTCTTCCATATGGCGCAGGATATCATAGATAAACGGCGTTGCCCCCATGGAATAGGTGCATCTCTCCCGGTTCATCAGATCGATGGCTCCCTGGCAGGTGAACTTCTCCTCCAGCACCAGCTTCGCTCCCATAAGCATCGGGGCAATGACCCCATGATGGAAGCCGGTGGCATGGTGGAGGGGCGCCGGCATGAACATGATGTCATTCTCGTCAAGCCCCAGCTCCCGGTTGAACATATCCTCGCTGAAGATAATGTTGTTGTGGGTCAGCATCACGCCCTTATTGCCTCCGGTCGTCCCTGAGGTGCAGAGCACCAGCGCCACATCAAACCCGTCCATGCCGCCGGACTGTTCCCTGGGCAGCGGCTTCCTGGTCTCCATGATCTGAGCCAGGGTAATGCAGCCGCTTTTTGCCGGTCTTGTGCCGTCCAGGAGGACCACCTGTTCCAGGGTCGGGATCTGGTCTTTCACAGAGAGGATCCTTGTTTCATAATCCTTGTTCTTAAAAAAGGTGACGCCGAAATACAGCTTTGAGCCTGTCTTATTCATCCCGTAGACCAGGTCCGCCTCCTCGTGGCTGAGCCCGATGGGGTGCATCACCGCCCCGGCCTTCATGCAGGCCACAGCGATCAGCACAAACTCGCTCCAGACGGGGATCTGGAAGGAAACCACATCATGCGGCTTCACTCCCGCCTCTTTTAAGTATGACGCCAGGACGGATGATGCCTCGTCCATCTGCCGGTATGTATAACGGTTCCCACGGTCGTCCACCACATATTCCCGGTCCCCGAAGCGCTCCACGGTCCGGTAAAACCGGTCTAACAGCGTCTCATGGGTCCAATAGCCTTTTTCTATGTACTGCTCTTTCAGCCTCTCGTTGACTTTAATACCGTCCATATGCTTACGCCTGTCTGCGGGCTTCCAGTTCCTTGATCAGTGCAGGCACCACCTCAAACAGATCGCCCACCAGACAATAGTCTGCCACCTCAAAGATCGGCGCGGACGCATCCTTGTTGATCGCCACAATAGTTCCGGACTCGCTCATGCCCGCCACGTGCTGCACAGCCCCGGAGATCCCGCAGGCGATGTAGAGCTTCGGGGATACGGTGGAGCCGGTCTGCCCGACCTGCTTCGTCTGCGGCATCCAGCCGGAATCCACAGCCGCTCTGGAACAGCCCACAGTACCGCCAAGCAGATCGGCAAGCTGCTGCAGGATGGTAAAATTCTCTGCATTCTTCATGCCGCGCCCGCCGGAAACCACCACGTCCGCATCTGCAAGCGGGATACCGCCGTCCTCACAGGCCTTGATGAACTCGATCACCTGGGTGCGGATGTTGTCGGTATGGATGTCCTCACGGATGATCTCCGACCGGTTCTCCGGATTGGGAGCCGGTTTCTTAAATGCGCCGGGCCGCACCGTGCCCATCTGCGGGCGGGTCTCCCCACACAGGATCTGGGCGTAAAGATTGCCGCCGAAAGCAGGACGCTCCCAGACCACGTTGCCAGTCTCCTCATCCACGCTTAAGGCCGTACAGTCGGCAGTCAGGCCGGTCCTAAGGCTCACCGCGATCTTGGAGCCCAAATCGCGTCCGTTTACGGTGGCGCCTACCAGGATCGTGTTGGGGTTGTATTTTTTGCACAGCTCCAGGAATACATGGCCGTATCCGTCCGCGGAATAATGCTCATATTCCTCCCCCTGCACCACATAGATCTTATCTGCGCCGGCCTCCTGCGCCGCCGCTACCGCCGCGTCCACATCCTTGCCGATGACTACGCCGCAGAGCTTCTGCTTCAAGCCGTCCGCCAGCCTGCGTCCCTGTCCCAAAAGCTCCAGGCCCACACTTTTCGGCACGCCGCCGAAGCACTCGACAAATACCCATACGTCTTTATACTGTTCAAAGCTCATGTCCTTCTACCCCTTTCCTACAGGATTTTCGATTCGGTCAGCTTATCAAGAAGCGTCACCGCCATCGTCTTTGCATCGCCCTCAATGTTCACTCCGTTTGCGGTGCGCTGCGGCGTAAAGGTTGCCTTCACCTTGGTGGGGGAGCCTTTTAATCCGATCTTGGTGGTATCGATGATATCTGCCATGTCTGCAAGGGTCAGTTCCTTGATCTCCGCTTTCAGGGAATCCAGTTTTCCGCGGATGGTCGCGTAGCGCGGCTTGTTGCTCTCCTTGGTGGCCGTGCACAGCACCGGCATCTTTGCCTCGATGACCTCGACGCCTTCCTCCACCTGCCGCCTTGCGATCACGCTGTCTCCTTTTACTTCCATATCCAGGATATAGGTTAAACGGGTCAGTCCCAGATGCTCTGCGATACTGGGAGCCGTCTGTCCCGTATCCCCGTCAATGGCCTGCTTGCCGCCCAGCACCACATCAAAGCCGCCCAAGTGGCGGATCGCGCTGGACAAGATATAGCTGGTGGCGTAGGTATCAGAGCCGCCGAACGCCCGGTCCGTGATCAGGTACGCGTCGTCCGCGCCCATGGCAAGAGCTTCTCTTAACACCGCTTTCGCCTGGGGCGGCCCCATGGAGATCACAGTCACAGTCCCGCCGTAATTGTCTTTTAACTGAAGGGCCGTCTCCACTGCATTCCGGTCAAAGGGATTTAAGATGCTGGGGACTCCGGTACGGATCAGGGTATTTTTCACCGGATCGATCTTGATCTCAGTGGTATCCGGAACCTGTTTTACACATACAACTATCTTCATGGTTTCTCCTCCTTACTTATATTCCTTATCCAGCACATTGGCAATGGTCATGCGCTGGATCTGGTTGGTGCCCTCGAAGATCTGGAACACTTTTACATCCCGCATCAGCTTCTCCACCGGATATTCCTTGCTGTAGCCATATCCGCCGAAAACCTGTACGGCGTTGGAGGTTACTTCCTGGGCGCAGTCTGTGACGAAGGTCTTGGTGATGGAGCCTTCCTTCTGTACCAGGCTCCCGGCATCCATCAGCTTCATGGTGTTGTTCACCAGGCAGCGGGAAGCCTCCACCTTGATCGCCATATCCGCTAACATCGCCTGCACCATCTGGAATTTGATGATCGGGGTGTTGAACTGCTTTCTCTCCTTCGCATACTTCACAGATTCGTCCAGCGCTCTCTGCATGATGCCCACCGCCAGGGTTGCCACAAACGCCCGGGATAAGTTGAGGGCGTTGAGTGCCAGCTTAAAGCCTGAGCCTTCCGGTCCCAGCATCCGGTCCTTCGGCACGCGGACATTTTCAAAGATCAGGTCCGTGGTGTTGGACAGGCGCAGGCCCATCTTGTTTTCATGGGCTCCCACGGATACGCCCGGCGTGTTCCGGTCAATGATAAATGCGGAGATCCCTCTGTGGCCTGCCTCCGGGGTGGTCTTGAAAAATCCCACATAGATATCCGCCAGCTCGCCGTTGGTGATAAAGGTCTTGGTCGCGTTGAGCACATACTCGTCGCCGTCCAAAACCGCGGTTCCGCGGATACCGGCCGGGTCGGAACCGGCATTCGGCTCTGTCAGCGCAAAGCCTGCGAAGCTTCCCTTTTTCACCACGTCGGCAAAATACTGCGCCTGCTCCGGCGTCCCCGCCAGGATCACGTTCCGCAGGGCAACGAAGGTGGTCACAAAGGTGATCGCATATCCCGCATCTACCTTTGCCAGCTCCTCAAAGATCATGGCCGTGGTCTCATAGCTTAAGCCCGTTCCGCCGTACTGCTCCGGGATCTCCAGCATATGCAGCCCCATCTTAAAGCCCCAGTCGAACAGTTCCCGCGGGCACTCGCCTTTTTCATCCGCTTCCTGGACAAAAGGCTTGATCTCGTTCTCCGCCATCTCACGTACCAGGGCAAGCAGTTCTTTTTGTTCCTCGGTATATAATAATGCCATTCTGATTCACCTTCCCTTATTTTTCTAGTTTCCTAAGCTTCGTTTCCCCGGTCGCCGCCCCGCTTGCAAGCGCGTCCGCGATCTCCGCCTCACTGTAGCCCAAATGCTCCATGATCTCCACGGTATGGGTTCCCTGGGAACCGCCGATATGGTACTCCGGAACTCCCAGAGACTTAAAGTTCACCGGATTGGTGGGCATGAAGCGCTCGCCCGACGGATACGGGATCTTTGCAATGATATGGTTGGCCCAGACCTGTTCATCCGTGTACATATCCACAGGCTCATAGGCCGCCTCACAGGCCAGGTCGTTTTCTTTAAACAGCTTTAGCAGTTCGTCCCTGGTGAAGGTTCCGATCGCCTCATCCAGGATATCGGTCACTTCATGGTTCAGGCCGTTATTGTTGACCTCAGCGCAGTGGATGTAGCGCGGGTTGCCCACCAGATCCCCCCTTCCGATCAGGGTCATGATCTTCTCATAATCCCGGTCGTATTCCGGGCAGCAGATGACCACCCACTTGCCGTCCTTTGTGCGGAACACATTGTTGAACGGGTTGGGGACCTCCTTCCTGCTCTTGGGGTACTGGTTCCCGTACTGGGCGGAAATGACGCCGGTGCTTAAGGCATATACCGCCGCGTGGTGCAGGGAAACGGTGATCTTGTCGCCCACCCCTGTCTTTTCCCTGGCGTACAGCGCCGCACAGATGCCGGAGGCCAGGCTTAAGGAAACCTGGAAATCGCCGAAGCCGTTGGTGGGGATCATGGGCGCGTCGCCCCGGTTCACGGTGGTGCCGAACACGCCGCCCCTTGCCATGTAGCAGGTCACGTCAAAACCGGCGGTATCCTTCTCCGGCCCGAACTCCCCGTAGCCCAGCACCTGGGCAAAGACCAGCTTCGGAAACTTCTCCTTTAAGGTATCGTAATCCAGCCCCAGCTTCACTAAGGATTTGGTCCTTGTATTGGTTACAAATACGTCCGCCTCAGCTAACATTTTATAGGCGATCTCTTTTCCTTTTTCCGTTTTTAAGTTCAGGGTGATGAACTTCTTGTTCATGTTTGCCACGTCGAAGGCCAGGTTCTCATCATCCTCATAGGGCATGTTGAACACCGCTCCCTGGGTCCTCGCCGGGTCTCCCTTGTCGGATTCAATCTTGATGCAGTCGGCGCCCCACTCGGCCAGCACGCGGGCTGTGGTCGGGGCTGCCAGATAGGTTGTCAAGTCCACCACGCGGACTCCCTGCAATGGTTTCATATGTTCCTCCAATCAATTACGTTCACTTTATTTCTCACATGGAACTGCGCTTTTCGCAGAAGCTGCCTCTGATACCGGAATCAGGCCGCCAGGTCCCATCGAACCTGGCGGCCTGTCTTAACCGGGTGGGGGATGCCGGCTGGTCTTATACCTCGTACTCTACCTGTCCGCCAAATTTCACCGCGTTTCTTGCAATGGTGATCCTCTGGACGGTCGGCGCGCCTTCCTCCAGCCACATTGCGCGGCAGTCACGGTACATGCGCTCTACCGGTCCGTATGGGTTATCCTCAAAGTAACCTACTCCGCCGAAGATCTCCAGCATCTCGTCACTGACAAGGCGCACGGTGTCAATACTGAACAGCTTGCACATAGCAGCCTTCTCCTCTATGTACTTGCCCTCCGGATCTACCTCGTAGTCTTTGGCAAAGTCATATACCATGCAGCGCAGCCCGTGGATATTCATCTGCATATTGGCCAGTTTCATCTTGATGGCCTGACGGGTGATGATCGGTTTTCCGAAGGTCACGCGGTCTGCTGCGTATTTTAAGGACATCTCAAGCATTCTCTGAGCCATCCCCAAGTTGCTGGCTGCAATGTGTGCGCGGGATACGGATAAGGAATGCAGCGCGATCTCAAGGCCCTGGCCTTCCTGTCCCAGCAGGTATTTCTTGTTAATGCGGCAGTTGGTGAATTTTAAGTCGCCATGTCCTGCGCCGCGGCAGCCCATCATGTGCGGCATGTTGATCACTTCAAATCCCGGTGCATCCATCGGTACGAAGAATGCGGACAGGCGGTCGGCCTTATCGGAATCCGGGTTGGTCACTGCGATCACATATGCAAATTCGCAGCAGTCGGTGTGGGAGATCAGGGTCTTCTCACCGTTTAACACATAGTCGTCGCCATCGCGCAGAGCCATGCAGTGTAAGTCTGCGCCGGTACCGCCGGTCGCCTCAGTCAGGGCGAAGCAGGTGAATACGCTCTTATCCTGGAATTTCGGCATGTACTCTTTCTTCAATTCTTCATTGCCGTAGTCATCCAGGATTCTCCAGTTTAGATCCATTGCGTAGTGCAGGTGCATTCTCATGCCGCCCGGTCCTCTGGAGAACTCCTCCTGTACCTGTAAGATCTCAAGTTCGGACAATCCGTAACCGCCGTACTGCTCCGGCAGCGCGCAGCGGTATAGATCATTCTGAATCGCCAGGTCGTAGAACTCCTGCGGGAATTTGTTGGTCACTTCCACTTCCTTCTGGATCTCCTCAAGCGGCCCTTCTGCCAGCTCCCTGATCTGCTTTAAATATGCCTGGAACTGTTCTTTTGATAATTTGCTCATCTGGTGAACCTCCTTCTTTCTTATGGATTGTATTCTTGTTATTTTTTTTACAATCTCGATGGTTTTATTATAAATGACCACGCCGGAAATATCCAATCGGCGCTCACATGAGTTTTGTGCATGATTGATAGGTTCTTTCTATAATTGGCCTCATCCATTGTAAGATGCGCTCGTTTATGGTAATATAGTACAGATATTCCATTCGCGATCCCGTAATATTGCCTAAAATTCAGGGGTTTTGCAGCTATGCTTTGACTTTACTATATTTCGGTAGAATATGCAGGATTTGCAGGATATTGTATTTATCGGGATTATTCATGATATAATTTTGACAAAAAGGAGACAAAAACCTTGGACAATATCAATAACAGCAACATCAATGAATCGATTATGGAAGGCATCCGCCGCCACGTCCAGTCCCTGGACGGACTTGAGACAACACAGATCCTGGAGATCTCGCCGGGACATTCCCGGCTTGCATTCACGATCCCAAAGGGCGTTTTAAATCTCTATGGCAATCTGCACGGAGGCGCGATCTTCGCCCTGTGTGATACGGCGGCAGGAATGGCGGCCTACGCCTACGGGGTTGCCAATGTGACCCAGTGCAGCAGTATCCAGTTTTTGCGGGGGATTTCCGAGGGGACCATCTATATTGAGGCCAATGCGATCCACAAAGGAAGGCGGACCGTGGTGAACCAGGTGAATATTACTAACGAGGATGGAAAGCTTGTGGCGACTGCCAACTTTACGATGTTTTTGACCGGGGAGCTGTAAGGCTCCCCATAAATAATCTTTTACATATCCTTTTCTACAAAATGCACAGCCGAATTATCCCAATATTTTTTGTAAATCCGGCTCTCATTACCGTCTTAGGATCAGGCGCCCTGTTTCAAGCTAAAACACCAGCACCAGCGCAGACGATTCCTGTTATCCCAGCAGAAACAATAATATCCCTGCTGCCATGAACGCCCACATCCCCGGCGCGCTAAGGACTGTGAGCACCACGCCTCGCTCCGTCTCCTCCCAGCCTTTAAACCAGGAAAGGCGCCTAAAATAAACACAGGTGAGCACCACTGCCGCGATGATACTCACCAGGCAGAAGATCCCCAGAAATGTCGATAAGGTATATGCCGCAGAGATCCCTCTGTCGATCCCCCGCGACAGGAGCAGGACCAGGACCCCGCCCACAAAGTTGATGATCATGTGCAGGATAATGGTATACCGGAGCTTCCCGGTACTGCTGTATATGTACGCAAATATCATACCCAGGACCGCTGCGTAGAAAAAATGGTAAAAGTTTCCATGGAACAGGGCAAACGCCAGCCCGGACATGACCACGGCGGTCTTCTGTCCATAGGGGACCAGCCTGTCCACCAGATACTTCCGAAACATCAGTTCCTCCATGACCGGTGCAATGATGACAGTAGTCAGCCCCACCGCAGCCAGGTTCATCTCGCCCAGGAGGTCGTCCACCGGATTGATATTCTTCGTCCCCGTCAGGATCTCCACAATCTTCATAAGGCCTGTGCCTACCATATTGCCAATATAGACAGCACCGAAACAGACAACCAGAAGGACCAGGAACCGCTTAAATTCTATGGTCTTCGGCTCGGTCATCCGGCATGGCGGGATCCGCCTCATCATCAGCGCAAATACCGGAAATGCTATGACGTACATGACCGCCTGGGACAATAAAAGCAGCATGTTCCCATCATAGATCCACATAGGAAGGATATCCTGAAACCGTGCTATCAGCGCGCCGATCCCTAATTGCGCCCCAATCGTCACAAGAATATAAACCGCATAAACCCAGCCTATCCTGGAAAAATATTTTCTCTCGCTCATCGTTCTCCTCAATCATGTCTGCATCCTGTATCGTTTTCTGCCGTATCTTTAGAAAAAGAAGCAGGCATACACCTGCTTCTCTCACTGTAAAACCTTAATTCATCATATCATTAAACATCTAATTTGTCTACCTTGGACGCTCTCGCTTCCACTTCCTTCTTCACGATATCGCCAGGAGCCTGCTCATAACGTGCAAACTCGTACTCATACGTACCGATGCCGCCGGTCATGGAACGCAGATCTGTATTGTATCCGTACAGCTCGGACATGGGGATATCCGCCTCGATCACCTGCTTGCCGTTATGGTTGGAATTCATTCCCAGCACGCGGCCGCGCCTGCGGTTCAAATCGCCCATAATATCACCGGTGAACTTATCCGGAACTGTCACCTTCAGGGATGCGATCGGCTCTAAGAGCACAGGATTGGCATCCATAAAGCCTTTCTTAAACGCCATCATGGAAGCTGTCTTAAACGCCATCTCAGAGGAATCCACCGGATGATAGGAACCATCCAGCAGGGTTGCCTTCACGCCTACCACCGGATATGCCGCAAGCGGACCCTTCACGCAGCTCTCCTGCACGCCCTTCTCAACCGCCGGGAAGTAGTTTCTCGGAACTGCCCCGCCGAATACGCGCTCCTCAAATATGTACGGTTTCTCCAGATCGCCGGACGGCTCAAAGGACATCTTGACATCCCCGTACTGCCCGTGTCCGCCGGACTGCTTCTTGTACTTACCCTGAACCTCCACTTTCTTGCGGATGGTCTCACGGAATGCAAACTTCGGCTTGCTCAGTTCTACCTCTACTTTGTAACGGTTCAGAAGCTTGCTGACCACAACCTCAAGCTGCTGGTCGCCGATGCCGTACAGAAGAAGCTGACGGTTCTCTTTGTCGTTGACCGGCTTTAAGGTCAAATCTTCCTCGGTCAGCTTCGCAAGCGCGGTGGACACCTTATCCTCGTCTCCCTTGGTCACGGTCTTATATCTCATATAGGTATAAGGCGTGGAGATCTCCGGCTTGTGGTAAACGATCGGTGCGCTTCTGAGCGCAATGGTATCGCCGGTCTGGGTCACGTTAAGCTTTGCCACAGCGCCGATATCCCCGGCTCTCAGCTCCGGAACCTCGATCACATCCTTGCCGCGGAGTAAGTAAACCTTGCCGACCTTCTCCTCAGCATCCTTGTTGACATTGTAGATCGTGCTGTCCGGCTTTAAGATACCGGTACAGATCTTCATCATGGAGTATTTGCCGATAAACGGGTCCACAATGGTCTTAAACACTCTGGCGGATAAGGACACCTCGTCGTTGTACCTGGCGGTAAAACGCTCGCCTGTAGATACGTCCACACCGATACACTCAAACTTATCCGGGGTGGGCAGATAACGGTCGATCACCTGTAACAGGGTCTTGAAGCCCTGGCAGTTGATACCGGAACCCATCAGCACCGGGACGATCGATCCATCTATCACATGTTCCCGAAGCGCGCCCTGGATCTCCTCCTGGGTAAACTCCTCCCCTGAGAAATAGCGCTCCATATACTCCTCGCTGGTCTCAGCCACCGCCTCTAACAGCGCGTCTCTTGCAATGCCTAAGTTCTTCATGGAGTACTCGGGAATCTCACATTCTTCGTAATCACTCAGATTGGTGAAACGTCTGCCGGCCATCTTGACCACGTTTACGTACCCGACAAACTTTTCATTCTCACGGATCGGCAGCTGGAACGGCGCTACGCTTCTTCCGAATCTTCTCTCCAGCTTCAGCACCAGCTCCCTGTAGCTTGCATGGTCGTCATCCATATTGGTGACAAAAATGATACGGGGCAGTTTCAGCTTATCGCACATCTCCCATGCCTTCTCTGTGCCTACCTCAATGCCTGCCTTACAGTTCACAACGATGATAGCGGCATCGGCCACGCTGACCGCCTCCTCCACTTCACCGACAAAATCGAAATATCCCGGCGTATCCAGGATGTTAATCTTCATCATACCGTCATCGCCCTCGTACTCTAACGGAATCAGAGAGGTGGAGATGGAAAACTGACGTTTGATCTCTTCTTTGTCAAAATCGCTGATGGTATTGCCATCCGTGACCTTGCCCATACGTTTGGTGACTCCGGTTACCAGTGCCAGCGCCTCTGCAACCGTCGTCTTACCCGCCCCGCCATGACCGAGCAACACGACGTTACGGATCTTGTTTGTTCCATAAACGTTCATAAAATTCCCTCCTGTGCTTCAAAATTAGTCTTATGATGACATTTTACTAAAAAAGTTAGAAAATTTCAAGCAAAACAGACGATTTGCACAAATTATTTTATTCATTCACTTTAAAGCGTCGAAGTGTAACGTATTGAAGTATTGACACCCCCGTCCCCATAGGGTAAAATACCAGTTATTATAGTGATTACAACGGAGGAATTTACTGTGAAAGATTCTACCTTTGGCTTTATCGGTTTCGGGCTGATCGGCGGCTCGATCGCAAAAGGGATCCGGCGCTCCTGCCCGGACGCGAAGATCCTTGCCTATATGCGCACCCGCTCCAAGCTTGAGCAGGCACACCAGGACGGTATCGTGGATGTGATCCTGGACGGCGTGGGGGCGGAGCTCCTGGAATGTGATATTATTTTTTTATGCACCCCGGTGGAATACAATGCCCAGTACTTATCCTCTATCCGCCCATACTTAAAACCTGGCGCCATCCTTACAGACGTGGGCAGCACCAAGACCAACATCCATCAGGTAGTAACAGACCTTGGCATGGAGGATGTGTTTATCGGCGGCCATCCCATGGCCGGTTCCGAGAAGACCGGCTATGAAAACGCCACCGACCACCTTCTGGAAAACGCCTACTACATCATCACCCCGACCGCAAAGACCTGCGAGGCAGACACAGAGCGCATGGTAGCCGTGGCAAAGCTGACTGGCTCCATCCCGATCGTTTTAGACTACCGGGAGCATGACCGGATCACGGCAGCCATCAGCCATCTGCCCCACCTGATCGCATCCAGCCTGGTAAACCTGGTAAAAGACTGCGACAACCAGGAGGGCCTGATGAAACGCCTTGCGGCAGGCGGTTTTAAGGACATCACGCGGATCGCCTCCTCCTCCCCTGAGGTATGGGAGCAGATCTGCATGACCAACACCGACAATATCCTTCAGATGCTCGAAGCCTACATATCCTCCCTGCAGCAGATTTACAACGACCTGCAAAACAGGGACAGCTCCGCCGTCCACAGCCTGTTTGACACCTCCCGGGCCTACCGCAGTTCCATCTCCGATGCCACCCGCGGCTCCGTGACGCCGGATTACTCCTTCACTGTAGACATCGTGGACGAGCCGGGCGGCATCTCCACCCTGTCCTGCATCTTAAGCGCACGGGGAATCAGCATCTGCAACATCGGCATCAACCACAACCGCGAGCACGGGGAAGGGGCCCTGAGGATCACCTTCTACGACGAACAGGCCATGAACCAGGCATGGGAGCAGCTCAAAAAATACAACTACGAACTAATAAAGACCCAGTAGGACCAGGAGGACAACCACATGAAATTCAGCAAATGCAGTGCTCTCAGAGGAGAGATCACCATTCCCGGCGACAAATCCGTCTCCCACCGGAGCGTCATGTTTGGCTCCATCGCCAAAGGCACCACGGAGATCCATCATTTTTTACAGGGTGCAGACTGCCTTTCCACCATATCCTGCTTCCGCAGCATGGGCGTCGAGATAGAAAATAACGGCTCCGCCGTCCTGATACACGGAAACGGCCTTCACGGCTTAAAAAAACCGCATTCCACCTTAGACTGCGGCAACAGCGGCACCACCACAAGACTGATCTCCGGCATCCTGGCGGCCCAGGATTTCACCGTAACCCTGACCGGTGACGCTTCCATCCAGAAGCGCCCCATGAAACGGATCATAGACCCACTCGCCCAGATGGGCGCCCAGATCCGCAGCTTACGCGGAAATGGCTG
This sequence comes from Clostridium sp. AN503, assembly GCF_040719375.1. Classification (NCBI taxonomy): domain Bacteria; kingdom Bacillati; phylum Bacillota; class Clostridia; order Eubacteriales; family Clostridiaceae; genus Clostridium; species Clostridium sp. AN503. Next base: position 1,357,753 of record NZ_JBFDTP010000002.1, on the reverse strand, counting down.
CGCCCCCCTTGAGATAACAGGAAGCCCCCTCCACGGCATCCACTACCAGTCACCCGTAGCCTCCGCCCAGGTCAAATCAGCTATTCTCCTGGCCGGTCTCTACGCCGACGGCGACACCAGGGTAACCGAACCCTACATCTCCCGAAACCACACAGAGCTGATGCTCTCCCGTTTCGGCGCAGACGTCCGCACCGAAGGCACCACAGCCATCATCCGCCCAGCCTCCGAACTATACGGCCAGCAGATCATGATCCCAGGCGACATCTCCTCCGCCGCCTTCTTCATAGCCGCCGGCCTTCTGATCCCAGGCTCCGAGATCCTGATCCAGGGCGTAGGCATCAACCCGACCCGTGACGGCATCCTTCACGTATGCCGCGACATGGGCGCCAACATCACGCTGCTAAACCCCAGATCCGACGGAGAACCGACCGCCGACCTCCTGGTCCGCAGCAGCGCCCTCCACGGCACAGTCATAAGCGGCCCCATCATCCCCACCTTGATCGACGAGCTGCCCATGATCGCCGCCATGGCCTGTTTCGCAGAAGGCGACACGATCATCCGCGACGCCGCCGAGCTAAAAGTCAAAGAATCCAACCGCATCGAAGTCATGGTCCGCAACCTAAACGCCATGGGCGCCGACGTAGAAGAAACCGAAGACGGCATGATCATCCACGGCGGCAAACCACTCCACGGCGCCGTCATCGACAGCAAACTGGACCACCGCATCGCCATGACCTTCGCCGTCACCGCCTGCCTCGCCGACGGCGAAACCGAGATCCTGGGCGCCGAATGCGTCAACATCTCCTACCCAGAGTTCTACACCGACTTAGAACGCCTAAAACATTAAACCAATCAAACTCTGCTTTTAAGTTTTTGCTCTTAGGTTTTGCCCTTCCTTCCCAGCGGCCGCCAGGGCACAGTCCGCAAATGGGGGCAGGGGATGAAATCGGGGACCGGAGGCATATTGCGGAGGCGAAGAAATCCTTAGCTTGCGGCAGCGGCAAAACCGGGGACTCAGCCTGACGCACCACGTCAGGCTGAGAGGGGACCGGAGAAGCGAATTCATCAAGAATTCGGTTCGACTGTCCCCGGCGCCCCGGTTTCGCCGCTGCCACAAAGTTAGGATTTCCCGCCGACGACAATCCGCCTCCGGTCCCCGATTTCATCCCCTGCCCCCATTTGCGGACGTTCCCCTCCGCCGTTCATTAAAAAAATCTTACGATCTCCCAAACCGCTTGGCAATCAAACCCCAATCATGTATAATGTGGAATATTGGAATTAAAATCTAGCTTAGGAGAATACATACATGAAGAAAAGACTCACCCGTATCAAAGCACTTCTGATAGGCTGCGCCTGTGCAGTGACCACCGCATTTTCCGCAGTCCCCGCACTGGCATCCGTAACGGCGGGCATGGCTCCGTCTGAAACAAACCAGTCCGGCCAGGGGCCTTCCAGTCCCTCGCCTTTAAGCGGCGGCCCCACAGGCGTCACCGGGACCGTCCAGAACCAGCCTACCCTGTGGATCGTGGGAGACTCCACGGCTGCGGCCTTCCAGGACGATACCTACTACTCCCCCCGCTACGGCTGGGGCACCCAGCTGGGCCAGTATTTTAACGGTATCAATATCCAGAACCTGGCCGTATCCGGAACCAGCTCCAAAAGCTATCTGGACACCGTACAGTACAGCCACCTGCTCCAGAACATGAAGAAGGGCGATTACCTGATCATCGGCTTCGGTCACAATGACGAACGGGCGGAATTGGGACGCTACACCAACCCGAACGGTTCCGTAAGCATCGTCGGGTCCTTCCAGAACTACCTCTTTGACAAATACATTCAGGAAGCAAGAGAACGGGGCGTCACCCCGATCTTATGCACTCCGATCGTGCGCCGGGACCGCGGCAACAACTACACCGGTGAAAGCGGCCATATCACCTCCGATGTTAAGAACGAAGAAGGAAATTTCTCCGGCGGCGATTATGCCAAAGCCATCAAAAAGCTGGGTGTTGGCAAGAGTGTTCCAGTGCTGGACTTAACCGCCCGCACCCGAGACGTCTACGAGCGCCTGGGCGCCGACGGCGTGAAGAACCGCCATGCATGGACTTCCGAGAGGGAAGTCAGCATCGACAACACCCACACCAACCTTTACGGCGCGGCCTGCAACGCCTGGTTTATTGTGGACGAGCTGCTTCAGACTAACTGCGACCTTAAAAACTACGTGATCGCCAATCCGCAGCCGCCGGTATATTCCGACACCTCCCTGAATCCTAACTACGCGGGCCGGTCATTTACCGCACCCACTTCCTTAAGCTCCTTCTGGTCCCCTGCAGGCGACTGGAAAGGAACTGTATTCGGAGATGTAGACGGCTATGAATATTTGAACAACATGTATTTCCAGATGCAGCCAAACAGCGACGGTTCCATCCAGATGGCAGTGGGTGTAAACTCCTCCGCCATCCGCAATTATCCGGTCGGCAAGATCGCTCCGGGAAGTGACGGCATCGCCATGTACTACCAGGCGGTTCCCGCAGACAGGAACTTTACCCTGACCACAGATGTGACCATCAACAGCTTAAACAACACCAACTTAAACTCCTTCGGCCTGATGGTCCGGGATGACATCTATCTGGATACGGTACTCAACGACACCTTAGGCGACTATGTTGCCGCCGGTCCTCTGATGTCCGCCTCCGACCAGCCCTGGAACTGCTTTGCCCGCAAAAACGGCGAGCTGATCGGCGGCACCACTGCCACCAAGACCTACAGCGCCGGCGAGACCGTCCATATGGAGATCCGCAAGTCCTCAGACGGCTACACCTGCATCTTCGGCGACAACCCGCCGGTTTCCGCAGGCTTTGATTTCCCTCTGACCGCACTGGATTCCAGCAATGTGTATGTGGGGATGTTCGTGGCACGGGGCGCGGATGTAACCTTCCGGAATATCAACCTGATCATGCAGTAAGCAGAATGAACGGATAACGATCAGTCTCTGCAAAACCATATGGCTACAACCAGAAAAGGCCTCATAAGCGCATCGCTTACGGGGCTTTCTTCTATATCTGCTTACAGTATGTACTCTTGGGGCGGGTTAACTTCCAAAAGCTTCACAACATCGTTCATTACGGTTACCTTTATTTTTAAAATGATTTTAGAGAGCTTGTATTTTGCTCTTTCCACTCTTATAATAAGGTTGTAGGGTATAAATATATGGTAAGGATAAAATTATACCCCAGATATCAAAAAGATACTATTGGAAGGGATGTGAGGATTTGGAGAAAACAGAATTGCCGGCCTGCCCTGTAGAAACAACGCTGATGTTGATCGAAAATAAATGGAAGATACTCATCCTGCGGGATCTGCTGCCAGGTACGAAACGATTTGGCGAATTAAAAAAGTCTATTGGCCATGTGTCGCAAAAAGTATTGACTGCTCAGCTCCGGGACATGGAAGCGCAGGGTCTCGTTCACCGCAAAGTCTATGCGGAAGTTCCGCCGCGAGTCGAATATTCCCTGACCGAGACAGGACATAGCCTGAAACCCATTTTAGACGCGATGTGGAACTGGGGGGAGGCCTATCAGGCAAAGGTTAAAAAAGGATGACTCACGCCATCCTTTTTCTTTTCTGATATCTACTTACCGATCCCCATGGACACCTGATACCACTGTGTCCGCTCCGGCGACATGATCCTGCAATGCACTCCGGACTGCTCCGCTTTTTCATTTGCACGCCGGAAGGTTTGTTTTGCAAAACCCGGCTCCTGGTTTTCCCACACCTCAAAATGCATGGGGATCACAAACTGCGCGCGGCTTTGGGCCATAAACTGATACCAGTCTCCGGCAACCTGTTCCACATCCAGATCGTTGGTGATCTTGTTGCGCAGGGCAATATTGGGGCAAAGCTCTCTCAGCCGCTCGTCCATGCCGTCGTTGGTACCGCCCGATCAATTCTCCGAGATTGGCAATATGGTCGCCATGTGTATGATTTAAGATAATATAATCACAGGCGTCTATGTCATTTGTAGTAAATCCTCTCAAGCGGAACAGATCCGCAAGAGGTGAGTCCGGGTTTTCCGGATAATCATAACAGGGATCCGTAATGATCGTTTTTCCACCTGGCAGCCTGATCTCAAAGCACTGGCAGTTGATCCAGCGAAATGAACAACTGACTGCAGTCAGCATATCTGTGTTCATACCAACACCCTCTTACCCTTCTTTTTTAAGCTCCCTTCCAACCGGTCACCAGTCTTTGACCGCTCCGTCAAAAGCCCTTCTTGCTTCATTGCTCCCTCTCTCGTTTGCCGGATAGCGCTCTGGGGCATCCTCCGCCAGTTCAACTCCGATACCTGGTGCATCAGGGATCAGCATGCAGCCGTTCTCAAAGCGCAGGGGCTGCTTCACCATTGCATCCTCTGCACCGTTTAAGCAGAATTCCGGAAGCTCCTGGATCCCCAGGTTGGGAATCGAAGCACAGATCTGAAGGCAGGCAGCTGTGGACACAGGCCCTAAAGGATTGTGGGGTATGACAAGCACGTCATGGGCCTCCGCAACCGCGCAGATCTTTTTGCTGGTTGTGATCCCGCCCACGGCACATACATCCGGACGGATATACTGGGCCGCATGACGGCACAGAAGCATCTCAAACTCCTTTAAGTTTATGAACCGTTCCCCTGTGGCGATGGGGACATGGACCCTGGAAGCCACCTCCGCCATGGTATCAATATTATCCGGGGTAACCGGGTCCTCCAACACCATCGGACGGTATTTTGCAACCTCACGGCCAAAGGCGACTGCTTCCGGCATAGTCATTCCCCGGTGAACCTCCAGGATCAGATCAAAATCCGGGCCCACGGCCTCCCGGCAGATTCGGACCTTCTCCAGTTCATCCTCCACCCGTCCGGAAAAGAACTCGTCCCGTCCATCCTGACTGCGCACCGGACCGTTTACAAAGATCTTTGCAGCGTTAAATCCCTGCTTTTTCAGCTCCCGGTACCCGGATACCAGCGTGTCAGGATCCGTGGCTTTACTCATGGGCGAGGCATATACACGGACTTTCTCCCGAACCCTTCCCCCCAACAGCTCAAAGACCGGCACTCCCAGCTTTTTGCCCTTGATATCCCAGAGGGCAATATCGATCGCAGAGATGGCGCTCATGATCACGGAACCGCGGAAATACACGGAACGGTATAAATTCTGATTGATGTCTTCGATGCGAAATGGATCTTTTCCGATCAAATAGGGGATGAACTTTCTGACAGCCGCCGCCGTGGCATCCAGATACCCCCAGTTTCCCGCCTCGCCCAGACCGGTGATTCCTTCATCGGTGCAGACATGGACAAAAAGATAATGCTTTGCAAATATAAGTTTCACGTCTGTTATTTTCATCTGTGACCTCCTGAAATGATATATTCCCTGTGAAATTTTGTCGGTTCTCCTCCCGCTGCCATCACCTGTTAAAACGCCGGGAACACCGTCATGGTATAAAAAATATACACAACGGGAAGGATCAGCGTGATCAGGGAACCACTTTTTATAATCGTCTTCAGATCATATCCTCCGTCGCTCATACACATGGCAACAGCCGGGGTTGCCATGGGAGTCAGGAAAGCGGTCAGGCTTCCCGCATTGACCAGAAGGATCAGTCCAATGGGATTGGCGCCCAGCGCCTGGCATGTGAGCAGGCAGATCGGGACAAATACAGCCGACACCGCACGGTTCAGCATAAACTGTGTAATGCAGAACGGAATAAGGAAGAACAACGCGCCTAACACATAGTTGTTATGTGTTCCACCCACTGCGACTGCAAGCCAGTTGCCGATGGCATCACCTGCTCCCGTAGCTGTCAGACCGTTTCCAAGTGCAAGGGCTCCCGCAAACAACATCAGCATATCCCACGGAATATCCCGGAGAGCCGCTTTCTGGTCCACGGTTCCCACCAAGACCATCAGCAGGCTTCCCACCAGAGCGATCAGCCAGGTAGCCAGGTGAAGCTGGGCCGAAAAGATCAGTGCAAAAATCGTCACGAAAAAGATCAGGATTCCTGCCTTATCCGCAAAAGGAGAAAGCTTCTGCTGCCCAGTCTGTCCCTTGTCCGCTTTTGTGGTGATCGGAAGCACCGGTTCCTCCGGACAGAATTTCGGTCCTAAAAACAGCGCCCAGAGAATGGATACAAACAGGACCGGCCATGCCCCGATCAGGAAATTCACCGGCTGGAACACCATATCAAAACCGTAAGTCTCTAAAAATCCGCTGAACTGCCCTGCCATCTGGATCGCAGTCGGAAGCGGAAGTATCCCACAGCAGGATACACAGACGACCATCATGGGAAACATCATTTTGGACCGGCTGGTTCCCGTATTATCGCAGAGAGCCGCCAAAAGCGGGGACACGATCGCATAAACGACCATGGGGCTTGCAATAAAATTCGTCAGGATGGCTGCCAGGATCAAATATCCAAGATAAGCCATGCGGAACGAGCCGCGGGTCATCTTCATAAGTCCTTTGCACATGGTATCCACCATGGAAGTCCGGCGGAATCCGGCAGCCACAACAAACATGGTACCCATCAAGATCGTATTCGTGTTGGAGAAGCCGGACAACGCCCCGGCAGAATCTATGCATCCGGTAACATACAGGGCTGCCAGCGACAACAGGGATGTAACCCACATGGGTATCCTGTTTAAAATGTAGCTGAGTAAGGTTACTGCAAAAATCACAATACAGATAATTAATTGTTCATTCATACGTCCACTCCCTCTTTCCTTCTTTTGCTTTTTTGCGTTTCTACTACCGGCCGGCGGGCCCATGCACGACCGTTCTTTTATAAACTACCAGAACATTTCCATCCTGTCGTTGGGAGTATTTGCAATAAAAAAAGAGAGATTCCTGCTCTCTCGTTTAAATCTCATTAAAAAGCGCAGTTCCGGATACAATTTTATCCAAACATTATCCCTGTATGTATTCTCTTTTAAACAGTTTTTATTTTTGCGATTATAACAAAAACAGTGTGTTGGAATTATCAGTTTTAACCAAAATTCAAACGCTTGACAAACCATATTTTATGCGATAGTATGGGAACAAAAGAGGATGGGCAAATATCGTCTCAAACTTTTTGAACAGGGAAAATATTTGGATTTTTTATTTTGGAGGGATATATGGAACAGGATTATTATGATCTGCAGTGGCCCAGGGACAATATCTACTTATCGTGCTACGCCCATGAGATATTGAATTACCGCTATCACTGGCACCAGACGGAGTTTGAGCTTGATATCCTTCTGAGCGGGGAGCAGGAATTCTGCCGCGGCACGGAAAAGTTTATCATGTGCGAGGATGACGTGGTCCTGACGGGGCCGGGCACCGGACACGCCTCACTGGCACAGAAAGAACATACAAGCGCCCTGGTGCTGCGTTTTTCACAGGCAGTCTTTAAACCGTTTCTGAAAAAAGGATACCGGTTTGTCTTTCCCCAATGCCTGTCCACCAATGACACAAGAAATAAGCCAGAATATCAGTTCCTGCGCTTTTATGCCGCACAGATCCTGGACGCGGCGGCATCAGGCGGTCCCTATGCATCGCTGACCGCCAAGGCCAGCCTGGAACTTCTGGTATCAACCCTGTGCCGCATGTTTGATCCGCAGATGGTACCGATCCGGCAGGATCAGGGGGAACAGCATCAGGAGATCATACACCGGCTGATCCTCTATATGGAGGAGCATTACCGGGAGAAGATCACCCTGGAGGACCTTGCCGCCTATTTTCAATACAACCGGACCTACATCTCCACCCTGTTTAAACACACCACCGGAATTAATTTCTATGAGTACCTGATCCGGATCCGTTTCCAGGAGGCCGTCATGGAATTGGCTGTCACCGACAAGACCCTGACCGAGATAGCAATCGGGAACGGATTTCCCGATCTGAAGACATTTAATAAGCGCTTCCGCGACATCTTTGGTTATTCGCCCGCCCAGTACCGCACCCGCATAAAAACAGCGAATATGGTGTCCAGGGGAAAGCATCGGAATCTGATCTCCGCAACGCATCCTGTCGTCTGTGAAAAGCTTCATGAGTATCTGCGGCTGCCGGACGCGACCACAAATACCCCGTAAAAAAAGAGGCTTTCCCATCATGGGCAAAGCCTCTCGTCAATTTGATCATGTGATCATGGTTCTCTTATGGCTATAATACGCTCAGATCTTATTCATCCCAGTTGTGATAGACCGCCTGTACGTCATCGTCGTCATCCAGCAGATCAAGAAGCTTGTTCATCCGCTTGATATCCTCCTCGTCGGTCAGCTCCACCCAGGTCTGCGGGATCATGGTCACTTCCGCCTGCATCATCGGGATCTTCTCCGCCTCAAGCGCTTCGCGCACCTTGCTGAAATCATCCGGATCAGTGATAACCTCATAGCTGTCATCTTCCTCGGCGAAATCCTCAGCCCCGGCATCCAGCGCCAGCATCATCAGCTCATCCGGATCCATATCGCACTCTTCCTTGTCGATAACGATCTGTCCCTTCTTGTCAAACATGAAGGACACGCTGCCCTGTGCCCCTACGTTGCCGTTGCCCTTGGTAAATGCGCTTCTCACATTAGCCGCGGTACGGTTCTTGTTGTCGGTCAGGGTATCTACGATGATCGCCACGCCGTTCGGGCCGTAACCCTCGTAGGTCAGTACCTCGTAGTTAACTGCATTGGCATCTCCAGCGGCCTTTTTGATGCCGCGGTCAATGGTGTCATTTGGCATGTTGTTGGCCTTTGCCTTGGCGATCACATCACGCAGACGGCTGTTGTTAGCCGGGTCCGCACCGCCCTCTTTTACAGCCACAGCGATCTCACGGCCGATCACGGTAAAAATCTTGCCTTTTGCAGCATCATTTCTCTCTTTTTTGTGTTTGATATTGGCAAACTTTGAATGTCCTGACATAACTCACAGCTCCTTATCCTTCTCTTTTCGTCCTTGTTCAAAAAACATCTTTTCTATTCTAGCATTATTTTTACAGAATATCAAGTATTTCTGCTGCATTTAGGGTTCCCTCATGTAAGATCCTCCGTATCCAGACCGCCTCGTCAGCCATTAAAAGCTGTCGCTCAGCCCTGCAGTTCTGCGTTTAAGTTCCTGAGCCATTTCTTCTGGCGGTAGCGGATATAGCCGATGATTGCTTTGTATATCTCTTCGATCATCACCATCCCATATACCACATAGATAGCCTGTTTTAAATACAGACCGCCGATAAACGCCATGGGTATCCCGATAAACCACACTCCGCTGGTGTCGATAAACAGGCAGACCCTGGTGTCACCGCCGCTTCTGAGTACGCCCACCACATTGACATAGTTGAACATCTTCGCCGGCATATAGAGGATAAATACCATCAGGCACAGGTTCACGTCCCTGGCTACTTCCGGGGTGATCCGGTACATGCCGATGATATTTCCCCGGATCCCATAGCAGATAGCCATGGCAGCCAGCGTTACTAAAAACTGGAGAATAAAGAAATTCTTTGCGTATTTCTCCGCCCGCTTTAAATGCCCGCCGCCCATCTCGTGACCCAGTATGACAGCTGTCGCTGCACTCAGGCCCTGGAACAGGACCACAACAATGTCCTGGATGGTGGTTGCTATGGTAATAGCCGCTACCGCGTTATCTCCCATCCGTCCATAGGCAAGAGAATACATGGTCGTCCCAAGCCCCCACATGAATTCGTTGGCGATCACCGGACTGCAGGTGGAGACAAACTGTCTGATAAATGCCTGGCTGTAGCCAAACAGATCCCTCACATGGCAGGCGATCGGAGAACGGGTATAGTAAGTCACACCAATGATCGCCGTACATTCCACCACCCTGGCTAACAGCGTCGCTACCGCCGCACCCACGGCTCCCATGGCCGGAGCGCCGAAATGCCCGAAGATCAGGATATAGTTGAAGGTGATATTGATCAAAATGGTCATGCAGCTTATGATCACAGGCGCCTTCACCTGTCCCACCGCACGCAGCATTGCCACATAGGTATTGGTGACCGCCGTAAACGGATAGGACAGGGCTGCTACCGCCAGGTATGCCGCTCCTACTGCGATCGCACCTTCACTTGTAGTAAAGATCCTCATTACCGCTTTCGGCTGCAGCTCTGACGGAACAACAAAACAAAGCGCCCCAAAAACGGAGATCATAAGTGCAAGCCCCAGTACCTTGCGGATGTTCTTCACATCCCGGTTGCCCCAGTACTGTGCCGCCAGCACGCCGGAGCCGCTGACCACACCGAATACCAGCAGGGAAAACACAAAGAATACCTTGTTTGCCAGTCCCACCGCCGCGATCGCCGTCTCACCCAAGGTCCCGATCATCATGGTATCCACCAGGTTGACGATGGTGTTTAACATCCCCTGCATCGCCACGGGGAATGCGATCGTGAGCGCCTTCTGCAGAAATGTCTTATCCCGCAGCATGTCTTTTGTATCCTGTATCATCTGTCTCATATTTTATCCTATCTGTCTGAATGTTATATATCTGCTTGTTCTTTGTTTTACCGCAAAAGAAACGCCTTTATCTGTCAGGAAAAGGCGTTTCCTCTGTCCGGGCCAAATGCAGCCCTGTTTATAAAGCTTACTCTCAGTCTTTCTTGTCCCGGTCTCTCTTGTCCCTGCCCTCGAAAACGCCTTCCCCGGATTCCACCTCCGCGCTCTGCTCCGCCTCCGGCTGCTTCGTCACTCTGACAGAATGGATCATCTTGTTCTCCACCTTGATAACAGAGAAAAGATAACCCAAATACCGAACCTCCGGCTGCTCGTCCTCATCCGGGATACGGTCCAGCTTGGAGATCAAAAGTCCGTTGATGGTATCATAGTTATCCAGATCCTCCTCAGGAAATTCAATCTTAAGCTCATCCTGGGCGTCCTCAAGAGGCGTCATTCCGCTCATGATCAGGGCATCTCCCTCCCCATGCACGATGAACTCCTCGTCCACATCGTACTCGTCCAGGATATTCCCCACGATCTCTTCTAAGATATCCTCCATGGTGACCAGGCCCGCGGTCTGGCCGTACTCATCTATGACAATCTCCATATGGATCTTCTGGGACTGCATCTCTTTGAACAGAGAGTTGATATTGCGTGTCTCCGGGATAAAGTGTGCCGGTCGCAGAACACCTGGAACATTGGCAAGGGCCATCCGGGACTCCTGTGAATTCTCCGCGTGGATCAGCACATCCCGCATATGTACAGTGCCAATGATATCGTCCAGATCCTTGCCGTATACCGGAAAACGGGAATTCTTCCCTTCCTTCAAAACGAACCGGGCCGCCTCTTTTAAAGTTACAGATCCATCCAGCGCTATAATATTCTTCCGGTGGGTCATGATATCGCTGGCTTCCTTGTCATCAAACTCAAAAATGTTGGTGATCATCTCCGCCTCGCTGGACTCTAAAACCCCCTGCTCATGTCCCTCATTGACCATCGTCATGATATCTTCTTCTGTTACGTTTTCCTCTTTGGATTTTTTATATCTCCAGAAGAGATAGACGACAATCAAAACGACTGCCGCTATACCCAGGATCATTCCCAGGCCCGAATAGCCATCGTCCATATCTGCTTTTCATACTCCTTTTATCATTCCGCCGTGCCCTGTGCCGGGTAAAACGGGGCTGTAATGTACGGCCGCCTCATCGCGCCGCCTGCTGCCTACGTGGACATTTTACTAAATATCTGGTATTTCGTCAATGACGAAATACCAGTCTCAAACGAACTATGTAGTCAGTTCCAGGCTCACCATCAATGCTCGATTCACCTTTTCCTGCAGTTCGTCGTCAATATGGCAGATCCGTTCTTTCAGCCTTTGCTTGTCAATTGTCCTGAGCTGTTCCAAAAGGATCACCGAATCTTTTATCATATCACATTTTCGCGTGTCCAGTTCCACATGGGTCGGCAGCTTCGCCTTGTTCATCTTGGATGTAATCGCCGCACAGATCACTGTGGGGCTGTGTTTATTGCCAACGTCATTCTGGATGATGAGCACGGGACGGACTCCGCCCTGCTCTGAGCCCACCACCGGACGCAGGTCTGCATAATAAATATCTCCTCGTCTGATTATCACAGTTTCACACTCCGTCAATTTTCTTCAAGGGTATTATTACCTCTTTTTGACCGGCGTATACCTCTCCATGATTAATTTATGCCTCAGACGGAAGTCCTGTTAATAGAAAAATGCTCCAAACGTCAGTCCAGACCAAAGCCTGGATACGGATCGTCAAAATAATCCTTTGTTCCAACCACCTCTCCATGCCGGATATAAACACGCGGCACCCGTTTTCCAATATCGCATACCAGTTCATAGTGGAACCGCCCGCATAGATCCGAAAGCTCCTCCACCCGGATCTGGTCTTTCCCATCTGTTCCGATCAGAGTCACCTCTGTATCCACATCCACATCCGGGATGTCCGTCACATCCACCATGAACTGGTCCATGCAGACGCGGCCCAGGATCGCCGCACGTTTCCCATGGATCAGCACATGCCCTTTTCCGGAAAGATTCCGGGGATACCCATCGCCGTAGCCCACAGGAATAGTCGCAACCCGCATGGATCGCTCCGCCACAAAGGTGCCTCCATAGCTCACTGCCTGCCCCGGCTCTAAAGTCTTTACATAAGTCACAAAACTCTTTAGCCCCATCGCGGGCTTTAGAGGCACTCTGTTTTTATCCACCTCATCAGACGGATACAGGCCGTATATGGAGATGCCCGCCCGCACCAGATCCAGATTCGCCGAAGGCAGGTCGATGATCCCGGCGCTGTTGGAGCAGTGCTTTACCGGGATGTCCACTCCCCGCTCCTTTAAAAGCTCCACAAAATGCAGATAGCGCGAGAGCTGGGCCTGTGCCTCTTTTTTGTCGGTCTCATCCGCCCTGGCAAAGTGGGTAAACAATCCCTCCGCCCGGATGCCGGGAAGTCCTGCGATCCCTGCTGCCAGGTCCGCTCCCTGCTCATCCGGGGTCATGCCGATGCGGCTCATACCGGTATCCAGGGCCAGATGGATATTGGCCGTTCTTCCAGCCCGCACCGCCAGATCTGACAGGGGCTTTGCCTGTTCCATGGTAAAGACCGCAGGGCGGATGTCATGCTCCAGCAGCTCCTCATATCGGCTTACGTGTGTCACACCCAGGATCAGGACCGGTTTTACAACTCCATGGCGGCGCAGGTTCAGCGCCTCGTCGATGGTCGCCACCGCATATCCCGCTACATATGGGTCAACAGCCTGCGCTACAGGCACGGCCCCATGCCCGTAACCATCCGTTTTCACCACGCCGATCATCCCCGTATCCGGTGAGATATTCTTTTTCATGGACTCCATATTATAAACGACTGCATCCAGGTCTATGGGTGCATAGACTCTTGTATAGGTCTTCATGTCATTCTCCCTTTTCATGTATCCTTCCTAACAGTGTAAGCAGTCCGCGATATTGTGTGCAAGCAGGCCGTTCTCACCGTATTCTGCTGCTGCGGCTTCTCCTGCAAGCCCGTGGAGATAAACGCCGAAGGCCGCTGCCTCCGCACACTCCATCCCTCTCGCCAACAGCCCGGCGACCGTGCCTGAAAGTACATCCCCGGAACCAGCCTTCGCCATGGCGCTGCAGCCGCTGGGATTTAAATACACATTGCCGTCCTTATCGGCGGTCACCGTGGCCGCATCCTTCATCACACAGACCACACCGTACCTGCCGCTGTACTCCCTTGCCGCCCGCACCGGGTCCGCCTTCAGCTCCTCCACCGGACAGGCGCACAGCCGCGCCATCTCTCCCATGTGAGGGGTGATAATGATATTTTCCGTAAAATACCGGGTCAGATAAGGATGGGCCGCAACTGTATTCAGTCCGTCCGCATCCAGCACGATCGGCACATAGGCGTGGGAAAGCACAGCCTCCACCAGGTATTCCACATAAGCTTCCTGGCCCAGGCCCGGCCCCAGGACAATGGCATCCGCCCAGTCGCACTGGCTTTCCAGGACCGTCCGGAAGCTCTCCCCATCTTCTGCATCGCTGTAAGGTGTGATCGCTTCCGGATCGCAGGTCTCTACGATCGCCTCGGGAAGCTGGGCCTGGAGGACTGCCCGGTTCTCCGGGACCGTCAGGATCTTCACCAGCCCTGCTCCCGCCCGGTAGGCGGCAAGCGCGCTTAAATAAGCGGCACCGCTCATGCCCACAGAACCTGCTATGACAAGCAGCTTTCCGAACGTTCCCTTATTGCCGTCTGCCTGGCGCGCCGGAATCCGGCTCCGGTCCGACGGCTCCAGTATCATCCCGTCCCAGCCTGCGCAGGTTAAGCTCACCTGGGAAAATCCGATATCGGCCACCTCTGCCGCCCCCGCATAGCTCCTGCCGGGATACAGCATCAGGCCTGTCTTTAAATATCCAAAAGTCACGGTAATATCTGCCGGCAGTGCAGCGCCCATAACGGCACCGGTATCTGCATGGATGCCGGATGGGATATCTACTGCCACCACCTTTGCTTCCCCCGACCTGCGTTTTTCAGCAAGCATCTTAAGAAGCTCTCGGTATTCACCCTCGATCTCCCTGCCCAATCCGATCCCGAACAAAGCGTCCACGATCACGTCACAGCTTCCCGGGACAAAATCACTGTACTCCACCATCGGAACATCCAGGTTTTCCGCAATCTGCTGCTGGACCCTGTGCTCGTGTGAGGCATGCTCTAAGCTGCCTGCTAAAAGAACCGTCACATCGTATCCTCTGCATTTAAGAATACGCGCTGCCGCAATACCGTCAGCGCCGTTGTTGCCGGTTCCGCAGACAGACAGAACGCGGGCAGAGGACGGGGAAAGGATACGCTCTGCTGCATCGGCCACCGCCAGCGCTGCGCGCTCCATCAGAACCAGGGACGGGATTTTGATCCGGTCTATGGTATCCTTGTCAATCTGCTTCATCTGGCTGCCGGTTACTGCGTATTTCATGATCTCGAAACCTCCTTTGAAGTGGAAGCGGGGATATTTTCCGCCCTATAAAAATATTCATAAAAATTTTCCTTTGTGAACAAACTCACACGGAGAATTTTTATGAATATTTTTGCATGCCCAATATATCAGGATCTTGTACTGTCTTTTTCCTGCCTGGCAGGTTTCATCTCTGTCTGCTCCTTCTCTTCATCGATCCGGTCCTGCATGCTGCACACGCGGTAAGACAGGCGCATCAGGCTCTCTGACAGGTGTACGTTCTCCACCACCACATCGTCCGGTACCGTTAAGTCCACATGGGCGAAATTCCAGATCGCTTTGATGCCTGCGTCAACCAGACGGTCGGCAATCTCGGGAGCTTTGGTCTTGGGGATCGTCAGCGCCGCCATCTGCACATCGTTGTCCCTTATAAACTGCTCCAGATCATCCACACCACGGATCTCTATGCCGCGCACCACCAGGCCGATCAGTCTGGGATTGATATCAAACATTCCCTTGATGATAAATCCCCGCTTCTCAAAATTGGCATAATTGGCGATAGCCTGGCCCAGGTTCCCGGCCCCGATGATGATCAGGTTGTGCTGCCGGTCGATCCCCAGTATCTTCCCGATCTCCGTATAAAGATATTTGACATTATAGCCATATCCCTGCTGGCCAAAGCCGCCGAAATTATTTAAATCCTGCCGGATCTGCGATGCCGTCACTCTCATCCTGACGCTCAGCTCGTTGGACGAGATCCGCTCCACCCCCGATTCCAGCAATTCCCCCAGATAACGGTAATATCTCGGAAGCCGTGTTATGACCGCCTTAGATATCTCTCTACCTTCCATGATATTCACCTCTCATTCAATCAACTTCCTTTTATTATACCTTTTCGTCAATTTTATGTCAAATATGTTTTCATACATTTCCGGCAGGTTTGTAAATTTATACAAGGAAAGGAGCTTAAGTTTCCGCTGCAAAATGCAAAAACTCAAGGGAAAAGAAATGTTGAAAAAAAGTGCAGGCTATATTATACTAGCTTGAGATATAATAGTTGTACTTAAACATACTGCAGGAAACGGAGTGATATCCTATGATATTATCGTGCAATCACATAAACAAGGCATTCGGCACAGACCAGATCCTGTCCGATGTGTCCTTCCATATAGAAGACCAGGAAAAGGCCGCCATCGTCGGTATCAACGGCGCCGGCAAATCTACCCTGCTGAAGATCATCGTCGGCGAACTTGCTGCTGACCAGGGCGAAGTGGTCCTGTCCAAAGGAAAAACCCTGGGTTATCTGGCACAGCACCAGGATCTTGACAGCTCCCGCAGCATCTACGAGGAGCTTAAGGAAGTAAAACGCCCCATCATCGAGATGGAGCAGCAGATCCGCAGCCTGGAACTGAAGATGAAGGATGCGCAGGGAGAAGAGCTGGAACAGATGCTTTCCGCCTACAGCCGCTTAAACCACACCTTCGAGCTGGAAAACGGCTACGCCTGGCAGAGTGAGATCACCGGCGTTTTAAAGGGTCTGGGCTTTTGCGAGGACGAATTTGACAAAAAGGTCACTACTCTGTCGGGAGGCCAGAAGACCCGCGTATCCTTAGGCCGGCTCCTGCTCTCCCGCCCGGATGTGATCCTTCTCGACGAGCCGACCAACCATCTGGATATGGAATCCATCGCATGGCTTGAGACCTATCTCTTAAACTACAACGGGGCTGTCGTGATCGTCGCCCATGACCGGTATTTCTTAAACCGCGTGGTCACAAAGATCGTGGAGCTGGAACAGGGCCGCAGCGCCGTCTACCAGGGCAACTACACCGCCTACAGCGAGAAAAAAGCCATGGTCCGCGCCGCCCAGATGAAAGCCTATTTAAACCAGCAGCAGGAGATCAGGCATCAGGAGGAAGTGATCACCAAGCTCAAATCCTTCAACCGGGAAAAGTCCATTAAACGCGCGGAGAGCCGGGAAAAGATGCTTGCCAAGATCGAGGTCCTTGAAAAGCCCGTGGAAGTCAATGATGAGATGCATATCGCTTTGGAGCCCAATATCACCAGCGGCAACGACGTGCTGACCATCCGGGATTTAAGCAAGGCCTTTGGCAGCCAGAAGCTGTTTGACCACATCGATATGGATGTGAAACGAGGCGAGCGGGTTGCCATCATCGGCAACAATGGTACCGGGAAGACCACCATTTTAAAGCTGATCAACGGGATGCTGCCCGCCGATACCGGGACCATCACCCTCGGTTCCAAGGTCCATGTCGGTTACTACGACCAGGAGCACCATGTGCTCCACATGGAAAAGACTGTGTTTGAGGAGGTCCAGGACGCCTACCCTAACCTGACCAACACCCAGGTGCGCAATATCCTTGCCGCATTTTTATTTACGGGCGACGATGTGTTTAAGCGAATCTCCGATTTAAGCGGCGGGGAGCGGGGACGTGTTTCCCTCGCAAAGCTGATGCTCTCGGAGGCGAACTTCTTGATCCTGGACGAGCCGACCAACCATTTAGATATTACCTCCAAGGAGATCTTGGAGGATGCGCTGCAGAATTATACCGGCACAGTTCTGTACGTGTCCCATGACCGGTATTTCATCAATCAGACTGCCACCCGGATCCTGGAGCTGACTGGTCGGACGCTGCTTAATTATATCGGGAATTACGACTATTACTTAGAGAAAAAAGAACTGATGACAAGCCTCTACGTGACCCCGGCTGCTGATTCCGGCGACTCTGTTATGGCTTCCGGAGTTTCTTCCTCCAGCAATGGAGAAGCCGTATCTGAAGTCAAGCAGGACTGGAAAGCCCAGAAGGAGGAGCAGGCGCGCATCCGCAAACGCCAGAACGATCTAAAGAAAACAGAGGACGAGATCCACCGCCTTGAAACCCGCGATGCAGAGATTGACGGGCTTTTAACCCTGGAGGAGATCTACACGGATGTGGATAAGCTTTTAGAACTTAACAATGAAAAAGAGTCCATCCAGACAAAGCTGGAAGAACTCTATGAACAGTGGGAGGAGCTGGCGGAATAACTGCCGGCTCTTCTTTTCTATGACTCTTTTGATCTATTCTGCCGCTTCTGTACTTTCCTCCGGCCTTTTCACACCAGGCCCGTAGCCTTCTTCCGCCGCGATCCTGGCCGCCCGCTCCGCAGCCTCCTTCCGCTCCGCTTCCCGTTTTGCTTTCAGCCTGGCCCTGGTCTCCTCGTCGTCCTTCATGTGCAGGATCTCCTCAAGCACCTCGCAGGCTCTGGGAGCATTGCGCAGCATATCCTCCTTCGTCTCCCCATCCAGATACGCCGCAAACAGCTTTCCGAAGTAGAACTGGCTGTCATTGGAATAGTAATCCGGTATCTCCAGCAGGCTGTGCAGCGCATTGTAATCATTCCACAGTTCCTGCATCCGCACATCCCCCTCCTGATAGCAGCCCGCGGCATATCCCACGTACTCGCCGAACGCCTGCAGGATAGAATCTGCGTCCGTAAACTTCGCCTTTTTGTAATGGGTGTCCACGCTGTGATAAACGTAATAGACCCCCATATCTGTACTGGGCGCCGCAAAATATTTCTTTTTCTTGTAAAACATGAACTGCCAGCCGTCCTTTACAAACTGGGCAATCCAGGACCTGGGCACCTCGTAGAGATAATCCGTGATCAGGTCCTTATCCTCTGATGTGGGATTTTCCGAACCGATCACACGGATGTCATGCGATTCATCCGGCTGTCCATCCGCATCGTAGTATTTCAGTCCGATATACTGGTTCCACGTCATATGCCCGTTTGCATAAAAATGGTACGTCACCCCGTCGATGCCCCGGCTCCCGCCATCTGCCATCCAGCCGGACGGGTCAAACCAGTACCATTCGCCCTCATATTTGAGCCAGCCCGTATGCGGAGTCTGATCCTCGTCATAATAATACCAATGGTGGTCCCTGTCGCTGTAATGCCAGTTGGCTCCCCCGCTGCCCGGCGCCGACATGGCAAATGCCTGTCCTGCCCCCGGTATCACCGGCAATGCCGGCACTGCCATCACCGCTGCCAGGACAAGCGGAAATATCCTGTATTTTTTCACGGGCACTCAATCCTTCCTGCCTGCATATCTCTATATGTATGTCCCTGTCTTCTCTGTCCCTGCCTGTATCAACAGGCCTTTATATGGAAAAACAGCCCTCCGCCAAAGCGGAGAGCCCTCATAATCATGTTGTGAGCAAGACGGTAAGCCGGGTTATGTCGTTGGATGGTCATCTATCTAGGCCAGATGTCGCCACCTGGCTCAAGCAACCTACCCGAAAGCAGACGGGCCGCCTTATGCTTTCTGTTCGGTTTTGCTTCGGATGGGGTTTACATGTGCCCCGCCTGTTACCAGACGGGCGGTAGTCTCTTACACTGCCCTTCCACCCTTACCGGCCTGAGACCGGCGGTATATTTCTGTTGCACTGTCCCTGGAGTCGCCTCCGCCAGACGTTATCTGGCACCCTGCCCTGTGAAGCCCGGACTTTCCTCTCCCGCCGCCTTTCGGCCATGCGGCAGCGACCATCTGTCTTACTCAAGCTTTTTTATTTTACCATTGTTTTTGGGGGGTGTCAATGTTTACGTTTTTGGATAGGGAAGGGCTGGGCTGGAGGAATGCTTACGGAGGGCGCTCTCGCTCGGTGAAGCGCATAACGGTACGTAAGGCGCTTGAAATACAGCGCCTAAGTACCGATGGGCTTCAACGCCTCCGTAAGCATTCCTCCAGCCCAGCCCTTCCTCGCCAACGTGTTCTCTGCCGCTGCAAAAAAATGGTAGTGGCGGCGGTATTGGCGCTGGCTTGACGGTACTGACGTTGACATTATTTTAGACTTTGAAACAGCTTCCGCCGATGAACTCACGTAAAACGGAGTTTTTGGGGATGTCCTCGCTGCTGACGCCCAGGAAATAATCCATGAATTTCAGCAGGCGTTTGGCCTCTATATACTCGGCGCTGTCACGGGGGACGCCAAAGAGGATTGGTTCGGCGTACTGTTTAAGCACTGCCAGCTCATAGACCAGTGCAGAGTTGAACATGACGTCGGCTTCTTCCTGGTAGGGGAAGATGTTTTCCTCCTCGCCTCTGCGCACGGACGGCCACATACGGATCGTGTCCTGGGCGGAGGCGCCGCGGGTCCTGGAATCGCGGACCAGACGGCGGATCAGGCGGCCGTCGGTGGTGGGAATGCGGTTGTGCTCGTCGATGTTTAACTGAGTCAGCGCACTGATATAGATCTTGAACTTGCTCTCCTTGGGAAGGCTGTAGGACAGCCTTTCATTCAGGCAGTGGATGCCTTCGATGACCAGGATATCTTCACGACCCAGGGTCAGGAAATCCCCACGGTATTCCCGTTCTCCGGTGACAAAATTGTAGGTGGGCATTTCAACCGTCTTTCCTGCAAGCAGATCCGTCATGTTTTCATTGAACAGCTTTACGTCCAGGCATTCCAGTACCTCATAGTTGTAGTTGCCGTGCTCGTCTCTCGGACTGTCCACACGGTTCACAAAGTAATTGTCCACCGCGATCGGATGGGGCACCAGCCCCTTGGCCCTAAGCTGGATGGACAGCCGGTGGGAAAAGGTGGTCTTCCCGGAGGACGACGGACCGGCGATCATCACGATCTTTTTCTCGGTCATGGATGCGATCATCTCCGCGATATCGCCCATCTTCTTTTCCATCAGGGCTTCCTGGATCAGGATCAGCTCGTTCATCCTGCCGTGGCTGATCTGGTCATTGAGGGCGCCTACGTTGGGGATCTGGAGCGTCCGCCCCCAGCTCTCCGCCTCCTTAAGCACCGTATAAAGCTTTTCCCTGGGCTGAAACTCCGGTACATGGGACGGATCCGCTTCCTTGGGAAGCATCAGCATCATGCCGTCATGATACAGGAGCAGATCGTAGTATTTGATATAGCCGGTATTCTGCACCATGTAGCCGTAATAGTAGTCCTCAAAGCCGCCGATGCTGTAGATGTTCACCCTGGAGACCCGACGGTATTTGAACAGCCGCTCCTTGTCGTACATCCGGTGCTTGTGGAACAGCTCCACCGCCTCGTCCGTGTTCACATTGCGCTTCATGATCGGAATGCAGGCTTCCACGTAGGAGTTCATCTGCGCCTTGATCCGGTCCACCAGATCCTGGTTCAGCGTAAACTCGCCCACCGGCTCCACAAACAGACCGTTCCCAATGGAGAAATCCACGGAGACCTTGGTCAGATTCTCCGCTCCGATCACCTCATAAAACGCTTTCAGCATCACCAGGATCGCACTGCGCTTGTAGGTCTGCATCCCCGGTTTGTCCTTAGCCGTGAGGAAATGCACCTGCGTCCCCTCTTTCACCTTCTTGTGCAGCTCCTGAAGCTTGCCGTTCACCGTTGCAAGCAGGATGTCATAGGGAAACTTCTCCTGGAACTCTGACGCCACATCCTTTAAGAGCGTCCCCTCCTCGTATTCCCTGACTTCCCCTTCTACTGTCAAACGAATCATAAATTCCTCCTGTTCTCAGAATTTGAACCTTCCTGCCTATCAGCAGATGACCTTCGCCGGAAATGCCGGAAGCGCCGTCACAATCTCAACCCCGCCCGGCAGCATCTGTTTTAAATAGTCCGCCATAAACGGTATAAAGATATGCTCCAGCCCGTAGTGCCCCGCATCGATCACCGCCATATGGTTTGCAGCCGCATCAATGCCGTCGTGATGTCCGATATCCCCGGTCACAAGCACCTGGGCCTTCTTCTCTATCCCATACCGGATCATGCTGCCGCCCGCGCCGGGAGAGACTGCCACGCGGCTGACCGGGCCGGTCACCTGTTCTGTGCCGTACACCGTCACAAATGGAAGACCGAACAGCTCCTTCACCCTCCGTCCCAAAGCTTCCACGCTCACAGGCTCCTTTAGGCTGCCGATCTTCCCCACTCCGATGGCTGCGCCGTCTGCCTCTCCGGTCACCTCCAGCGGCTCCTCC
Source organism: Clostridium sp. AN503 (assembly GCF_040719375.1). Lineage (NCBI taxonomy): Bacteria > Bacillati > Bacillota > Clostridia > Eubacteriales > Clostridiaceae > Clostridium > Clostridium sp. AN503. The sequence continues at coordinate 1,335,842 of NZ_JBFDTP010000002.1, read as the reverse complement.
GGTATCAGGCCCAGCTTTTCAGCCGCCAGATCTGCCATACAGCCCGGCGCGATATCGAAATTCGTGTGCATCGCAAAATAACAGATATCCGCCTGTATTAATTCTACGATGCGCCGGCTGATAAAATTCTGGTCATTTACCTGTTTTAACGGTTTAAAGATCAACGGATGATGGGTAAGGAGCATATCCGCGCCTTCCCGGATGGCCTGTTCCACCACCTCGTCCGTGGCGTCCAGCGCCACCAGGATCTTTTTAATCTCTTTTTCTTCCCTTCCGGCAAGAAAACCGGGATTGTCCCACTCGCAGGCATACGCCCGCGGTGCCAGCTCATCCAGCCGTCCTATCAGTTCCCTGCATTGCATGGCAAGCCTCCTCAATCTCATGTAATTCTTTCTCAAGCTCCAGATAACGGGCCTTTGCGCCCTCCCCGGACTGCCCGGCAAGCTGCGCCAGAATGGCCTGGTACTGCGTCTTCTCCCGATCTAAAAACTCGGAAAGCACGGCGGAACCCTGCCGGATCAGACAGTCCCCGTACCGGTAGCGGTATTCTTCTTCATAGTGCATGGTCCCCGGCTTCACAGCCATCACCGTGTAATATTTGCCGTCCTCCTCAACCATGGTCTCTTCCATAATGGCAAGGCCCAGCTCCTCCAGCCCATGTCGGAACAGGGATAACTCAGACTGGGGAGATAAGATAAAACAGCCGACCGTATCCCGGACATGTTCTCCGTCACGCAGGATACGCAGCATCAGCTCTCCCCCCATGCCGGCTATGACAACCACGTCCGCCTCGCCCGGCTCCAGCCCTAAAAGCCCGTCGGAGAGCCGCGTCTCAATCCGGTCTCCCAGCCCAAACTGGCTGATATGCTCCTCCGCGCGCTTTAACGGCCCTCTGCGCACATCCATGGCGATCGCCCGCTCCGCCTTTAAAAGCTCCAGCAGACGGATCGGCACAAACCCGTGGTCTGTCCCCACATCTGCCACGCAGCCGCATGACGGCACCATGGCAGCGATCGTTTCCAGTCGTCTCGATAACTTCATTCGTATGCTAAACTCCTTACCTTAATCCCTATAATCTAACTGCTCTGCTATGGCCTGCGCCTTAGTCCAGATAATCCTTCAGCTTTCTGCTCCGGCTGGGATGGCGCAGCTTCCGCAGCGCCTTCGCCTCGATCTGCCGGATGCGCTCCCTGGTCACGTGGAATTCTTTTCCGACCTCCTCCAGTGTCCGCGGCCTGCCGTCATCCAGCCCAAACCGCAGCTTCAACACCTTCTGCTCCCTCTCGGTCAGCGTCTCCAGCGTCTCCATCAGCTGTTCATGCAGAAGAGTAAAGGTGGCCTGGTCCGCAGGCACAGCCACATTGTCGTCCTGGATGAAATCTCCCAGATGGCTGTCCTCCTCCTCGCCGATCGGCGTCTCAAGAGACACCGGGTCCTGGGAGATCTTGCGGATCTCACGCACCCGTTCCGGTGGAATGTCCATGCGCGCCGCGATCTCCTCGGTGGTAGGCTCCCGCCCCAGCTCCTGCACAAGCTGCCTGGAGGTCCGGATCAGCCGGTTGATAGTCTCCACCATATGGACCGGGATACGGATCGTCCGCGCCTGGTCAGCGATCGCCCGGGTGATTGCCTGCCGTATCCACCAGGTTGCGTAAGTGGAAAACTTATAGCCCTTGCGGTAATCAAACTTCTCCACCGCCTTGATAAGACCCAAGTTGCCCTCCTGGATCAGGTCTAAGAACTGCATTCCTCTGCCCACATAGCGCTTGGCAATGCTGACCACCAGACGGAGATTTGCCTCCGCCAGCCGCTTCTTGGCCTCCCCATCCCCCAGCTCCATCTTCTTTGCCAGCTCGATCTCATCCTCGGTAGACAAAAGCGGGATCTTGCCGATCTCCTTTAAATACATGCGGACCGGATCTTCCACACCGACGCCCTCAGGCACCGACAGATCGATCTTCTCCACATCGATCTCTTCCTCCTCGTCCAGCTCTTCCTCGATGAACAGATCCGGATCGATCTCATCGTCCTCGCCGACGCGCAGTACATCCACGTTATTGTTGTCCAGGTAATCATAGATCCGGTCCAGTTTGTCCGGGTCTAAGATCTCCCCGCGGAAAAAGTCAAGAATCTCCCGGTTTTCCAGGACATTCTTTTTCTTCTTCGCTTCCTCCAGCAGCAATACCAGTTTCTCATCAAACGTCTGAGTGCGTTCTTCCATCTCTATCCGCCCTTTCCCCGTGCCATTCACTAATCGATAGTAATCTGGATCGTCTTTAACGCTGCCTGCTCTCTGATAATCCGCTGCAGCTCCCCAATATCTGTCGCATTCCTGCTCGCCTCATCGAGGCTGTTTTTTCTCACCCGGTATATGGTCTCTGAAAACGCCTTCTGCTGCTCCTCGTTGTTCAAAGACTCTTTTAGGTTGGCATTAAATAGAGCCGCCACCTCTTTGTATTGTTCGTCATCATTGATAAAATGATTCAGGATTCCCGCCGGATTTACGCTGCCCTGCCGGTAGCCTTCAAATACCATCTCTGCCACCTTGTGATACAGCGGTTCCCTAAAATCGTCCGGTCCCACGATCCCTTCAATCTTCTCAAACAGTTCCGGCCGTTCGATCAGCCAGGTCAAAAGAAGCCTCTGGGAACGGCGGATACCGTCGTCCTTCTCTTTTTTCTTTTTCATTTCCCGCGGTTCCCCGTGCTCCTCGGACCGCTGCTTTACTGGTACCGGGCCAAGCTGGTTGCCCAGCCGGTTGACCAGCCGCCTCAAGTCCTCATAAGGGATGAACTGAGCCTGCGCTACCGCATGGATATAGTTGTCCCGCTCCAGCGCCTCCGTAAATTCCAGAAGCTTTCTGGCCGTCGCATTGTAAAACTTCGTCTTCTGCTCCGGGTCCTCAAGCTGGTATTCCCGCTTCAGCACATCGATCTCAAACAGAAAACTGTTCTGCGCCTGGGCGATCCGCTCCCTAAATGCATCCGCCCCCAGATTCTTCATAAACTCGTCCGGATCCTTGTAAGGCTTTAAGTTCAGCACCTTTGTGGAGATCCCCACCTCTTTTAAGATCGGGATCGCGCGCAGCGCCGCTTTCACCCCCGCCCCGTCGCTGTCATAGGTCAGCACGACGGTGTCCGTGTACCGTTTTAAAAGAGTCGCATGCTGGGTCGTAAAGGCGGTTCCAAGGGACGCCACCGCATTGGTGAAGCCCGCCTGGTGCATGGCGATCACATCCATATAGCCTTCACAGGCCAGCATATATTTCTCCCGGCTGGTCCGGGCATAATTGAGTCCGTATAAGTTCCGGCTCTTGTCAAAGATCATGGTCTCCGGGGAGTTTAAGTACTTGGGCGTCCCGTCCCCCATGACCCTGCCGCCAAACCCGATCACCCGGTTGTTCACATCCAGGATCGGGAACATGACACGGTTCCAGAACTTGTCGTAGGTCCCGCGCTCCTCCATGGTCACAAGGCCGGAATCCTTCAGGATATCGTCCCCGTAGCCCCTGGACCGCAGATACTGGTATAAGTCATTGCTTGTCTTATTGGCAAAACCAAGGCCGAACCTGCGCACCGTGTCATCCGTCAGCCCCCGGTTCTTAAAATAGTCGTATCCGGTCTTTCCCTGGGGTTTATGGAGCTGATAATAAAAATAGTTCGCCGCCAGCTTGTTGATCTCTAAAAGCGTCGAACGTTTATCCGCTTTTGCCCGCTCCTCTTTGGAATACTCCACCTCCGGCAGCTTGACCCCCGCCCGGTCCGCCAGCACCTTCAGCGCCTCCGGGAAAGTATAGTTCTCATATTCCATCACAAAGGTGATGACATTGCCTCCCGCCCCGCAGCCGAAGCAGTAATACATCTGCTTCTGCGGGGACACGGAAAAGGACGGTGATTTCTCATTGTGAAACGGACACAGCCCAAAATAATTGCTGCCCTTTTTCTGCAGCTTCACATACCCCGAGATCACATCCACGATGTCATTTCTTGTTCGCACTTCTTCTACGACTTCTTCCGGATAATACATGAAGTTCCCCTTTCTGTCATCCTGCTCTATGCCTTCCACGCCTTCGGCACAAACAACTGCTCAAATTTGTCGATGGCGTAACTGTCACTCATGCCTGCGATATAGTCGCAGACCACCCGCTCCTTCTCCTCACCCTTTTGTACCATCATAAACAGATATTCCTGCGGAAGCTCGATCACATGGTCCATATAGTACCGGTACAGGGACACGATCAGCTGCGCGCCCGCCCCTCCTCCGCCTTGGGGATCTCGTTCTTATATACGTGCTCAAACAGCCAGGAACGCAGGCCCTGCATCGCTTCTTCCATCCCCGGGGACATAAGGATCTCCGGCTGGTCCATGCTCTGGTAGATGATATCGTGGATCATCGTATTGAGCCGCTCCCGCACGCTGTGCCCCAGCACGTCCGTGTACTTTGCCGGTATCTCCCCCTCTGAAAAGATCTTTGCACGGATCGCGTCATCGATATCATGGTTTATGTAGGCTATCTTGTCCGACAGGCGCACCACACAGCCCTCTAAGGTGGATGGATGCCCGCTGGTGCGGTGGTTCAAGATCCCGTCCCGCACTTCCTTTGTAAGATTTAACCCCTTCCCGTCCTTCTCAAGCACCTCCACCACCCGTACGCTCTGCTTGTAATGGGCAAATCCAGATGGGCAGAGCTCGTTTAAGATCCGCTCTCCCGAATGGCCGAACGGCGTATGTCCCAGATCATGCCCTAAGGCGACCGCCTCCGTTAAATCCTCATTGAGGCGCAGGGACCGGGCAATGGTCCTGGCAATCTGTGACACCTCCAGGGTATGGGTTAAGCGTGTCCGGTAATGGTCGCCTTCCGGAGCCAGGAATACCTGGGTCTTGTGCTTTAAACGGCGGAACGCCTTGCAGTGCAGGATACGGTCCCTGTCCCGCTGGTACTCCGGGCGGATATCACAGGGTTCCTCTGGTACATCACGTCCCAGCGTACGGCTGCTCATGGCAGCATAGGGGCTTAAATACCTGGCTTCCCACGCTTCTCTCGTCTCCCTGATGTTCATACGCTCCGCCTCCTCCCGGAAAATCTCATAGTTAGATATAAGTATATCATATTTTCTGAATTTTTAACACTATTTTTGCTATTTTATAAGGTTTTGCTTCCTCCAGTCTGTAACAGTTCAGACGCGCATAAATGGTCACGTTTGTTTACGGAAAGGAAAACGCCGGGCATCCACCGGTTGCCGGTAAAATGTCTGGCGTATCTTTTCTTGTATTTTCTTCTATTTCAAAAACCCGTTGACGATCTGGTTCTCCGCTTCCTCCTCGGTCAGGCCTAAGGTCATCAGCTTGATGATCTGCTCCCCTGCGATCTTACCGATGGCGGCTTCGTGGATCAGGGCCGCGTCGATGTTGTTGGCCTCCAGCTGAGGGATCGCCAGGATACGGGCGTCACCCATGATAATGGCGTCACACTCCGTATGACCGTTGCACCTGGCATTGCCGATGATCCTGGAGTCGAACTTCTGAAAGGACTGGTCCTTGGCTACGGAGCGGGATACCACATCCGCGCTGGCGTCATCCCCGTTTAAGGTCACGGCATAATCGCTGACTGCCTCCTGGCTTCCATGGGTCAGAAGACGCTCCCTCACCACCAGCTTGGCGCCTGCCGCCAGCTCTGCCGTGGTGGTGCGCACGGTGGAATCCACGCCTTTGATCTGGACCATCTCCATCTCCATGGAGCTGCCCTCCTCCATGTACACCTCGGTGCCTGGATTCAAAATGCGCTTTCCATTGCCGTCACCCTCGCCGTAATGCTTCTCCACATACTTCACTTTGGCATTCTTACCCACATAAAAACGGTGGATGCCGTCGTGCTCAGAATCCTGGTCGCCGCAGTTGTGGATGCCGCAGCCAGCCACGATCACCACGTCAGAATCCGCACCGATATAAAAGTCGTTGTAAACCATCTCTTTTAATCCGCTCTCGCTCAAGACCACCGGAATGTGCACGCTCTCATGCACTGTGCCCGGCTGGATGCGGATATCGATCCCGCTTCCGTCGGTCTTGGATGTAATGTCTATATTCGCAGTCGTATTTCTTCCTGCGGTCTGTCCGTTGGAGCGGATATTGTAAGCTCCCTCCGGTACCGTGTGGAGATCTGCGACCTCCTCAAGTATTCTCTGCTGGATCTGGTCCATCATTTTACTGCACCTCCCTGATAAAACTTCTCACAGGCATCTACGGCAGATGTGGTCCCCAAAAGCTGCGGAAGCACCTCGTCCTTCGGCCCCTGCTTGGTGATCCTTCCGTCTGCGATCACCACGATCTCATCCGCGATATTTAAAATACGCTCCTGATGGGAAATGATCAGGATCGAACCATCCGTCTTCTGCCTCATGCGCTCAAACACCTGGATTAAGTTCTGGAAGCTCCACAGGTCGATCCCTGCCTCCGGCTCGTCAAACACGGACATCTTCGTCTCCCGCGCCAGCACCGTGGCGATCTCGATCCGCTTTAATTCTCCTCCGGAAAGGCTTCCATTCACCTCCCGGTTGATATAATCCTTGGCGCACAGCCCCACCTCAGACAGATACTTACATGCATCCACCGGGGCCAGCCTCTTCTTCGCCGCCAGGCGGATCAGATCCAGCACCTGGATGCCTTTAAAACGCACTGGCTGCTGGAATGCAAAGCTGATACCCATGTTGGCCCGTTCCGTTATATTTTTCTCTGTGATATCTGTCCCATCAAAATAAATCTTACCTGCTGTGGGCTTCTCAATGCCTGCGATCAGCTTCGCCAGGGTCGATTTGCCGCCGCCGTTTGGCCCGGTGATCACCACAAACTTGTGGTCGTCTATCGTCAGGTTCATATTCCTGATGATCTCTTTCTGTCCTTTTTCCGCCTGTACCTCAAAAGACACGTTTTCTAATGTCAGCATGACGTCCTCCAATATGATATAATACCTGTTTTAAGACTCGTATCTGCTATTATATACCATTTCACTCTGATTTACCAGTAATTTACCTGTATTTTATAAGATACCGGTTGTCAAAAGAATGGAGCCCAACATATCAAAAAGAGCGGGGAACCAAGTTCCTCGCCCTGCTCGTGCAGAAGATGGGAGTCGAACCCACAAGGTATTGCTACCACACGGACCTGAACCGTGCGCGTTTGCCAATTCCGCCACTTCTGCGAACCATCAGCCTGACAGGATTTCCTGCCTAGCCAACATGAAATATTATACTTAAATTGTTCCCATTTGTCAACTGTTTCTGGAAAAATATAAATTTTTCATACAATTCAAAGTAACCGTTCAGGCAGTGTACCATCAAGAAGATGAGAGCCGCCCCCTAAATCAGAGGCGGCTTTTATCAGATACTATTTCAGTTGATAATCTCCAGTTCTTTGGAGTCCTTATTCAGGCTGACTGCGCCGTCCGCGGTGATCAGCATCAGATCCTCGATCCTCACACCCAGTTCGCCCGGCAGATAGATCCCCGGCTCACAGGAAAAGATCATCCCCTCTTCCACCACATCCTGATTGACGGCGGACACATCCCCCGCATCGTGTACCTCGATCCCGATGCAATGTCCCAGCCTGTGCGTAAAGTACGGGCCGTAACCGGCTTCCGTGATAATATCACGGGCCACCTTGTCGATCTCGCAGAACCTCATGCCAGGCTTCATGACCGCCTGTGCCGCAAGATTTGCTTTCTTTACAATCTCGTACACCTCTCTGGCCCTTTCACTGACGTTCTTAAAAAAGAAGGTCCTGGTCATGTCGGAGCAATAGCTGTTTTTCTTACATCCCACGTCAAACAGTACACAGTCCCCTTCTTTTAGCACGGTGTTGTCCGGCTTGTGATGGCCGACCGCCGCATTGGCTCCAAAGCTTACCAGCGGGCCAAGCTCCTTGTAGATAGCGTTCATTCCGGCAGCCACCTGAAGCTCCGTCACACCCTCCCGGATCAGGCTGCGGAACTGAAGCATCGCCTCGTCATTCAGCCGGGAAGCCAGGATCATCTTCTCCTTCTCGTCCTCATCCTTGATCCTGCGGGCTTTATCTACACATTCAGAAGCATTTTTATAGGAACTTCCGGCTCCAAGCTCCATCAGCTCCAAAAGGAACCTGGCAGCCATCTTTTTGTCGATACCCAACGGTTTTTCATGGTCCGTACAGCCCGCAATGATCTGGCACCCCGGATCTGTATCAGAAAACCAGACCTTCTCCACGCCAATATCCCCGTCCACCGTGAACAGCTTGTTGACAAACAGCCTGTGGCTGCCGTTCCGGTTTAGATACAGCGCCAGCAGACGCTCATTTGGCAAAATCCATCTGCCGGTCAGATAAAAGATGGACGGCGGGTCGCTGATCAGCATCTGCTCCAGCCCCTTTTCCTCCATATTTTTAAGTACTCGGGCAACTCTCTCCTCAAACATGGTAAATCCCCCTCTCCGTCGGTATTATCCCAGCATATAGAATACAGGTGCTCCCGGTCCCAGCGGAAGATTCAGCACCATCCACAGCGCCAGCATCAGGGACCAGCTGAGCAAAAATGCCATGGAATATGGAAGCATGGAGGACACCAGGGTTCCCCAGCCGCTGTCCTTGTCGTACTTCTTCATGATGGTCAGGATATACGGGATCCAGGCAATGACCGGGGCAATGATATTGGTGGTGCTGTCGCCGATCCGGTATGCCACCTGGGTCAGCTCCGGAGAAAGGCCAAGCTTCATAAACATCGGCACGAATACCGGCGCAAAGATCGCGTATTTAGCGGAAGCGGAAGCCATAAACAGGTTCACGAATCCAGCCACCAGGATAAAGCACATCATCAGGACCACAGAGTTCACATTCAGGTTCTTCAACAGATCCGCCCCCTTGAAGGACAGGATACGGCCAATATTGGTATAGCTAAAATAGTTTGTAAACTGCGCCGCCACAAACGCCATGGCAACAAAGCCGGATATCGACGCGATCGACTTGTTAAAGGAAGCCACCACATCCTTATCAGACTTAAAGGTGCCGCAGAGCTTTCCGTATACAAAGGACGGAATAAAGAACAGCAGGGTAAACAGCGGAATGATCGCGTTCATCAGGGTAGAGCCGTCGATCAGGCTGCCGGTCTCCGGATTTCTCATAAAGGAGTTCTGCGGAATACAGCAGATCACGTAAAACAGTGCAATGCCCACAAATACCCAGTTGGCGATCTTAAGCGCATATTCTTCTTTGGAAGTAATCTGGCTGGACACTTCCTCCAGGGTCCCGTCCCCGTTCTCTTTATACGGCCCAAGACGCGGAATCACGATCTTTTCCGTAATGATGGTGCCTACTATGGTGATCAGAATCGTGGAAGCGATCATGAAAAACCAGTTGGACAGCGGAGTAACATTATATGCAGGATCCAGCGTCTGAGCTGCCGCGGTGGAAAATCCGGACAGTGTGGCGTCCGCAGAACCGATCAGCAGGTTTGCAGAGAAGCCGCCGGATACACCGGCAAATCCCGCCGCGATACCAGCCAGCGGATGCTTCTTGTAGGCCTTAAAGATCATGGCTGCCAGCGGAATGAACACAACATAGCCCGCATTCTCCGCCACGTTGGTCATGACGCCGATGAATACTACCATAGGCGTGACAAGCTGTGCAGGTGTGATCTTCACTACCTTGCGGATCAACCCGTTTAAATAACCGGAGCTTTCCGCCACGCCGATGCCGAGCATGATCACGATGGTGAAGCCCAGAGGCGCATAATTGGTGAAATTGGTGACTGCGGAAGTCAGCATGTACTGTAACCCCTTCACGCTGAACAGGCTGACAACGGTTATGGTCGTCTCCTCCACAGTTCCCTTGCCGGAATTGTACATCTCTCCTACGGCGCTCCACCCCATGGCCTTGCCGATCCCGGAGAGCACGACTACAAACACTGCCAGATAAAAGAAAATCGTCAGCGGTGTCGGAAGCTTGTTGCCTGCAACCTCGATCTTATCCAGGAACCGGAGGATCCAGTTGCGTTTTTTGGTCTGATTCGTATTTTTCATACCCTTTCTCCTTTAATGTATATTTCCCTCTGCCTATCTGGCAGTATTGGACGCGATCAGCGCTGCATCCCACACGCCGGAAAATGGCGGTGAGTAACACAGATCCATAAATCCCATCTCATCCACCGTCAGGCCGGCATAGATGGCAATGGCATAATAGTTGGCCCTCGGCACTACGATCCCCTGTCCATAGGTCTCAGCCCCCAGGATCCTGCGGGTCTTCGCATCATAGATCAGCTTGATATTCAGCTTCTCCCCTCCATAATAGGAGGCATAGCTGTTGCCCGTGATCATATGGGCCTTGTAATCCAGGCCGTTGGCCCTGGCTTCCTTTTCGGAAAGTCCGACCTTGGCGGCATCCATCCCAAACAGGCGCAGCGCGGAGCTTCCGATCAGCTTGAACGGCTTTGGCTCAGCTCCTCCCAGGATGTCCCCGATGATACGGCCCTGCTTGTTGGCGTTGGTCCCGAGAGGAGCATAGGTATACTCCCCCGTGATGGCGGACCGCATAATGCTGCAGTCCCCGGCTGCATAGACATCCGCAACACTGGTCTCCATCCGCTCATTTACATAGATCGCTCCGTTTTTCGCCTTCTTTACATTGGTGATAAATGCGGTAGCCGGCGCGATCCCGGCGCTGTTGATCAGAATATCTACAGGCAGTTCTCTGGTCATGCCGCCGCTCTCCACTATAGCTCTCGTAATGCGTCCATTCTCAGCAGCCAGGCTCTTTACCGCGGTGCCTGTCAAAACGGTCACGCCGTTTTTCTCCAGCTCCGCCTTGAGCGCCTCGCTGACCTCCTCGTCAAAGGAAGCCAGAATATGGTCCGCCAGCTCCACGACCGTCACATTCTTCCCGTAATGCTTACATGCCTCCGACACTTCCAGCCCGATAAATCCGGCGCCCACGATCACCACATTCTTCTGGCTTTCATCGAACAGGGCCTTTTTCACCCTGGTCCCATCCGCCACATCGCGGATCTCAAAGAGATTGTCATAGGCCTTGTCAAATGGCGGGAAATGGCGTACCCCCGCGCCGCTTCCGATCACCAGCTTATCATACGTATCGGTAAATACTTCGCCGGTGTGAAGGTTTTTCACGGTGACGGTCTTTTCATCCGTATCCACGGCTGTCACCTCATGATAGGTCTTAACCGGGATCCCGCTCTGGGAGAATTCCTCCGCGGTCCTGGCGATCAGCTCCTTTCCCTGCTTGATATGGTCGGAGATATAAAATGGGATTCCGCAGGCGCCATAAGAAACCTCGCCGCCCTTCTCGTATACCACGATCTCCACGTCGTCCTTCAAAAGCCGTTTCAGCTTGGATGCTGCCGACATTCCGGCGGCAACTCCGCCGATGATAACTGTTTTCACGTTCTCACCCTTCTTTCTACTATAATTGCGTTTGTGATACAGCCAGTCACATTGATCAGGGTTCTGGGCACGTCGCCGATGGGATCGATCGCGATCATCGGTCCAAGTCCCGCAGCCGCGCCGCCCATGCCTGATCCCAGCACCGCGGCAAATTCCGCCATGGTGGCCGTTCCCGGCACATCCGTAATACCGTAGGAGCAGAGCGTGATGACCACGACCAGCAAAAAGACCAGCTCAGGTGTCATGGTGATCCCGCAAATGCCTGCGGCAAATACAGCGGCCATGGCCGGGAACAGTGCCCCGCAGCCCTGCATACCGGAGGAAATGGCATAGGCGCTCACCTCATCGGTGATCTCCTTTTGAAGCCCCAGCCCTTCTGCCAGCGCCTGCTGTGCCTCCGGAAGACAGGCAGACCCGGAACGGGTCACAAGAGCCTTCTTCATGGCGGCTTTTCCTGCACGGATAAATGCAGCCGGCCCTACGCCGGACAGCGCACACAGTATCAGCTGTAACACAAACATTACAAACGCCGCCAGACAGAGCACCAGCAGCAGCTTGAAAAGCATCCAGAGGGAAGCCGGTCCGTAAACCGCAGTAAGGGAAGCCATAACCGCGGCCGCCCCCATGGGCTTGTAGGCGATAACCGCCTTGCACACGCTGGTAGCCACGGAAAATCCCGCATTTACCAGATCCAAAAACGGTTTGACGGTATCCATATATTTACCGGACATCCTCCGGGCTGCAATCCCAACAAAAATCGCAAATACAAAGATCCCTGCCACATTGCCGGTCAAAAGATCCAGGCCCAATCCGGACGGGATCAGGCGGGATACCGCGTCGGTCACCTGCCGCCCCGCTTCTACATCCCAGGCAAAGATCTGCCCGTCCGCCCCTGGGGCTGCCCCAACCTTAAAATACAGTCCCAGGACAGCAGCGATCAGGGCGCTGGCTGCCAGCATCAGGGTGTTGACCCATTTTTTCCAGCGGATCAGCGGGGTGATCTCCCTGGCGGATGGCGTATTGATCACAAGCCGGACCGCCGCTACCGCGATAACCGGGGTGATCAAAAACTGGAACAGAGAAACATACCCGTTCCCGATCAGGCTAAACCACCGGCCCAGGTCCGCCGCAAACGGGGCCGTCGTCTGCCCACGCCCCGCAATGCCTCCCGAAAGCGCCCACGCAGCCAGGCCGTATACGGTCCCCGCACCGCTTCCCATCAGCACCCGCACCGCAAAACTATACTTTTTCTTGGGCAGCCGGCTGATCCCAAACAACATGGCAAAGAATACGACCACGCCCGCCAGGCTCCCCCAATGTGATACTCCTAAAAACTCCAGTGCTTTCATTTCATGTTCCTTTCTGTCAGCAATCCGTCATGATCCGGATAATCTCCTTATCGGTTTCCTTCATTCCATCTTTTCCCAGACGGCCGATATTGATGATCGTATTCTCCACGCCCTTTGATATGATACCGTCTCCGCCCTTAAACTGCTGCCCGTTTAAGTACATCTGGTAACCCAGGATCCCCGCGTCCACAGCCGCCGCGATCTTGCCTGCGCAGGACGGCTTCGCACCGTCGCAGATGATGCCGGAAACGATCGCCAGGCCATTGACCAGCGTGTGGGCGATGGCCTTAAAGTCCCCGCCCAGGAGATAGGCGATGCCGCAGCCTGCCCCGCAGCCCGCGCTCACGGCTCCGCAGTAAGCAGACAATCTGCCGATCCCGGTCTTCTGATGGATCGTGATCAGGTTCGAGAGCAGAAGCGCGCGATAAAGCTCCTCCTCGCCGGAGCCCAGCTCCTTCGCGTATTCGATCACCGGCAGGGATGCCGTCATACCCTGGTTTCCGCTTCCGGAGTTGATGATAACGGGCAGCTCACAGCCGCTCATACGGGCGTCGGAGCCTGCCGCCGCAGCCGCTCTCGCACGCACCTGCACCTCATCCCCATAGGCTTTCCTCAGCACGCTTCCGATATTGGCGCCCCAGTCGTTCTTTAAGCCTTCTTCGGAGATCGCGGTATTGTAGGCGATCTGCCGCCCGATGATCTCCCTCACATCCTCCAGATCCGCCGTCCTGGCAAAATCATAAATATCCTCTACGTTCAGAAGGCTTCTGTCCGCCATCTGGGCTTTCTCCTCTGCCACCACGCCCATCTGGTAAAGCACTTCCCCGTCCTTTTCGATCAGGACGATATTGGTGTGATAGTTGGCGATCCGCACTTTCGCACAGGACTCCCCGTGATACAGGGTCACGATCATATCCAGGATCTCGTCCGTCTCCAGAGGTTCTACGGTGATCTGAACGGTCTGAAGGAACTCCCGGATCTGCTCCTTTTCTTCCTCCGTCACCGCAGAGATAACCTCCAGCACCTTTCCCGCGTCTCCCGCCACCGCTCCTGCGGCTGCCGCGGCTTCAATCCCCTTCAGGCCTCCGGTGTTCGGCACGATCACGCTCTTTACATTTTTCACAATGTTCCCGCTGGCTTCCACCACGCAGCGGTCCGCAGCTGCCCGAGCACCTCCCTGGCTTTTGCCGCACAGTACGCCAGCGCGATCGGCTCCGTACACCCCATAGCCGGGACCAGTTCTTCTTTCAAGATCTGAACATAAGTCTGATATTGGATCCCTGTCCTATCCATCCTGCACCTCCCAAATATTTATAAAAATTTTATAAATGTCCTACCGTGATTGTATTGCATTTTGAACAATTTGTCAATCATTATGATAATAATTTTTTATTGCAATAATAAATTATTGGTAAAAAAAACATCTGTGAAGTTTTCACCTCACAGATGCCATCGTTTTCCTTATGCTTTTATGATTTCTTCTGCAGCTTGGCCTGATACCGGTACACGCTCGCCTCGGAGCAATACAGATACTCCGCCACAGCTCCCACAGCCCCTTTTAACTGAAACAGCCCGGACCGGTTCAGTTCACTGATGATCTGTATCCTGTCCTCCTGGGTCAGCCGCTCTCTCACGATCGGCTCGCTGGAGCCAACCACCTGAACGACCGTTCTGCTCATCATATCCCCGATCACGTCCTCGGAAAAGTTTTCAACAGGTCCCTCGCAGACCAGATCCGTATTGTCAATCCCCCGCATCAGGTTCATGCCGCTCAAGAGCCTTACGCCGTCGATCACCTGCTCATAAGGAGTCATGTCGATGTTGATACAGAGCTGGCCGACCAGTACCCCCTCCTCCCGGATAAAATACGTGGACGCACGGAGTCTTTTGTTGGGCGCCGCTTTACCAACGTAGTTAGCCACATAATCCTTTTCCTTCCACTCCTCATTCGCCAGGACCGATAAGGTAAAATCTGTGATGGGCGCTCCAATAGTACGGCCGCTGACATGCCCGTTGGCGATCGCGATGATGTCATGATTGGGCTTGCGGCAGTCCCTTAAGACCACCTCCGCATGCTCGCCCAGCACCTGTCCCAGAAATTCTACCAGCTTTTTGTAATAATCTAAGATATCCAAATCCCTATTCCTCTCTGTTCCGTCCAAAATCTTGTCTGCGTCTTCTATTATAACAGACAGCCAAATTTTTCACAATTCGCAATTTCCTATGAATCAAAAAAAACGAGGAATCAGCTCCCTCGTTTTCATCATGCAGAAGATGGGAGTCGAACCCACAAGGTATTGCTACCACACGGACCTGAACCGTGCGCGTCTGCCAATTCCGCCACTTCTGCGAACCATCAGCCTCACAGGACTCCCTGCCCGACCAACACGCCATATTATACTTAAATTGTCTTCATTTGTCAACCGTTTCTGGAAAAATTTACTTTTTCACTATTCAAAAAAATAAGAGCCTGGCAAACACCAGACTCTTGCTATGCAGAAGATGGGAGTCGAACCCACAAGGTATTGCTACCACACGGACCTGAACCGTGCGCGTTTGCCAATTCCGCCACTTCTGCAAAACTCCCCGAGTAGGACTTGAACCTACGACAGCGCGGTTAACAGCCGCGTGCTCTACCGACTGAGCTATCGAGGAATACACACATGTTCAGCGTCGCACACAAAAGGCGCTCGCTTCACAGGTGCGCTTGACTGCCAAGCTCGGTAATCCTCACTAAGCACTCAATGCGTGCGGGAGATGGGACTTGAACCCACACGACATAACTGCCACTAGATCCTTAGTCTAGCCTGTCTGCCAATTCCAGCACTCCCGCGAACTTTCATAGTATAGCATAATCTTGAAAATCTGGCAACTACTTTTTTTAGATTTTTTAAAAATTTTTTTAAACTATGAAATAGTCCTGGATTACAACTACAGATAGGACTATCCCGTGAAATTGTCCCCTCATCATATTATGTTCCACGGGATAGTCCGATTGCCTGAATCGTTCTCTTATTTTACTGTGCAGAACAATGATTTCTCCATGGTCTCCTCTGTCAGCTCCTGACCGATTCCTGGCTTATCCGGAACTTCAAAATACCCGTTCACCGGCTGGTAGTTATACTTGCACATATCGATATTTTCCTGAATCAGAGCCGCCTGATGATGCTCATGGATCACAAAGTTCGGGATCACAGCCTCCAACTGCAGGGCTGCGGCTGTGGAGATGGGGCTGCCGCAGATATGGATCTGCACGCCGATATCATAGGTGTGGGCCATATCACAGATCTTCTTGCCCTCCGTCAGGCCGCCGGTATTGCAAAGATCCGGCTGTATAATGCTTAAGGAGCGATCCTCATAGAATGGACGATAGCCCCATCTGGAATAGATGCGCTCTCCGGAAGCCATGGGGATCCTTACATGATTGGCAATCTCCCGGAACAAGGCCGGGTTGAGCGGCTGAGTGGGTTCTTCGTAATAGAAGCATCTGTACTTCTCAAGCTCACGTCCAAGCTGGATCGCAGTATTGGTATCGGTCAGGGAATGCAGCTCAATGATTATATCAAGACCTGGGCCACCTGCTTCCCTTATGGCGGCTACACGGTCTACTGCAACCTTTAACTGATCGTATTCCAGAAGCCCATAGTTGCTCCACTCCATCCAGTTCCCTTTCATGTTAAACCCAACCGGATCCACCTTAACGGCTGTATATCCCTCCGCCATCGCTTTTCTTGCAGCATTGGCGTAATCCTCAGGCTTCACCATGGGAGCGCAGACAGGACCCCAGTCAAACTGAATCTGGCTTGCGTAAGCACGAAGCCTGTCATTGGTCTTGCCGCCTAAAAGCTGGTATACCGGAACATTGAGCGCCTTGCCCCTGATATCCCACAGAGCGATGTCGATGGCGCTCATAGCGGAGAAAATAATGGTTCCGCCGCCCATGCCCCAGAAGGTATCACGGTGCAGCTTATTCCAGATCTGCTCATTCTTCATGGGGTCCATGCCGATAATCATCTGGGCAAAGTCCTTCATCATCCCCAGTGCCGCGTCACTTCCGCTGCTATAGCAGACGCCGGCCTCGCCAAAGCCTGAGATCCCCTCGTCGGTATTGATCCGGCAAATAGACGCCTTCCAATATGTACCCGCCACGCTGGGCTTACCACTGGTTACCTGGTACAGGTCTACACTTGTTATCTTCATAAATAAAATCCTCCTTTAATAATATATTAATGGTTTCTATATCAATCGTCCCAAACAGACGATTCAATATGGACGTAAGGGCTCTTGCTGCGGATAAATCCAAATGCAAAGCATGCTCCGATGATAATAATGTTTGCAATGGTAATGAGCGGCGTCAGTGTCAGGCAGGAATTGATAAATACACAGGTATAGGCAATGACACTGATCGTAACCATCACATAATACAATTTGTCAGGCATATGGAGCCTGGATTTCTTCCACGCTTCCGGATACCGCTTCGGAAGCTGGTAATATGCATAGGCATACAGAAATGACAGCGAGGAATTGATCAGCATAATGTTGTTGGTTATGGTTGTCACACTGAAATCCAACAACAGCGGTATCAGGCCGATCAGATATACAATGGTAAGGATACGCTGGTAAGCTCCTCTTTTGTTCTTCTTTGCCAGGGATTTAGGGAGCCAGCCGTCCGTACATGCCTGGGCAATGGGAACGCAGTTGTAAGCAAGGGATGAATTCATGGTTGTCATCAGGGCCATGATCGGGCCTCCTACCATGAAAATTACAAACAGGGCCGGGGACAATACAGTCTTTGCCACCAGAGTCAAAGGCTGGTTCTCCACCATCTCCAGCGGAAGGACGCCGCCTGCCACGATAGCAACGCCACAGTACAGGATGACCAGTGTCGGCACCGACATGAGAATTGCCCATGGTATATCCCGCTTGGCATTGTTGGCATCCCTGCCATAGTTCATGGTCAGTGAATATCCGTTGGTAGAATACACAAACAGAAAAATAGCCGCAACAAACCCTTTTCCTCCATGGCGGATAAAATCAGGATCCGTAAACTGGAGCACCGGCGTCTGAAGCTTTGTTCCGCCGACCACAATAAACATGAGAAGCACTGCGATCAAGATCCACGTCATTACCTTCTGGGCTTTTGCCATAATATCCACACCGCCCAGATTGATCACATAGAACAAAGTCAGGAACGCGATCCCCACCACCCGGGGATTGAGCTGGGGCCACAGAGAGTTGGCATATACTCCCAGTGAAACGCCGAACAGGGAAATACTCATGGTCTGCCAAAGAAACGCCACCGCATACATGCCCGCTGCCTTCTCATTGGCAAGCCCCGCAAGCATGGAATAGTAACCGCCCCCAAGCCTTAAGGTAGATGTGACCCACACCACGGGCATGATCATCAAAAACCCCCATATAATGGCTGCTCCATAGGCCAGCCACGCCGAGTACCCGGTCAGGGACAGGGCAGGGCCTACAAGAGTGATAACGCCCGCTCCAATGACCTGGCCGATCGACAGCGCGTACAACTCCGGCCGCTTCAGGATGCCCGGGGGCGGGGCGGGAACATATGTAACTTTGCTGCTTTCCTTCTCCATATAGAATCCTCCTCTTTTTCTTGGTTGCTTATTCACTTGTTCGCTAGGTAGATAATACATCAGTTCAATATATAATGCAAGCGCTTTGTGATACTTTTTTAAGTTTCATCATTTTAAACAATCTTCATTGTGCCAAATGCACAAAAAAATGCATTGTGCAGGAACTTATCATTCCGTTACACAATGCATTTTCTCTTTACCCGAATCTAATGGCAGAAATCTGTCCCTACTCCCCAAAATCAGGAATCGGCCGGATCCGAAGCATCCGTTCCCTGGATCTGGTCAGGGCTTCCACGTCCCCATTGCAAATTCCATTGATCACTTCGTAATGCTCATCTACGCGTCTGCCGCTCTTCTTCTCCAGTTCAATTTCTTTACTGACCCTGCTTTTCAGAAGATCCCGTATATGCCGTACGATCACTTTTTTTGTCATGAGATAAATATCCACATATAGATCATTGTGGCTCATCCGAATCACCTGATGGTGAAACTCAAAATCCGCTTCTGCCATCTCATCCAGTGCCGTCTCGCTCTCCGGGTCTTCCTTCACGCGGCTGCGCTTTTCCTCATACACCTTCAGACGGCGCTTCAACTCCTCCTGTTCTTCCACGGTGGAGCTGGCGGCCGCGATTCTCATGGCTTCGCCCTCCAACAGATTCCGAAGCTCCCTCACATCATTCAGGCGCTTTTCATCCAGATAGATGTCCGCAATCTCATCCATGTAAGGCGCCATGGAAAACTCCCTGACATAGGTCCCTTCACCTACCCTGGTCTCCAAAAGTCCCAGCGTATTGAGCTTTTGCAGCGCCATACGCACACTCAACCGGTTTACGCCAAATGTATCCGCCAGCTCTCCTTCCGAGGGAAGCTTATCCCCCGGCTCCCATGTATGATTCAGAAGCTTCTCCTTCAGGGCCTCGCTGACCTGATCCACAACCGACACCTTTTTTATCTTCATATGTTACCTCTCTGTACATTCACCCAATATATGGACTAATCATCTGATCGCTAATTGCAAGCATATTCTTATTATATTCGACAAAATGGAATATTACAAGGTCTAAAACTGCTTAACAAACTCGCTGCCATTTTTCTGGATCAATATACCAGTTCAGCCTTTTCCTGCGCATCCGCAGTTCTTCATCTTTTCCATGACAAAAGCCTTCACACGGGCTTTCCCTGCCGCTCCATATTTTTTCGGATCGATGGTGTCGGGATCTGTTTTCAGCACTTCCTTCACTCCATCGCTGTATGCGATCCGCAGCTCCGTAGCGTAGTTTACCTTACATATCCCACGACGGATGGCCTCCTGTACCGCCTCGTCCGGGACGCCGGACGCTCCGTGCAGTACCAGCGGGACATCCACCACCTCGCGGATCTGGGAAAGCCGCTCCTGATCCAGTTTCGGTTTCCCCCTGTAGATCCCATGAGCGGTACCGATCGCTATCGCAAGCGAGGATACCCCTGTACGCTCCACAAATTCACGCGCTTCCAGAGGGTCCGTCAATCCATTCCCCTCCCCGCCATCCAGATCATCCTCTTTGCCGCCCACTTTACCAAGCTCCGCTTCTACCGGGATACCGGATGGAGAACAGGCATCCACAACCGCTTTGGTAACAGCGATATTTTCCTCAAAGCTCTCATGGGAGCCGTCTATCATAATCGATGTGTAGCCCTCCCTGAGTGCCTGCATCGCCAGGCCAAAGCTGGAGCCATGATCCTGATGCATCGCAATCGGTACGCTGGCCCGCGTCTGAGCCGCCTTAACATTAGCAAGAAAATAATCCAGTCCTGCGTATTTCACGGTAGAGGGCGTCGTCTGCATGATGACCGGCGCCTTCAGTTCCTCCGCCGCCTCAGCGACTGCCATAACCATCTCCATGTTCTCCACGTTAAAGGCACAGACTGCATAATGGCCGTCCTGAGCCCTTCTCAACATCCCACCAGTTGTAACTAAAGGCATACGTTTATTCTCCTTTCATAATGACCATCGGCAATCTCTATAAGCATACTTACAAACAGCTTTATTCTGCCTGTCTTAACACCTGCACAAGCTCTGCTTTGGTCCTGCATTTCTTGACCGCTTCCACAAATTCCGGATGCATCAGTCGTTTTGACAGTTCGGAAAGGATCCTTAAGTGCAGATCTCCGTCACCATCGCCCGCCGCGATCATAAAGATCAGGTTTACCGGCTCTCCGTCCAGCGCCTCATAGTCAAACCCACTCTTTGAAACGCCGACCGCAACCATAGGTTTCTTTACCGCTGAGGTCCTTGCGTGGGGAATCGCGATCCCCATACCGATGCCTGTGGTCGACTGATGCTCCCGGTTCCAGATCTCCTCCTGGTAAGCCTTCGGATCACGCAGGGCTCCTGCGTCTGCTAACAGCCCTGCCATCTCCCTGATCACTTCCTCCTTATTCTTGCCGTGCAGATCAAGAGTCACAGCATCCTCGAAAAATAACGTATTATTTTCTACCGGCTTCGCTGTCTCCTGCTTTACCTGCTCCGGCTGCTTCACTTTTGGAGTAACCAGTACATAAAGAAATGCGCCAACCGCGGAACCGGCTAAAATACAGACCACCCATCCCAGAGGATTATTGACCAGGCCCAGGATCAGAAAACCGCCGTGAGGGGCCGGGACCGTGATCCCCATCATGTAAGTCAGCACCGCAGAGATGGAGGAACCAGCCATCAGGACCGGGATCACCTTCAAAGGATTTTTAGCTGCAAAGGGGATCGCGCCTTCTGTGATATGGGTACATCCCAGTACATAGTTTACCAGGCCTGCGGTCCTGTCATCCGGAGTAAAACGGTTCTTGCAGAAGGTTGCCGCAAGCGCAATGACAAGCGGAGGGGTGATACATGCGGCAGACACGCCTGCCATAAAGTAATAGTTGCCCTGTGCCAGAAGCATGGTTCCCGTCACGTATGCAGCCTTGTTGACCGGACCGCCCATATCAAACGCAGACATACAGCCTACCACGATCCCAAGAACGACAGGACTGGTGTTCTGCAGACCTGCAAGGAAATCCATCATCGCCTGGTTAAGCGCTGAACATGGCCCTCCGATCAGCACCATGGCGATCCCCACAATACCCACCGTCACGATCGGTACCACAAAGATGGATTTGAGTCCCTCCAGCTGTCTCGGCATCCCCTTTAAAAGCTTAACAAAGCCTTCCACCACATAACCGGCCAGGAAGCCTGCCAGGATACCGCCGATAAAACCAGAGCCTGTCTCCGATGCGATCATACCGCCTACCAGGCCTGCCAGCATACCCGGTCTGCCGGAAATAGACTGGGCAATAAATGCTGCCAGCACCGGAACCATCAGTCCCATGGAATATCCGCCTACGGATTTGAGTGTGGCAGCGATCACGTTATACTGATCCGATGCAGGGTCTGCCGAAAAGATCCCCCACAAGAAAGAGATCGCCACCAGCACACCGCCTGCCACCACCAGAGGAAGCATGTGGGAAACGCCGTTCATCAGGTGCTTGTATATGGTATGGCCCAGGGAACCGTGCTCTTTCACCACGCCGCTGTCCACAGACGATCCTTTTTGGTAACCTGCATTCCTGCTCTGATACACAGGGACCTTTCCGTCCAGGCACCTCTGGATCAGTTCCTTCGCCTTGTTGATCCCGTCCGATACCGGCACTTCGATCACCGGCTTGCCGTGAAAACGGTCCATATCCACGTTCTTGTCACAGGCCACGATGATCGCGTCCGCCTGCCGGATATCCTCTTCTGTCAGCGCATTCTCCACGCCGATCGCTCCGTTTGTCTCAACCTTCATCCCGCAGCCCAACTCTGCTGCCGCCTGTTTTAATGCTTCCTCCGCCATAAACGTGTGGGCGATGCCTGTAGGACATCCTGTAACCGCCAATAATTTTTTCATTTATCTCACCCTCCTGACACAAACCTTTTCCATGTACGCTTCTACCTTCTCAAGATCCCCGATCCCGTTGCTCTCCGCCACGTTTGCTCCCGTTGCGGCGCAGCGCTTTAAAGCCGTCTCAACATCCTCCGGCCTCTCAAGCCAGATGCTCAAAAATGCTGCCAGCGCCGAATCCCCTGCGCAGGCAGAGCTCAGCAGACGGACGGGACATGCCGATACATAATAAACCGCCTTCCCATCAGAGAAATAAGCCCCCCGCTCCCCCAGGGTCAGCAGGATATTCTCCGCTCCCTTCTCGTGTAAAAACTCCAGGGCATCCAGGATATCCGCCTCATCCCTCATGACGATCCCAAAAATATCCGCTATCTCCTCATCGTTTGGTTTGATCAGGTACGGCCTGTATTCCAAAAGCTCCCTCAGTTTCTTTGAGCTTACATCCAGGATCACCCTGGTCTCCTTTTCCCGGCAGAGGGTCAGGATCTCCTCATAATACTCCGGCTCGATGCCCGGAGGCAGGCTTCCGCTGATGGACAGGTAGTCCATATCCCGGGCGCCTTTCAGTATTGCCAGCATTTCCTCCTGTTTTTCCCGGCTGACAAAGGAACCCGCGTTCACGAATTTGTACTCCGAGGTCCCGTCGTTTAGGAAAATATTGATGCGGGTCTGTTCCTCCACCCAGACCGGATGGATCTCAAATCCCCGCGCCTTCGTTTCCTTCACAATGTAGTCCCCGGAAAATCCTCCGAAAAAGCCAAGCACCGCAGATGGTATGCCAAAATGCTGCAGTACATAGCTGACATTGAGCCCCTTTCCATTGGGGGTGTACACCGTGCCAAAAGTCCTGTTCACGACCTGGGGCCGCAGCCCGTCTGTCATGATATTCATGTCGATGGCAGGGTTTGTGGTCAACGTGTAGATCATAGTGCCGTCCTCCTTTTTATTTTATCTCCTCTTGATGTTTTTACTATACCAGAGAACGGCGTGAAAATCTTTTCATGTTCTGAAAACGGTTTTCCCCTGCTCCTCCACCAGATAATCGATGATGATCCTCGCCATCATGTGGAGGGACACGCGGGATGCCACCTCATATTCGGTGATCGCGTCATGCCGGTGCTTGAATCCGATCAGGTTGACATTGGATACCTGGATCAGCTCGGAATTCTCATTGCAGCAGCAGGTCACTACTTTTGCTTTCCTGTGGTTGGCATTCTGGGCCGACTCGATCAGCTCCCTCGTACCGCCGTTTAGAGAAAAGATGACAAGCGCCTCATCCGCCCGCATGGTCTCTGACTTCTTCCGCATAATGTTGGGATCGCTGAAAAATACCGCGTTAAAATCCAAAAGTTGCAGCTTCAGGGTGAATTCCTGCGCCACATACTCCGTCAGCCCTCTCGCCAGCACGAAAACCCTGCTTGCCCCTTTGATGACAGAGATAAACTCCAGAACAGAGGCCAGAGATATCTGCTCCAACACCCTCTGGGCTTCGATCAGGGATTTGTTTAAGATCTCCCCCATATTCTGTATGTCCTTGTCGGCGCCTTTTTCCGTCAGACGGTACCGCAGTTCATTGAAGCCGTTGATCCCGCATTTCCGGATGGCGCGTGACACAGTGGACGGGGACGTGTAGGTATCAAAGGCGATATCCACGATAGACAGCTGTGCCAGCCGCTTTTCATTTTCATTGATAAATACTACGATCTCCCTCTCTGTCTTTGATAATCCTTCCAAGATCTCCTGGTTCAGCTCGATCAGCATCCTGCCTTCCTCCTTAAATCAAATTATAATCTATATCCATTGTAATATAAAATCGGGCGGAATCCAAATGAATTCCGCCCGGACTGTTATCTGTCTGCCACCGCCAGACACGGTTCTATTCCAGAAACTTTTTCAACGCCTCACCATCCATGGGCCGTGCATAATAGTATCCCTGGATAAACTGCACCCCGGAGGCCGCTATGGCCTTCTGCTCCTCCAGAGTCTCCACCCCTTCCGCCACAACAGTCAGTCCGTTGATGGAGGCCATGTCCACAATAGACTTTAACAGCGCATATTGCTTGGGGCTGGTCAGGATCTGCTGGGTCAGGGAACGGTCGATCTTGATGATATCCACCGGCAGGTTGGAGAGATAGTTGAGGCTGCTGTAACCCACGCCGAAATCATCAAGCGCAATATGAATCCCCGCCTTCCTTAAGTTTTCCAAAGCTTCTGCCGCCCGGTCCATGGACTGGATCAGGACACTCTCCGTGATCTCCAGGGTGATCCTCCGGGGTTCTACTCCAGAGTTCCTGATCAGACGCAGTATATGTTCTGTGCTGTTACCTACCAGAAGCTGCTGCACGGAAATATTGATCCCTACCCTCGTGATCCCCAGACGGTCTGCGTGTTTCTGCATAAATTCACATGCCTGGACGATCACATAATCCCCCAGGGATTCCACAATACCATTGCGCTCGGCCAGGGATACCACCTGACCTGCTGAAAAATATCCGCCGTTCCCATCAGGCAGGCGCACAAGGGCCTCCGCCACACGGTACATGCCGCTTTCCAGATGCATGATGGGCTGATACCATACTTCCAGCGTGGACTGGCAGATGGAATCCTTTAACCGGCCCAGGATATCCGCTTCCGTCCGGATCATCCCATCCAGATCTCCATTGTATATGATGACCTCTTGATCTGACTCTTTTGAAAATCTCAGAGCTGACTGGATATGATCCAGCAGCTCCCCGGGAGTCTCTCCGTATTCCGGATAAGTGCACGCCGCAATCCTGATCTGGAGGGGCAGAGACAGATTCCCGATATCAACAGGCTCCTCAAACAAGGTTAAAAGCCTTTCGGCAAAAAAGTGAGCGCTCTCCGCAGAAAGAGATATGCCCAGGAATACATCGCCATTGATCCGGTAGAGATAGGATCCAAATGGACGCGACAGCCGGCGAACAACCTCTTTCAATATCTCATCTCCGATGCTGGTGCTGAACAGCTCATTGTACTGGCTGAATGAACAGATATCCACGCAATACAAACTAAATCTCCTTTTTTTGTCATAGGAGATCAGCATATTGGTGTCACGCAGGAATTTCAGCCGGTTCCCCACGCTAAAGGCCGGATCGGAATAGGCAAGCTGCTCCACCTGTTTGCGGTACCGGCTGAACGCCTTGGACAGCTCCATCATCTCTAAATCCGTGTACTCGTCAAATACCACCTCGCTGTTCCCCTCCATAAGCTGCCGGCATTTCTCCGTAAGCATCCGGATCGGGGATTCCTCAGCCACGCGGATATAATAGGCATGGATCAGGTCGGCAACCGCCTTCTCCGCCCTGCTGCCTTCCCCCTTAAAATCCTCCGGGCGGCAGCAGGCATACTGGTAGCGTGCTATCAAAAAGCTCTTTTCCCCGTTGATGCGCACCTTTAAAAGAAGCTCTAAGGACAGGCCCTTTGCAAAATGATCCCTCTGCTCCTCCCCCATCTCCTCCTGAATTGCGATAATATAGCTGCCCGCATCCAGACTGCCGGCAAGAAAAGCGCTGTGAATATATTCATCAAGACGCGATGGTATACTCCGCAGGAAAGCCTCCTCCTCCTGCGGTCCGATCAAACGGGCCGCCTGCGCATAACCCTCAAGGGAAAAATAAAACAGTGTAACCGGGCTGCTTCCGTCCAAAAGCCATCCATCCAGCGCAGCGGTAAACCCCTTTCGGTTATAAAGCCCCGTAGCCCTGTCCGTATATTCGGCCTTCTTAAGTTTCTGTATTTGGCTCATATTCCTGCACAAAAGATAAGCCAGCATCAGCAGGACTGCTGCCGTCATAGAGCACAAAAGAACCAGGCCCAGTATCTGCTCTGTATTGATCCATCCGTTCACCGGCTGGATACTTAAAGTCCACTGGGTCGGCAAATAAAAAACCGTTTTCTGTGCCCCGGAGAAATCCACGCCCGGGCGGGAAGCAGCAACAACCTCCTTATTCCCGTTCTGAGGCTCCACCCTCCAGAGTTCGTAATCATACCCCTGCGCATACAGGTCTTCAAGCCTGAGCTGCCCCAGCACATAGTCCCGGTCCAGTGCTACTGCCACCTGGCCGAGATAAGCCCCCTGCTCTACAACCGGCTGTAAAAACAGGAATACCTCCTGGTCTCCTTTCGCACTGTCCAGCACGATCGGGCCTTCCACCACCAGATCTTTAACGACTTTTGCCATCGTATATATGTATGAAAAATCCTTCAGCTCCCGCCCCACCAGATCTCCAAAACGGTCCCTGGGCATGGCGTTTGCCATCACATCCCCTTCAAACAGGCTGACCATACGGACCTCCGGACGATCCAGCAGATGGGCTGCCGCACGCTCAAACCAGCCGCTCGTATCCGACTGCCCCGATTCCAGTACATAGGCTGTCTGTGCCAGTGCTTCCGCCTCATTCATAGATCCCGTCATCTGCAGCAGGATTTTTTGACTATAATAGAACAGGATATTCTCTGCTTCCCGATGGCGGTTTCTGATAAAAGAACCGCGCAGTCCAACCCCCAATGCGATCGTCAGCGATACGATCAGCAATGCTGCAATCAAACACTTATACTTCTGTCTGATAAATCTGCTCATATGGTCCTCAATTCTGGTGGATATGGTAATATCCTTTTCCATTTTGTTTTACATAGTAAAGAGCCTCGTCCGCATCGGCGATCGCCTGCTCCAGCTCATCCCCCGGACGACAGACAGACACGCCAATACTGCATCGGACCGGAATGCTCTGCCCTCCAGACTGTACACTGTTCTGAAAACGGAGCACCAGTTCATCCAGAACATTCTTCAGCTCTTCCTTATCGTCCAGGCTGGTCAGCAGCATAACGAATTCATCTCCGCCGTAACGCCCCACCACGCCGTCATATTTTTTCTCGTATTCCCGCAGTGTATACCCTATGCTCTTGAGCGCGATATCTCCGCCCGCATGGCCGCAGCTGTCGTTGATCTGTTTCAGATTATCCATATCAACGAAGCAAAGAGCCTGCAGCTGCTGCGGATCTGCTTTTTTCAACAGAGACGACGCCTGGTTTAAGAACACCGAACGGGTGACTACACCCGTAAGGCTGTCGGACAGTCCGTTGCTTGTAAGGCGCAGAACCTCCTCAAAATCCACATTCTCCGGCTTTTCATCCTGATAGATCCTCTTCTCCAGTTCCTCCACCGAATGGACAAGCATATCCACCACTTCCATCTCTCTCCTGATATAGCGGCGCACAACATGCAGAAGGCCGAGATAGAGCAGCACGGTCAGCCCCGACACCAGGACAAGCGTCGAAACCAGCTCGCCGAAAAATGTCCAGAAATCCACTGTACATATAATATCCCAGTTTGTATTTTCTACTCTCTGAAAAGTGGAATAGCAAAGGCTTCCGTCCCTCACACTCCAGAAGTGTCCAGAACGGGCCGCCAGCATCTCTTCCTCCAACCTGTCCGGGGTAGTGGAAAACAGCACTCTTTCACGCAGCACATCCATGACGGAATCCCCATAGGGTAGACCAGCCGTGGAGGACATGACCTGCCCACGGCTCCCGATCAGAGTCAGTTCTGAACTGCCGGCATCAGCAGACTGTCCCAGGATCTCAGACACCTCATCAAAATAGATAGCGCAGAACAGACATCCTGTGATCCTTCCCTGCTCATCCACCAGGGGCACTGCCACCGTATAATTCAGCGTGGAGCCGTCCGCTCCCGCTGCAAAACTGTCTGTCACCTGTCTCTGTCCTGTAGAAAACAGCCGCTGCATATAATCCCGGCTGGCCAGGCTGGCCGGCTCCGAGCCGTCAGAATAGACTACAATATCGGAATCCACATAGCAGATCATCATATATCCAAAATATGGACTCATCCGATCCAGTTTTTTGACTTTATCAATGGGCGGAAGCTCTGGATCGTAAAATTCCGGAAGGCTGGCCAGGGACTCCAGCAGATTGACCGCTCCGTCTACTTTCTGGAATATCCTGGCATGACTTGCCGCCAGAGACGCTTCTGCGTCTGCTTTCATCCGTTTTACAGACAGGATACCACCTCCCAGAAAAACAATGACCAGAACCAGAGCACAGAATACCGCACCGCAGCGTGTGATAGGTGTAAATGATATCTCCCATTTTACACCTTTATTTTTCTTTCTGTTTCTTTTCATAATAACCTTTTCCCTTCCGGTAATTCAATATCTCTGCCCACCTGATCCTTCAGTCACCTTCGGCACGTCCCTCCCTCAAAGCTGCATTGCAGGTATCGTCGATGGCTGCGGCCGCTTCCTGCGGTGTTTTTTCCCCGAGCAGCAAATCCTGTATCTGAAGGTAAAAGACATTTCTGACTCCCTGCCAGTTTAAATTGTTCTGGATATTATCCACAGTATGGGACGTATTTTCACCGTAGGCCTTCATCAGCCATATATCATCCTGATACTGCTTAATGACTGAATCATTGACCGGTATCGTGCCGAGGGCATACTTCATCAATTCTTCATCCGTGTAAATATAGGCCAGAAAATCCTTTGCCGCCTGGATCTTTTTTTCGTCCCCATTATCAAAAATACAAAACCCGTTGGAAGATGCAGTGCAGTAACCGTCTCCGGACATGCTGGGGAAATTAGCCGGAAATACGTCGATCCCACGGTTTCTCGCATCCCACATATTGGTCAGGTTGCCGACACAGATCGCAAGCTGCCGGTTATAAAACAGATTGATACAGTCTAACAGTTCCAGATTCTCTGCTCCCCGCGGCGTAACCCCCTTCCGGTCCATCTCCTTGATCCATGTAAGGGCCCGGATGCCCTCTGGAGTGTTCACAGCAAAATCCCCCAACTCATCATAAAGCGTACCGCCATATGCCCGCAGCAAAGTCATAATATGGCTGTCGCCCTGATAATTTTCTGCATACATCATGAATGCAAAGGTATTCTCATCCGTAAGAGACTCCGTCAGCTTTTCACAGATCAGATTAAATTCCTCCGTAGTCCAGCATGCAACCGTATCGTCTGTGGGTATATAATCTTCCAGGCCTGCCGCCTCCATCATCTCCCTGTTCACTATCAAGGTATTCTGAAGCTGGTGGAATGGCATCGTATAGACCTTGCCGTCGACAGAATTCTGGTTCCAGATCGAGATATCGATATCCTTGCGGAGCTTTTCATCAATGATATCATCCAGCGGGACCATCCATCCCCGTTTCACATACAGAGGAACATTATAAGAGCCGGAGAAAAACACGTCAGCCGCCTCCGGTGTTCCATGCTTGTCGGCCAGCTGTTTCTGCTCGTCCATATAGTCATACCGGCTGAGTACAAACTCGACCTCATACTTATCATACTGCGCCTGGAAACGCTCCGCAGCAGCAGCCATCAGATCATAGACTTCCGCTTCCCCCACTCCCGGTATATCTCCCAGTCCTATGGGAGCCATCTTCACGATCAGCGTCACCTTCTCCGGCTGCTCCTCTTTCTTCGCCCGGCAGCCGGCCAGCGATACGCACAAGAAAGCTGCAACAACGGCCCACAACAGGCGCTTTTTCTTCACGTCGGTCCCTCCCCACTTCTTACCTGCTCTATCTTTTCGATCAGCAGCTTAATATCCAGCGGCTTTGTCGCCACATCATCCATACCGGCTGACAATGCTTTTTCTATATCTTCACGAAATGCGTTCGCCGTCATGGCAATGATCGGAACAGTCCGCGCGTCATTCCTTTCCATAGCCCGGATGCGCCGGGTAGCCTCGTATCCGTCAAGCACCGGCATCTGGATATCCATCAGGATCAGATCAAAAAAGTCAGGCGGACTCTGCGCAAAGACATCCAGGGCTTCCTGTCCGTTTTCCGCCTCCGTCAGTCTGCAGCCCTGCTCCTCCAGAATAGAAACAACGATCATCCGGTTGATCTCATTATCTTCCGCCACCAGGATACGCTTTGCCTTAAGCGGGTGCCGGTCCTCCCTGATCTCCTGTGCAGGACGTTCTTTGGGCAGCTCCGTGAGCCTGAAAGGAATCGAGAAGGTAAACACAGTCCCCTTGTCCTGCTGGCTTTCTACGGAAATGGATCCTCCCATCTTTTCAACCAGGGTCTTGCTTAGTGTTGTTCCAAGTCCGGTTCCGTTCTGTGAGGCAACCCGCCTTTCCTGCTCAAAGGGCTGCCAGATCCTCGACAGGAACTCCTGGTCCATACCACATCCGGTATCCTTCACCTGAAATACCGTATTAACTGTATCACCCGATATCTCCTGTCTTACGGACAAGGTGATCTTCCCTCCCTCGGGCGTGAACTTCACGGCATTGCCCAGCAGATTAGTCAGGACCTGTTTGATCCGCAGTGCATCTCCCCACATGCGGGGAGCCGGCAGTTCCTCACACTCAATATCAAACTGAAGATTTTTCTGCACAGTCTGGCTCTCCAAAAGGATCTTCACTTCACTGATCAGGGTATTTAAATCCGTCTCATTTTTGTAGATCTCCAGCTGTCCGCTCTCAATCTTGGACATATCCAGAACATCCGTGATCACGTTCTTCAAATAAGAAGCGGATATCTCCGCTTTCTGCAAGTACTCCTCCAGTTTCTTTTTGTCGTCCAGGTTCTGCCTCATCAGATACTGAAGGCCGACGATACCGTTGAGCGGTGTCCGGATCTCGTGGCTCATATTTGCCAGGAAAGCCGACTTCGCCTGTTCTGAAGCACGGGCGATCTTCACGGAGTCCATGCTGTGGTATATAAAATATGTAATCGTAAGCAGCAAGATTCCAAGCATAAAAAAGAACGGAAGGGAACGAGTGATCAGTGTTTTCACCTGTTCTTCCGTGACCTTAGCTGAAACACAGACCACCAGATACCAGTCATTCCCGCTGTGATGATCCAGAGATTGAAACAAGGCATAATAAGCGTCGCCGTTCAGACTGTATTCAATAAACAGCGTCTCGCCGCTCTGCACCGCCTGACGGCAGGCCTCTAAAGAGCTGCCATTCTTAAACTGTGCAGCTTCTAAGGGGGACAAAAAATTATTATCCGATGTAAGGTACTGCTGACTGGCCGTGATAATATCACCGGACTTCTGCATGACAACAGCAAATCCGCGCCCGTCAAAGCTCTCCATCCGCATCTGGTCCGCGATCTCCGAGATTGGCACAAGGCCAACTGCACCACTTATCTTTTTCTCTTCGCATTGGACCGGAACCTGGAGCCGTACTCCATAGACCAAAAACTCGCCCCACCGTTCACGTGTGACTTCATCATACCTGGTCACAAAATTGCTGCCGGCATTCCGGAAGTCCTCCGCCCATGGCATCTTCTCAAGGGAGGTTTTTAAATAAGAACTGCTGTATACATCTTCATCCTCAGTGATCAGATAAAGCGTATCAAAGGTCGTCATATTGGATTCAACGCCCAGGTTGTAGACCACATCCTCGATCTGGCTGTCTCTTGTTGCTTCGATGCGTTTAAGGATCGTCTTAAGATACTCCCACTTGCTGTCCATCTGATTGATTATATTCAGGTGGTCATGATCCGCGATCTGTTCCATAAATGAGAGCGTCGTGGAGTAAACTGCCTGTCCGATACTGCGGTAAAACAGCCAGTAACCGCCGCTCATGACCGCAAAGGATATCAATAGGATCAGTGCCCACTGCCACCAGTGCCGCACGCTTTTCCAAACCGCTTTGCGCATTTTACGTCTCCTTCTCCCATAACCTGCAAACACATAATCTGTTAACCAATTATAGCATTTCCATATCTTTAATGCAATAAAAACGCATCAAAAAAGGAAGTCCCTCTGAGGAACCTCCTTTGCGTTTTACTATGATTAAGCCACTTTGGACTTTGCCAGTTCAGCCAGCTTTGCAAAGCCTTCTGCGTCGTTGATCGCCATGTCGGACAGGACCTTGCGGTTCATCTCAACACCAGCCAGCTTTAAGCCGTACATGAACTTGGAATAGGACAGGCCGTTGATCCTTGCTGCTGCGTTGATACGTGCGATCCACAGCTGACGGAACTGTCTCTTTCTCTCTTTGCGGCCTGCATAAGAGCTGGTCAGCGCTCTCATAACGGACTGCTTTGCTACTCTATACTGTTTGGAACGTGCGCCTCTGTAGCCTTTTGCCATCTTCAGCACTCTGTTGTGTTTCTTTCTCGCGTTCATACCGCCTTTAATTCTTGCCATCGGTTTTTTCCTCCTTCTTACACGAATCAGTCTATTACAGATATGGTAAAATCTTCTTCATTACTTTAGCGTTGGTGCCGTCCGTAACGATATCTTTTCTAAGATTTCTCTTTCTCTTGGTAGACTTCTTAGTTAAGATGTGAGACTTGTATGCTTTATTTCTTACCAGCTTACCGGTACCGGTCTTTTTGAAACGTTTTGCAGCTGCTCTGCTTGTTTTTAATTTAGGCATATTGTTCTTCCTCCTTAATCAATCTTACGTTTACTTTTTAGCAGTTAAAAACATAACCATGCTTCTTCCTTCTACCTTGGAAGGCTTGTCGATGGTTGCAATGTCCTTTAAGCTCTCGGCAAAATCATCCAGGATATATCTGGACTTGGACATATGTGCCATCTCACGACCACGGAAACGTAAGGTAACTTTGACTTTATCGCCCTTTTCAAGGAACTTCCGTGCCGCACCCATCTTGGTGTTCAAGTCATTGGTGTCGATGTTCGGGGATAACCGCACTTCCTTTACCTCGATTACCTTCTGTTTTTTCTTAGCTTCTTTTTCTTTTCTTGCCAGTTCGTAACGATACTTGCCGTAATCGATGATCTTACAAACCGGTGGCTTTGCCGTCGGCGCAATCTTTACTAAGTCAAGCTCTGCCTCCCGCGCCATCTTGAGCGCGTCTATGAGTGGCAGGATTCCCAGCTGCTCCCCGTTCTCACCAATCAATCGAACTTCTTTGTCACGAATCTGTTCGTTAATCATTAAATCGCTAATTGTCGTGCACCTCCTAATAGAATTCTGCATGTTTTGTTTCACTGCTTTTGAAAAACCGTCAACGCCGGTCTTTCCTTACGCCGGAGCGTAAAAAAAGTAGATAGAATATTCTATCCACCCTCTAAGTATCAAGTATCACATAGGACGTCGCCGCCGCTTATCCGTGTTTCTTAACTATGAACCAGGGTCACTTGCTCGTGCCGAGGTGAGGTGGATACCTACTTTCCTGTTGTTGTTTTCACAACTTTATTTACTATACTATCTTCCTTTGGAAATGTCAAGGACTTTTTTTACTTCATCAGCAATTTCCCCGTTTTTTATGTAACCGGGGAAACAGCCATGACCATTCCCCGGCACTGCCATGCCTACCGTGCCTTAAATGTCGCGCACTCCGTGTGCTCTGCTTTGCTTGCCCCGTCTCCTGCGATTCCAATGTGCTCTGCTACACAGTGACGGTTCTCGTTGTAAATGCATTTTACTGCCTCACAATCGATCTCCAGACGGCTCTCCGGGGTCTTAAATACGTTTTTGAAAAAGCCTTCGCGGTTTTCATCGAAGCTTCCGCAGCAGGTTTCACATTTTTCCTTAGCTTCATGTCCGTCCACGATGATCGCCTGCTTGCAGCAGCAGTGATCGGAGTTGTGGAGACAGTTTGTTACGCTGCACTCTAATTTGGTCATAATAAATGCATACCTCCTTGATTTGTAGAATGTTGATATCATCCAATATCAAGGTTAGTATGCATTTATCTGAAAGAATTTATCCCTGGTTCACTTCCATTTTCCGGATTTCTTTTTTCGCTATCTCTTCTTTTATTTCATAAACAAATGCATCCAGGGCTTTCTGTCCTTCATCGCCTTTAAAGCGGCTGCGGACCGCCACAACGCCGTCCTCCTCCTCTTTCTGGCCGACCACCAGCATATAAGGGATCTTGCTCTTCTGCGCTTCGCGGATCTTGTAGCCGATCTTCTCGGAACGGGTATCCAGTTCTGCGCGGATGCCTGCGTCATCCAGCTCTTTTTTTACCTTGCCTGCATAATCTAAGTATTTGTCGGAGATCGGCAGGACTTTCACCTGCACCGGAGCCAGCCAGGTCGGGAATGCGCCTGCAAAATGCTCGATCAGGATACCGATAAACCGCTCAATGGAGCCAAAAGCAACCCGGTGGATCATGATCGGGCGGTGCTTCTCCCCGTCTGCGCCGATATATTCCAGCTCAAAACGCTGGGGAAGCTGGAAATCCAGCTGGATCGTCCCGCACTGCCAGGTCCTTCCAATGGCGTCCACCAGATGGAAATCAATCTTCGGCCCGTAGAATGCGCCGTCGCCCTCGTTGACCACATAGTCAAGCCCCAGCTCATCCAGCGCACTGCGCAGGCCGTCGGTAGCCATCTCCCAGTCCTCGTCGCTGCCCATGCTGTCCTCCGGCCTGGTGGAAAGCTCTACATGGTATTCGAATCCAAACAGCTTGTAAACGCTGTCGATCAGCCGTGCCACTCCCTTGATCTCGTCCTTGATCTGATCCGGAGTCATGAAAATGTGGGCATCGTCCTGGGTAAAGCAGCGCACACGCATCAGGCCGTGAAGCTGGCCGGATTTCTCGTGGCGGTGCACCAGCCCAAGCTCGCCCATGCGCAGCGGCAGATCCCGGTAGGAACGAGGCTCAGAGGCATAAGCCAGAACGCCGCCCGGGCAGTTCATCGGCTTGATGGCGTAGTCCTGCTCATCGATGACCGTGGTATACATATTATCCTTATAATGATCCCAGTGGCCGGAGGTCTCCCACAGACTGCGGTTTAAGATCACCGGAGTGGATATCTCCACATAGCCTGCCTTTTTGTGGATCTCACGCCAGTAATCCAGAAGCGTATTTTTGAGCACCATACCTTTCGGCAGGAAAAACGGGAATCCCGGTCCAGCCTCATGCATCATGAAAAGTCCCAGCTCTCTGCCCAACTTCCTGTGGTCGCGCTTCTTCGCCTCCTCCATCATGGTCAGATAAGCTTCCAGCTCTTCCTTCTTTGCAAATGCCGTAGCATAGATGCGGGTCAGCATCTTGTTGTGCTCATCGCCTCTCCAGTATGCACCTGCGATACTAAGCAGCTTATATGCCTTTCCTATATCTTTTGTATTCATCAGATGGGGGCCGGCGCAAAGGTCGGTAAACTCTCCCTGCCTGTAGAAGCTGATCTCCTCGCCCTCCGGCAGATCCTCGATGAGCTCTACTTTATAGAGCTCATCCTTTTCGCTCATAAATGCGATCGCCTCTGCCCTCGGCAGGGTAAACCGCTCGATCGGCAGAGCCTCCTTGACGATCTTTTTCATCTCCCCTTCGATCTTCTCTAAATCCTCCGCTGTGATCGGGGTCTCAAAATCCATATCGTAATAAAATCCGTCTGCAATGGACGGGCCGATCGCCAGCTTTGCCCCCGGATACAGACGTTTGATCGCCTGGGCCATCACATGGCTGGCAGAATGGCGCAGAGCGGCAAGGCCTTTTTCATCCCGGGCTGTCAGGATATTGAGCGCACAGTCCTGATCCAGCACCGTTCTCAAGTCCACGGCCTCTCCGTTCACTTCGCCTGCGCACGCCATGCGCGCAAGACCTTCGCTTAGATCCTTCGCCACATCCAGTACTGACACTGGCGCAGCGTATTCCTTTATACTGCCATCTTTTAACGTAATCTTCATTCTATGATCTCCTCTATTTCTGCTCCGGCTGTACTTCTACTTTCCTGATCTCTTTCGTCCTGATCTCTTTGCAGACCGTATCGATAAACTCATCCAGCGGCTTCGCGCCTTCATCCCCGAGGAACCTGCTGCGGACGGACACCGTCCCGTCCTCTTCTTCCTTCTGGCCGACTACCAGCATGTAGGGAATCTTCTCCATACGGGTCTCACGGATCTTATAGCCGATCTTCTCCGACCGGCGGTCCACCGTGCAGAGTATGCCGTTCGCCTTGAGCTGCTCCTCCACTTTCCCTGCATAGTCCAGATATTTGTCAGAGATCGGAAGTACTCTCACCTGCTCCGGGCACAGCCAAGTCGGGAAGGCTCCCTCGTATTTTTCAATCAGCCATGCCAGGGTCCTCTCGTAGCAGCCCATGGAAGTCCTGTGCAGGATGTACGGACGCTTCTTCTCACCATCCTTATCGATATAGGTCATATCGAAACGCTCTGCCAGGAACATATCGATCTGGATCGTGATCATGGTGTCTTCCTTGCCATACACATTTTTCGCCTGGATATCCAGCTTCGGGCCATAGAAAGCGGCCTCGCCCTTCTCCTCGGTATACTCGATCCCGATGTCGTCCAGGATCGTGCGCATCATATTTTCAACCTGATCCCAAAGCTCCGGCGTTCCCAAGTATTTGTCCGGATTCTCCGGGTCCCATTTGGACATGCGGAAGGTGATATCATCCTGCAGTCCCAGGGTGGTCAGGCAGTATTTTGCCAGATCCACACAGCCCTTGAACTCCTCCTCCAGCTGATCCGGGCGGATCACCAGATGTCCCTCGGAGATGGTAAACTGACGGACGCGGGTCAGGCCGTGCATCTCGCCGGAATCCTCATTCCGGAACAGAGTGGAGGTCTCCCCATAACGGCAGGGCAGGTCGCGGTAGGATTTCTGGCTCGCCTTGTACACATAGTACTGGAACGGACAGGTCATGGGGCGCAGTGCAAATACTTCCTCGTTCTTTTCCTCATCTCCCAGCACGAACATCCCTTCCTTGTAATGGCCCCAGTGGTCGGAGATCTTGTACAGATCCGATTTGGCCATCAGAGGCGTTTTGGTCCTCATGTAACCGCGTTTTTCTTCCTCGTCCTCGATCCAGCGCTGCATGGTCTGGATGATCTTTGCTCCCTTTGGCATAAGGAGCGGCAGGCCCTGGCCGATCACGTCCACTGTGGTGAACAGCTCCAGCTCACGTCCCAGCTTATTGTGGTCACGCTTTTTTACATTTTCCAGATAGGTCAGATATTCTTCCAGCTCCTCTTTCTTTGCAAAGGCCGTACCGTATACACGGGTCAGCATCTGATTCTTCTCGCTGCCCCTCCAGTACGCGCCTGAGGAAGAGATCAGCTTGAACGCCTTGATCGGTTTTGTACTCATCAGATGGGGGCCTGCACACAGATCCGTGAACTCACCCTGGCTGTAGAAGGAGATCGTCTCCCCTTCCGGCAGGTCTTTGATCAGCTCCACCTTGTACGGCTCGCCCTTTTCCTCCATATACCGGATCGCCTCATCCCGCTCCAGAGTGAAACGCTCGATCTTTTCCCCCTTCTTGATGATCTTCTTCATCTCAGCCTCGATCTTATCAAGATCCTCGCGGCTTAAGGACGGCATATCAAAATCATAGTAGAACCCGGTGTCAATGGACGGACCGATCGCCAGCTTTGCCTCCGGGTATAAGTTCTTCACCGCTTCCGCCAGCACGTGGCTGCAGGTATGGCGGTAGGCCGCCAGCCCCGCCTTATCTCTCGTTGTCAGGATGTTCACCTCGCAGTCCTGGTCCACCACAGTCCGCAGATCCACCACATTGCCGTCAACCTCCCCGGCACATGCCATGCGCGCCAGCCCCTCGCTTAGATCCGCTGCAATATCGATCACTGTCATCGCGGCTGCATACTCTTTCACACTTCCATCTTTTAAGGTAATCTTCATCTCTCATTCTCCTTCTGAATTTATACTGTTGAATCAAAAAAGCCCCTTACCATGTATCACAAATCAACTGATACATAGTAAGGGACGATACACGTTCTGTCGTGTCTGTCGCGGTTCCACCCTGCTTGCTACCGGCTGCATCCAAATAGCTGCCTGTAACCTCTTCATTCTGACGATAACGGTGTCACCGTGTCCGATTAAGGACCGCTCCGAGCTGGTCTTCCCCCGATCTCCCCGCAAGGTGCTCACACCAAATGCACCTCTCTCTGAGCGCTTCCATCAGGCTACTGGTCTCATCAACGCATTATCATATCTGAATCTGATTATAGCACTGCTTAAAAATATGTCAAGGTAAAATTCACCCTGAGTTTCCGCAATTTGCAGCGGCGGCAGGCGGGGGACCGGGCAGCATCAGTTCATGGACCCGTTCAGCGTCCGCATGGACGGCAGACAGCTCAGTTCATTGCCGTCAATATCATAAAGCTGCCCGTCCTGGACAAAATTATAGACATGGATATTATCGAGGTACACCTCACCGTCCGTGCTGAAGCTGACCTCGTAATAACTCACCTCGCCAAAGTTGATATCAAACTGCTGAGCGCCATCCACTTCCACCTGCCTGCTGGTCCTGCCCAGAGTCACCGTCACAGTTGCCGGTGCATCGCTGTCCACGGTAAACCGCACATGGTTCTCATGGGTATTCCGTCCGGAAATGCGGTGACCGACCTTCTGCGAGATCTTACCGCCTGCCTGCAGCCTCATCATGGTACTTCCGTTTCGCTCTGTGGTCGTCCCCCGGCTCACCTCCCAGCCGCGGGCTCCCAGTGCAAACTGGCTGTTATAGACCGGATTGTTGGTATAATTCCGATACGTCCATATGGCGTATCCATTGGTATAAGTCCGGAGCGTGTCCGGCAGAGCTGTCAAAAACGGACCGCGGTGAGACTCGTGCAGCCGCGCATTGTGACTGAAATTCTCCGTCGCGTCCATATAAAGCAGCTGGTCAATAAAGATCGGCTTGCCCCCGTTATGTTCCCGGACCACAGCAAGCTGTTCGTTCATCGTCTTGATCGCTTCCGCCGCAGAGATGCTCTGGTTAAAATCGTGTCCCATAGACACGCTGTACATCAAAGAGGTGTACGCAGAATCCCCGCAGGAGAACGTCTGGTAATGGGGTACCCCCTCTTTTCCTCCGGAACCGTCCTTACTGTCCACCGGATCCACATCCAGACGGACCTCCATGGACAGGTTCGGGAACACCTTCTGGGTATCTTTAAGAAGCCCCAGCAGAAAATCATCATAAAACTCATAAAACAACTTATACGCATACTGGCTCCTGCGTGGGATATACACGTCCGAATAGCTGGTAAACGGCTCAGACGGACGGTAGCTCTCATTCAGCTCCTCCAGAGTGTAATGCTCTTTTAAATAGGACTGATATCCGATCTTCTTCGCTTCGTCCCGGCTGTACTGGCCGGTACCGAACCCGGAAGCGTCCTCAACATAGTTCCAGAAATCCTCCCAGGTAATGAATCCGCCATGAAAACAGGGATATGCCGATGCGATCTGGTACAGCTTCCTGGCATAATCCATCCACGCCTCTTTTGCGCCTGCGTCCCGCAAAAGCTCACGGAACCGGAGGGCAGATGCGTCGTCCCCGTAATAATCCCAGGTGTAGCCGATCCGCAGCTCCACACCAAGCCCCTGATTGTCCGCAGCACGCATCACCTTATCAAACTTTTTAAAGGCGTAGTCATTGTACGCTATGGGAACCATCGTCGGCTGGAATTCCCGCCACGGAATCACGAGAATAATGCTGTTGAATCCGTCTGCCGCAATCTGCGCCAGCTCCTCCTCCATATGGTCACTTTCCGTATTCCAGAAATTGGAGACCCAGGCGTCCGACACATAGGTGGCTGCCTTTAAATAAGACGGCGGCGCCGCCTCCGCATTCTGCAGCAGACAGGAGCCTGCCAGCAGAATGCCAGCCAACGCCGCCGCACATATTTTCCGGTATCTTTTGTTCTTTTTCATATCCCGTCCCCACGTATTCTTTGCCGGCGTTTCCAATGCCGGGCATTCTCTATTGAATCTTAAGGCACAAGCCGTTTTTTGTCAATACCGGCAGGTTCCTCACGAAGCTCCGGAAGCAGAGTGACCAGCATCGTGATAAAGCACGCCAATCCGCCCACAAGATTGGAAACCGGCTCCGCAGCAAATACGCCGTTGGTGCCAAGCCCTCCGATCTGAGGGAGCAGCCATGTCAGCGGTATCACGATGATCACCTTCCGAAAGATCGAGAAAAAGATCGCGCGCCTGGCCTTACCCAACGCCACAAACACCGCCTGGGCTGAGAACTGCAGAGACATCAGGAAAAAACCAAAATAATAAATCTGCATGGCAGGAACCCCCGCCGCCACCAGGTCCGCATCCTTGTTAAAAATACGGATAAAAAACTCTGGAAATCCATGGATCAGCATCCACATAAATGTGGTATAGACAATGGCGCTTACTGATGTGAAAGCAATGGCTTTTTTCACCCGCCGGTACTCTCCTGCTCCATAGTTAAAGCCCATGACCGGCTGGGCGCTGTTGGTGATACCCTGAACCGGCATGGACACCACCTCCCGCACCGAATTGATCACGGTCATAACGCCCACATAAAGATCCCCTCCATACTGTTGGAGCGTGGCGTTGCACATGATCTGCACCAGGCTGTTGGTGATCGCCATGGTAAATCCGGAAAATCCCAGCGCTACGATATTTTTCACACGCTCCTTCTTAAGCCTCATACAGGAGACTCTCAGCTTCAGGATCGTCTTCTTTCCTGTCAAAAACCATACGATCCAGGCCGCGCTCAATCCCTGGGAGATCACTGTCGCAAGCGCCGCCCCCTGAACCCCCATATTCAGCGCAAAGATGAAGACAGGGTCCAGGATGATATTGGTGACAGCCCCCAAAAGGACCGTCATCATCCCCACACGCCCAAATCCCTGTGAGTTGATAAAGCTGTTCATCCCAAGTCCGATCATCACAAAGGTGCTGCCCAGCAGGTAAATGCTCACATAACTGTCCGCATAGGGAAAGGTCTGGTCGCTGGCGCCGAACAGATACAGCATCGGACGCTTAAAGATCAGCCCCAGAACCGTAAGCGCCACGCCAAATACCAGAAGAAGACAAAACGAATTCCCCATGATCCGCTCCGCCTCATCGTTGCGTCCCCGTCCGCGCTCAATGGAGCACAGCGGAGAGCCGCCCATCCCGAACAGGTTGGCAAAGGCGATCACCATGGAAATAATAGGCAGGCACAGGCCCAGGCCCGTGAGCGGCAGGGTGTCATGCCCCGGTATGCGTCCAATATAGATCCTGTCCACTATATTGTAGAGCACATTGATCAGCTGTGCCAGCGTCATCGGCACTGCCAGATTCAAAATATTCATGATAATACTGCCCTTGGAAAAATCGTTTCTTGACTCCCCCTGCTCCTGCATAACCGCATCTCCATTCCAAATCATATACTGGTATTATTTTAACGCGGATTCATCAAAATGGCAAGCTGCAGGAATTTTTCATTGGCAACTGACATTAAGGCTGGTTCAACATATCAACTCAAAATATGACTGCATGTGATAAAATGTAACCAGAAATAAGACGAGGGGGAAGAAGCATGGAAAATACAGAAGAGAGATTTCGCGCTATATACGACCGCTACATGCCCTTGCTGCGTCTGATCGCCAGCCGTAAATCCATTCCATACGACGAGATCGATGACCTGGTGCAGGAAACCTTCACGTCTTTTTATACCCATTATCCGGTCACATGGCCGGAATACAAGATACGGGCGTCGCTTGCCCGGATCATACGCAATCTCTGTACCGACTATTTCAGAAGACAAGGCACCCATCCTGTCATCTATGTAGATTCCGCCATCCTAGCCGTGGAAGGGAAATCCCTGGGTACGCCGCCAGAGAAAAATCCGCTTGATATCGTGCTGGAACGCCAAAAACGCCAGGAGATCCTGGATATATTGAAAGCAATGAAAAATGACTGGATGATCATCTTTTTGCTTTACCTGATCCAGGGGAGACCAATGAAGGAGGTCAGCCAGATCCTGGGAATCTCAGAACCCGCCTGCCGCATGAGGCTGATGCGCGGAAGGCAGTATATAAATGAGCAGCTGTCCAAAAAGCCGGAGGACCGGGATACGCCCTTCCGGCAGAGGCCAGGGCCCGTATCCCCTGGTCCTACTGACGAGCCGGAAATCCAGGGTAATACATGATCAGCCGTTACCAATCCAAATATATGGAAAATCACCATATCATCTGCTATAATAGCCATATGCCAATCATAGAAAGAAGGATACTGTATTTTGAAAACATATATTTGTAAAAACTGCGGCGCCCCCGTACATTATGAAGCGTCTTTGCATTATGGCATTTGCGATTATTGCGGTTCTTCTCTAATAGATGATGAGATATCACTCAGCACCAGTTTAGATGGCGAGATCCAGCACATTCTTTCCGCAAGGCCCTATGCCTGGGAACACAAACTGATTTTTGCCGTGATCGCTTCCGGTATCCATAAGGCACACGGGCTCAAAACGGAATTATTCAGTCCCATACCGTTTTTGGGGAACGAATCTGAAAGGAACCTGCTGCCTTACATAAAGTGGATGAACCAAAAACTACAGAAGCTTCCGGAATGTACCGCTTCCCTGAACCGCATTTTTTCCTGTGATCTGCAAAAGGCACTGGGTCTGCCCGGTTTACCAGGCGATGCCGCTGGACTAGTCAGGGCTTCTAATGACATTACATCGGTATACGCTCAGATCTTATACTGGGGACTTGAATTCCGAACCACAAATATGCCCGGCAATTTAAGTGGTCTGGCCGGCGCCTCGATAAACATGGCGAAATCATTGCTGGAAGATATCGAGTATTTTTGTTATGTTGGCAGAAAAAGCTTCACCGGCCTGCAGCCAGGCATGGAGGTCCCGCAGAGCGTAACTCTGGTTCTGCGGCCCGTAAAAATGAACATATTTATGGATGAGCTGCATAAACTGGGGTTTTCGTAGCTTTGTCTTCGTTTTAATATTAGTCCAGTACAATCCAGTACAAAAAAGCCATAAGGATAGGTGTTGAAAGAAACAACATCTATCCTTATGGCTTTTTTTAAGTGGAGCTGAGGGGAATCGAACCCCTGTCCGAAAACCAATTCCCTGTTCTTCTACTATCATAGTCGGTTATTTAACTTTCCCTCTGCCGCACGGGAACAGACACCCTTACGGTTTCAGTAGCTTCATGATACGCCCATACACGCAAAGCTTAGTGTAAGTCGTTTCTCACATAGTCGATGCCAGATTCTTAATGTGTGAGTGCACTAAGGCTGACAGCAGCCATTAGGCTGCGTATGCTAAATTGTCTTCAGCGTTTAATTTTAATTTTGCCGTTTAACGCACCGCATGCGGATAGCTTCACCAGCTGCATGACCCCCGTCGAAACCAGTACAACCCCTCACTGGTTCACCGCGACTCATCGGTGGAACCTTATTGTAACACCGGCGGGCGGCGATGTCAAGATGCCTGTGCTTACGTTATTCTTACAACATTTCCATATTGTAACAGCTCAGGCGGCATATCCTCCGCCGTCTGAGCTGTTGCTCCATATCTTAGTTTTCCGGCCCGCTCCCGCTGATCTGCCGGTAAATAGCCTTGATACAGTCCACAGTACGCTCCATACCAAGCAGGCTTACGTTCAGCATCACCTGATAAGAATCCGGGCTGCCCCAGGTCTTGTCGGTATGGCTCTCATAGTAGAACTTCCGCTTCCTGTCCACACGGCGCACTGCATCGGCTGCCTCACGATCCGAAAGCCCATAGCGGGCAGCGATCCGCCTGATACGGTCTTCCTTCGATGCGGAAATAAAAATACTGATACACTTCGGGTTGTTCTGCAGGACTGTCTCCGCAGTGCGGCCTACGATCACACAGGGACCCTTCATGGACAGGCTCTCGATGATCCCGCATTGGGCCAGATATAGACTGTCATTCAGCGTCAAACCATATCCCGTGACA
This sequence comes from Clostridium sp. AN503, assembly GCF_040719375.1. Lineage (NCBI taxonomy): Bacteria > Bacillati > Bacillota > Clostridia > Eubacteriales > Clostridiaceae > Clostridium > Clostridium sp. AN503. The sequence goes on along the minus strand of NZ_JBFDTP010000002.1, from coordinate 1,291,916 downwards.
GGATTAGAATCTGCCGGAATCTGATAAGACGCCAAAAATTCATTCAAAGACGCCTCGTCCACCTGCTCCAAATCATACTGGTCCACCCCAAGCTTCTCAGAAGCCTGGTCTACCAGCTCACGGTCATAGCAAGGGATTCCCAGCTCCTTTGCCACACGCTCGCCAATCTCATGTCCGCCGCTCCCAAACTGTCTGCCAATCGCAACTACCGGATTCCACTTCATGCGATCCCCCCCTCTCACTGAAACAAATCACGCGTCTTTCTCTTCTGATTCTATTATAAACCATCTTGAGAGGAATTGGAATGCATATTTGCGGGCCTATACCATTTTGCGGATCCAGCCCTCCGGAGCCTCGATCCTGCCCATCTGGATGCCCGTGAGAGTGTCATAGAGCTTCCTGGTCACCGGCCCCATCTCGGTCATGCCGCTGGGGAAGCAGATCTCCCTGCCGTGATCTACGATCTTCCCAACCGGGGATATCACAGCTGCCGTACCGCACAGGCCGCACTCTGCAAAATCTGAAAGCTCTGAGAGCTTCACCTGTCTCTGGGACACCTTAAGTCCCAGGTAATGCTCTGCCACATAGACCAGGGAACGTCTGGTGATGGATGGCAGGATGGAGTCTGACTTGGGCGTCACCACCTCGTTGTCCTTCGTGATAAAGAGGAAGTTGGCTCCGCCGGTCTCCTCAATGCAGGTCCTGGTCGCCGGATCCAAAAATACATTCTCATCATATCCTGCCGCATGAGCTGTCATAGACGCATGCAGGCTCATAGCGTAGTTAAGCCCCGCTTTCACATGACCGGACCCGCGGGGAGCCGCACGGTCAAAATCGCTGACACAGAGAGTCAGCGGTCTCACGCCTCCTTTAAAATACGGTCCTACCGGAGTTCCAAACATGCGGAACTGATATTCGTCAGACGGCTTTACGCCGATCACCGGGCCAGATGCAAACATATATGGGCGGATATAATAGGTCGCGCCGCTTCCAAAGGGCGGAACCCAGGCGGTATTGGCCTTCACCACCTCGTCCAGAGCCTCTAAGAACCGCTCCTTTGGAAATGGCGGCATCTCCAGCCATGCTGCGGAATCCATCATACGTTCCGCGTTTAAGTCCGGCCGGAAGGTAACGATACTGCCGTCCTCGGTTGTATAGGCCTTCAGCCCCTCAAAGCATTCCTGACAGTACTGCAGAATCCCTGCGCATTCATTGATCACCACGTTGGAATCTGAAGTCAGGCCGCCTTCATCCCACTTTCCATCTTTATAATTTGCAACATACCGCATATCCGTCGGCATATAGCTGAATCCGATATTGCTCCAGTCCAAATTCTTCTTTTCCATACTGCTTCCTCCATTCCGTAATGAGATATCTGTGTTGAGAATCATTATAGTCTTATTACCCTGCAAAATCAATGGTTGTTTTTGATTTTTATTATACCGTTCCCTTATGGCTGGCATAACCTGTTTTTCTGGCTGCTGTCTCTGTTATAACCTGTGCGGAGGGTTTCCAAATGATCCCTCCATTTGATCCTTACGGCGATTTTTCTTTTCCAACAGCCGTCTCTGTGTTATAATAGTTCCATATTTATTACAGGAAATCAGGAGGATACCATGAGGTATAAACAGATTATATTTGACATAGACGGAACTCTGATCTTTACAGAAGAAGCGGTCCTGTTATCCCTGCGCGACACGTTAAAAACCGTCACGGGAACTGAATATGAAACTGACGGACTTACATTTTCCCTGGGAATCCCCGGAAGAGACACCCTAAAGGAGTTGAAACTTCCGGACGTTGAAGCTTCCATGGCGCTGTGGGAGGAGAACATGGGCGCCTACCGCCACACCATCCATATATTTGCAGGCATTACGGAAGTCCTTGACGCACTGCTCCGGTCCGGATGTGAGCTTGGCGTAGTGACTTCTGAGACGCAGGATGAGCTTGCCCTCGATTTTGGGCGCCTTGGGCTTACTCCTTATTTTAAGACCATAGTCTGTGCCAGTGACACAGTCTGCCACAAGCCCTCGCCGGAACCGCTCCTCAAATACATGGAGCTGACCGGAACCGACAGCAGTGAGATCCTCTATATCGGCGACAGCATCTACGACTCCCAATGCGCCAGAAGCGCCCACGTGGATTTTGCACTGGCCCTGTGGGGCTGCCTGGATAAAACGATCGATGCGGACTATCGTCTGGATTCCCCCTCAGATCTGCTGTCCATACAGAATGCGGAATAAAAACTGCTGTCAGGCACCCTATCGCCTGACAGCAGTTTTTTATTCCCGTATAATGCGCACTGATTCTTTTAGAACCTCATAATTGGATATGGGGTTTTCAGCACAATTGACTTTCTTGAGCATCTTGAGCGCGGAAAGCGGAGCCAGATCCGTGACATAGTTGTCAGAGAAGTCGATCTCCTCCAAGGCCTCTAAAGAGGCGGCAAAACTCACATCCACCAGCTCATTTTCCCGGATACTCAGACTTCGAAGGCCTTTTAACCTTCCTAAAAAGGACAGGTTATCCACCAGGCTCACATCATCCCAGTTTACGGAGTAGATACCGCCGCCTCCGCGGACATCCACATTTTTATAAAGCTTGAGCTTATCGATCGCCAGTGATTCCAGCGATGTGTTTTCCTGGATCCGGTCAAAATTGATCTCGCACTGCATTCCGCTGATGTCCAAATGCTTTAATGTCGGCAGGTTGAAGATCCCGGAAATGTCCTGATAGGTAGCTGTCCCGCGCAGATTTAACTGTTCCAGCGCCGGAAGCCTTGTGATAAAACCATAATCCCGCGCCGTCGCCGCAAAGGATGTACAGTTTAATGTCGTCAAATTCACCAGACCTTCAAAGTCAGACGGCGCGTCCACCCTGCATCCGTCCAGGGTCAGCGTCTTCAGTGCCGTCATGTTCCTCAAAAATCCCGTATTGTCAAACCCGGACAGATACAGCTCTTCCATCGCCGTAAGGCCGCTCAAGTCCGGTATGGGACATTGATAGGGCAGGTCTATGCTCAGCCGCTTTAAACCTGTCAGACCGGAGAGCGCCGACATATCCTTCAGCTCATCGCACCGCTCTACAGTGAACGCCTCAAGCCCCGTGAGGTCTTTCAAGGGATCCAGCGTCAAAAATGTGCCGTAGGTAATATGAAACTCCTTCAGCCCTTCCATCCCGGATACGAAATTCAGGTCACGCACCTTTTCGGAGCTGATCGTCAGCTTTTCCAGCCATGGCATCATCCCAAATATGGAAAAATCCATACCGCTGTCATACATATCAACCGAAACGGTCCTCAGAGACTTCATATTCACCAGCATCTTGGGATCATCGATCTGATCGCAGTTCATATTAAGTTCTTCCAGCTTCGGGAACTGTTCCGCCCCCTGAAGGGACAGCTTATCCCCCCGCATGGTAAGCTGGCGAAGCTCCCCGGGGTTCCCTGTTACGGCTGCGACTGCCTCCAGGCTGTCAAAATAACCGCTGATTCCCTGAAGGGACAGCCCTTCCAGATTCTCCGCCCGGATACTGGTGTTTGTCTTTAACCGCTTAAGGCCGGTAAAGGCCGGAAGGCATGACAGATCCACCTCATAAAATTCCTCTTTCGGAAAACTGATCCAGGTGAGCGCCGCCTCCGGATCCTCCCATGGATCGGAAAAACTGTAACCGAACTTTCTGTCATCCGCGCCTGTCTGGATCTCCAGCCACTTGATCTTTGCCAGATCAACATCCGTGAGCTGCCCCGCCGGGCGGTCAAAAACCTGGCTGGCAAAGGCTTCCAGAATGCCGCCTAAGGGATGTGCTTCTACCGCCGGCTGCACCTCTTCTTCATTCCCCAAAGCTCCTGCTATATCATTTCCAACCTCTGACGATGCATGGTCCATCTGGTATCTTGCATAGATCTTTGGCCCGTAGTATATGGCTAAGAGCACAATCGCAACCGAGACCACAGCGGTGATCCTTTTCCAGCCATACGGTCCCCATCCATTGCCCTTGTGTTCTACTGGTTCGATCGGCACATAGTCGATCTTTTCCTTGAGCGGCGTTAAATGAGGGATCCCATCTCCGTCACCCGGAATCGTTCCGTTCAGTGGCGTCATATCCCACTCAACAGTAAATCTGCTGCGGCAATATTCACAGACCGCATAATTGGGATTCTGTTTGTCAATTTTCATGGTTCCGCCGCATGCGGAACATTTCAGCTCTGTAAATTTCATCGTCCTGTCCCTGCAGACCCCCGTTCTGCGCGGATCTGGTCATGAAGCCTGATCACCTCATCCATATCCCTTGCCGCATCGTAGGCTCTGTCCCCATATTGAAAATGATGATGATGAATGATCATCGGATTATATTTTGCAATGGTATCCACAATCTCCTGCGCCGCCTTTTCGTTAGGGTTCGTAAACATGAATGCCATTTTTTTGTCCCTGGAATACGCAGTCAGAACTTTATCATACCCTCCGTCCTTACAGAGAAACTTTTTGGTATAAAAGCACGCAACCACATCCTCAAGACGCGCTAAAGACGGGGTGATCCCTGGAAACTTTATGTAGTGCGGAGTGATAAAACCCATCTTTTTCAAACTGTTGTTATCTTTCCCCTTTTCAAGCGCAAACAGTACCGTACCCGGCTGCTTGAATTCTGCATCTGCATTGTGGATCTCCTCTTCTGATAATCCGGTCGTTTTACAGTATGTATGCAGCCAGCGGTTCATCTTCCGGTTCTGGAGCGCCATGCCCCCCACGACCATAAGGAGCCCCAGTACCACGCACCCGGCCCCGGTGATCAGCGCCATATGCATGTCGATCGACTTCAGCGCAAATACGAGCAGCACACCGATCGCTGAAAACATTCCGCCGCCGGCGATCAGCCCCTTGCCTGCGCCGCCCACGCCGTACATGTACTTTAGTACGCTTCCGTCCTTATCCATCTTTTTCTTCAGCTTTGCATCCGGTTCAAATACCATTTTAGTTCCCCCTCTTATCTTAGTTTTTCTTTGTATTCCCTCTCCACTTCACGCTTCTGGTCCTTCTTTGCCAGATCCTGCCGCTTGTCATAGAGCTTCTTGCCCCGGGCCAGCCCGATCTCCACCTTGACGAGACTGCCTTTAAAATACACCTGGAGCGGGACCAGGGTATAGCCTTTTTCCCTGATCTTCCCCTCCAGCTTTGCAATCTCGCTCCGGTGCATCAGAAGCTTTCTTGGCCTTAACGGGTCTTTATTGAAGATATTGCCCTTCTCGTAAGGGTTCACATGCATGCCGTACACATACACCTCCCCCTTATCGATCCGGACAAACGCCTCCTTGATGCTGCACTGTCCCATACGGATGGACTTGACCTCCGTTCCGAACAGCTCTATCCCACACTCGAATTTCTCATCGATAAAATACTCATGATATGCCTTTTTGTTGTTGGCAATCAGTTTAAACGCATCCTTCACGCCTTTATTCCTCCCTGTTTTCCTCCTTTGCCGGAAGAAAATCGATGGTCTTCATCAATCGGTCGGTTCCTGTCACCTGCACCGCGATCTTCTGACCCAGCTTGAAGATCTCCCCGCCGGTCTCTCCCCGCAGTTCCATCCTCTCCTCATCAAATATATAGTAGTCGCCGTGCAGCTCGCTCACATGCACAAGGCCCTCCACCGTATTGGGCAGTTCCACATAAAAGCCCCAGTTTGTGACGCCGGAGATGACACCCTCGAACACTTCCCCGATACGCTTTGCCATATATTCGCATTTCTTCAGCTTCACAGTCTCCCGCTCCGCCTCCTCCGCCCGCCGTTCCGTAACTGAGCACTGCACCGTCACACCTGTCAATATCTTATCATAATGTGCAATCCGCTTCTCTGTCAAGCGTCCATGCAGATTTTCTTTGATAATCCTGTGAATCTGCAGATCGGGATAACGCCGGATCGGGGAAGTAAAGTGTGTATAATACTTCGCCGCCAGTCCAAAATGCCCGGTGCACATGGGCATATACTTTGCCTGCTTCATGGACCTCAGGGTCAGGCGGCTGATCAGAGCCTCCTCCTCCGTCCCCTCAATCTTTGTAAGGAGCTTCTGCAGTTCTTTGGGATGCACCTCCCCATTCTGGGTACGGATGCTGTAGCCGAAGTTGTTGATAAAAACACCCAGCCGCTTCATCTTCTCCGGGTCCGGATTGTCATGAGTCCTGTACACAAAGGGCAGCTCCTGCCAGAAATAATCCTCCGCCACAGTCTCATTGGCCATCAGCATAAAGTCCTCGATGATCTTCGTCGCCGCATTGCGGTCGTAAGGCTTTATCTCCACCGGTTTTCCCTTTTCATCCAGGATGATCTTCGTCTCCGGGAAATCAAAATCGATGGAGCCTCTCTGGGTCCGTTTCTCCCGCAGGATATCCGCCAGCTCCTTCATAAGGTCAAACATCTCCACGAAGCCCTCATACTCCTTCATGACCGCCTCATCCCGCCCGGTGACGATCGCATCTACAGCCGTATAGGTCATCCGGCGGTCCACATTGATCACAGTCTCCGCCACCTCATGTCCGATCACCCGCCCCTGCGGATCGATCTCCATGATACAGCTGAGCGCCAGACGGTCCGTTCCCGCATTCAGGGAACAGATGCCATTGGACAGCTTGTGGGGCAGCATCGGGATCACACGGTCCACCAGATACACGCTGGTCCCCCGTTTTAATGCCTCCTCGTCAAGAGGGCTGCCCTCCGTCACATAATGGCTCACATCTGCAATATGGACCCCCAGCTTATAGCCATAATCCTCACGGCTGAGTGTGATCGCGTCGTCTAAGTCCTTGGCGTCCTCCCCGTCGATGGTCACGGTCTGCCAGCCACGGATATCTTTGCGCCCTGCCATGTCCTCCGGCAGTACTCCGTCCGGCATCCGGCTCACCTGGCGCATCACCTCCGGCGGATACTCCTCCGGAATATTATATGCCTTCACAATGGACAGAATATCTGTCCCCGGGTCATTCACATGGCCGATGATCTCCGTGATAATGCCCTCCGGCTTCTTTCTCTCACCGCCGTACTCTATCATGGTCACCACCACCTTGTGTCCGGTCACAGCCCCCATATCCTTGCCCTGGGGGATAAAGATATCAGTAGCGATCTTTTGATTGTCCGGTATCACAAAACCAAAGCCTTTATTTTTCTGATAATACCCTACAACCGTCCGGTTCGCATGCTCCAGCACCCGCACGATGGTCCCCTCTGGCCTGCGTCCTGAGCGTGCCGGCTCCACCACGAGCTGTACCTGGTCTCCGTGCATGGCACCGCCATTTTTGTCGGACGGAATATAGATATCCTGATCCTGTCCCTCGATGGTCACGAAGCCAAAGCCTCTGGCATTGCCCGTATAAGTTCCCACCAGGGCAAAGGCCTCCGGTTTTCCGTATTTGCCGCGTTTGGAAATCCCCACCTTTCCCTCTGCAACCAGGGCGTCCATCACCTCTTTTAACTCGTCCCGCTGTTCCCTGGGGACGCCAAGAAGCATCGCCAGCTCCTTGAGCTTCATGGGGACATAGGTTGGATCCTGGATCAGCTTCTGCATGGTTTCTTTTCTCTGTTTTAATAATTCCTCTGTCATATTACTCCTTTATTCCTGTGCAAAAATAAAAGCACCCTTGTTCCCAAGAGTGCCTTATCTTTCCTTACAGTACGTTGATCAAGATTGCCAGTACCATAAAAGCAATCGCTGCAAATGTTGTAAACTTCTCCAGGTTGCCCTCCATGGAACGGCCCTTGTTCCTGCCCCAATAGGTATCTGCCATACCACTGATGGAACCAAGCCCTGCGGATTTTCCTTCCTGAAGCAGTACGATCACGGTCAAAGCCACACATATAAGAACGAAAATCACGGATAAAATCGTCTTCAGCATCAAAATGCACCTCCTAATAGTCAAACACAGTTAGTTTAGCACAGAATTGATGAAAGTACAAGCATTATTTTGCCTTAATTTGCTGGTTTTATGCATTGGAGTTTTCGGTCCGAGGGGACTCTATGTACTTAAATCCAATCTTTTCTATCTTTATTCCACTGACAATGAAACTCTCTATTCTGTTCTATTGCCTCTACAATCGGCATCAAAAGCTTTTTAGATTGTTCTATTGCTTCTGCAAATCCAACTTTTATCATTGCTTTCTTTTTCTTGACGAACGCCTTCCATCTTCTCTGTCTTACAGGATCCTCTGTAAAATCAGATTCAAAAACAACGATATCATCAAAACTTGTGTTTCTATGTGCAAATGTTTCTAGAATTGCATTTTTTAACTCACTGCCATCCAGATTATAATTTGCTGACAATACAAAAATATCATAAAAATCCTTATATCTTCCATTTGCAAGACCAAGAGATACAAAGGCTTCAAACTTTTCTGCAATTACAGAATAAATTGAATAGACATATACTTTTGGAGCCTCCATATCCAGCAACACTGGAAAACTCATTCGCATACGCTCCGGATAAATCACGTCTCCAAATCCAATATCGATAGATACCGGCACTTTCGTGCGGTCTAAGTATCCCATAATCGAAACATTTACACCGTGATATTCTTTAAATTCAGTAATGTTAATTACTTCTAACGAGTCCAGATCAAATCGTAATGCGTCATCACATTCTATGGAAAAAATATGATAGAATGCTTTCTTCATTTCTTTGGCATCATTCGGGATATGATGAGCAAGAAGGTCTATATCCATTGTTGCTCTCGCAAAATTCCCATCAAACAATGCATACAAAAAAATACCTCCTTTTAAGGTAAATCGCTCCGCATATTCTGAAATTGACAACCTATAGATTGCTCGCTCCAATCCATAAGTCAATAATTCGTCCTGCATCGTTCTTCCATCTTCTTTAGCTTGATTTTTCAATCTGGCCTTTACGGATCTTGCGCTTATCATACAAGTACCTCCAGATATGTTTTCATCACATCTCCACACTTAAGAAGTTCTGCATATCTCAGCAATCTGTTGAGATTTCTATCTTTCCGTCTGAGATAATTAACAAGTATTTCTTTTGTTTCCTCAATGCCTACCTTTTCACGGAAATAAACGATGTCAACAACCGTTTTTTCAACATCATATATTTTGAATTGATTCCTGCCTTCCCTTACCGTTTCAACTCCAATTTCAAAGCGGTCATCTGCATAATAATACACAGACAGCGCCGGCCAATCTGGCATCGTAGAAATCTTGGCTTTTCTCTGAATAGCCACATCTATAGAATCCGGCCTGTAAGTTGTCAGATTATAGTAAGACGCTGCGCTCATCAGGCAGACTACACCGTTTGAAGCATATGCCGGAACATAGTAAAAATCCGATTCTTCCCCCCGATAGCCTGTATTTTCATAATATTTCTTATTCAGTTTTAGCAGCGTACCATTTTCAACCAGTTTATTGATTTTATAGTGGGAAAAACCTGCCGCTTTTAGTTCATCAACTGAAACTATCATCTGATCTTCTGGAAGTCTAAATTCATAATCCATTTATATCACCTCGATGGAAGCATTCCCATTGTTCCAAATTATATTTTAAATGTTTTTCGGCATTTTTCTTTTTTTGCCGAATTATATTAAAATTATATCTCTGAATAACAGATATGTCAATTATGAAGTAAAATATTCCTGATCAGATAAATCCGTTTTATGCATTATAGATTTAGGCTGAGGAAATTGGCAAGAGGACGCAGGCTGATAGATTCTTACAGTGAACGATCTCTCCTCAGTGTAAAAAAACCTGCCAGTGGCAGGTTTTTTTAGTGGAACGCATAGCGGTGCATAAGGCACCTCAAATATGGCGGAGGGGAATGATCCCCTCTTTACAATCACCCGCGCATGGTTACAGGTTACGCCATCTGTCCATCCGTGCAGCTTTGAAGCCATGCACATACACCACGGAGGATGTCATGATTTGTATAAACAATGTCTAATACAGGTACTTACAGGCTCAAGTCTTTCCCGCCATTCACTGCATTGAATAACAAAAGTGATGCTACCGTCAGTACGGTCATGATCGTGGACAGGGCTGCGGCGGTGCCGTAGTTGCCGCGGATGACCTCGGTGTAGATGGCTACGGTCAGGGTCTTGGTCTTGCCGGTGTAAAGGATGATCGCTGTGGACAGCTCGCTGATCATCGTTACCCAGCTTAAGATCGCGCCGGATACGATGCCGGCTGTCATCATGGGTACGGTGATGCGGAAAAAGGACTTCATCTTGGATGCACCAAGGGAGATCGCAGCTTCTTCAATGCTCATCGGGATCTGCTGCAGGATCGCCACGGAGGAACGGATCGTGTAGGGCAGACGCCGGATCACCAGGGCGACCACCATGATCAGCATGGTGCCGCTGATCAGGATCGGCGGCTTGTTAAAGCCGATCAGCAGGGCGATACCAAGTACGGTTCCCGGTACGATGTAGGGGATCATGGAAAGGATATCCACTACATTGGTAAATGCATTTCTCCTGCGTACTACCAGGTATGCGATCAGGACGGCCAGCAGGATGATCACAACCAGGGCTAACATCGGGATGATGATGGTGTTCTGGATGCTTCTGCCCAGTTTCCCAAAGGCGGTCACATAGCTCTCTAAAGAATAACCGTCGACGAAGATCTTGCCCTGGGTATTCTTGAAGGAGGTGTAGATCACGTAGCACTGGGGCAGGACTGCGATCCCGATCACAAGATAGGAAAACAGGTGCATCAGGATGCCTGAGCCGGTCTTTGCGGTCTTTTCCTCCATGGGATGAAGGGCGTTTAAGGAAAATGCTTTCCGGTTGGAAACATATTTCTGCGCCAGGAATACCACAGTCGTAATGACAATCGCGATGACTGCGATCGCGGCTGCAAATCCGTCGTTTCCTCCCACCTCATTGATGAATTCTGAATACAGTACAACCGGGAAGGTACGGAAGCCCTCACCGATCAGCATCGGGGTACCGAAATCTGCAAAGGCTCTCATGAATACCAGCAGAGCCGCTGCCAGAAGGGTCGGCATGATGAGCGGCACGACTACCTTGATAAAGCACCGGACGCCGGAGCAGCCCAGGTTTTCGGACGCCTCGATCAGGGAATTGTCGATGTTTTTCAGCGCGCCTCTGGCATATAAAAATACCAGCGGGAACAACTGCAGCGTCATGACCAGCACGATTCCGCCGAATCCGTAGATATCGGGGATCGTGATGCCGATATTTTTTAAGAAGGTAGTGATGACACCGCTTCTTCCCAGCAGCAGGATCCAGGAATACGCTCCGATGAACGGAGCCGACATGGACGCCACCACGATCAGGATGCTCAAAAGCCCTTTTCCCTTGATCTTGTACGCTGTAAAAATATAGGCAAGGGGAGTCCCGATCGCAAGAGACAGGACAGTCGCCGCTATGGATATTTTAAAGCTGTTAAACAGTGTGTCAAAATAATAGCTCTTTGAAAAGAACTTTGAAAAATTCGCCATGGTGAACTCACCGGTCTTGGCGTCAAGCACAGACTGGCGGATCAGATATCCCATGGGATAGATCATAAAAAGCACATACAGAAAGATGATCGCGAGGGTAATCATTCCCCATACATCCAGCCGGAATTTGTTATTGTTTTTCATAGGCCTCGCTCCTTACCAGATTGATGTCTCCCGCCTGGTTGAACACGTTGATCTTATTCTTCTTTACCCGGAGCACTACCTGCTGCCCTTCTTTTAAATCGTCCTCCAGAGAAGATTCCTCCACGATCTCCACGGTCTGCCCGTCAGCCGTCTCAATGTAGTAGTGGGTGTTAAGCCCAAGGTAGGTAGACTCTTTGACCGTTCCGTGGACGCCCTCTCCTCCATCCTTACAGATCACATATTCCTCGGGGCGGATGGAACAGAGCACATCCTGGTCCTCTGCATTTTTCAGGATCTCAATGTCCTCTGTGTAGCCGTCTGAAAACACCAGCCGGCCTCCGGCGATCCGGGCCGGCACAATGTTGGTCCTTCCGATAAAGGTGGCGACAAACACATTCTTCGGCCTCTGATAAATATCCTTGGGCTTTCCGATGTGCTGGATGACGCCGTCCTTCATGACCGCGATCTTGTCACTGATCGCCATGGCCTCTTCCTGGTCATGGGTTACATACACGGTGGTGATCCCAACGCTCTTCTGGGTGTGGCGGATCACCGTCCGCATCTCAAGACGGAGCTTGGCGTCCAAGTTGGACAGCGGCTCATCCATCAAAAGCACATCCGGTGTGATGACCAGGGCGCGGGCCAGTGCGATACGCTGCTGCTGACCGCCGGAAAGCTGCTCCGGCATACGGTCCGCATACTGCATGATCTGCATCAGGTTCAAGTATTTATCGGTCTCCTGCTGGATCTTCTGTTTATCTACCTTTCGGTTCTTTAAGCCAAATGCCACGTTGCCGCGCACGGATAAGTTGGGGAAGATCGCATAGTTCTGGAAAACCATGCCGATATTCCTCTTGCTCGGGTCCATGTCGTTGATGCGGGTCTCGTTAAAATAAATATCCCCGCCCTCAATCGAGTTGAACCCGGCAATCATCCGCAGCAGTGTGGTTTTTCCGCAGCCCGACGGTCCCAGGAGGGTGAAAAGCTCACCCTCCTCAATCTCCACGCTCAGATCAGGGATAACCGTTGTCTCACCATATTTTTTTAAAACATGTTTTACTGAAATCTTACTCATCTTATCCTCCACAGCCTGCCGTTTTTAAAAAATCTTATTTGCTCTGCAAATCGGTGAAAATCTCGGTATATTTGTCAACCAGCTCCTGCTTATGGGAACTTACATACGGGATATCCTCCTCGATCACGTAGATCTCGGACAATGGTGTCATGAATTCGCTGGTCTGGGCATCCTTCATAACCGGACGGTTGGTCAGGGTGCTGCCCCAGATGTTCTGTACTTCTTCGCTTAAGATAAAGTCCATGAACAGCTTTGCATTGTCCATATTCTTTGCGCCCTTAATGATGGTTGCAGATGCCGGAAGATAAACGGTCCCTTCCTTCGGGTAAACGATCTTGATCGGAGCGCCGTCTTTGATCAGCTGTGCACAGGGATCCTCGTAGGATAAGCCCACGATATACTCGCCGTCTGCTACGCCTTTGTATACGCCGCTGGAACTCTCGATGATCTTGCCGTCAATGTTGGCAAACAGGTTCTTCACATACTCCCATGCCGCGTCATCCTCATAGCCGCCCATAGCTAAAAGCATATTGGTCAGATGTGCGAATGCGGAGGAGGAGTTTGCCGGGTCTGCGGTAGCGATCTTGCCCTTTAATTCCGGATTCAGGAGGTCCTCATAGCCTTCTACCTTGATATCGCCGATCAAATCTGTGTTGACGATCAGGACGCTGCCGTCCAAAACGTTGCTGGTGATAAATCCGCATTTATTCTTGTATGCATCTACTACGTTCACATCGTTTACAGATACATACGGCTCCCAGAGGTCTTCGTTGTCTGCCATCAGGGACCAGGAACCACCGAACAGCACATCTCCGTAAGGATCATTTTTCTCGGACTGGATCCTCTTTACCAGCTCGCCGGTGCCAGCCTGGATCAGCTCTACTTCCACGCCGTACTTCTCCTCAAACAGCGGGATAGTCGCATTCAGTAATCCTTCGGAGTTTGGTGAGTAGACAACCAGATTGCCGCCGCCCTGCTTCGCTTCCTCTTTTGCCTCCTCTTTCGCACCCTCAGCAGCCGCTTCTGTCTTCGCGGCGTCTGCAGCCGGAGCTGCCGTAGTCGCTGTGGATGAACCGCCGCCACAGCCTGCCAGGCCTGCTGCCATTGCTGTTACAAGTAATAATGCTAAACCCTTTTTTTTCATAATAATACCTCCTAGTATTTATTGATAACACAATTATAATTATTATCTGGTTTCTTCGACACCCGAATTTCCGAACAAACGGAAAAAATACCGAACAAATGGAGGCAAAGGGGAATGGATTAGAAGGGGAGAGCCCGGATGAGGGGAAGGTTTTGGAACGCGCTCTCGCTCGATGGAGCGCATAGCGGTACTAAAGCGCCAAAATACGGCGCTTAAGTGCCGATGGGCTCCAACGGTTCCAAAACCTTCCCCTCATCCGGGCTCTCCCCTGCCAACGTGTTCTCTTTGCTGGGTAAAAAACCAAAAAGAAAAAAACAAATGCTAAATTCTAGCTTAAGATTTTGGTTTGGTATTCCTTGGATGAGCAGCCAATATACTTTTTAAAAACATAATTAAAATACTTGTATTCGCCGATGCCGCATTCCCAGCCCACTTCGGAGAGTGGGGTGTTTCCTTCTTTGATCAGGCTTAAGGCTTTCTGGATGCGGTAGCGGTTTAAATACTCGATGACGGTGGTTCCCACCTCATTCTGGAACTTCTGGTTTATGTACCGCTCGGAATAATGGACCTCCTGCTCCAGATCTGAGAGCGTGATCTTGTTCCGGTAATTCTCAGCGATATAGGTGAGCACCTGCTCCACCACCGGGTCCTGATACGTCTTTTTTAGATCCAGCAGCGAGATGCTTCCCATCTGCTCTGCTTTTTCATTTTGCTGCTTTAAGGAATGGATCTTCTCCAGCTCCAGAATGGCCTGTTTTAAGGCTTCCTTCATCTCATTCATGTTGAGCGGCTTTAACACATAACCGGACACGCCGTGGCGGATGGCTTCTCTGGCGTATTCAAAATCCGAATAGCCGGACAGGATGATGGCCGCGTAATCATATTCGATCTTCGTCGCGGCGATCATGGCAAGCCCATCCATCACCGGCATGGTGATATCGGTGATCACGATATCCGGCTGAAGCTCTTTTATGGCCTCAACCCCTTCCTCTCCGTTGGCCGCCTCCCCAACCACATGGCAGCCCAGCTCCTCCCACAGAATGGAATTTCTGATCCCCCTGCGGATAATATCCTCATCTTCCACCAAAAGTACTCGGTACATTTACGCCCCTCTCCCTGTCCACATTTTCAGCGTCACTGTAAAACCTTCATCCTCCTGGCTGTCCAGGCTGATGCCGCTCTCCTGCCCATATTCCAGGATGATCCTGCGGTTGATATTCTGCAGGCCGTTATGAGTCGTGTCGATCTCTTCCCTTCCCAGGATGCCGCGAAGAGTCTCCAGCATGGCCTTGGGCTGTCCCGGGCCGTCATCCTCCACCTGCAGATACAGATACCCGTGCTCCAGCCATCCCCGGACGGTCACGAAGATGCGTGGCTTTTTGCGGAACCCGTATTTTAAACTGTTCTCGATCAGCGGCTGTAAGAGAAGTTTGGGGACGGGGATCTGGTAACATTCCTTTTCTATCTCGATCTCATATTGGAACCGCTCGCCAAACCGGGTTTTCTGGATCATCAGGTAATCCTCTATGTACTCCATGTCCTCCAAAAGACAGATCTTCCGTTTGGTATTGTTGATGCTGTAGCGCAGGATATGGGTAAACCGCTCGATCAGCTCATCCGCCTTCGCCGCGTCCTGTACGATCAGATACCGGATATTGTCCAGGGTATTATAAATAAAATGCGGGTTGATCTGCGCCTGTAAATTCTGCATCTCCATCCGGCTGTTCACCTGTAAAAGATCCACATTCTTCTGGTTCAGCTCATGGATGCTGGCCATCATCTTGTTGATCTGCCCGGCGATCTCCTCGATCTCATCGTCCGTCTCAATATGGATCACATGCTCCGGGTCCTGCTTGCGGATGATACGGATCTCTTCTACCAGCATCCCCACGGAGCCTGCCGTCTTCTCCGCCATCATCTGGAGCAGATGGAAAAACATCAGAGTCCAGATAAAGCCAAGTCCCAGGATCACCAGTACGCCGATAATGATATAGCCCGTATATCCCGGATAATAGATAAATGAGTAAAGGTATACCTCCTGGCTCTCCAAAAACCTGGTGCTGGCAAGGTACCGGCTCTCGTTGACGAAACGGTAGGTATCGGCCGTTTTCGGGACATATTTGTTGAGGGTGTAGCCCTGCAGGAAGCTGTAGTTGGAGCAGTAGATCACGCTCCCGTTCCGGTCTGTCAGGATCGTGTCGTACTGGTATTTGAGAAAATGGCGTCCCCACTCCCCAGGCTTTAAATATGCGGCGGCGCAGCCTGCATAAACACCGTCCTGATACAGCGGGCGCACCATGACATACTCGGAGGTTTCACCCGCGATATAATAAACCGTGCGGTACAGCCCTTCCTTCTGTGATCTCGCATTCTCTCCGGAGATCCGGTTGAACTCCAGCCGGTGCAGGTTCAGCAGCTCGCCAGGAAAACTGGAGTATACCACATTCTGGTCCGCGTCTGTCAGTATCATATTGATCCCCACCGGCGCAGCCAGATTAAATTCCGTCACCTGATACTGGACCCGGCTCTTGTCAGTCTCTCCCGAAGCACAACCCAGGAAAAGCCCCGTGTTGTCTTCATCCTCAAGAAAAGACTCCACGGAGCTGTAGATCCTGTCAAATGCCTCTGTCACCGCATCCAGATGCCCTTCCCGCTGCATCCTTTTTTCCACCACAAAAATACCGACGATCGCCACACAGAAAAACAGGCAGCCGATCAATATGACCGTAATGATCTGTTTTAATGCAGTCTTTTCCAGTTCCTGCTGAAATCTGTTCTTTTCCGCCATTCCCGTTCCCCATTTGCAAATTTGGCACTACGTTTTATTATAGTACGGATGCGTAATTTTTGCAAATACTTGCTCTGTCATCAGGGAATATCGGGATTCTGGTACTACACGGCTTCATCATATCCACGGTCTTTGCTTCACGCTTTTAATGCATGCAGTATACGCTCCATACACTCCTCGATCATCGCCCTTGGCGCCGCAGCATTCATGCGCATACAAAAATCTCCGTTTCCGATGCAGGTTCTGCCGTCATTGAAGATAACTCCCGCCCGGTTAACGAAACGGTCGGCCAGCTCCTCCATATTGTACCCCAGCGCTTTAAAGTCCAGCCAGATCAAGTACGTTCCCTCCGGATGGGAAGAACGCACTTCCGGGAGATATTCTTGTAAGTAACGCTCTACAAAATCCACATTTCCTTTTATGTAAGCATTTAATTGCTCCACCCACTCAGCACCGCCCTCGTATGCGGCTATCAGCGCTTCCACGGACAGGGCATTGCAGTTGTTATAATGGGTCGCGTCCGCATGATCCTGAAACCGCCTCCCCAGTTCCTTGTCAAAGATCACCGCATAGGAGATAACAAGCCCCGCCAGATTGAAGGTTTTTGTCGGGGAATAAAATGACAGGACCCGGTCTCTCCATTCACCCGCCACGGTATAAAGCGGAATATGCTTTCTGCCGTAGGCAAAATCCGCCCAGATCTCATCCGCCAGGATCGTTACATGATACGTTTTGCACAGTTCAATATACTGCAGGAGTTCTTCCCTCTCCCACACCCTTCCCGTGGGATTATTGGGGGAACAGAAGATAGCCACCTTAATCTGTCCTTCCTTTAAGGCTGCCTCCATATTCTCAAAATCCATCCGGTATTTTTCTCCATCATAACGAAGCGGATTCATCACAACCTTCCTGCCATGCTGAGTTATGATCTCCTTAAATTTGGCATATCCGGGGGCCTGCACCAGGATCTCATCCCCCACATCCGTCAGCAGCTTCAAAGCCGTTGCAATGGAACCCAGGACAGAATGCTGGTAGTATATGTGTTCCGGTTGTACTGCGTCAGAGCCGTATCTGCTCCTGTGCCAGTTCCCAATTGCTCTATAAAAACGGCTGTCTGGCTCAAAGTAGCCGAATACCGGATGTTCCAGGCGTTTTTTTATTCCGCTCAGCACAAAATCCGGCACCGAAAACTCCATATCAGCAATCCACATCGGCAGCACATCCGCACAGGTGCTGTCCGGACAGCTGTCCCATTTTATACAGCCCGTGCCTCTCCTGTCACAGGTGTTTTCAAAACTATAATCCATATCCTCTGCCTCCTCTGGCTATGCTACATCAGATTTAAGAATGCGCCTGCCACAATCGTAGAGACGATAGAAACTGCTACAATTCCGGCAATAATCATCTTTGGCATCAGAATGCTGTTTAAAAACTGGCGTTCTTCCTCTGTCTCCGCCGACGCCGCAATCGCCTCCTCCGTTATAATATAATTGAACGGAAATCCCAGAAAACAGTTAAGTCCAATTGAGATAGAAAGCGTCGTGGAATACTTCAGTATTTTTCCAGCTAAAACGGAAGCAATCAGAATCGCCAAAGCAGCCATGCATAAAAATCCCACGATTGGAACAATCAGCTCCAAAAGCTGCTGCGGAGTGGAACCGGCAAAATTCCTCATGAAGGATGCAGTGAGACAGATCTGAAGGATTCCATAGGATTCTGCCTTCCGCAGAGGTTCTTTTTCCAGGAAGCCGAACACAACCCCCAGGATACCGAATGTAATATAGAGAATCGTATCACTGAAATATTTGCCTGTATGGATATTGATAAAATAAACGATCAGGGCCAATACGCTCAGTTTCGCAAGATAATATGTATAGGTTTTATATTTGTCCGGCACCATGTCATTTAAGGTTCTTCTTTTGGCTCCCGCTCCGCTGCTGGAAACATCCGTTTTCGCCACAATCTTCCATTCTGAGGTTCCTGCGTGATAGCCGTCCAGCATGTTCCTGCACTCTTTCCGCAAGAAGAAGCTGGTCAGAGGGAAGCCAAAAAATCCCTGAAACACAAATACCAGTGTCGACAGCATGGCGATCTGGTCTAGACCGCGGGCCAGAGCCGCATCACTCATCAGGAGCGAAGCCATGCCTCCGCCTGTCAGCGGTGGGATCGCCGCGACCGTCATCTCTTTCCCGAAGGCCATCATCCCCAACGCTCCCACGATCACCACGATCCCACCCACCGCAGCAAGCGTGATCACAACGGTTTTCCAGTCCTGTTTTATCTGATTGATGTCGAACATGGTACCTACATGAAGCAGGATGAACAGCAAAGTCACCTGGCGTATCTGATTGACATAAGAGATATCCAGGATATCCTTCGGGAACAGGTTGCTCCAGTACCCGATTAGGAAAATGATCGATACGATCAGCAGGGACGGAACCCTGGCCTTCGTCTTTTTTGTAATAATCTCCGCAATATACATCACAACAAACACCACTGCAAGAGCTGTAGCTAACGTCCATTTCATATTTTTCTTCTCCTATCGTTTCCGTATCTTATATGTCACTGCAGGAATTCTGCCGCAAACCGTACCGTCATCTCAACCCCAGGTACCAGAACTGCTTCATCAATATCAAATCTGGGATTATGGTGTTCCTCCCCCGAACCTACTTCCGGGTTCCGTATCCCCAGCAATGCCAACACGCCCGGACAACGGTGCTGGTATCGTCCAAAGGACTCTGTCGCATACCATGGTTCTGTACGGACCACCTCCAAATCTTCCATATCGCGCCTCACGCAAAGCTCAGCCATATTAGACAGCTTCTCATCATTTATCACGGCATTGTCAGTGATGATCTTCCGCATATAATCCACACTGCACCCATGCAGACGGGCAATCTCCTCGGAAACGCTGCAAAGGATCTCCATGGCCTTAACTCCCGCTTCATAATCAAAATAACGCAGAGTCCCCGAAAAATACCCGTCCTCAGCTATAATATTGCCCTTGGTTCCCACATGGATCTCCCCTATGGAGAATACCACGGGATAAGCCGGATTTAGTCTCGCTTTCATCATACCAGGGACCAGGGAGATGATATCTACGATACATCCTGCCGGGTTTCTGCACAGATCCGGGCGGCTCCCATGCCCGCCCCTGCCGACGATACGGATATCGTACCCCGCAACGGATGACATCCGCGGCCCCGCCTGCAATGAGACTTTTTTGCTGTCCAGTCCTGCATACAGATGGATTGCCCAACATCCGTCCAGCTCATAGGCCTCCAGGGCCTTTAGCATATCGTCAATCCCACCTCCGTTTTCCTCTGCCTGTTCAAAGCACAGCAAAATTCTGCCGCGCCAGTCTCCTTTTATAGCGTTTAACACCTTAGCTGCTCCCAGCGTCATTGACATGTGACCATCATGACCGCACAGATGTGCCGCGCCCTCTTTCTTTGAGATACAGACCCTCGAACCTGCCAGATTTTCCGGATTCTCCACAATCGGCAGCGCGTCCATGTCGGATCTGAGAACCAGGGTCCTGCCTGGTTTCCCCGAATCCAGCACGCCTATGATCCCGCATTCTCCAACGCGTTTCCAGGGAATGCCCAGCGCATCCAATTCCTGAACAATTCGCTGATGGGTGCCGTACTCTTTTAAGCTGGTCTCCGGATTCTCATGAAAATAACGACGCAGCTCTTTCACATACGGTTCCTGCATGGCACATAATTCTTTGATTCTGGTTTCTACCCCCATTTTAACCTCCTTTTACAATGTTTTTCTTTGTACTCATTTTACAGGATAAAGCCCACTTCACTTCAATTCCCTAAAACCTTTTTATAATTTCAATTTTTTCATCAATGTGGAGTGGACTACACTTTTTCCATAATGCAAAATATTTTTTTACTTTTTTTGTGCATTATGCTATACTGCAAGGAGACTTCCATGATTATAAAGGAAAGGAATGCAGATGTGTTATGAAGATCGGTGAATTTTCCAGGTTGCACAACGTCAGCACTGACACCGTGCGATTCTATGTAAATGAAGGTCTGCTGGTTCCCGTCAAAGACGGCTACCATTATCAGTTTGACCAGCAGTGCTCCGAAGATTTTTCAAATATTATACAGTTAAAAGACGCAGGCTTTTCTCTCCAGGATATTAAATTTCTTATTTTATCGGAAAATGTCAGCCGGTTTGCGCCTGAGGAGCGGGCAGAAAAATGCAGGGAGCTTTTTCTGCAAAAGAGAGAGGAGATCACAGCACTGATGGAAGATTTAAACCGTGCCAGGAGCTTCCTGGACCAAAAGCTGGAATCCCTCTCCTATCCGCAGCCTGCAAGCGCAGACAGGGCAGGGATCAGTTTAAACCTGATCCCTCTTCTGGCATGTCCGCACTGTCAGAGCCAGCTTCTCTTGCAGAGCAACTGCATTGAACAGGGCATGATTCTCTCCGGGGCATTCATTTGCCCGGACTGCGCCTATAGACTGGAGGTAGCAGATGGAATTCTCATTGCCACTTCCACAGAAAAGGTCATCAACAGCTATGACTCCTATGACTCTTTTATTGCGGAAGCAGACCCGAATCAGATGGTCTCCATCCTCCAGAATATAAAATGGATGAAATCGTACCTTTATAAGGATATCCCCGATCTGAAAGTTATTTTAGAACTGGGAAGCGGTTTTGGGTTCTTCCTGCGCAATACCTATGAGATGATTCCTGACAATGCCATATATCTCGCCGTGGATTATGACATCCGCCGCCATCGGTTCCTACAGAAAGCACTGCGGCGCTGCTCCTGCCACAAAAATATTGTCCTGCTCTGCTGCAGCTATGAGGACATTCCCATACGCAGGCATACGGTGGACCAACTCATCGATTTTGGAGCATCCACGGACCTTGCATGGTATCGGAATGCATTTGCACTGGATTTGGCTGACCCTTACACTCATCCAGGCACAAGCTGTATCTTTGTAAACCGGCTGTATGATATTTTCTCGTTTCACTCCCCGGTAGAACCTGCGCTGAGACAAAATCTCCAGGAGAAGACGGTGCTTTCCAAGATACAACAGCTTGGCTACCAGATCCAGAAGCGCGACCGCCTGGAATTTCTGGATAAGTTACAGCCTTCCAACCAGTTCATGGCTTCCGGGGACCAGATTTACCGCCTGTTGCTTTATATGAAGAAACAAATCACACCACAAAAACTGTAGGACTGCTGCAGGATCTCAGTTGCCTTTCGAGAAAAGCTGTTCTTCGATCCGCAGCAGACGGTTATATTTTGCCACACGCTCTGAGCGGCAGGGCGCACCGGTCTTGATCTGCCCGCTGTTCACCGCCACCGCCAGATCGGCGATGAAGGTATCCTCCGTCTCCCCGGACCGGTGGGAGATCACCGCTGTATATCCGGCCTTTTTCGCCCTCTCGATGGCCTCTAAGCTTTCTGTCAGGGTTCCAATCTGGTTAACCTTAACCAATATGGAATTAGCAGCCCCTTCTTTTATTCCCTTTTCCAAACGCTTCGTGTTCGTAACAAATAGATCATCCCCCACAAGCTGCACGGTATCTCCCAGAGTTTTTGTCAGAAGCTTCCAGCCATCCCAGTCCTCTTCCTGCAGTCCGTCCTCAATCGAACAGATGGGAAAACCTTCCACCAGCCGCCGAAAGTAGTCCACCATCTCCTCCGCGCTGCGGGACACAGAAATACCGCTCATCTTACTCTCTCCCGGAAATACATATCTCCCGGACTCCTCATCGTACAGCTCGCTGGCCGCCGCATCGATCGCAAACTGAAAATCTTTTCCCGGTTCATATCCGCTCATCTTCACTGCATCTGTTAAGTAGGTAAGCACCTCCTCAGAGTTTTTAAGGTTTGGGGCAAATCCGCCCTCATCTCCCACTGCAGTGCTGTATTCCCCCACTTTCAGCAGGTTTTTCAGGGTATGATACACCTCTGAACACATTTTTAACCCGTCAGAGAAGGTCTTTGCCCCCACCGGCATGATCATAAACTCCTGTAAGTCCACCGTATTGTCCGCGTGGACGCCTCCGTTTAAGACATTCATCATCGGAACCGGGAGAGTTCTGGCATTGGCGCCGCCCAGATACCGGTAGAGAGGGATCCCCTGCTGGGCGGCACATGCCCTCGCCACCGCCAGGGACGTTCCCAGGACCGCGTTGGCTCCCAAACGGGATTTGTTCTCTGTACCGTCCGCTTCTTTCAGAATGCGGTCGATCGTCGTCTGGTTGAAAGCGTCCTCAAACAGCAGGACCTCAGCAATCACTGTATTGACATACTCCACTGCGCGCATAACACCTTTTCCGTGATAACGGGGACCTCCGTCTCTCAGCTCCACCGCCTCGTATTTACCAGTGGAAGCTCCCGACGGCACCGCCGCCCGTCCCACTGCGCCTCCCTCCAGGCGCACCTCCACCTCCAGCGTTGGATTGCCTCTGGAATCCAGGATCTCCCGGGCATGCACGCCCGATATTTCAAAATCATTGTACATAAAAATGGCCTCCTTACCTCAATATTGTCTACTGTGGTAAGGATAGCCATTTTTTCTAATTTCTATGCGGTGTTATCTGCTGTCCGGCTGTATCTGCCGTCCTTCATTTATGCGCGGAGCTGGATGCCCATGCCCTCCAGTCCGTTTAAGATCTTCTTCATCGCTGCATTCACCTCGTCGTCGGTCAAGGTGTGATCCTTTGCCCGGAACGTGATGGAATACGCGACGGACTTATGCCCTGCCAGGATCTGTGCGCCTTCGTAGATATCGAACAGCTTGTAGCTCTCCAGGATCTTGCCGCCTCTCTGGGCGATGATATCTTCGATCTGCCCCACGAGGATCTCTTTCGGAACCACCATACTGATATCACGACTGGTCGCCGGATATTTGGCAATCCCGGTATACTTGCGGTCGAAATCGGCAAATGGGATCACATTCGGCATATCCAGTACTGCCACGTAGGTACGCTCGCCGATCTTGTAATTGTCAGCCACATCCGGGTGCAGCTCTCCCACATATCCAAGGGTCACACCTTCGTATACGATATCGGCTTTTCTGCCGGGATGCAGGTAAGGACGGCTGCAGTCCGGGTTATAATGTACCTTTTTCACCATACCCAGCTTGTCAAACAGTTCTTCTACAACACCCTTCATGGTAAAGAAATCGCCTTCGCCGTACATCCCCAGGGTCAGCTGCATCCTCTCATCCGGAAGCTCCGTGAGCGGCAGCGCCTTCGGCAGATAAATATTCGCCAGCTCGTAAAGCTTCACGTCTTTGTTCCTGCGGTTATAGTTGGTGGACAAAGAGCTTAGCATGCCGTTTAGCGGGCTGGTCCGCATGATGCTGAAATCTTCGCCCAGCGGGTTTAAGATGTTCACAGTCTGGCGCAGCTTACAGTCAGCCGGAAGCAGCAGCTTGTCAAACACCTTCGGGCTCTCAAAGGAGTAGGTCATGCTCTGGCTGAAGCCGGAGAACTCCGCTACTTCCCGGGCCATCTCTTCAATCCGCAGCTTATAAGAGAGTTTTCCCGTGGTGGCCTCGCCGGACGGCAGGGTCGTAGGGATATTGTCATAGCCAAAGAACCGGGCAACCTCCTCTGCCAGATCTGCCATACAGTGCAGATCCTGACGGAAGGTTGGAGCGATCACCTCCTGGGCCGTCTCATCAAATCCCAGATCGATCTTTGCAAAATACTGCTTCATGTTCTCCGCGTCAATCTGGGTACCAAGCAGGTCATTGATCTTGTCAGCATCGAATTTGATGCGGACCGGCTCGCGCTTCACCGGATAAACATCGATGATCCCCCCGACCACTTCTCCTGCTCCCAGTTCCTCGATCAGCTGGCAGGCGCGGTTGACGGCCTCCTCAGCATTGTTGGGATCCAGGCCCTTCTCAAACTTGCCGGACGCATCGGTGCGCAGCCCGATCTTTTTGGAGGAAAGGCGGATATTGGTGCCGTTAAAGCATGCCGCCTCAAAGACCATGGTCTTTACATCATCGGTGATCTTGGAGTTCTCTCCACCCATGATCCCGGCAATGCCGACTTCCTTCTCGCCGTCGTTGATCATCAGCACCGTGCTGTCAAGCTTTCTTACCTGTCCGTCCAGAGTCTGGAACTCATCTCCGTCTTTCGCACATTTCACCACGATCTTATGTCCTGCGATCTGGTCATAGTCGAATGCGTGCATCGGCTGACCGTACTCCTCCATCACATAGTTGGTGATGTCTACAATGTTGTTGATGGGACGGATACCGCTGGCTGCCAGCCTTTTCTGCATCCACTCCGGCGACGGGGCCAGTTTGATATTTTTTACCATCCTCGCACAGTAGCGCGGACACAGCTTTGTATCCTGCACTTCCACCTGAAGATAGTCGTCAATGCTCTCATCATTTCCGGTGGCTGTGATGACCGGTGCATGGAATTCCTTGCGGAAGGTAGCCGCCGCTTCCCTTGCCAGACCTACTACGCTGTAGCAGTCTACACGGTTTGAAGTGATCTCATACTCAAAAACCACATCATGCAGCCCCAATACCCCGATGGCATCCGCTCCCACTTCGGAGTCTTCCGGCAGAATGTAGATCCCGCTTTCCGGGGCGTCCGGGTACATGTCTCTGGAGGAACCAAGCTCCTCGATGGAACACATCATACCGTAAGAATCAACGCCGCGCAGCTTGCCGGACTTGATGCGGATCCCATCCTCCGGCAGTGGTCCGCCGTCATGGCCTCCAGCCACCTTTCCGCCGTCTAAAACCACCGGCACCTTATCCCCTTCTTTTACATTTGGCGCCCCGGTAACGATCTGGATGGATTCTTTGCCAATATCCACCTGGCAGATGATCAGCTTATCTGCATCAGGGTGACGCTCTATTTTTGTGATCTGTCCTACTACGATTTTTTCCAGGTTCTTGTCCAGACAGACATAGCCCTCCACCTTGCTGCCTGACAAAGTCATCGCATCGGTGTATTCCTGAGCTGTTACGTCCAGATCCGGAACATATGCTTTAATCCATGATAACGCTGTATTCATGTTACGTTTCTCCTTTTATTTTCTATCTTTGTCTGCGTTGACTGCGGTTTAGAACTGTTTTAAGAACCGGATGTCGTTTTCGTACAGCAGTCTCATATCATCAATCTCATATTTTAAGAGTGCGATCCTCTCCAGGCCTACACCAAACGCAAATCCAGTGTACTCCTCCGGATCGATGCCGCACATCTCCAGCACGTGGGGGTGCACCATGCCGCAGCCCAGGATCTCGATCCAGCCGGAACCCTTACAGAACCGGCAGCCATTGCCGCCGCACTTGAAGCAGCTCACATCCACCTCTGCACTCGGCTCCGTGAACGGGAAATGGTGGGGCCGGAACTTGACCTTTGTCTCCTCGCCGAACAGCTCCCTGGCAAACTCTGCCAGTGTTCCTTTCAGATCCGCAAATGTAATATGCTTATCAATCACAAGACCCTCGATCTGATGGAAGGATGGGGAATGGGTAGCGTCCACCTCATCGGAGCGGAATACACGCCCCGGAGCGATCATGCGGATCGGCAGTTTGCCCTTTTCCATAGTCCGGGCCTGCACTGGTGAAGTCTGGGAGCGCAGGCAGATCTCCGGGTTGATGAAGAACGTATCCTGTTCATCCCTTGCCGGATGGTCCTCCGGAATATTCAGCTTGGTGAAGTTGTAGTCCTGATACTCCACCTCCGGTCCCTCCACTACCTCGTAGCCCATGCCCACGAAAATGCGTTCCACTTCCTCCAGCGCCACCATATTCGGATGGCTGTGTCCGATATTCGCTTTCTTCGCAGGAAGGGTCACATCGATGACCTCGCGCTTCAACTGCTCCTCACGCGCCTTCTTTGCCAGTCCGGTCCTGGTCTCCTCCAGCCTGGCTTCAATCAGTTCCCTGACCTCATTGACCATCTGCCCAACCTTCGGCCGGTCCTCAGGCGCAACATCCTTCATGCTTTTCAGCACGCTGGTCAGCTCACCCTTTTTGCCCAGGTAAGCGACGCGGATATCGTTTAATTTTTCCAGGGCATCGGAAGCCTCAATCTGTCTGAGTGCTTCTGCTTTAATCTTTTCTAACTGCTCTTTCATGGTTTCCTTCCTTTCTCTGTTCCTTTGGTACGCTTTTTGATGCATCAGCATTGATGTATTTGCCATATTTACTATGAATTAAAAAACGCCCCTTTGCAATTCTCATTACAAAGGGACGACTATCTACAATCGCGGTACCACCCAGATTCCCGCCTGTGCTTCTCACATACGGCGGACACTTCATTATGCGTAACGTGCATGACCCGTCACAGCTTACCTGATCTAACCTCATTGTTCGGCTGTGCAGCTCCCGTGGGAATTTCATGCGTTTATCTGAACTGAAAGAGGCTTGCAGCCGGTGACCCCTTCTCTCTGGCAGAAAATAAAGCACTACTGAACACGATCCTTGCTTTTGTCATTGCTGATTTTGAAATCTATGTATTATTCTAGCCATGTGGTTCTGAAAAGTCAAGAAGATTTTTGCGTTTTGTATATTTCGTCCGGTTTTGCCGGAAAATTCCAGTTCCAGCGTTCGGATCAGCATGCTTCCGATGAACAACTGGTATTTAACCAGGTCTACTGGAATACCATGGATGATCTCGTCAAATGCTTATAATTATCCTCTCGGGCATCAACAATATAATAATCATGGACTTGGAACGCCTCAGAACAAAGCAGATACTCATAATCAAAAAAGATACATTTATATGACCTGGCACACTCTATAATCGTATCCCGTACACGCTGATGAAAAGAATAATCGTACGACATAGACCTCCTGTTGTAAAAGAACAGGATGACTTGCGCCATCCTGTTCCCTAATTTTTCACAGTTTATTCTGCACTGGAAATGGGTTTTAGGTCTCCATTCCGACCGTATTTATTTGTATTTATTTCGTTGATAATAACGTAATATAATTTGCTCATTCTGCCAAGTTCATTTTATGGTTCTTTAAGATAATTTTATTTCTTTCTCTTTGTCTCCCCCCAGCACAACAAACCAAATACCACAACAGTTATCGCAATTCCAATATACGGAATCTTCAGCAACGCCATCGTCACCATCACATCGATACAGTCATGACCAACTCCAGCAGCGCCATATGCTGCATAATCAAAGATCGTGAACAGCAGTGCGGAACCAAAGATCAAAAGGAACCCATAGATCAGTCCTGCAATCGCTGCTCCTCTTCGTCCGCCGTTTGCATTACCAAAGATTCCTGCCACACCTCCGGTAAAGAAAGCGCCTATGATCGAGACCAGAGGAACCACCTTAAATACCGCGGAGGAAACAACCATACCAATAATCATGCCAACTACAGCCGTCACAAAACCAATCATCAGACTGTTCGGTGCAAATGCAAAGATCGCAGGCACATCAAGTGCAGGAATCGCTCCTGGTACCAGCTTATCTGAGATCCCCTTAAATGCAGGAACCAACTCTCCAAGGAACATCCGGACGCCCTGAAGCAGTACCAGGATACCGGCGGTAAATCCCAACGCCTTTAACACTCCATATATAATATAATTCGTCTCTCCTGCGTAGGGCGCAACAGCAGCCGGTCCTGCCATAATGACCACGATCAAATAGAACAGCCCCATAACAATGGAAACGGACATGGATGTATCTTTAAAAAATTCCAGCGATTCCGGAAGCTTAATATCTTCCGCACTCTTGGATTTGTCCCCTAGAAGCCCACCAATATAAGCGGCTGAAACAGTACCTAATGTAGTAAGATGTGCAATTGCAATATTATCATTTCCAGTCAGTTTGCGGACCATTGGCTGTCCGATCGCCGGGAATATTACCATCAGCATTCCCTGGAGCACGGCCCCGAGCACCAGGATCATCGTCTCGCTGAATCCGGCGCTATACAGGCTTCCGGCTATGGCTACAGACAGGATCCACATCATATGACCCGTCAGGAATATGTACTTGAGCGGGCTGAAACGGGCAATCAGTACGTTTACCAGAAATCCCACCGCCATGATGATCGCACTGGTAGACGCAATCACCGGTACAGCCGACTGCATGGCTCCCACAACTGCTTCAGAGGATGTTGCAAATCCCTGAAGATGAAAAACAGCAGAAAACAGATCGACAAACGGAAGGATTTCCGTAACGATCAGACTGGAGCCTGCCCCCAGCACCAACATACCCAGTGCGGTCTTAACCGTTCCTGAAAATACCTGTCCCACACTCTTTCTCTGAAGCAGCAGGCCGATCAGTGCAACGATTCCCAGAATAATTGCAGGTGTCTTAATAATATTTAACAAAAAATCCAGCATTATAACTCCCCCTTTGGTTTAAAACTATAACATTTCTTTTGTCTTAAAGTACTCCTCAAGTCTGGCCTTTGTCTCATTGACATCCACGATATTGTTGACAAATACCACATTGTTACTGTCCGCGAAATTCTTTCGGAATCCTTCTGTGGTCACAATCAGATCGCAGTCGCGGCCTTTGACTGTCCCCATATCCCAATGTTCAATAGAACACTTCATTCCCAACTGCTGCATGGCGGTATCTACCGTCATTTTTAAGATTAGACTGGATCCCACTCCCAACCCGCATACCGTAATAATCTTCAACATTTTTTGCCTCCCCTACAAACAGTCAATCAGTTCCCGGTACTGGTCTATGTACTCAGCATTGATCTTGTCTCCCCTGTCAAGATTGGAACTGACATAAACCGGCGGAATCACCCCCGCTTCCACACAGAGCTCCACGGTTCTCGCCATGATACAGTCCATAACTGTCATTCCCAGTATCGTACTGGTTCCGGTAAATTTTGCCTCCATCTGGGGAAGGCTTAAGCACGCGTCTCCCTCTACGCATTTGATATCTATCACGATATCCGCCACATCTTTTAAATTTTTACCGGAAGAATGCCGTGAAGTCACGCTGCCAGAGAATTTCTCTGAGGTCAAAGCGATTACCTTCATTCCGATTTGCTTTGCTTCCAAGGCCATATCCACAACTCCCGCATTCCGTCCGGAGACGGAAACGATGATCATAGTATCATCCGGACTTACATTCTCAAGCCTTAAGTATTCCCCGGAAAATCCTTCTACACGCTCCTGCAAAGTGCTCAACTTCGCTTTGGGAAACAAGGCCAGATGAGGAATCAAAAGTGCATTGACCGGCACCAGTCCGCCTGCCCGGTAAAACACCTCCATCGCGAACATCTGAGAATGTCCACATCCAAATACATGAATCAGGCGACCTTTTTTAACCGATTCGGCACAGGCCAGCGACGACTCCTCAATGTGGCTTTGTTCCTCATGGAACTGCTGCTGCAATTGTTCCATAACTGTGTTGTAAAACTCTACATGCTTCATTCCATACACCCCTCCTGATATTGATTTATTTTCTCCATAATTGCTTCTTTGGTTCCATGCTGAGTGATCAGTCTAACAAAATCCTCATCCTGCAAAAGCTTTGCAACCTTCACAAGCATGTTCACATGGCTGTCGGCATCTACCGCTCCGAATCCGAATGCGCAGGAAATCTCCTGGCCTTCAAATTCCTCAAATCTGACACTGTCTTTTAACGTGATCAGCGAAAGACAGGCCTTGTGCACAGCTTCCGAAGGTCTCCCGTGAAAGAATGCGACCTTTGGAATCAAAATCATGTAAGGCCCCAGTTCTTCTACCGTCTGAATCATAGAATCGATAAACGATGGTTCTATCTTTCCTTCTGCAACCAGCAAATCTCCGCAGGCTTTCACACAGTCTCTCCAACTTTGACACTCCACTTCTGTCCTGACAACACGATCATTCAGTATTTCCTCCACCTATGCCCCTTCCCCCTTTCTTTATCTGGTTATATCATCATAACCAGTTATCTGTAAAAATACAGGATATTATTGCTAATATCCCATATTTTTAAGATTCCAGTTTCACGGTAAATTCAAATGCATCCCCTTTAGAGACGATGGATGAATAGCAAATGATTCTGTCATTGCTGTAGGAAGTACGCTTAACTAAAAGACCGTACTGCTTGGGCTGACACTTTAGTAACTTGCACTCATAACTGTTCAGCTCACAAGCCTTGAAGGTCTCGATCGCTTTATTGATCACAACCCCGTACTGCTCCTCCAGCGTCTTATAAAGATGCTTGTGGTCTAAGTCGATCTCCCACACATAGCCGCAGGTCTCCTTTGGAAAATAGCTCTTCTCCAGCATAATCGGAACATGTTCTGCACAACGGAGACGTTCTATATAGATCACCTCATCATTCTCTTCAATCCCCAGTTCACGGGCAACCTTAGAGCTCGCTCCCATCAGTTCCCGGCAGACCAGCTTCGTAGAGGATATCTTCCCCTGTTTCTCCATCTCCCTGGAAAAACTGTAGACATTGCCCAGGTTCTGGATAATGCTTTTCCCCTGTACAAATGTCCCTTTCCCCTGCACCTTCTCCAGCTTCCCCTGGCGGACCAGACCGTCAATCGCATTGCGGACTGTAATTCTGGACATGTCATACTGTTTACAAAGCTCTCTTTCGGAAGGAATCATCATCCCCTTCTTCCAGACACCCGAATCAATCTTCTCTTCAATAATATCGGCCAGTTTACAATATAACGGCAGACGGTCATAATGTGTCATAATCTCTCGCTCCTCTATGTCTCTATCTTAACTGGTTATAACCAGTTTGTCAAGGATTTTTCACAACATTTTACCACATTTTACCGCCCCGCCGCCACAATCTGGTCGATCAGATCCACATAGTCTCCACAGAACTCATTATAGATCGGAGTCACCGCCTCCTGGAAACGCAGCTTCTCCTCCGGGCTTAATTCCACCACCTCGCAGCCGGCCTCAAGCACCTTTTTCCGTGAAGCCTCCGACCTCTGGTTCCATAGCATCCTCTCATACTCGGCAGATTCTCTGGCACATTCCCGGATGATCGTCTGGTATTCCGGCGTCAGTTTCTCCCAGGTTGCCTTAGCTATGATCTGCACCTCCGGGACACGGGTATGCTCGTCCACAGTCATGTATCTTGCCACCTCATAATGATGCTCGGACTCATAGGAGGGCCAGTTGTTCTCCGCCCCGTCTATCTGCCCGGTCTGCAGTGCTGAATACACATCTGCATAGGTCATGGGCACCGAAGATGCCCCCAGCAGCTCCACCATCCTGCCCATCATCTTGGACTCCTGGACACGGATCTTCATGCCTTTTAAGTCCTCCAGCTTCTGAATGGGCCTGACAGAATTATAGAAGTTCCTTGCACCCGCATCATACCAGGACAGCCCGATCAGACCGATCTCCTCAAAGGACTCAAGGAACTCATTTCCGATCTCTCCGTCCAGCACCTTCCACATATGTTCCGGTCCCGTATAGAGATAAGGCATCTGCAGTACATTTATCTTCGGCAAAAACTCTCCCATGGAAGAGATCGATGCCCGCGTAAAATCAATCCCGCCAAACTGCATCTGTTCCACCACGGACTGTTCATCCCCCAGGACTGCGCCCGCATTCACCTGCACGATGATCTTCCCTTCCGTTCGCTCCTTCACCAGCTCTGCAAAACGGTAGGCCCCCTTGGTGGTCGGATAATCCTCCGCCTGGTTCTCCGCATAAGTCAGTACATATTCCGGCGTACCGGTATCCTCTGCCGCTTCCCTTCTGCCTCCGCATGATGTCAATAACGTAAGTGACGTCAGTGCCGCCGTGCACAGAAACAGAAGCCCTATCCTCTTTTTCACAGGAATTGCTCCTCCTTTATTGCACAATCAGGCATTAACCGGAAAGTTAATGCCTGACGGTAATTCTATGATACTTAACGGATGGTCACCAGACCATACTTATCCGGGTCCTTAGCTGAGCAGCGCCGGCAGCCCCAGGCTGATCACAGGGATAAATGTGATCAGCAGCAGCGTAACGATCATGCACAGGTAAAATGGCAGGGTTGCTTTTACAACCTTCTCCATAGGTACCTTTGCAACTGCGGAGCCGATAAACAGTACTGCTCCAACCGGAGGAGTCAGAAGGCCGATACCGCAGTTTAACACTACCATGAT
This sequence comes from Clostridium sp. AN503, assembly GCF_040719375.1. Classification (NCBI taxonomy): domain Bacteria; kingdom Bacillati; phylum Bacillota; class Clostridia; order Eubacteriales; family Clostridiaceae; genus Clostridium; species Clostridium sp. AN503. The sequence continues at coordinate 1,259,245 of NZ_JBFDTP010000002.1, read as the reverse complement.
ACCAAACTGGATCGGATCGATCCCGATGGAGGTTGCGATCGGAAGCAGGATCGGCGTTGCGATCAGGATGATCGGAGCCATATCCATGATGCAGCCCAGAACCAGAAGGATCAGGTTCAGAAGCAGTGCCAGGATGATCGGATTGTTGGTCAGTCCAGTGATCGCATTGGCTGCCAGATCCGGCACATGCAGACGTGTCAGGCAGTATCCGAAGATGCTGGAGGTCGCGATCAGGATCAATACGATGGATAAGGTGTCCACGCAGTCGCTTAAGACTCTCCACACGCCCTTCCAGTCAAGTCCCCGGTAAATAAATACGCTTACAAGCAGGCTGTAGATAACTGCCACTGCCGCAGACTCCGTAGCCGTGAACATGCCGCCGACTACGCCGAATACTACGATCAGTACAGCAGCCAAAGCCCAGAAGGAAACGCTCAGCTGCTTGATCAGATTCTTGATGCTGAACTTTTCACCCTTCGGGTAATTCCGCTTTACGGAGATAATGTAGGAACCGATCATAAGGGTAGCTCAAGCAGCGCGCCCGGCACATATCCAGCCAGGAACAGGCTTCCTACAGAAATACCGCCTGCGGTTGTCGCATAGATAACCATGTTATGGCTCGGCGGAACCAGCAGACCCTCACAGGAGGAGGTGATGGTTACAGCCGTAGAAAAGTCTGCGTCATACCCCTGGTCCACCATCATCGGGATCAGGATGGAGCCGAGGGATGCGGTATCTGCAGATGCAGAACCGGAAATGCCGCCGAAGAAGTAAGAAGCAACGATGTTAACCATCGCCATACCGCCGCGCATCCAGCCTACACAGGCATTCGCCAGGGCGATCAGCTTCTCTGAAATACCGCCGGAGCCCATCAGGCATCCCATGGTAATAAAGAACGGAACTGCCATCAGGCTGAAAGAGCTGATACCTTTTACCATCTGCTGGCAGATGGTGGTCAGCGGGAGTCCCTGGGTCATCAAACACAGTACGGAGGACAGTGCCACCGCATATGCGATCGGGAACCGCAGGAAAACCATGATGAAAAAGCTGGCAAGTAATACTACAATCGCTAATGTCTCTCCACTCATGCCTCTGTTCCCTCCTTTACAAAGATTCCCTTAATATGGTTGTATAATGCCTCAAGTTCAAAGATCAGCATTGCCACGCCTGCCAGCGGGACCGGGAAATACATCCAGAACCTGGACACGTTCGGCATACTGACATAAGAGCCTTTTGAACCGATACCGGAGGCATACTGCCAGCCCACGGTAATCATAATAACAGACAGGATCAGCACTGCAAAATCTGCAATGATGTCCAGAGCTTTCACAAGATTTTTCGGTAAATACGGATCCAGAGCAGTCATACGGATATGAGCGCCTCTGCGGATCGCAAGCGCGGCAGAAAGCACCGCCATATAGGACATACAGGTCAGGACCACTTCCTCACTCCATGCCGGGTCCGGTATGAACGGAATGTAACGCCCTGCAACGGACATACAGGTGATCGCAATATCGACAACCAGAAGCACTTTACAGATAAACATAACGAATTTATATGTCATATCATATGCTGGCTTGATTTTGTCAATCTTTTCAAAAATTGCTGGCATACTTTTATCCCCTTTCAAAAAACCGGGCACAGAAGCGAATTGTGACCTCTGTGCCCTTTAGCCTCTTTCCCAAAAGACTTATCAACGTGAAACGTTACTGCATTTTAAGTAAGATTTATTTCAGATCCAGGATCTGCTGATACAGCTCTTTGTTGTTGGCAGTAGAGGACTCGATGATGTCCTTACAAGCTTCCTGCCACGGAGCGATGTCGGTAACCTCAACAACGTTGCAGCCCTCTGCCTTCAGCTCTTCAAGAACCTTGTTCTCAGCTTCCTCAGAGATCTTCTTGTTGTACTCAGAAGCGTACTTACCAGCTTCCATCAGGATGTTCTGCTGCTCTTCGGTCAGTTTGTCCCAGGCCTCGTCGGTGATGATAACCTGGATTGCGCCAAGGGTATGGCCGTCCAGGATCAGGTTGTTGGCAACCTCTGGGAATGCGTTGGACTTGTAGTTTGCGATCGGCTGCTCAGCGCCGTCAACAACGCCGGTCTGCAGTGCAGAGTACAGCTCGTTGAAGGATACTACGGTCGGGCTTGCGCCAAGACCTTCTACCATGCCGTTCATGATCGGGTCGTTGGACACACGAAGCTTCATGCCCTTTAAGTCCTCAAGGCTCTTAACTTCTTTTACGGTAAAGAAGTGACGGAAACCTTCCTCGCCATAGAACAGGCCTCTTACGCCAGCGCCGTTCTCGTGCGGCTCCATAAGGAACTCAGACGCCAGATCGCTCTCAGCGAAGTTCCAGAAATGCTGACGGTTTACAAATGTATACGGTACGGACAGCAGAGAGGACTTCTCACCGCCGTAGCTGGTCAGTGCAAATGCGGAGATACGGGACATATCGATGGTGCCGCCGCCGCCCAGCATGGTATCCAGAACATCGTTCTCAGAACCAAGCACGCCGCTTGCCTGTAAGTCAATCTTGATCTTGCCGCCGGACAGCTCCTCTACCTTCTCTTTAAAAGCGGTATCAGTCTGGCCAACGATGGTGTCTAACGGGTTAACCTCTGCCATAACCAGGGTAACCTCTGCTTCTGCGGACTCAGCCGGAGCTGCTGCCTCTGCGGTGGTCTCACCCTCTTTTGCTGCCTCGGTCTTAGCTGCCTCGGTTGCTGCTGCGGTGGTTGTCTCCGGGGTCTTTAAACCACATCCCGCAAGAGAACCTGCTACCATTGCTGCGCACAGCGCTGCGCTTACAAATCTTTTTTTCATGTTGCTGTTCCTCCTCTAATACATATTTGGATTTCATTTCAACGTATCTTTACGTTATCTTTATTATAAATTAACGCTTTCCAAATGGAAATGGTAATTTTTTGTTAATCATAGTACAATTTTAACCTGTTCACTATTTTTTCTTTATGCACTTCACACAATATGACAATTTTTTCTCATTTAATTTATGCATTATAATGACGGAGGCATTTTCTGAAATATCTCCTGCCGGTATTCCGTGGGGCTCTGGCCTGTGATCCTTTTAAAAACCTTCGCAAAGTAATTGGCATCACCATACCCCACCGCCTTTCCCACTTCTTTTACGTTGACCGTGGGCTGTTCCAGCATCTTTTTCGCCTCATTAACCCTGTACTCCGTAAGGTAGGAAGTGAAATTCTGTCCGAAGCACTGTTTGAACAGCTTGCAGAAATACGCCTCCGAATAATTCATGATCCGGGCCACATCCTGCATGGAGAATTCGTGCATATAATGCTCCCGGATATAGCCGGATATCATACTCATCACCCTGGAGAGCCGCGCCGCTTCCACCTCGGCGTGTTCATCCTCATAGAGCGCTTCCGCTGACGGATCAGATTTCGCCGCAGCCGCTTCCAAAACGGCAGATCCCGCTGACGGATCAGCTAAAGTCATGCGCTCCTCCGTCAGGCGCATGGCTTCTTCTAATACCAGCATCAGCTCTTTTTCCTCATATGGCTTCAAAAGATAGTCCAAAGCCCGGACCGTGATCGCTTTTTTTGCATAAGAAAACTCATCAAATGCAGTCAGAAAGATAATGCAGCAGTCCCGGTCCGTCTCCCGTATCTTTTCTGCAGCACCGATCCCATTGATCCCCGGCATCTCAATGTCCAGGATCGCGATCTGTATCTTCTCCTCCTGATGGATGCGGACCGCCTCACGTCCGTTCTCCGCCTGGAAGATCTCACACTGATCCCCCAGCCGGGCCTTTAATGTCTTATAGAGTACCTTCCGTTCGATCATCTCATCGTCTGCGATCAGCAGTCTGTATTTTCTGTCTTCACTCATTCTTTCCGTACCCTTCTGTCTCTAATCTCAGTTTCAGCTTCCTTCTGTATCCTCCCCGGGCGGCTCCTCCTGGGGGATCACCATCTGGACCACAGTTCCGCAGCCCGCGCGGCTGTATATCCGCATATCCCCGTGTTCATAAAGGATGTGGATGCGCTTGTAGATATTGCCCAGGCCAATGCCGACCCGAGAGGTCTTCCTGCCCTTAAGCGCCTCCTCCAGCTGCCTGCACTGCTCTTTCGTCATGCCCAGGCCGGTATCTGCCACCGAGATGGTGACAAACTCCTCCGTCTGCCAGATCCGAAGATGCAGGCGTCCTCCCGATTCCTTTTTTGACAGTCCATGGATGACCGCATTTTCCACCACCGGCTGAAGCGTAAAGGCCGGAATGATCACCTTTCCGGCGTCCACCTCGATACTGCTGTCATACCGGATCCGGCCGCCGAACCGCATCTGCTGGATATAGACATAGTCCTGGACCACCTTGAGCTCCTGCTCAAGCGGCACAAACTGCTCTGAGGTCTTTAGATTGTACCGGAAGAGATTGCCCATACTGAAGATCATCTTCTCGGTAGTGGATGCATCCTCCAGCTTGGCCATGCAGCCGATCATATTCAGCGTATTAAACAAAAAATGGGGATTGATCTGGCTTTTTAAAAGATCCAGCCGGGCGGTATCCAGCTGTTTCTCCATCTCTACCCGCTCCATCTCCTCCTTATGTAACAGCTCCGCCATCTCGTTGTTCTTCTTCAGAGTATTGATATACCCCTCAGTGGCATGCTTCATCTTGTTGAAGGCGCTGACCAGCTCGCCCATCTCATCTTTATTGGGGACCGTCAGATCCTCGCCGCTGAAATCGTTGCGCGCGATCTTCCTGGAACAGTGGGCGAGCCGCAGGATGGGCTGGATCAGGGTCCCTGACAAAAGCCGGGTCAGACAGATCGCCACGACCATCATCACCACGGAAAACAGAAGGATCAGGTAAGGCATGTTATAAAAGACCGGCACCCGTTTCTGGTAGTTCTCGTTGCCTTCCTTCAACGTCACCTGCACCAGTCTGCGGGAATAATCCTGGATATATCCCTGCATCCCGTAAACCTTATAAAGCCTGCTGATAAATCCCTCGCTCCGGGTATCCATATTCAGGATATCCTCCCGTGACGCGCTGTAGTTCTCATATCCGTTTTTCACGTTCCACGTCCGGGCGTAGCGTTCCTCCCCGATCCGGTCATAATCAAACGGCAGGGAGCGGATACATCGCTCCGAACGGACGCAGGCCAGCACATACTCCTCACGGTTCTCCACCGTGCGCTCCCTGACATAACGTTCAAATGCCTTGACCTCCAGTTCCATAGCTTCCTGGAAATCATGGCACCTGGAATTGTCATCCAGGATCTCATTAAAGCCGCCCAGGGCAAAATCCATCACATGTACATTGAACACAACAGAAAGAGCCATGATCAAAATGACCATAGCTGTGTAAAAACCTAATTTCTGTTTCATTGTGATAGAAAGCCACAGGTTTCTGATATACTGGTACATAAGGCTTCTCCGGGATTCTGGCGTTCAACAGTTCCTGTTTTTCATAAGTATATCACAAAATCCCGGATTTGACGATGCCCGAAATAAAGCTGCCGCAAGGGCCGGAAAGGAAGCCTCGTCACGAGACGCCCTTCACCTCCCACCGGTACGTTTCCCATGCCTGATACAGATTCATGGACGCTGTTTCCTTGTCAGCACCGGCCTGAAGGTACGCTGCCTCCCCCTCTAAAAATTCCGCCCGGGTCAGCATCCCCTCCTGGTTTCTGCGAAGCAAGGACTGGTAGATCATGGAAGCACTCTCAAAAGAATCCAGCGCCGCCTCATAGGAAAGCATGGAGGACTGGATCTCCTGCCAGGCCGCCTGGATAGAGGCTCTGGCATTCCCTTCGGCCTCCGCCTCTGTCCCCGCCTTGCGCGCCTGTTCCGTATAGGTACCGGCGTTTGCATGGCGGGCGTTCTGCACCGTTTTGTTATTATTGACTGCCGTTTCCCTGTCCGACTCAAAATCAATGGCGCCGATCGCTTCCAGATCCGGTTCCGGGATCTTCCCGACTGTCACCTGTCCGCTGTCCTCTATCCCCAGCGTGGACAAAAGGTCAAATCTCGCCTGCGTCTCCTGCTGACGGTAAGCTTCCAGCAGATTCCGCTCCCTGGCCAGGCTGTCGGAAGCTTCCAGGACCTCAGACGCGGTCGCCATACCGGAGGCCTGGCTGTTAACCGCCGCCTCATAAGCGGCTTTGGCCGCCTCGACCGCCTTTTCCTTCACATCCACATTGAGCGCCATCTGGTTGTAGGTATTCATCAGGGTCTGAGCCGTGATCGTGTAGGAATCGACGATTTTTTCCACCGATATGGTCCCGGACTTCCGGTACTGCGCCGACAGCCTGCGGTTGATCTGGCTGATGGAATTGTTAAGGATTGCTGCGTTTGACTTGTAGGAACCCTCTGCATCCGCATCATCCTCGTATTTTTCTGCCAGGAACTTCATATAGTCCCGCTCCTCCTCCAGGCTTTTCAACAGGCTCTGATAATTTTCAATGGTCGTGTTGTAGTTCTCCGTCTCCGATTGTAAATCCTGATTATTCATTACCAGCTGGCTTAGATTCCCATATTCAATCACCACAGCTTCTTCACCGATCGCCGCTTCTTCACCGGCAAATGCCGGGATATTCCAGCCGGTTGTTGTTGCCGCCGCTGCCGATACACAGATCGCCGCCGCTGCCAATTTTCCTGCCAATTTTCTCCTGTCCATAAAACCTCCTGCTGGATCAAAATGTCCTAAAAGTATCGTCCCACCGTCAGGAAACAGCAGCCAGGCCGCCTACAGCCCAGTCATAATCCACCAATGCCTGAAGCAGATCCAGCTTCCGGGTGCGCACGGTCACTTCCGCCGTCAGGCAGACGGACTGCTGATTCTGGTAGGAAGTCCTGGTTATGGTGCCGGCCTGCAGTTTATTTTCAGCAGAAGCCATGTTCGTCTGCTCCAGTTCAAGCGCCTTTATCGCCTGCTCATAATTGGAGCGGGCCAGGATCAGGCTGGAATATGCCGCCTTTACATTGGTAGAAATGGCTTCCCTCTGGTTTTTCTCAGTCTGGGTAAGTTTTTCCTTCACTGTAGAGGTTCTTGCATTGGCAAGCTGTTTTTTCGTGATCCTGTAAGTGTAGTTATTCTCCACTGCCGCCTGGATATCCGCATCGATGTCCGTCGCAGCGATCCGGTCCATATCTGGTTCCGGCAGTTCTCCGATCTCCACATCGGAACCGTAAGTCCAGCCCAGCATCAGGCACAGGCTTTCCTTTGTCTTTTCCAGGCTGCTCTCACCCGACAGGATGGAGGCCTCCGCCGTGGAGACCGCCTCCTTCGCACTCAGCACTTTAGCCTGGGTGGACATGCCGGCTGCCAATCTGTTCTGTTCCGACTGATAGGATGCCTCCGCCTGCGCCTTCTTCTCCCGCTGGCTGTCCAGGCTGTAGTACTGATTCCAGTAAGTGATCATCAGTCCCTGGGCCTGTTTGACAAGAGCCGCCTCTGTCTTATCGTATCCCAGCTTTTTGGTCTCGCTGTCATCCGTGCTCTCATCCCCCTGCTTCATCAGCGCTTCCGCCTGCTGTTCATTCTGGAGCGCCGCCGCCATCTGGCTGCCGTAGTTTGCGTCGTCAGAATCCGGGTACGTGATATTATCATAGATCTCATTGGCACGGTCGTAGTAATCCTGCGCCACATCATCCCGGTCGTCATCCTTCTCCTCTTTATAAGCGATCTGGTTCTGGATCACTGTATTGTTGTATTCATGCACCAGGTCTGCGATCTCGTCATACTCCAGCTTATCATCCCGCAGCGCCGCCCATTTTTCAGCCGTGTAGGCAAACTCCGGGCTTCCCGCATAGGCCTGCATGGGCTGCAGGATCAGAAACATGGCTGCAGATGCCGCGCCTGTTATACCCCATCTTTTCATCTAATACTTCCTTTCCTGTCAAATATCCAAGACTGTCCTCTCCCTCCTGCCGTTCATCAGTGCATAATAAACCGGCAGGATAAGCAGTGCCACCAGCACACCGGCAGTCAGGCCGCCGATATTTACCACCGCAAGTCCCTGGGTGGTGGAGCCGCTGTCCCCGAATGCCAGGGCCATAGGGATCATGGAAAGGATGGTCGTCAAGCTGGTCATCAGGATCGGGCGCAGACGGGTGGCCCCCGCTTCGATCAATGCCGTTTCCAGCGGCATTTCCGCCCGGTACTGGTTCACCGTGTCCACATACAGGATGCCATTGTTCACGACCGTTCCGATCAGGATCAAGAATCCCAGGACGGAGGTCATACTGATGGTAACGCCTGTCACTTTCAAAAGCCCAAAAGAACCCACCAGGGAAAACGGAATCGTGGTCATCACCATAAAAGCAAACTTCGGTGATTCAAACTGGGACGACAGAACCACAAACACCAGGAACAGCGCGACTGCTATGGCGCTGTAAAGCCCCGAAAACTCGCTCTGCATCATCCGGTCCCTGGAATTGGTGCCGCGGGTGATGGTCCCTGTCAGGTTGGGGTTCACCACCTCGCTGTCCAGGGCCTCCTTCACATTCCCGCCCGCATAATCTGCCGTGATCGTGACCTGATACGCTTTGTCTGACTTGGATATGGAGGATGGGCTGTCACGGTAATAGATCTCCGCCACGTCCTCCAGCGCCACATAGCCGCCGGACGGTTTTGAAAGGATCATCTGCTGGACCTGCGGCACGGTCCGGTACTCTTCCTCCGGATACTCAGCCTTCACACTGACCTCCTGCCCGTCAATATCCAGCGTCGCCACTTTTTCTCCATCCAGGTACTGTTTCACCTGGGTCCCGATCTGGGCTGCCGTCAGCCCTTCCGTGGAGGCTGACACCGGGTCCACCTTAACCGCCACCACCGGAGCCGTATTTTCAATACTGGAATGGACGTTTATCACATCGTCCCGCGCGATCAGTTCCTGGACGATCCGGCTGCTGACCTCCTGCACCTCACTGTACTGCGTTCCCTCGATGATGGCCTCATAGCCGCGGCTGCGTCCCATAAAGCTCATGGATGTGGAAGCGCTCACCTCAATCGTGCAGTTGTCGATGTCCAGCATTTCCTTCTCCCACTGCTCCACGATCTCATCCGTCCCCATCTTCCGGTCATCCTTTAAATAGGCGGTGATCGACCCGCTGTCACTGTTATAACGGAGCATATAGGATTCCACATCCTCATGGGACGCCACGATCTGCTCCGCTTTCTCAAGCATCTCATCCGCCTGGTCCGACAAAAGTCCCGGCCTGGTCTCGATACTGACCGAAATCGTACCGGTGTCATCCGCCGTCATAAGCTCGGTCTCCATACCGTTTGCAAGAATGAGGGTCGCTGCGATGATCCCCACGGAAGCTGCCATAACAAGGACCTTGTGGTGCAGAAGCTTTGGCATCATCCTGCGGTACGCGTTCTGCAGATGGACGATCGGCCTGGACATGGGCGCCTGATCCCGCTCCTGGGGCTTATACATCATATAAGACAGAGGGACCACCGAGATGGCCGACAACAGGGACGCGCACATACAGAATACGATCGTATAGCCCATGGCCCCAAACATCTGCCCGGTCATCCCATTTAAAAATACCAGCGGTATGAACACCACGCAGGTGGTGACCGTGGAACCAATAATAGACTGGATCACGACATTGGTCCCATCTAAAGCCGCTCTGGCATAGCCCAGGATTCCCTTGTCCCGTTCCGCCTCGGTCGCACGGAAGCAGCTTTCCAGCACTACGATGGAGTTATCCACCATCATCCCGACGCCCAGGACCAGCCCGCTCATGGTGATGATATTCAGTGTAAATCCGGCCTGCGTCATGACGATCAGGCTCATAAGGATCGAGGTCGGAATCGAGCTTCCGACGATCAGGGACGCCTTATAGTCCCCAAAGAAGACAAATATGATGATCATGGAAATGACAACCGCAAGGACCATGGTCACCGCCACATCCTTAAGGGAGCTCATGATCGTGTCCGCCTCATCCCTCGCCACCTGGATCTGCAAATCCGCGTCATCGGCCTGCAGGCTGGAGATTGCCTTGTTTACCTGATTGGAAAGATCCATCGCCGTACTGCTCTGCTGCTTTGTAATAGAGATGGAGATGGTATCTTCCCCGTTGTAGCGCGACACGCCGCCCTGTTGTTCCTCCGCCGTATAGACAGTGGCAATATCCTCCAAATAGACGAACTTACCCTTGCCAGTCGTGATCGGAACTCTCAAAAGATCGTCCAGAGTATCATTTTCCATCATGGTGGAAACAGACAGCTCCAGATTCCCGGACACCGCGCTTCCGGAAGGATAGGTCAGGTTTGCGGCACTCATGGCAGATGAGATATCGCTCATGGTAACATGATACTGCTTCATCAGTTCCGAGTTCAGTTCAACCCTTATGTATTCCGAAGAACCGCCCCGCATCTCCACTTCTGCCACCGTGCTGAGCCGTTCAAGCTCCGGCACGATCGTCTGGTCCACATAATCGTACAGGTTCTCCTGGGATGCATTGGCAATGGACAGCATGATGCTGGCCTGGGCATTGTTGTTCATCTGCATGATCCGGGGTTCCACATCGTCCGGCAGATCCCGGATACTGTCCAGGCTCTTGCTCAGTTCATCATATGCCTCATCGATATCCGTATCATAATCATATTCCAGCATGACCATGGTGCGTCCCTCGCTGGTGGACGAGGTCATGCTCTCCACTCCTTCCAGAGTGCTGACCTGGTCCTCGATGGGTTTTGTCACCAGTTCATCCATATCCTCCGGACCGGCGCCGGAATAGCTGGCCGATATGATCAGCATCGGCTGGTCCGTGTCGGGCATCTGTTCCAGCTTCGCGTTAAATACCGAGGAAATGCCGAACACGATCAGGCAGAGCAGCGCCATAACGACCGTAACCGGACGCTTTAATACAAATCTGGTTATTCCCATCGCTTATGCCCCCTCACCGTCCTGCAGTCGGATGACCGCTCCCTCATACAGATTGGAGCTCCAGGTGCTCACAACCACATCGTCCCTGGAAAGCCCTGAAAGGATCTCCGCGGATTCAGAATCATAGAGGCCCACCTCCACCTGCGCCATCTTTGCCACGCCGTCCTGGTACAGATAGACATAGGCGTTGCTGTTGCTGTAATAAATGGCATCCACCGGGACCAGCATGGCGTTCTCTGCCCGCTCCGTCACCAGATTGATCTTTACGGTGCTGCCGATGGCGATCTCATCTGTATTTTCCATCTCTGCCTTTACCTTGAACAGGCCGCTCTCGGAGTCCACCATGCTGCTGATCTCACTGATATGGCCCTCATAAGCCGAGCCGTTCTTGATGATCTCCAGAGCATCTCCTTCGTTTAAGTTCTTTAACATTCTCTGGGTCACATAGAACGTGATCCGGCTTCCTCCCTCGCCTGCGATCACACAGAGCTGCCCGGACTGGGACACACGGTCATAAACCTCCACATCACAGCTCTCGATCCGGCCTGCTATGGGCGCTGTGACCGTACTGTATTCCACCTGCTTCTCATAGGCAAGCTTTGCAGACTCGTACTGGAGCTGGGCCGATCTAACCGCGTTCGTGTACTGCTCATATTCCTGTTCCGAGATATCCCCGCCGCTGTAAAGGATCTGCATCCTGCTCAAATTGCTCTTTGCCTCCGACAGATTGACAGACGCCGATTCCATGGAATTCTTCGCAGAATCCACCTGCTCTGTATCGATCTCACAGAGCACCTGGCCCTGGGCCACCACATCCCCCGCCTTCACATTCACCGACGTGACGTCGCCGGAAGCCTTTGCATAGACGTAAACCACGTCTGCAGCCTCAACCGTTCCGGTTAAACTGGTTGACAGATTTAAGTCTCCGGTTACAGGCTCCGAGGCCTTTACCACGGTAGCTGCCACTGCCGTCTGCATGCCGCCCGGGCCGCCCATTCCGCCCGGGCCGCCGCTGCCTCCAAAGCTTTCCAAACTGCCTTTGCTTCCTCCCAGGAAAACCGCCGCACCTGCCGCAACGACTGCACAGACAGCGGCTCCCGCTATGATCTTCTTTTTCCTTTCCATGATGCGCTCCTTTTACTATGTTTTTCTTTCATGATCAAGATCAGTATGATAATGCCTGCTGCAAGCAGGGTCCCCCCGGCGATATACGCCATATGCAGAAACTCCGCAACAGTTTCGTTCCACGTTCCGGCTTTTCCCAGGAACGAGGTTCCAGCTAACAGCCAGATTCCCGGGTGGTACAGACATTCAAACACCCGGAAATACTCCGACGTTTCCACCGCGGGCTGCAGACAGGCCAAAGCCAGAAATACCGCAGCGCCTCCGGGGATCAGGAAGATAAGCGCCCTGGTAAGCGCCGCCGGATATTCCGATATCAGGGTTTGAGCCATTTTAGAAGCTGCAACCGCCAGGATGCAGACCAGCCCATAAAACGCAGCCGCGTTCCGGCACCTTCCGCATGTATGCTCCTGCCCACCCGCGGAATGCAGCCGTTTTCTTCTCATCGTAAACCACTCCATTCGAAAGCCCCCTTCCTGATATTTTGACTGATACTTACTTTATTGGAAAAATGTGAGAGATTTGTGAGGATTTACGCAGATTTCTGTGAGAGTTGTTTTCGAATTTTTTCAAACGTGCTATACTGGCTTTATAGAATCTGACTGGCAAAAAAGGAGGATATCCAGCATGCCGCGTTTACTTATCACCGATGATGATCTGCATCTGCGAAAACTGGTGCGCACCTATGCAGACCTGGAGGGCTATCAGTGTGAGGAGGCAGGAGACGGTCCCGCCGCGCTCGCCGCCCTGCAGAAGAACGACTTTGATCTGGTGGTCCTGGATGTGATGATGCCCGGGCCCGACGGTTTTGAAACTCTTGCAGAGATCAGGAAAACAAGCAGCGTCCCCGTCATCATGCTGACTGCAAGAAATGAAGAATACGACAAGCTTTTAGGCTTTAACCTCGGGATCGATGATTATGTGTCAAAACCGTTCAGTCCAAAAGAGCTGATGGCACGGATCGGAGCAGTACTGCGCCGCAGCAGTCTGAAACAGGAACGCCGCCCCATAGAGTCCCTGGTATTCGGAGAACTGTGCATCATTCCCGATTCCCGGACCGTCACCCTGAGCCAAAAACGTCTGAACCTTCCGCCCAAGGAATTTGACCTTCTATTAAAGCTGGCGCAGAATGAACGGATCGTGCTGAGCCGGGAAAAGCTTTTGGAGACCGTATGGGGTTACAACTATTATGGAGATGTCCGCACGGTGGACACCCATGTCAAATCCCTCCGGGAGCATTTGGGAGAATACCGGAAACTGATACAGACCGTCTGGGGAGTGGGGTATAAACTTGAATACATGGATGAAACGTAAGCTTTCCGCCTTAAAAAGCCGGATGGTATTCCGGCTCTGGGCGATCATGATGGTGCTTGTAATGTTTGGCATCGGATTTATGTGGTTTGTGCAGATTTTTCTATTTGAACAGAACTACGCAGACGCCTCCCTGAAAGAAGCGCTGGACCGGCTGGCCCCGGTCATGGAAGACTTGGTCACGGAGGATATCGGAAACGATGACCGTCTTCTCGGTTATATCAGCCACATGAATGGGGAACTGTACCTGCTCGGCGAGGATGGGAAGATGATCCAGATGTACTCCTCCGGTCATCTGGTGAATCAGAGGGACAACCGTGAGGAGCAGTTTATCTGGGATTCCGTGCGGAAAAAACCGGAATTTCAAAATCTGTTAAATGGTGTGCCCTACCGCTATATCGAGCGGCACCGAAACCGCATTATCGGCTTTGAGCTGGGATTCCCGGTCACCTACAGCGGACAACGGTGCTATATGATCATGCGCAATATCCTGATGACCCGGACCGTGCTGGACCTAAACAGGCGTCAGCTCACATTTTTAAGCATCCTGCTCACCGCCACCGCTGCGGTCCTGGCCGGGGTGCTGTCCCGTCAGTTTACACGGCCCATCTATGAGATCAAGGATTCGGTGGATAAACTGACCCGGAATGATTTTTCCATCGCCCCTGAACTGGACCGGGATGACGAGCTTGGGCAGCTGTCCCATTCCGTAACAGAGCTGGGCCAGGCGCTTCAGCGGGTGGATGTGCTGCGCAAGGAGGTCATCGCCAATGTCTCCCACGAGCTGCGCTCTCCGCTCTCCCTGATCACCGGCTACGCGGAAATGGTGCGCGACATCACATGGCATGACGATATACAACGCAATGAAAATCTGAACCTGATCATCAGCGAGTCCAACCGCATGAGCGAGATGGTGAGCGATATCCTGGACTACTCCCAGTTCCAGGCCGGTTACATCCAGCTCAAGAAAAGCTGGTACAACCTTTATGATATCCTGGAATCAGAGATCGCACACTGCCGTCAGGAAGCAGCGGAACACGGCATCCGTCTGGAACTGTTAAGCCCTTCCTCGGACATCCAGCTGACCCTTGACGCCATTAAGATCAGTCAGGTAGTCAGAAACCTGTTAAACAACGCCATCAATCATACTGCCGAGGGCGGGGAGATCCTGGTCCGGATCACGGAAACACCCGATGGCTTCCGCGTATCGGTAGCCAATCCAGGACCTCCCATCCCGGAAAAAGACCGGGAACTGATCTGGGAGCGTTATCGGCGCAGCCAGCATCAGAGCGGGCGGCGCTCCGGCACCGGGATCGGCCTTTCCATTGTCAGCACGATCCTGCAGGCACACGGAATGGACTATGGCGTGGATTCTGCGGATGGGTGGAACCTGTTCTGGTTTGAATGCCCTGCCTCAGACTGTTAGCAGACCGTTCCTTCATCGCGCTGCAGTATATGGTAGTAAGGACAGATGGCTTCATAATGCCCGTCCTTCATGCGAAACCCGCCCGGAATCGTCCCGAGCTGCACAAAGCCAAGCCTCTCATACAGATGCCTTGCATGAATATTGCTTTCTACCACCGCATTGAACTGGAGCACGCCAAACCCGTGCTCCTTTCCCTGCTCCAGACAATCCTTCACAAGCAGTTCCCCGATATGGCGTCCGCGGCTCTCTGAGCTGACCGCATAACTGGCATTGCAGATGTGTCCGCACCGCCCCACATTGTTGGGATGCAGGATGTACAGCCCGTGAATCTTTCCAGTTTCGGAATCTTCCGCAACGCCGCAATAACTCTGGCCTGCAAAAAATTCCCTGCCGGTCTTTTCATCCAGGCATTCCTCCTGCGGAAAGGCGATCCCCTCCTCCACCACCTCATTCCAGATGCAGATCATGGCGGGCAGATCGGTTTCTCTGTATTCTCTAATGGTGATTTTCATAAGGATGTCCTCCAGTTGTTTGTATTTATAATTTTTCAACATTATTTTACGCTTCAAATCCCATGATGTCAAAAAGATTTGTTATTTCATCTGTTGAATGATATAATCGACTTGATTCATAGGGGGAATGCCAAACAGTGCGCAACCGGAAGTTGCGTAATAGCTGGTTGCCGCAACTGTTCATTTTTGATAAAGTGGAGACATCATTATGGAAAGAGAGGAATTTATCATATTATGTTAGTCTGGGATGGTATTATCACAGTGATCAACCTGGCTCTGCTTCTCCTTTATATCTGCCTGATTGTCCTTATGATACGGGCGCTTTTAAAATACCTCCGGTCGAAAAACGAAAAAGGTGACGCTTCCGCACCTCAAAAATCTTTAGGAGAAACTCTGAAGGCACATCGAACCAGATGCAGTATGACACAGGAATTTGTAGCAGAAGCAATCGGTGTCAGCAGACAGGCTGTATCCAAGTGGGAAATGGGCGCGTCTGTCCCCAGTACCGGCAATCTGCTGGCCCTTGCGAAATTATTTGACATTTCTGTTGATGATCTGTTGAAATTGAAAGGAACTGACAACTGTTGAAAACACTAAAAAAGACTTTACACCTATTGGAAATCATTTTTATGATTCCTATACTGGTCCTGATTTTGCTCTATCTGTTCTCGCCATTCATAAACAACCACACAGCCGCTGATATTGCCAGGGCACTACAAACGCTTCCCCTGCCGGAAAATACAGAATATCTCGATTCTACATCCGCTGCAGCAAAGCTGGTCGGCAACGGAAATGGCATGCAGTATTTTGGGGCTATCCTTATAAAAAGCGAACTGTCTTTAGACGAACTGGATGAATATTATAATAATTTCAGGAAATCTGATTGGGATATTTTCATAGAGGAACAGACCGGATCTGAGGTCGTATTTATCGAACATCGTAAGATTGCTTTCCAGGCGGGCATGCCACCCGAAGGAAACTGCTATATTATATATACCTGGGGAGACGGTATGTTTCCATTTTCAGAGTTTGATCTACGAGGCCACTGAGACAGCTGCTCATATCCTTTGGCGGTCTTATAATTGCGTTCCTTGCCTTTCTCAATAAGAGAAATAGAAAGAAATAAAATTGCCCATCCTGTCTGCAACCAGGATGGGCGGTGTCCATAAGTACATTTAGCACCTGACCGAGAGCGTCCACTTTTGGAGTGGGTGCTTTCTTTTACTGCTTCATTCAAGTATCTTCTTCTGTTCGCTCCCCTACTCCACCGTCTGCGGCGTCCTGGCGGACACGCAGTACACATTCACCTTTTTGTCCATCCGGCTGTTGAAGAAGATCCGGTCGCCGGCATGGCTGTAGATGGGATGCGGATGTGCGTCCTGGCCCAGCCAGTCGCTCTCATGCTTGCAGAGCGGGATCCAGGTCAGCGTCCCGTTCCCCCAGTCCGGCTCCACCTTACAGATGTATTCTGCATCCTTCTTGTGGGGATCCGGGCCGTTGTCCGTGCTGTTTTCGCGGACCTTCTTGACCTCCCAGGGATACTTAAAATACCCGTCGCAGACCAGATTGCCCTTGTGGTCCATGGTGAAATGCCCGTAGGCGTCATAGTCCTCCGGCAGCGCGATCTCCCAATATTTGCCGGTGGAGCACTCATATTTGCCCACCATGGCGGGGCCGTTTTCGTATCCGCCGTGATAGATGACGGAGGTTCCGTCGTCGCTCCACATCTCATGGCAGACCCAGTCGCCCGCTTTTCTCGCATATCCCGCAGGGTTCCCCAGGGTATCATCTCCCTCGGTCCTGATCCGAGTGATCGTATCCGCGGCGTGGTCGTAGAGCCAGATCCGGCGGATGCCGCAGTCAAAGCTGGACCACTCGTGGTTATACATGATCTGTTCCGGGTTGCGGGGGTTAAACTGAACATGGGTGATCCAGCATTTGGGGACCTGTTTTTCATAGAGCAGGCCGCCTCCAGCCGTATCGTACACGCACAGATAGCTGCTCAAATCCTCTTCCTGCACCCGCCCGTCGATATCGTATACAGGGCGCTTATCCAGACCGCACCCCTCTGTCTCCGGATCAAAATCCAGGCATCTCCCGTCCGTCATCGGCACGCAAAGCTGTTTTCCATCGGCGCTCACATGGGTAAACGCTGTCATCCTGCCGTCCGGCACCCTGCCAAGTATTGTGATGGTTCCATCCAGGTCCACTTTGCAGATTTCGTCATCCTGAATATAATAGATGGCCTCCCGCTCGCAATCCAGGCAGACACTGGCTTTTCCCAGCCCTTCGTTAAAGGTCCCGTCAAAATACACATAGCTTTTTAAGATTCCCTTTGTATTTTTCGTCAGCGTCTTCTCTGTTCCGGTGAACATATCACGCACCACCACATTGGGGCTGCCGCCCTGATCACTTATCATAAAAATCCGCTCGTCACTGGCCCCCAGTGAGGAGCAGGTAAAATAAAGAAGCTGCGTATTAAACTCCTGGCGCCCCAGACAGTCACCGACCAGCATACGCCCGTTTTGCCGCTTCTGTCCCATAATTTTTCCTCCTTCTATTCCAAAAACCGTACGGAATTCTTCTCAAACAGGCTCAGATTACTCCGGAACACGATCTGGCTCCCTACCACAAACAATTCCTCCGGCTGCACATCCCGTAAAAGATAATCCGTCAGAAAACGGGTCGCCATATAAGCCTGGGCAAAGGGATTCTTCTGTACCAGGTTCTGAAAAGTCCCCCGCCGCAGAAAATCCTTGCTCTCGTCAAACAAATCGCTCCCCACCGCCATCACCTTCCCGGCGCGCCCTGTTTCCTCCAGGGCCTTCCCCAGCATCAGGGTGGATCTCGAAGAAACGCTGCAGGCCGCCGCAACATCCGGGCGTTTCACATATTCCAGGATACTCTGGTAGGCCTCGTCGCTGACCTGGTTGGAATGCTCCATGTAGATCAGGTTTTCATGTCCATTCTCCTGCATATAAGCTTCAAATCCCTCCACGATCAGGCTATGGGAAGGATATTCCGCTTTCCCTGCACACATAAGGATGCTGCCGCAGGATGGGATCCTTCCAAGCACCAGCTCTGCCATGGTCCGCCCGATACTGTCGTAATCCGCCGCCACACAGCACAGCCTTCCGCTGTCCGGAATATCCGTATCCACCAGCGCAAGGGCAAGCCCCCGTTCCACATAGCCTTTCAGCTGCTCAGGCGTAAACGGGCACCGGTTGCCGTGCACCACCAGCCCGTCCAGCTCGCCGGCATCCAAAAGTCCTGTCACTTCCTCCAGGGAAGGGATCTTTCTGCCCTCCCTGCGGTTTTCTCTCCAGTCCTCCGGATACTCGAACTTCTGCATGGAAATATTAAAGTCATGCAGAGTCTCCTGACATGCATTGATCCCGTTCCACAGCTGCGGATAATAAAACCGGTTGTCCCCTTCCATTTCCGGGAAGCAGACCGCCAGACGCAGCGTTTTCCTTTTTAATGATGCCGCCACAGCATTGGGGTGATAATCCAGTTCCTTTGCCAGCGCACGTATTTTTTCCCGGGTCTTTTCACTGACCCCCGTCTTGTCACTGAGTGCCAGATGCACCGTTCCCAGTGAAACGCCTGCTTTCAATGCAATGTCCTTGATCGTCGCCCTTTTTGCCATAACAAACCTCCATTTTAAAATCCAAAATACTCTTTTACGTTATTGTAGCAGATATTCTGGACTGTTTTTTTAAGCTCTGCCTCTCCGGAAAAATACTCCCCGCGCTCCACCAGTTCCCCAAGGAAATTGCAGAGAACCCGGCGGTAAAGCTCATGCCGCGGATAGGAAAGAAAGCTCCGGCTGTCCGTCAGCATCCCCACTGACAGGCTTATGGGATAAAGGTTGGACGCAGCCCGGAACTGACGGTCTATGCCGTAGATCTGGTCGTGGAACCACCATGGGGCTCCCAGCTGAACCTTGGCCTTTGTCCCTTTTTCGCAGAATCCTGCTGCCAGTATAGCATAATTTTCCATATTTGTACCGTCCAGACAATATAAAATTGTCTTTGGGAGCATATCTTCCTGGGTCAGGCGGTTCAAAAGCTCGCCCACGCTCTGGACTCTGGTGGTATCATCCGCACAGTCGAAGCCGGTGCTCTGGCCTACCTGGTTTACATACTTTGTATTGGCATCTAAATAAGTGCCGATATGAAGCTGCATCACATAACCATTGCGGCAGTACATTTTGCCCATCTCATGCAGGAAAGCGGTACGGTACTTGTCGTCCTCCAGCTTAGTCAGCATTTCTCCGCGTTTCGCTTTTGCAAAGATCGCCTCCACTTCCTCCTCCGACGCATCTGCCCAAGTAAAATCCGGGATCCCGTCGTCAGAAACCGTGGTTCCTGTGGTCTCCTGAAAGAATTTAAGACGGTTCTCCAGGGCCGTGAGCATCTCCTTAAAACTACTTACCGGCATATCTGCCGCCTGGCTCAAGGCATCCATGTAGTCCCCAAATCCAGGCTTTGCCGCAAACATCGCCTTATCCGGACGGAATGCGGTGATGACCCTGGTCTTCATGGTCTCATCCTTCGCCATGGCAATGTGGTAACGGAGATCATCCACCGGGTCCTCTGTAGTGCTCACCAGCTCCACATTGGAGACCTCCATACACCAGCGCGGCGTGATGTTCTTCTCTGCGATCATCTCCTTTGTCCGGTGATAGATCTCGTCTGCGTTGTCCGCGCAGAGCGGCTCGTCGATCCCGAAAAAACGCTTTAGCTCCAGTGCACACCAGATGTAGATGGGATTGCCCACCAACTGGGGCAGGATGCCCGCAAAAACCATGTATTTCTCATAATAGGAAGTCTCCTTCCCTGTGATGTATTTTTCCTCGATCCCGAAGGTGCGCATAGCCCTCCATTTGTAATGGTCCCCGGACAGCCACATTTCCCCGATATCCTCAAACTGCCTGTTCTCAAAGATTTCTTTTGGCTGCAGGTGACAGTGGTAATCGATGATCGGCATGTGCTCTGCATAATTATGGTACAGCTCCCGCCCGGTCTGGTTGGTCAGGCAAAGCTCCTCGCTGAAACGTGTATTCATGTATATAACCTCCTACTGTTTTCCCGAAATGCATTAGAATCCGATCAGTGCTCCGCCGTCCACCGGCACGCAGGTCCCGCTGATATAGCGTGCCGCATCGCTGCACAAAAAGGCCGCACACATCCCCACATCCATCGGGTCGCCCACGGTCTTTGCCGGAATGCGCCCCATGATCTTTGCCAGTCGAGGGGCGTCATTGTCCGTTGCCTTGTGGAACATCGGAGTATCGATCCAGCCCGGTGCAATGGCATTGACTGTGATCCCGTACTCCGCAAGCTCCGCCGTCAGGGTATGGATCAGGCCCAGATAGCCCGCCTTTGCAGTGGAATATCCCGCCACCTGCGGCTGGCCGATGTAGCTTGTCATGCTGGCCTGGAAGATGATCCTCCCATGTCCCAGCTCCTTCATCTGCGGCACCAGGGCCTTGGTCAGGGCAAAGGCTCCCACCAGATGGACATTCAGCACGCTCACGTACTCTTCCACGCTCATCTCCCAGATGAATTTTTTGCAGTGGTTTCCCGCATTGTTGATCAGAATGCTGACCGGTCCCTGCTCCGCCACGATCCTGTCTGCCATAGCCTGGGTGTTGTCCGTGTCAGTGATGTTGAACTGATAATATACCGCCTGGTCCCCAAACTCCTTTAAGGCCTCCGCCGCCTGCTCCGGCGCCTCCATGCTTAGCACTGCCACCTTCGCCCCTGCGCTGACCAGGCAGCGTGTGATTGCCAGCCCCAAACCGGTGGAACCGCCTGTCACCACCGCAGTCTGCCCGTCCAGGGAATAATATTTCTCCATGGAAAATTCCTTCATCTGCTGCTCAGTAAATGCTGCCATATTTCTCATCCTCCTCAAATACACAGCGCTCTCTGCCGCCATGTCATCTAAAAATGCTGTCTTATATATCCTCACAGGCACGCTTTGCGCCCACCTGCTTTTCCTGATATTTATACGGGACAAAATACTCCCTGTGTCCCAGAGCCTCGCTCTTGCTGGGCGTTCCCCCGGCAACTCCAGCCACCATCCGGGCCAGACGGACCGCCAGTTCATCCTGGCTGCATGCCCCTTCCAGCACCGGGCTGGCATCAAAATCCATGTCCTCCTCCATCCGCACAAAGGTCTGGTGGTTCCCGGTGATCTTGATACACGGGCTGACCGCACTGCCTACCACATTGCCGCGCCCTGTCACCAGAAACACAATGTGGGCGTTGCAGCTGATCAGGTCCATCAGGCCCTCATTGTCGTTGGGATTGGTGATACCAAACTGCATCCAGTACGGGTCCGGCGTGGAGTCTAAAAGCCACAGCCCCGGCTTCACCGCCGGTACCGAAACCTTTAAGACGCCCTGGATCGGGCGGCTCCCGCTCTTGACGACAGCGCCCATGCTCTTTTCCTCAATGGTGGAAAGGCCTCCTGCAAAATTGCCCGGGCTGACAGAATACTGACGGACCGACCTGCAGTAATCAAGGGCCTTGTCGTAGGTGTAGGCGATCTCCGCCTCCGCTTTCTCATCCGCCGCCCGGCTGGTCAGCAGACATTTAAGCCCCACCGCCTCCACGATCTCCTCAAAGATGGCGGTACCCCCCAGATCCACAAGCTTGTCATAGAAACGTCCCACCACCACATTCCCGGCAAGACCGCTGGTATAATCACTCCCGCCGCACTCTGCGCCGATGATCAGGTCCTCAAACCCCATGTCGGCCCGCGGCGTATGGGACAGCGCCTCCAGCATCCCTTTCACGCTTAAAAGCCCCTTTTCCACCGCGGCCCTGGTTCCGCCCGCCTCCTGGATGAACATCCAGTCCGCTTCCTTTCCTTCCTCTCCGGCGATCCTGGCGAGCCATTCCGGCTGGACATACTCACAGCCAAGCCCCACAGCCAGCACGCCCCCCACATTGGGATGGCGGATCAGGCTGATCAGTAAGTTTACCGCATACTGGTTGTCCGTACATCCATCGAAGCCCAACACCTCCACATCCGGGTGATCCGCCAGCTCTGCGATCCTGCGCGCCACATGCTCACTGCACTTTACGGTGTAGATGACCAGGACCCGGTTGCGGATCCCCTTGCCGCCATTTTTTCTGGCATATCCCTGCCATCGCATCTGGCGAAGCATATCTGTTCCATTCTGCTCCATTCCTGTTATCGGCTCCATACGCTCCATCCCTCCTACTCGTACCGGGTGTCTTTGGGCGCACCCGTCACCGCGTCCAAATGGCTGGAACGCTCGTCATATACGCTGCGGATATTGTGAAGATGGACCCAGCTTCCCTTTTTAATGTCCTCCGTAGCCCGGCCGATCCGGACGCCGTACTTGACGATATCTTCACCAGCCGCAATCTCACGGAGCGCGATCTTGTGGCCTGCCGGGATCTCCGTCACCGCCGTCATAAACTGCTCCGCAGAATCGCCCCGCAGTGTGATCCTGCCTGGCTGCAGCGGTTCTAAGGCCGTCGCCACGTTATCTTTCAAATCAATCTGAAATGCCGTCACTGTCATTCCTCCTGCTGCATTTTCCCTTCATTCAAGCTGCGGCCCAAGCCCGGCTTTACCGCAGCCCCGCGGTCACAATATCCCAAACGTTGCAAACGCCTCGGTCGCGCTCATGCCGTCCTCGATCGCTTTGCGCACCTTCTTCTCTCCCGCAGCTTTCTCCAGCGCCTTTTCCAGCACCTCCACATAGACTTCCTTCGGGATGATCAGCACGCCGTCCACATCCCCGAATACCAGGTCGCCGTCATGGATGGTCACCTGTCCGATCTCGATGGTACAGCGGAAATCAAACACGTAGGTACGGATACTGGAATCCTGCGCCCAGCAGGCTCTGGCAAACACCGGCCAGTTGAGTCCCAGCACCTGGGGCGTATCCCTGGTGTATCCGTCGAGCACCGCGCCGGATGCTCCCCGGGTCTTTGCGGTGGTGGTCAGAAGCTCGCCCCACAGCGCGCTGTTGTGAGCGCCGGTGGCTACATAGATCTCATTGGGCCTTAACTGGTCCAGTGCCTCGGTCAGAAGGCCAAAGGGCTTCTCCGGCTCGCCATACACGTCATTTTCCAGGACGGTACAGGCAAAACCGGCCATCTTCAGCCGGTTGTCCGGTTCTTCCCCGTTCACAAAGGGCGCTGTAGGCACCATCGCTGCAAGCGGGCGGATCTCTGCTGGCAGGAACTGGTGGGGATATCCCATCTGGTCCAGAATATCACCCACCACCGGGGTATAAAGCTTATCCTTCATAAGCTGGAACATTTCTTCATCGTTTTTCCACAAAGCCATTTTAAAATTCTCCTTCTAAAAATACTGCTGCTGCGCCCGAAGGCACCACAGCAGCATAAGATTTACAGTATTCTTTTATCACACCGGCATGATCAGGTTCGGAAGAAACATGACAAACGCCGGAATGTAGGTTACAAAGATCAGTACGATCAGCATGACCAGATAGAACGGGAGCATGCTCTTGGCCAGCTTTTCGATCGGGATCTTGGAGATCGCCGCGCCGATGAACAGCGTCGATCCAACCGGCGGGGTAATCAGACCGATCCCCAGGTTCACGATCATGATAACACCGAAATGTACCGGGTCGATCCCAATGCTGGTCGCTATGGGAAGCAGGATCGGAGTCAGCACCAGGATGATGCAGCTCATATCCATCATGGTCCCGAAGATCAGCATCAGAATGTTCATCATGATCAGGATCAGATACTTATTGGTGGTAAAACCAAGGATCGCGGTGGAGATGATCGCCGGCACCTTTAAGTAGGTCAGCAGCCATCCAAAGGCTGAGGAGGTCGCGATCAGGATGAGCACGATCGCCAGCGTATTCAGCGCATTCTCCAGCACCTGCCAGAAATCCTTTAAATTCATCTTCTTGTATACAAACATGGACACGAACAGCGCCCACACCACTGCGATCGCCGCAGATTCGGTGGCGGTAAAGATACCGATGACAACGCCTACGACTACGATCATCACCGTGAACATACCCCAGATCGCACTGCCCGCGGCCTTCACCAGGTTCCTGATGGAAAACGGTTCGCCCTTCGGGTAATTTCTCTTTACTGATATGTAGTAGCTGTAGATCATCAGGGCCACGCCCAGGATGATACCGGGACCAAACCCTGCCAGGAACAGACGCCCGATAGACACGGTGCCTGCAACCGTTGCGTAGATGACCATGTTATGGCTTGGCGGGATCAGGATGCCCTGTACAGAGCTTGCCATGGTAACATCTGTGGCAAAGTCCCCGTCGTACCCCTGCTCCTCCATCATGGGGATCAGGATCGTTCCCAGTGAAGCCGTATCTGCTGCAGAGGAACCGGAGATACCGCCAAAGAACATGGACGCCACGATATTTACCATCGCCAGACCGCCTCGGATCCAGCCCACCAGCGCATCCGACAACTCGATCAGTTTATCTGAGATACCGCCTTTTCCCATGATCTCACCAGCAATGATGAAGAACGGCACTGCCATCAGAGAAAAGGAAAATACGCCTTTTACCATCAGCTGGACCACCTGCATCAGCGGAAGCTGTAAATAAGCCATCGTGATCACACTGGACACGCCGATCGCGTAAGCTACCGGCATACGGAAAGCAATAAAACCAAAAAATGAGATCAGCAGGATCGCTATCGCTATGGATTCATTAATCATTTGCTTTCCCCTCCTTCCTCTTTATAATCAGCAGGCACCTTGTCCATCATTTTTAAGAAGAACAGGATAAATTTCTCGCTCTGCATCAGCAGCATGCATACTCCGGCTATGGGCACGGATGCATACAGAAAACTCTGCTTGCATCCGAGACCGGACATGACGCTCTTGCCCATCAGCATAGTAAACTGGATACCATAGATGATCATAAACAGGCTGAAGCCGAAGATCATCACATGGCTCATGGCCTTCAAAAAGCCGATCGCTCTCTTTGGCAGCAGGTAATCGATCAACATCACACGGATATGGGTATCCGTCCGTACCGCTAAAGAGGCGCTGATCAAAGCCATGTAAACCATGCAGAGAAGGATAGCCTGCTCACCCCACCGGGGAGTGGAGTGTAAGATATACCGGCAGAATACCACATAGCTGGTGATACAGATGGATGCAATAAATACGAGTTTGCAAAATGACATAAACAGCCAGTATACTGCATTATAAAACTTCTTCATGGGTCTTCCTCCTGCTTTCGTCCGATCAGTGGTTATTATTTCTGGATTTCAACCATCTTCGTCAGCAGATCCTCAATACCCTTGCTGTAATCAGCCCATACCGGCTCACATGCTGCCTGTGCGGCTGCAGTATCTTCCGGAGTCATGTCGATGATGGTAACGCCCTTGTCTTCCAGGTCTTTGCGCAGTACTTCTTCCTCTGCATCGATCTCGCCTTTGTTCCAGTCAGATGCTTTCTGGCCTGCATCCAGAAGGATCTGCTGGTCTTCCGGGCTGAGTGCGTTCCATTTTGCTTCTGCCATCAGGACAATGCCAGGGCTGAAGGTATGGCCGCTCAGCAGGTAGTAAGGAGCTACTTCATAGAATTTGTTGGAAGCATATCCCGGATATCCGTTCTCAGCGCCGTCGACAACGCCGGACTGGAGGGAGCTGTACAGCTCGCTGTAGGAGATCGGGGTCGGCTCAGCGCCCAGGGCCTTCATGGTGTCCATCATCAGCTGGGTCTCCGGCACGCGGATCTTCATGCTCTTGATATCGCCAAGACCCTTGATCTCTTTTGTGGTAAACATGTTGCGGGCGCCCTCGTCGGTGTAGAACAGGCCGACCATACCGGCCCCAACCTCAGAACCCTCTGTCAGGAATGCCTGTCCCAGTTCCTCATCCTCCAGAACCTTCCACATGCCGTCACGTCCGGTGAAGATGAAAGGAAGGCCAAACATATTCAGTTTCTGGAAACCGTAATCGGAAAGGGAATTGGTGTTGCCGCGGTACATATCCACGGTGCCGCCGCCCATCTGCAAAGCGTTTAAGCAGGTTTTCTCATCTCCTAAGGTCGAGGAGGAATATACCTCGATCTTGATACGTCCATTTGACATCTCGTCTACATATTTTGCGAACTCATATCCAACTCTGGTATTGATATTGTCATCGCTGTTTAACTCGGCATATTTTAAAACGATCTCCGGCGCTGCCGCCGCATCGCTGCCTGCTGCTGTGGTATCTGCTGCCGCACCTGCCGCTGTGGTTGCCTCCGGCGCTTTCGCCGCTGCTGTAGTTGCCGCTGTACTTCCGCCGCCGCAGCCTGCCAGGCTGACTGCCAGAGCTGATACAACTGTGAGTGCCAGTAATTTCTTCTTCATAAAACACTTCCTCCTGATAACGTTAGATTTTGTAGGAAACGTTCTGTCGCAGTCCATGCCTCCGCGTTACTAAAACGTTTCATTTATTTGATAGTTTTAGCTTATACCATGGCTGTCATTTTGTCAATATAGTTCTTGATTCACCACGCAAAATTGGCTATTCCGTATATTCATTTGCAAAATCTTAACGTTATCTTTCTATATTATTTATATCACCCCCTGTTTTTGTATATTTTGCACTAAAAAACGTTTTATAATTCCATGATCCCGCCTTTTAAACCGGCATGACCAGGTTCGGAAGGAACATGACAAACGCCGGAATATAGGTAACCATGAGCAGTACAACCAGCATGACCAGATAAAACGGGACAAGAGTCCTGGACAGCCGTTCAATCGGTATCTTGGAAATCGCAGCGCCAATAAACAGAGTAGATCCGACCGGCGGGGTGATCAGGCCGATCCCCAGGTTCACGATCATGATAACGCCGAAATGCACCGGATCAATACCAATGCTGGTCGCTATAGGGAGCAGGATCGGAGTCAGCACCAGAATGATGCAGCTCATATCCATCATGGTCCCGAAGATCAGCATCAGGATATTCATCATCACCAGGATCAGGTATTTATTGGTGGTAAATCCCATGATCGCGCCGGACACAATAGCCGGGACCTTCAGATAAGTCAGCAGCCATCCAAAGGCCGAGGAGGTTGCGATCAGGATCAAAACGATCGCGAGGGTGTTCAGCGCATTCTCCAATACCTGCCAGAAATCCTTCAGCGTCATTTTCCGGTATATGAACATGGACACGATCAGCGCCCACACCACCGCTACCGCGGCTGACTCCGTTGCCGTAAAAATACCGATGACCACGCCCACAACCACGATCATCACCGTGAACATCCCCCAGACCGCACTGCCGGCAGCTTTCACCAGGGTCCTCAGGCTGAACGGCGCACCTTTCGGATAATTCTTTTTCACAGATACATAGTAGCTGTAGATCATCAGTGCGATCCCCAGCAAAATACCAGGCCCGAAGCCCGCCAGGAACAGCCGCCCGATCGATACAGTGCCCGCCACCGTGGCGTAGATCACCATGTTATGGCTGGGAGGGATCAGGATGCCCTGCACCGAGCTGGCCATCGTAACATTGGTTGAAAAATCATCATCATAGCCCTGATCCACCATCATCGGGATCAGGATAGTCCCCAGCGAAGCCGTATCTGCCGCAGAAGACCCGGAAATACCGCCAAAGAACATGGAAGCCACAATATTGACCATAGCCAGTCCGCCGCGGATCCACCCCACCAGCGCATCCGACAGCTCGATCAGTTTATCAGAAATACCGCCTTTCCCCATAATCTCACCAGCAATAATGAAGAACGGAACTGCCATCAGAGAAAAAGAGAATACCCCTTTTACCATCAGCTGTACCACCTGCATCAGCGGCAGCCGCAAATATGCCATGGTGATCACGCTGGACACACCGATCGCATAGGCCACCGGCATGCGAAATGCAATAAACCCGAAAAATGTTATCAGTAAGATTCCAATCGCCACAGATTCACTAATCATTGATACCTCCCCCTTCTTTCAGATACGCTTCCGGCACGTTCCCCATCCGCCTCATAACAAATAAAAACAATTTTTCACTCTGCATCAGCAGCATGCAGATACCGGCGATCGGCACCGACGCATACAGAAAGCTCTGCTTGCAGCCCAGGCCGGACATCACGCTCCTGCCCATCAAAGCCGTAAACTGGATGCCGTAAATGATCATAAACAGGCTGAACCCAAATATCATCACATGGCTCATCCCCTTCAAAAGACCGATCGCCCGTTTCGGCAGCAGATAATCGATCAGCATGACCCGGATATGCGTATCCGTCCTGACCGCAAGGGAGGCGCTGATCAGGGCCATATATACCATGCACATCAGGATCGCCTGCTCCCCCCACCGCGGAGTAGAGTGCAGTATATAGCGGCAGAACACCACCCAGGTAGTAATACAGATCGATGCAATAAAAACCATTTTGCAGAACGACATAAACAGCCAATAGACTGCATCATAAAACTTTTTCATTCCATTTCCTCCTTAGCGCTGAACCTCGATCATCTTCTGAAGCAGCCCCTCAATCCCATCCGTGTAATCCGCCCATACCGGTTCGCAAGCTGCCTGGGCCGCAGCCTTATCCTCAGAGGTCAGCTCCACAATGGTCACGCCTTTGTCTTCCAAGTCCTTGCGTATAGCCACTTCCTCCTCCTCGATCGCAGCCTTATTCCACTCAGAAGCTTTCTGCCCCGCATCGCGCAGGATCTGCTGATCCTCCGGGCTGAGGGCGTTCCATTTCGCCTCCGCCATCAGCACAATGCCCGGGCTGAATGTGTGTCCGCTCAGCAGATAATAGGGCGCCACCTCATAAAACTTATTGGACGAATACCCCGGGTATCCGTTCTCTGCGCCATCCACTACGCCTGACTGCAGAGAGCTGTACAGTTCACTGTAGGATATGGGGGTCGGTTGTGCGCCCAGGGCTTTCATGGTATCCATCATCAGTTCCGTCTCAGGAACACGGATCTTCATATCCCGGATGTCCCCAAGGCCGCCGATCGTTTTGGTCGTAAACATATTTCTGGCGCCCTCGTCCATATAGAAAACGCCAACCATACCCGCACCTGCCTCTGCGCCTTCTGTAAGAAAAGCCTGTCCAAGCTCCTCATGCTCCAGGACCTCCCACATGCTCTCACGGTCTGTAAAGATGAACGGAAGCCCAAACATATTGAGTTTTCTAAATCCGTAGTCCGACAGGGAATTGGTGTTCCCTCTGTACATATCCACCGTACCGCCGCCCATCTGCAACGCGTTTAAGCAGGTTTTTTCATCTCCCAGGGTAGATGAGGGGTAAACCTCGATCCTGATGCGCCCTTTTGACATTTCGTCCACATAATTTGCAAACTCGTACCCCACCCGCGTATTGATATTGTCGTCACTGTTCAGTTCCGCGTATTTCAATACGATCTCCGGCGCCGCGCCGCCCGCCTGCGGCCCATCCGCCGCCTTGGCATCTCCGCTTTTTGCAGCGCCGGCCCCCGCTCCAGTTCCGCCCGCCGCCTGGTTCCCACCCCCGCAGCCAGTCAACCCAACTGCCAGCACCGACGCCAGCGCAATTACTAAAACCTTTCTTTTCATACCGCCTTCCTCCTGTCTTGATTTTACACTTTCTGAAACGTTTTAATTTATTTGCGTTTTAAGAGTAAACTTTAATTGTATTTTTGTCCATAAATTTGATGTTAAGATGTATTTTTATGGCTATATTTTTATCTTTTGTCTTTTTATCTTATTTTTTGTAAATATCGTTCGTGCTTTTTGTGTATTTTGTAGATTATATAATAAAAAACGTTTTAGCATTTACATTTCTATTTTCCTGTGATAGTATTCAAATCAAGAGCTATGTAACACTTTAAAAGAAATGGAGAGTATGATTATGAAGATCACATCATTCGAAACCTGGTGGGTCAGCAGGGAACACTGCCTTTTTGACAAGAAACGCCAGGGAGGGGCATCCATGGACTGGGATGTTATGGTTATCCGGATTGGCACTGATGCAGGGATTGACGGAATCGCCACCTGTCTTGCCGCCCGCAGCGGAGCCGTCACTGAAAACTATCTTTATGACAACATTGCGCCGGTCCTTATGGGCCGGGATCCCCATGACCGGGAAGCCATCTGGCATGAATTTTGGAATATCGACCGCCACTTAACCTTCTTTCCTGTCTATCTGCCGGGACCGGTCGATGTGGCATTGTGGGATATCTGTGCAAAGGAAGCAGGGCTCCCGCTCTATAAATACATAGGCGCTTACCGCAACAGCCTTCCAGCCTACGCCAGCGGCAATTTTCACGGCACTGTGCAGGAATATGTGGACGAGGCCCTTCACTACAAGGCCCTTGGCATCCCGGGCTACAAGGCTCATCCTGCAGGGCCGGTCAGCTTTGACATGGAAGTGCATCAGGCCCTTCGGGATGCTGTCGGCCCGGACTACGTGCTGATGAGCGACCCGGTAGGCGAGTATACCATGGGCGACGCCGTAGCTGTCGGACGCCAGTTGGAACGGCTAAACTTCAAGTGGCTGGAAGAGCCTTTCCGGGACTTCGAGCTCTATAAATACACCGAGCTTTGCCGTACCCTGGATATCCCCATTGCGGCAACGGAGACCACCCGCGGGGCCCACTGGGGTGTGGCGCAGGTGATCGCCCAGCGCGCCGCCGATATTGTCCGTGCAGACGTAAGCTGGAAGGACGGCATTACCGGCACCTTAAAGATCGCTCACATGGCTGAGGGCTTCGGCATGAACTGCGAGATCCACACCACCACCATGAACTACATGGATATTGTGAATCTTCATGTAAGCTGTGCGATCCGCAATTGTGAATACTTTGAATATTTTGTCCCTGAGGAGAATTACCAGCTTCCCATGAAGGGGCTGCTGCCCATTGAAAACGGGGTGATCACGGCGCCGGAGGGTCCCGGGGTCGGTGTGGAATTAGACTGGGAACTGATTGAAAAAGCCTGCCGCAGCCACCGCAAGCTGGAGCTTTGATAACAGGCCATCATCACGCTGCGCCATCGCAGCAGGGAGCGAGGAGGAATCTCTTATGAAGGAATTAGAAGGACGCGCCGGCATTGTCACCGGCGGAAGCAGCGGAATTGGCCTGGCGATCGCCAATGTTCTGGCAGAGGCCGGGGCCACCGTATATATTATCAGCCGGACCGGCAAAACAAAAGAAGGCTTTGGAGAAAGCATACCTGGCACCATTAACATTAAAGGGGATATCAGTGATTTTTCTTCCATGGAACAGCTCTGCAAAGAGCTGGCAGAGCGTCATGACGGACATCTGGATTTCCTTGTGAACAACGCAGGCGCCACCTACAAGTGCCTGGCGCAGGATTTTCCGATGGAAGAATTTGAACGGGTACTCAATGTGAACGTGACCTGCGTATTCCGGATGTGCCAGATCTGCTATCCTTACTTAAAAGCAAGTCCGCACAAAGGCAGGATCATCAATATTTCCAGCATGAGCGCTCATCTGGGGTTCTCCCAGGTGGTGCCCTACAGCACCAGCAAGGCTGCCGTCTGCGGTATGACCCGGGGCCTGGCCGTGGAATGGGCCGGTGACAATATCTGCGTCAACAGCATTGCCCCCGGCTGGTTCCGGAGCAAAATGCTGGATGATATCATGGATGATGAACGGGGCGCAAAGATCCTCGCAAGAATGCCCATGCACGCTCTTGGCGACACCGCCGATCTGGGCGCCATGGCGAAACTGCTGATCGGTCCGAACGGAAGCTATATCACCGGGCAGGACTACGCTCTGGACGGAGGAGCGCTGGCCTATGGCTATTAGAAGTTCCCGTGCCAGGACCCGGGACTGTGCCAGGCCCCTGGCGCTGGCTTGCGCCCTGATGATGGCCTGTGCCTTCTCTCTCACTGCCGCCCTGCCTGCATCTGCCGCCGAAAGCCGTTCGCTCACAATACCAGGCTCTGCATTTTCACAGGAAGCGGACGGCACGTTTTTGACCCGGATCGTGACAGACCCCTTCGACCGCGTCGCCGTATTCTGGGAGAGTGATCAGAATCCGGTCGTCTCCGTCCGCGTAATATCTGACGAGGCAGAGGCCCCCGCCGACTGGCAGCCGATCCAGGAAAACGGGCAGGTCTATCTGCACCATATGGGCGGACTGTTTGACTTTTCACGGCTTGGTTCCACCGAAACATCCGTGGCCGTGGAGATCCGCATCGAAAAGAATGAAGAAGCCGGACTGCGTCAATTCCGGCTGGAATTCATGAAGGAAACCTCCGATACAGTTTCTACCATTGTGCTGGTCATAGTCATGGCAGCAGCCGGAGGAGTGCTTTATCTAAAGAAGAAAAAGACTGCCGCGCCCTGACATTGATTCAAAGACGGAGTCCAAGCTAAGTTCCATATAATCCGGGGAAGGACCAATTGATTCTTCCCCGGATTTTTTTTTACATAACGTTCATAATACCACAAAACATCCAGATAATCCCATATCCCGCAAACGCAATCCCGCTGACTGCGGCGATCAGCAGAATGCCAACAAAAACCAGGAACAGCAGGATTCCCAGAAAGAGATCCTCTTCTTCAAAAACCCCTATCTGTTTCCTACATTTCTCTATATGACAGAATCTTGTAATCATTGCTCCCAATACGGCACTTTGTCTGAGGGTATCATAACTGGGGGGCGGAGGGGATACGTCGGGGAATGGGGG
The DNA here is from genome assembly GCF_040719375.1 of Clostridium sp. AN503. Lineage (NCBI taxonomy): Bacteria > Bacillati > Bacillota > Clostridia > Eubacteriales > Clostridiaceae > Clostridium > Clostridium sp. AN503. The sequence goes on along the minus strand of NZ_JBFDTP010000002.1, from coordinate 1,226,330 downwards.
CAGGGCGGGACGGAGGCGGAGAATGGCTTGTTTGTCGTCGGTAGGAAAATCTAAGTCTGCAAAGCCGCCAAAACCGGGGCACTGTGGACAGGCGATGAGAACTCCTGATGGACTTCTCATCTTCGGTCCCCTCTCCGCCTGACGCCCAGCGTCAGGCTCCGGCCCCAGTTTTGGCGGCTTTGCAGACTAAGTTTTTCCGAACCTCCGCAATATGCCATTCTCCGCCTCCGTCCCGCCCTGCCCCCATTCCCCGACTGTTTCCTGGCTCCGCTGGGGAAGAAAAACAAAAGCGTTAGCAAGTTAAATGCTAGAACACTCTTATTTGATTTAGTAATTCTTTTAAAGCTACCATTTGGCCTGCAGTTATTGTGACGCCTTTGCCATATTGGGTATGTTCTAAGTTCCACGTTCTTATGTCGTAGACAGGTTCTCTGTCATCCCATGAAATATAATTTAATTCTTTTATCCAACCATTATTTGGATGAGATATAGTTCCTATATGCTTGTATATTGTATATTTTTTCATAAAACTCCTCTCAGCATAAAACCCAAAATAAAAACCTCATCACTTTAGATTTGATCCGATTTACTGCTGTAAAAACCATTTCTTTTGTTTGCTCTATCTTCCCTAAACTATCTGCTTTGTAGTAATTCTCAAAATTCATTCTAATTGTTATGCAAACAACACTTTTATTGCAAAGGAATTTTGCGCTTTCTTTCCATTTTCCGCTGTCATATACTTCTCGTGGAGCTGTGCCTTTTGGCAGAATTTATGTACTTCATCATCTATACCATAATGCTCTTTGAAATAAGCAGGCTGGTTTATATTTAATTCCATAGTTCACTCCACACTCTGAAAAGGTGATCTGTCCAACATCCTGAATTGAGAAACGCACTGCAAATACTCCTCTTTAGAAAACTCAAAAGGGCCAAGATCATGAAACCAGTCAACCTTTTTCCCAATATATTTTGGCAATTCAGTTTCATCTGCATCATATGGTGTGATATCCATTCCAAATCTACGCCAAATAACCTTATCATCAATGTATACAACTTCTACTACAATAACCGTACAGCTAAAATCAAAATCATCAGGACAAAGCAATATCGGTAAAACTACAGGCCTGTCGGATAACTGCGTTTGCTTCCACACATACTCTTTTTCCTTCATACTCGGAGCAAACGCTTTGTCATAAAAATTCAGCCACGCCGGTATTAAGCCTAAATACTCCTTTTGAACTTCTTGTGACAGTATTTCATCGAGGCGTTTGTCATCAATATAAATTGATAAATGTTCATTTTTGCCCATATACGGAGATAATCCGCTTACTGCCTTTATATGATTCAATCTGCATCACCTCCATAAGCCCCCAACTCACCCTATAGAAAATTATATATGTGCCTTTATAATGCGGACATGGGTACCAAGTATCTTTTGAATAGAATCTATGACGCCATCTTCAACATCACAGACAGGATTAAGTATATTTATCACACAACATGCAAACCCGCACGGAAAATGATATTCCAAATCATTCAGGGAAACCGTTTTCCCGCAGCAGGGCAACACTGTTTCTAATGATACAAATTCATTTTCACCAGCCTGATCCATGGCTTTAGCCCACCAGTCAAAAAGAAGCTCTGAATGACAGTCAGGACAGACGATACGTTCAAGATTACTGCCGCAATCAACAAAAACAGGTGTCAAGGTGCATTGGATCTCAATTGACTCACAATCCAATTTCGATTTAAGAAAATCTCTGCTTCTTTTGAGCAGATGCTCTGGAATCTTATACAATGGGTCTTGAGGTACGATTTTCACAATCCAGTCTGACATAAATCCACCTTTCTCGCTCATTTCCGTGAGCTTTCAAAGACTGCATAATGCTCATTATAGCATAAACAATGCAATAGCAATATGCGAATGATGCCTCCGCATAAAACCAATTGCTGCAAACAGGATTGTCTATTTAATCCGTCAAGTTTTGATCTGTAACTTCGTCTACTTTTTCGTTAACCAGAGCTACACTTAGAATTCTATAATCATCATTTACCCACTCGGCGTTAAACAGCAACACAACGTATCTGTCGTCTTGGTTATCCGGCGATTGTGTTTCTATTTGTATCCCATAAAGCTCCGTATTGTCCAGAACATCCTGTGCAGTTTCAAACTTTAGAAAGCTGTTAGTATGATCTGTATCTCCCCAACTTCCATTTCCTTTCCACCAAAACATAAAATTTTCTTCGTCTCATATTCTTCTTTGTCCGGATTGAATTCCAGCTCACCAAATATATGATGTTTCACTCATCATCCTCACATACAATATGACAGTTCCAATAGCTTACAGTGCATAAAAAGCGATCAGGTTCTAAAAATCCTTTATATCCTGTTCTGACGGCTCATTCCCCATACAAGCCACAACCTGATAAGTCTGCTTATCATAATTGTGAAAATAATCGTAAACTTTTTTCCAGCGGCATCATTGTACCTCCCCTTCAAAATATAAATTTATCGTTCTAAAACAAATCGAGCCACTTCAACATTTCCATCCATTTCATACGACGCTATATCAAATCCGCATTTTTCTGTATAAAACTTTACATTTTCTTGTTTATCTGCTGGTGTTATTAGAGTGAACTTATGCCAATCTTTATATAAAGATTTTATGTATTCCATTGCCTGCGTGCCTACTCCTTTACCTTGATAGGTCGGAATAACACATAAACATCCAATTTCATATGTATGATTTTCCAACTTTTTGCATGAGATACAACCAATCGGTTTACTGTCACATTGTATAATAAAATTAGGATAGTTTATTATTGACTTTTCCATCATTTCTTTCGTTTTTCCATACGCAGGACATTCACCATATTTGATATAATCGCTATAAAACGAAGCATTATAAATATCAATCAGCAATTCTGCATCTGCTATATCAGCTTGTCTATATTCCATTTTCATAAACTGCTCGCCTCTATCAATTCCAATTTTTCTATATGCTTGTTTCTCTATATCGTTTCTTTGTTATTCCCGTTCTCCATCCCCCACTGGCACATAGCCTCCATGACCGGGAGCAGAGAGCGGCCCTTCTCCGAAAGGCTGTATTCCACCTTCGGAGGAATCTGAGGGTATTCCCTGCGGATGATCAGGCCGTCCGTCTCCATCTCCTTCAGCTGCACGCTCAGCGTTTTATACGTGATCGTTCCGATCTTCCGCTGCAGTTCATTAAACCGGAGCGTCCCGTATTCCACAAGCCAGTAAAGGATCACCAGCCGCCATTTCCCTCCGATCATCGACAACGTATAACCAAACGGAGTATCCGTCAGGGATACGATCCTTTTTTCAAACTGTTCCATACTCATATTGACACTTTCCTTTCAGATAGTATTTGTCAAAAAAGTGCGTACTTGTAATTCCATCATTATAGTTCTAGAATAACATAAAGCACTCAAAACCTCAACGAAAACCCTACTCCCCAGGAAAGGAAACCAATCATGAAAAAGATCCTGATCATCTCCGGCGGCGGTCGGCCAAACGGCAATACCGCCCAACTGATAAATGAATTCATAAGAGGAGCAACCGAAGCCGGACACCAGACAGAACACATTAACCTAAACAAACTCCAGGTAAACGGCTGCACAGGCTGCAACGCCTGCCGCTATGGAAAACCATGCGTACAAAAAGATGATTTCAACCAGCTCATACCCAAAATAAAAGAAGCCGACTTGATCGCATTTGCCTCCCCCCTGTACTTTTGGACCATCTCCTCCAGACTCAAAGCCTTCATCGAGCGCTTCTACTGCCTGGCAGAAGAAGACCAGGATCCACCCTACGGCCGCTATGAAAAGTACCCCGTACACGACTGCGCCCTGCTCATGACTTCCGCAGATAATTATTTCTGGACCTTCGAGCAGGCCCTCTCCTACTATAACTATACCCTGATCAACTACATCGGTTTCCACAACAAAGGCACGCTCCTGGCCGGCGGCTGCGGCGACACCAACGGCTCCCCCCAGATAACTAAAACCCAGCACCTAAAAGAAGCCTGCCACTTCGGCCGGACCATATATTCCTAACCTTTATAGATAGATTTATTTAAAGCCATAAAACAAGAAAAATCCGGAAACGAATCCCGGATTTTTCTTTTCTCAGCAATATACAAAACCTTCCAGTATTAAATTCGCAGTCCGGAATCCAAATGCGGATTCCACCTCAATCGCCCCATCGTTCTCACGGTATTCCACCCCGGCTTCCAGTACGCCGCCGGCATGGCCGATGCGGATGAATTCCGGGTCAACGCCCGGCCTCACCGCCTGATTCACGATGCTGCCCGGAATGACTGCCGCCACCGCCGTACACATGGCTCCTGTCATGGCGTAGGTGGGATGGGCCTTCTGCATGGACATCATACGCGACAGAATGTCAATGTCCTCCCCCTTCACCTGCTTTTCACCCGCTGCCATGTAATCCTCCGGCTCTGCCACAAAGGTCATCTTGGGAACTCCCGGCATCTTAAAGGCTGACTCCCTGTAATCGTCGATCAGCCCAAGCTTTACCGCTGCCAGTCCACGGACAGTTTCCAGAAGATCCAGCTTCTCTTCATCTCCATCCAGCTCAGCCGGCAGTTCTTTACCCGTAAGCCCCAGATCCTTCGCCTTCACAAACACCAACGGATTGGCGGCATCCACTATGGACACGGATACAGGACCCAGGCCAGGAACTTCCAGCACATCTACGGGATTTCCCGTAGGAAGAAGCTTTCCAGTCACACTGCCCGCCGGGTTTAAGAATTTTAATTTAATCGGGGAAGCTGTCCCTGTCACTCCGGCAATGGCAAAATCCCCGTCATATTTGACTGCGCCGTTCTCCACGACCACTTCTTCCTCAATGATCTTGTCGGTATTGGTGTTGTACACCTTTACCCGGGTGACCGGCTCCGTCATCTTCACCAGTCCCTGCTCGATGGCAAACGGCCCGACACCGGAGGAAATATTCCCACAGTTGCCCTTGTAGCTGACCACCGGCTTATCCACTGCAACCTGGGCAAAGGTATAATCCACATCCGCATCCGGACGACTGGAAACACCCACAACAGCTACCTTGCTGGTCACAGAGGCCGCGCCTCCCAGCCCGTTGATCTGCTTTAGGTCGGGGCTTCCCATGATCTTCAAAAGCAGGTCATTCCTCTCCTTCTCTTCCTTCGGCAGATAATTTTCCAATATGTACACACCTTTACTGGTGCCGCCCCGCATGATGGTGCAGGGAATCCTTCTTCTATTCTGATCCAGCATGTTTTTCTCTCCTCGCTATGGCTTCCGGCCATTCTTCTTTAAACAATGATTCCATAGATCCCGATTGCAGACAGTACTGCATTGGCAAGCACGCACACCACCGCAATGATGAACAGACGGCCAAACAGTTTGTTCTGCTCCTTATCCTTCTCTTCGGAATCCGATGCGGTCATGTATGCAGCCATGATCAGTCCGCCTCCTGTAGATGCCGGGCTGAATGCAGCCGACAGGGAAGAAGTGATCACAACGCTTGCCAGCTGGGCAAATCCCGCAGATCCGGTTCCCAGCGTCTCTACGATCGGCCCCAGCGTCGGGATCATGGAAGGCATGACCACGCCAGTGGTGGAGCTGAAGAAGGACAGGATGGAGGAAGTCACCGCAATGATCGGCGCCGCCGTCTTTGGCGTCATAATGGACAAAAGTGCATCCGACATCACCGCCAGACCGCCCAGCTCGATCACAATATTCATCAGAGTGCCGACACCGCAGATCAGGATCAGGGTCCCCCACGGCACCTTTGTCAGCGCTTTCTTTTCATCCGTAACACCGGCGATCACAAGCAGTGCAGCAACAAAGAAGGAGGACAGCCCCACATTAAACCCAAGCGCAACCACCATGATCACCATGATCACGATACCCAGTACGGTGATCCACTGCGGGCGGCTCAGTTTTGTCTTTGCTTCCAGCACGCCGGTATTGGCGCTGCCGGGTTTGATCTTCCATATCTTATAGTAAATGGAGAATCCGACCATCAGGATCACCGCCCAGATAATGCAGTTCCACATAACCGGCATGGCAAAATCCGTATACCCCGCCTCAGTTCCCAGTGTGTTCATGAGTACGCCCGGCGGTGTCAGGGGGGAAAGGGTAAAACCATTTGCAGCCACCTTTGCAGCCAAAGCGAACAGGATCGGGTTCTCACCCATGCTGACCGCCACGGTCACTGCTACGACCGTCATTAAGTTGCCTACCGGGATATTGCCCGGCCCGATCATCGTCAGGATACCGGACACCAGGAAAATGATGATCGGCACCAGCCAGGTGCGTTTTCCCGCAAGTCCGATCCCTTTTCGCGCCACCAGCTCCAAAGTACCGTTTACCTGAGCAACACTGAACAGGAAGGATACGCCCACCAGGGTGATGAACAGCTTCGCATCAAATCCTGCCAGGACAGCGTTGTCGCTAAGCCCCCCGAGCTTCCCCAGAATAAGGGCGGAACCAATTGCAAGAACGCCGATATTACATTTTTTTACAAATCCAATACCCACTATCACAAACAGAAAAACAATCGAAATAATATCAATATGGCTCATACTCTGCTCCTCTTTTTATTGGACATATCTCATTTCCGCGGTTAATCGACACATCACTCATTTGATAAATCTACTATACCACGCAAGGGTTTATAAGTCTAATTCATGTTTTTCATATAAATTATAGTTTTTAACCATAACTTCTTGCATCTTTGGAAAAAGTGGGATAAGATATACCTGTAAAATGATTCTCAGATGGAGGTACTCAATGGATTTTAAAGATCTTTCCTATGTCATAGCCGTTGCCAAATACCAGAATATCACAAAGGCCGCCAACTCTTTATATATCACACAGCCCACGCTGACCAAATTCCTTCAGAATCTGGAACAGAGCCTGGGCCAAAAGCTGTTTAAAAAGTCAGGCAACCGTTTTCTGCTCACCTATGCCGGAGAGCGCTATGTGGAAAAGGCGGGGGAGATCCTTCAGCTCAAGAAAGAGCTGGATAACGAGATGTCGGATATTATCAAAAGTGATATCGGCGTTCTTAACATTGCATTCCCCATGATGAGGGGAACCTACTTGATTCCCTGTACCCTGCCTATTTTTAAAAGCCTCTATCCAAACGTGCAGATCAATATCAAAGAGTCAGCGTCCTCCTCCTTAGAGGCCATGATCCTGTCAGGAGAAACAGATCTGGCATTCTTCAATGCGCCTGTGAAAAGCCGGGAGGTGGACTGCGAGATCATCAGCCGCGAGGAGATGCTTTTAGTCATGTCCACACGCCACCCCCTGGCAGACCAGGGGATCCGGAGGGAAGGCTACCGTTATCCATGGTTTGACTTATCCCGGCTGAGCGATGATATCTTCATTCTCCAGGAGCCGGGACAGCGTTCAAGACAGGTGGTAGACCTGGTTTTCCAGGATTTAAATATCAGCCCCCGCCGGACGCTGGTGACCAGCAATATCCATGCGGGAGCTGAACTTGCCTCCAAAGGATACGGGATCGCATTTGTCACCGACACCCATTTAAAGCACATGAATATCAGTGACAAGATCGCCTGCTTCTCCTTCGGACGCCACCGCACCCTGATTGATTTCGTTGCCGCTTATCGGAAGAATTCTTATCTGAATTATCACGCGACAGAGTATATCAAGATTGTGAAGGATTTTACCTAGGGGGAGGTTGGGTTGCAGTTCGGCGCAGGGAAGTTTGTTGACGACGGGAGAACGCGGATAGCGATCGTTACGGCTGGCAGGCCGGGCAATAATAGACCGAGCCGCCCATGTATGCTTCTTTGGTAATGGGACCGCCGCAGACGGGGCAGGGGGCGGTCCAGGTGAGTTTTGACATCTTTGTAAGGTATCTTCCGGGGTTGCCGAAGAGGTCACGTTCTGTATCCCGTCCTCCTTTTTCCGTCATCTCGCGCAGGACAGAGACCGTGCAGGTGAGCAGCCTGTCACGATCCTCAGCCGTCAGTGTCTGCAATTTTCTTCTGGGATGTATCCTTGCTTCAAACAGGATGTCCTGGAGTACGCCGTTGCCGATCCCAGGAAAACGCTGCTGAGCCGCTAAAAGCGCTTTGGCGCTGAGTCCCGGCTTGCTCTCGTTTAAAACCTTGTGATAATAAGCGGCAAACTCCGGCTCAAACGGAGACACCGCATACCTGCTGCTCTCATAATATTCATTATAATAGTTATCCCGGTGAAGAATGATACCGCCATACATGGCTACGGAGAATACAAGCGCACTGCCGTCATCCAAGACTGCCAGGAGCTGATAGTCCTTCGGCAGTTTTTCTGCCTGCAAAAGACGCACATTCACGCCGTCGTTGAAGCTTAGCTTGTATCCCTCCTCAAACAGGATTTCTGCAAATATTCCAAACCCCTGCGCCCCGATGATCTTTTTCCCGGCCAGAACTCCGTCATAATCCGATGGTTCTCCGTTGAACCAGCAGAACTTATGCTTCTTCGTCGGCGGCAGGACCTGGACGACTGTTCTTCCTGTGACATAATTCTGAAGCTGGGATGAGATGTTTCGTACTTCCGGTAGTTCCAGCATGGCGCTTCCTCCTCGTTATTGTTCCTGTATTTTCTGCTTCTACATTTTCTGTTCCTATATTTTCTGCTCCTGCATATTTCATTTGTGCAGATTCCGTCATCTGAGACTGTGGTTATATCATACCAGATAAAACCTGACATCTGCTGTCATATTCCTCTTCATAATCTGTACATTTAACAAAAATTAATAACGCTGTAAATCCATAAAACCGGAGAAACAGTACTGGCTTTATAAACAAATGGACACAGAAGGCATTTGCAGATACCCTCTGTGTCCAAATCGAAAGGATCGTTTATTTGGGATTGCGCAGCATCACATCATGTGCTCCGCCTTCCACAATACTGGTGGAAGAAACCAGCGTGATCTTGGCTTTCTTCTGCAGCTCCGCGATCGTCAGCGCGCCGCAGTTGCACATGGTGGAGCGCACCTTGCTCAAGGTTAAATTCACATTGTCCTTTAAGCTTCCTGCATAAGGCACCAGGGAATCCACGCCCTCCTCGAAGGAAAGCTTCTTCTCTCCGCCCATATCGTACCGCTGCCAGTTCCGCGCCCTGGCGCTGCCCTCGCCCCAATACTCCTTCATGTAGCTTCCGTTGATATTGACACGCTTGGTCGGGCTTTCATCGAACCGGGCGAAATACCTGCCCAGCATGACAAAATCAGCTCCCATGGCAAGTGCCAGAGTGACATGATAATCGTGGACGATCCCCCCGTCAGAGCAGATCGGAACATAAATGCCGGTCTCCTCATAATAGGCATCCCTGGCTTTCGCCACCTCGATCAGCGCCGTCGCCTGGCCTCTGCCGATTCCCTTTTGTTCCCGGGTGATGCAGATCGCTCCGCCGCCGATCCCGACCTTGACAAAATCCGCTCCCGCTTCCGCCAGGAAACGGAATCCTTCGGCATCCACCACATTGCCGGCGCCTACCTTTACAGCGTCGCCATAATTCTTCCTGATGTAGTCGATGGTGATCTTCTGCCACTCGGAAAATCCCTCTGAGCTGTCAATACAAAGCGCATCCGCACCTGCCTCTATAAGAGCCGGGACGCGCTCCTCATAATCTCTCGTATTGATGCCTGCGCCCACCATGTAACGCTTGGAACTGTCGATCAGCTCGTTCTCATTCTGTTTGTGGGTGTCATAGTCTTTGCGGAACACCAGATAGACAAGCTCCTGATTCTTGTTGACCAGCGGCAGGCAGTTGATCTTGTGCTCCCAGATGATATCGTTGGCCTCTTTCAGTGTGGTATCCTCATCTGCATAGACCATGTGCTCCAGCTTTGTCATGAATTCCTTTACTTTGGTGTCCGGGGTCATGCGGCTGACACGGTAATCCTTGTTGGTGACGATGCCCAGCAGCTTTCCATTGGGACTTCCGTCCTCCGTGACCGCTATGGTGGAATGCCCGGTCTCTTCCGTCAGCCGCAGCACGTCTGACAGCGTCATCTCCGGAGAAACATTGGAATCGCTTACCACAAACCCGGCACGGTAACGCTTTACCCGTCTTACCATGGCCGCCTGCTCCTCAACCGGCTGGGACCCGTAGATAAAGGACATACCGCCCTCCTGGGCAAGCGCCACTGCCAGCCTGTCGTCCGAGACAGACTGCATGATCGCGGAGACCATTGGGATATTGATGGAAAGAGCCGGTTCCTCCCCTTTCCTGAATCTGACCAGGGGAGTCTTTAGATCTACCTCCGAAGGAATGCACTTTGTAGACGAATATCCCGGAATCAAAAGATATTCACTGAACGTTCTGGATGGTTCTTCATAATAAAATGCCATGTCACGCCTCCTTAGAAAACAAGTACTGATTTTGTTTCATAGTAACATAACCAGCTGCCCATCGTCAATTTAATTCTTGTCATCCTCTCCCCGCCCGCGCAATATTCAGCACATGATCCCCGATCCGCTCAAAATCCGTCAGGATCTCCGAATAAAGGATGGAAGTTTCCACATGGCACTTTCCGTTACCCATGCGCCGGATCTGGTTGGCGCGGAATTCCTCGGCCTGATCATCTATATACTGCTCCAGTTCCCCCGCAAGCCGCACCCTGCTCTGGATTTCCTCCTGCCCGTTACCACCGAACCATTCTTCAGTCCCCATCCATCCCGTATCACAGAGAAGCCCCATGGCCCGGCTGCAGGATATCCGCATCAGCGCAAGCTCCGCTTTCGCCTGCTCAGATAACTCCAGCCCCTGCTCCATCATCGTTTCCGCATAACCCGCAATATTTTTCGCGTGATCCCCGATCCGCTCCACATTTCCCGTGATCGTAAACATGCGGTGCAGGGCATCCACCTCATATGGAGAATGCTCCACCGTGAGAACTTTCGAGATCTTCCTTGACAGCCGGGCATTCATAAGATCGATCGTATTCTCCCGTTCCCAGATTCTCTCCAGCTCCTCCCGGCTTTTCTCCTCAAACGCCAAAAAGCTCTTCTCTACATTCTCTGCGGCCAGACGTACCATACGGCCAATGTCTTCATTCAGCTGCTTTCTCGCGATCACTGACACGCCCAGAACATGATCGGAGGACAAAAGCTCCTCGAACCAGCGCTCCTCCTCCGCCTGCTGACGCGGCTTATCCGGCAGAAGCTTTCTCGCCAGCCACGCAAGCTGCGCGCCAAAAGGCAGCAGCATCAAGGTGGTAGCCACGTTAAACAGGGTGTGCACATTGGCGAGCTGCGCGGCAGGGTTGTCCGGCGTGAGGCCCGCCACCATGTGGGCAAAGGGCCAGACCAGGCAGATCATGGTAAATACCGCCGTACCGATCATATTAAACATCAGATGGATCAGCGTAGCGCGTTTGGCATCCCGGCTCGCCCCGATGGATGCCAGTGCAGCTGTGATGCAGGTCCCTATATTCTGTCCGAACAGTACAAACACAGCACTGTCAATCCCGATCAGCCCGCTCACCATCAGCGCCTGCAGGATTCCCACCGAAGCCGACGAGGACTGGATGACTGCAGTAAAAGCGGCTCCTGCCAGGATCCCTAAAAATGGATTGGAAAAAGTGGTCATCAGCTGTACAAAGGCTTTTGAATCCTGCATGGGAACCAACGCGTCCCCCATCATTCCCATCCCTAAAAAGAGGATACCCAGACCAGCCACGATCCCGCCTGCAAACTGGATATTCTTTCTTTTGACAAATAAGACCAGCGCCACACCCACAAAGGTGATGAGCGGCGCCAGCGCGCCGATGTCCAGAGCGATCAGCTGCCCGGTGATCGTCGTGCCGATATTGGCGCCCATGATGATCCAGACCGCCTGCTTTAAAGTCATAAGCCCGGAATTGACAAACCCCACCACCATGACCGTTGTCGCCGACGAGGACTGGATCACCGCAGTGATGCCCGCCCCGACGCAGACCCCCAGCAGCCGGTTGGCCGTCAGCTTCTCCAGGATCTGCTTCATGCGGCTGCCTGCCGCAGTCTCCAGATTCACGCTCATCATCTGCATTCCATACAAAAACAATGCCAGCCCGCCCAGCAGGCCGAAAACCGATTGCATCTTCAATTTTTCCCTCCCTGTATCCGTGATGTTCACGGAGCGCCACCTTTCATCAGTCTGCCGCATATTCTGTAACTTTACCAGAATACAAAAAGACATAGCCCGCGTTCTCTAAGGCGCGGGTTATGCCCTCTATTCTGCTGCATGTTTATGCTGAAATATCTGTCTGCCGTTGTGACAGCCTAAGCCGCCATCATTGCCAGTCACTTCCATATATGCCGGTCATCCTTTCCAAAGGCTGGTATTCCTCCGATTACGATGCCATTATATGGGTCATTTCCCTCTTCTGTCAATGCGGACGGTATGATTTTAACAGCATTTTTATGTGGGTTCACCATCCGCGGCGCTCCACCTCATCTCTGATTGCGGTACTACTCAAACCAGCTGTGTCCGTGCTGAGAAAGAAGCCTGTCCGCCTCCTCCGGGCCGCTGCTGCCCTGGCTGTAAGGGTATGCCGGAAGCCCTTTTTCGCGGTACGCTTCCCGCACCTGATCCACGAACTTCCAGCTGGTCTCCACCTGGTCCCACTGGGAGAACCAGGAGCGCTCCCCCCGCATACATGAGCTAAGCAGCCGCTCATAAGCCTCCGGCGTATTCATCCGGTTCGCCAGAGAACAGTTCTGGCAGAAATCCATCTTTGCCTGAACGATCTCTTCTGTCTCCCCCGGCCGCTTGATGTTGAACTGAAGATATACGCCCTCCGTAGGCTGGATCTTGATATTTAAGATATCCGGCTCCACGCCCTCTGCGGGGCTTTTAAATACAACCGCCACCTCCATCTCACGCTTTCCGAGTTTTTTCCCGGTGCGGACATAGAAGGGCATCCCCCGCCACCTGTCATTGTCCACGAAAAGCCGCAGGGCGGCGTAAGTCTCCGTTGCCGAATCCGGATCCACAGACGGCTCACTGCGGTAACCCTCGTATTGGCCCAGCACCATGTCCTTTGCGATATCCTCCGGTACGTGGAGGGACTGCAGTACCCGGATCTGCTCCTTGTGCATATCCTCCACCGCAAGGCTTGCCGGACGTTCCATCGCCACAATGGAGAGGATCTGGAACAGGTGGTTCTGCACCATATCCTTTAAGGCCCCGCTGTGGTCATAATAACCGCCCCTGGTCTCCACCCCCACCTCCTCCAGCGCTGAGATCTGGATGCAGGCAACATGGTCCGCGTCCCATACATTGCTGAATATGGGGTTTGCAAAGCGGATGATCTGAATATTCCGCACCATCTCTTTTCCAAGATAATGATCGATCCGGTAAATATGGTCCGGTCTGAAAAACGCCTCCATCGCTTTATTAAGCCCGGCAGCAGCCGGGAGATTTTCCCCGAATGGCTTTTCTATCACAGCCTTGCCGTCCCCGGCTCCTTCTACCTTCTGAAGCCCATTGACAATGGTGCCAAAAAATCTGGGTGCAACCGCGAAATAAAAAATATGATTTTCCGCTTTCATGCTCTTATAAAAGGCGTCAAGCCCCTTATAAGCATCCTCATCTGTAAAATCCATGTGATAATATACGATCTTGCCCGCCAGCTTTTTGTATATCTCCTCACGGAAACGCAGCCTTGCAAACTTCTCTACCCATCCTTTAGCCAGATCCCGGTACATCTCGCTGGTATAATCCCGCCTTCCGATGATCACGATCCTGGTACAAAGCTCCTTGTCCTCTGCCGCCTCAATATTGTAAAGGGCCGGCAAAAGCTTTCTGAAGGTCAGATCCCCGGTCCCTCCAAAGATTGTAAATACCTGTTCTTTTTCCATGTTAAACCCTCCACTCGTGATGGAATGTTCCCTCCCGGTCCGTCCGCTCATAGGTATGGGCTCCAAAACAATCCCTCTGGGCCTGGATCAAGTTCGCGCCCACCGGCATTCCGCGGAACGCGTCAATATACGCCGCCGCCTGGCTCATGGCCGGCACGGGAATCCCACTTAATATACCCGTACTCAAAATATTTCTCAGGCTCTCCTGTCCACGGTTGATCCCGTCCCGGAAAAACGGATCCATCATCAGATTTTGCAGCTCCCTGTTTCTTCCGAATGCTCTTGTGATATCATCCAGGAACCGGGCCTGGATAATGCAGCCCGCCCGGAAGATCGCCGCGATCCTGCCAAAATCCAGCTCCCAGCCATACTCTGCGGATGCGTGGGACAGAAGGTCAAAGCCCTGGGCATAGGCCGCGATCTTTGCCGTATAAAGCCCTTTTTTCACCATCTCCCCGAATGCCTTTTTGTCCTCCGCAGTTTTCACTTCCGGAGCTTCAAACAGAGTTCTCGCCTCGTTCCTCTCTTTTAAACGGTTTGACATGATCCTGGCGTTGCAGGCTGCCGTGATCATGGACACGTTCACCCCCTGCTTTAAGGATTCCAGGCTGGTCCACCGGCCGGTCCCCTTCTGCCCCGCGCTGTCCGCGATATAATCCACCAGCTCCCCGTCTGAGAAATCATCCTTCTCCCGGAAAATATCTGCGGTGATCCCGATCAGGTAGCTTTTCAGCTCCCCTTCATTCCACTCAGAGAATACTTCTGCCAGCTCCCGGTTTTTAAATCCTCCGGCATATTTTAAAAGCAGGTAAGCCTCCGCGATCAGCTGCATATCCGCATACTCAATCCCGTTGTGGACCATTTTCACATAATGTCCCGCGCCGTCCGCACCCATATAGGCACAGCACGGCTCTCCCTGGGCCTTCGCCGCGATCGCCTCCAGAATCGGAGCAATGTACCCATAAGCTTCTCTGTCCCCGCCCGGCATAATGGACGGGCCGAACCTGGCTCCCATCTCCCCGCCGGAAACCCCCGTGCCAAAATAATAGATCCCCTTTTCCTTTAAGGCTTTTTCCCGTCTCCTTGTATCTTCAAAAAATGAGTTCCCGCCGTCCAGGATCACATCCCCCTCCTCAAGAAGCGGGACCAGCTGCCCGATGACCATATCTACAGGCTTCCCCGCCTTGACCATAATGAGGAATTTCCGCGGCCTGTCCTGGGACCGCACCAGCTCCTCCAGATCGTAAAACGGCACAAAATTCTCATGAGGATGCTCCGCCGCCACTGCATCCGTCACCGCTCTGCTCCGGTTGTAGCCGCCCACCTTAAATCCATGATCCGCCATATTGAGGGCAAGGCTTCTGCCCATCACCGCCAGCCCGATCACCCCGATCTCTGTCCTGTTCCCACTATGTTCTCTCATATGACTGCCTCCTGTCTGTCCTTCTTTCCAAATGCCAGCGCCACACCCTCCGGTAAAAGAATGCGGTGCCGGACCGCTCCTAAAAGCCCGCTTTCCATATCTCTCTCCATACATACGATCCCGCCCTCATAACGGTTCACCACAAGCAAAAACCGTTCATCGGCGCTTAAGATCATATCCCTCGGATGCACCCCTCCGCAGGATACATACTGGATGGGCCTGATCCTGGTGCCCGCTGCCGCATCTTCCCTGATTTCAAACACCGCCACAAGGTCGGCTCCCCTGACGGAAATATACAAAAACCGTTCATTCCCCGCAAGCCTGATGGCTGCCGACGCCGCGTCAGCGTTTCTCTCCTTCCCATCCTCAGGCAGAACGGGCAGGACCCGGTCCAGTATAAACCCGCGCCCTTTCACGGTGAACAAAAACAGCTCATTGCTCCACTCGCTCACCACATAGAATCTGGTATGCTCCCGGTTAAAAACACCATGTCTGGGGCCGCTGCCCTCCGGAAACCGGATCTCTCCGGCCGGTTCAAAGCCGCGCTTTCTGTCAAAGATCCGAATCCGGTCCTGTTCCAGACAGGGGACCATCAGATCCCCCTCATGCAGCAGGATCTGGTGACAGCCCGCCCGCTCTCCGTTTTCTATCCGTTTCACCAGGGATGGCTTTCCCGCTCCCAGATGATACACCATCACATTTCCCTCGTGGTAATTGGCCGTATATACATAACCGTCCTTCTGCAGGATATAACACGGCGTCTGATGCTCCTTAAGGATCTCCTCCTCCCGGCTCACCGCACCGTCCACCAGTTCCAGAAAACAGGTTCCCGCACGTCCCTGCCGCTCAACCGGCACAGCCAGGCAATTGCCCTCCGCCGAGACCCACTTTGCATTGGGCGCTTCGTAAAACAGCTCCGGCTCCGTCATCCTGCCGCTCTCCGGATCGAAAGAGAAATGGTAGATCCCCCTGCTCTTCTCTGAATAGTATGTCCCGATATATCCGTCTATAGCATTCGATGTCATCTTATCTTTTCCTCCTGTCCTGGAATCAAATAATACACAGTTGAGCCGCTGCCGCTTTCGCAGCTTCCTGCTTCTGCAATTCTTTCATCTCTGAACACATACGCTCACCGCCCAATCTGTTTTATTTTTATATCTGTTATTATAATAGTAACAGTTTATAAAGTCAACGTTTATTTAAATTATTTTTAGGTTCCGGTTCCTGATCCGCGTGTTTTCCTCCATTTTCCGAAACATCTGGCTTGCTGGTCATATAATATAGAAACATATTTTCTTTTTCATGAGGTAAAAGATGGCTAACGACAACAGAGGTTCCATCATCCGGCAGGGCAATTTCCTGCGGATCAACAATGCGCTGGTGGAGGACGTTTCTTTTTCTACCAGGAACACCGGATATATCATAATCTCCTACTCTTCTTCCATGCCAAATGGATTGACTTCCATAGAACAACTTCAACTGAATATAAATAACAATACCGTTATCCTGAACCAGTCCGGCCTGCCGATGTGTTTTTGTGATCTGCGGAAGGGGATGTGGATCGACGTAACCTTCTCCTCCGCCATGACCAGGAGCATCCCACCTCAGGCGAATGCATTCATGATCATTGTAAGGCGTACGCCCCAAACCCGCCCGCCTCAGACCTTTCCGCCTCAAATAGTTCCGCCGCAGACTTTCCCGCCCCGCACCAATACGACCACAGGACGGATCGCAAGGGTGGATGCAGCCAACAATCTTCTCTATACCGGTACTCCGGGCAATTTAAACAGCCAGACACGATACGTCGTGACGAATTCAACCCTGATCCAGAACCGGAACGGGCTTCCGATCCCCTTAAGGCTGCTGCGCCCCGGCCAGACAGTCCGGATCACCCACGCAAACTTCCAGACGGCAAGCATTCCGCCGCAGACGACGGCATTCCGCATCCAGGTACTGTAAGTATCTGCATGTTCATGGGATTATAAAAGCGCAGGGACAAAAACCTGCGCTTTTTTTGATCTGACCTCTATTCTGTTATTGTACCGTTTATCTGGACACTCTCACCTTCCTGAGTTTTCCTTTGATCGGCTTGTCCTGCAATGCCTCCAAAACCAGGCTGCCCTTTCCGTTTAAGATCTCCACATAAGTCAGGCTGTCCCTGACATCAATGATCCCGATATCCTCCGGGCTCATGGTATCGATACTGCAGACAGCTCCCACAATATCCCCGGACCGCATCTTGGACTTTCTGCCGCCTCCGATGGACAGCCGGGTTATGGCCTTGTTGAGGGCCGCGCCCTTTCTCGCCTTCGGCTTCACCGTCCTCTTCTGGCTTTCCCAAAACCGTTTGCGATCCGTCTCGTTTACCTGTGGGCACTCCTGGACAGGAAGCTCCATGCCGATGTACGCTTCCACCTGTCTTCTCATATTCTCGTCCAACGGGCACACCAGGCTGATCGCTTTCCCGCATCTTCCATTCCGCCCCGTCCTGCCTGAACGGTGGACGTAGGTCTCCCTGCCTGTAGGGAAATCATAGTTGATCACATGGGTCATATTCTCAAAATCAACGCCTCTGGAAGCCACGTCCGTGGCGATCAGATAGCGGATGCCGCCCGTGCGGAACTGGTCGATGGTCCTTAACCGGTCCCGCTGTTCCATCTCTCCATGGATCATCCCGCAGGCTATACGGTCCCGCTTCAGCTTTTGATACAGGACGTTCACCATCTCCCTTGTCCCGCAGAAGATCATGCAGCTCTCCGGATTTTCCTGCATCAGTATCTTGAGAAATACGCTGTATTTATCGTCTGTCTCCACCTCGTAAACCACATGCCCGATCTCCGGCGCTGTTTCTGTCTCAGATTCATGGATGACGGACACCGCATCTGTCATATACTCCTCGATCAGGGTCTTTACGGATTTTTCCAAGGTGGCGGAAAACAGTAAGATCTGCCGTCCCGGCGGAAGCAGTGATATGATCTGTTTCACATCCTCCAAAAATCCCATATCCAACATCAGATCCGCCTCATCGATGACAAGGCACCCCACCTGGCTGAGCTTCAAGCTTTCCCGGCGTACCAGATCCATCACACGCCCCGGTGTTCCCACTACTACATGGGACTTTTGCCGCAGGGTCTGGATCTGCTTGTCGATGGGGAAGCCGCCGAACACGGCAGGAACCTTCAGCCGCTTTTTTCTCCCGATGTAAAATATCTCATCCCGCACCTGCACCGCCAGCTCCCGTGTAGGCTCCAAAACCAGGGCCTGGGGAAGATTTTCCTCCCAGATGATCTTCTCGCAGACGGGAATGGCAAACGCTGCCGTCTTTCCGGTGCCGGTCTGGGATTTGGCGGCTAAATCCTTTCCCTCCAGGATCAGGGGGATGGCCTCCTGCTGGATGGGGGTTGGCTCTGTATATCCTAACAGGGTCAGCGCCTCCACGATCTCATCTGAAAGTGGATACTGGGAAAATTTATTTGTTTCTGTATGTTGTGGTTTCATTTATGATCCTTTAAGGCCAGCCGCACTCACAGACCGGTCCTCTCTCCGTTTGATTTACAGCAGGAAAACCTTCCGTTTTCTCCACCGCTTATCAGAGTATATCATAAATCCACCTTTTTGCCATCCCTTACCTTGCAGATCAGCTGCGTCATGGTCCCCATGGGACAGTAAACACACCAGGATCTTGGTTTAAAAAGCGCCATCGTGATCATGCCCAGCACTGTAGAAGTCAGCATGACGCTGTAAAATCCAAATCCAAACTGGACGACCCACGGCGCAACCGCCGTCCCATGGTACGCCCAGTGCCATGGCAGCTTGAAGGTCCACAGAAGCGTCACCACTTGCCGCAGGCTGTGCACCCCGCTAAAGACCAGCCAGGTATTCCACAGCATCTGGAAAAACATAATAAAAAAGAAGACCAAAAATCCGTACCGGAACCATTTGCTGCGCAGGAATTTGGGCGGGTCTTTTCTGCGGGACAGGCCAAACCGTCCGCCCAGCAGTGAAAAAGCTGCCCGCGCCCGCAATAACGGTTGCAGTATCCTTTGCCGCCGCCTGCAATGGACATGATCAGCGGAATGAAAAAGCACAGCAGTCCCAACCAGGCAAAAAGGATATTCCAAAAACCCAGCAGCAGATATGCCGTGGAAAATATCCAGAGATAGTCATACCAGTGTTTTTTCATGATGCCTCCTCCCTTACCTCGATCACAGATGCCGGGCATTCCCGGACGCACTTGCCGCAGCCAACGCACAGCTCCTGGTCGATGTCCGCAAAGATCCCCTTTACAATATGGATTGCCGCTCTGGGACACACCTTCACACAGCAGCCGCATGCCACACATTCCGTTCGGGAAACAAATGCCTTTTTCAATTTTCTTTTATCAGACATAAAAAATACCTCCCTGTTTTCTTGTATCTAACATACAGTACAGAAAGATATTTTTCCGTGACTATGTTACAGACAACCTGCAGAAACGTGCCATGTAATTTACATATGTTTCTGGAAATCGGACCTGTTCTCTTGCTTACCCTGTTAAGAGATCTTACAGGTTTAAGGAGAAATTTTATGAAACGATGTGTTCCACTGGAAGAAGCGGCAGAGGCAGTCTGTGACCAAAGCGCGGTCCCCCCGCTGATCTTCCAGCTTCCTCCCGCCCAGGGACGGGAAGTTCTGGAGCAGGCACAGGACGCGCCGGTATATAAATACCCGGCAAATATCGCAGCCTGCACGATTGATACCGGCAGCTGGGGAGCCATACCGGTTTATTTTATCTCACCCCAATGTCCGCTTCCCATTCAAAATGTGATCTTTTTCATCCATGGCGCCGGATGGGTGTTCGGAAGCTTCCACACTCATGAAAAACTGGTAAGAGAGCTGGCTGCAAGAACCAACTCTCTCGTAGTCTTCCCGGAATATTCCCGTTCCCCAGAAGCAAAGTACCCGACTGCTATCGAACAATGCTATTCTATACTTTCCCGGCTGTGGGATATCCTCTCTCCCTCCTTCCCAGATATCGACCGGCGCACCCTGACAGTGGCCGGGGACAGTGTGGGAGGAAATATGACGATCGCCATGACTCTTATGGCTAAAATGAGGGGCGGCCCCTACATTCAAAAACAGCTTTTGTACTATCCGGTGACAAACGCCTGCTTTGACACCCCCAGTTACTGTAAGTTCGCTGTGGATTATTACCTGTACCGTGCTGGAATGCAGTGGTTCTGGCAGCAGTACACCTCCTGCGAGGCAGAACGCAGCCAGATCACCGCTTCTCCTCTGCGTGCTGACACCCAGATCCTCAAAGGCCTCCCCGAGGCCATGATCATAAACGGCCAGGCAGATGTGCTCCGCAGTGAAGGAGAGGCATACGCCGAAAAACTACGTTGTGCAGGTGTGGAGGTCACCGCCATAAGGGTACAGGGTATTATCCATGATTTTGTCATGCTCAATTCTCTGGATCAGACAAATGCCTGCCGTACAGCCATGGACGCCTCCACCGCATGGATCAACCGGAAAAACTCATTCGCCATGTGAAATGCCGCTCCCACAGTTTTAGAAGGCGCCGTTGGGCCATACTTAAAACCCAGCCTCAAAAACCTTATCAAACTCATTATCCAGCACATAGTACACCCGCTTTTCCTTCACCGAATAGACAAACGTAACCCTGGTTGCCCACTCGCCCTCCTGATGCACTTCCCTCAGCACGCCAAGTGCATCAGAGGCTGAAAAATCCACTCCGAAGCCATCCAGCAGTTTTCTTGTCCTCTCATACCGGTCATCCCCAGGAACGAGAAATGGCTTCGTTGTCTCCGGCTGCAGCAGGGAATAATTGGTGATCAGCGAATACCTGTTCTTTTCCAGCCGGTAACCAATTCCCGGTTCGATGATCAGCGCACGTCCCCCTGCGTCCGACAACATGGCCTGCATCGTGGCGTCCGGCGCATAGACAAGCTTTTTCCTCTCGACGATGTCCAGGGCGTCATCCAGGGAAATCTCACCTTTTATAAACTGCTCTGTCAGATCTGCAATGGTGCAGCACTGACCGCTTTCAGAATATTCCCCTGCCGCGTTTCCATGTACATAGAGCAGGGTCCCCACATTTCCGTTTTTGTTAACTCCATGAAAGGAGTGATACTCACCATCCGGCCTTTTGATCCCAATATAAAACCGGTCGGTATCCTTGATGACCGTATGCTCCCACACAGAAAGGTCGATTTCAAAGTTAAATCCGCTTATGGTATCCTTCCCATTATAAATAAATCTTGTGCACATGATCTTTTCCTCCTGATCTTAAACAAATTAATCCTGCTTCGTCAGCCTGTCGATATCCCCAGTTTGGATCGCTGCGAGATATTCTGTAATTTTTTCCTTCGGCCAGTCCCACCACTTGATCTCAAGCAGGGCCAGGACCATCTCTTCCGGAAAACGGCGCCTGATCGGCCTGGCCGGAACTCCGCCCACGATCGTATACGGAGGCACATCTTTCGTCACCACCGCACGGCTTCCAATGACCGCCCCGTCACCGATGGTAACCCCAGCCATCACCACCGCTTCATACCCGATCCACACATCATTCCCAATCACAATGTCCCCTTTATTGTCCCAGGAATCCGTAACATGCGCCCGGTCCAGCCCCCATTCTTCAAAAAACAGAGGAAATGGATAGGTGGACAGGGATTTCAGGGTATGGTTGGCGCTGTTGAAAAGGAATTTTGCGCCACATGCGATGGAGCAGAATTTCCCGATCACCAGCCTGTCGTGATTGATGGGATAATGGTAAAATACATTATTTTTTTCAAACATCACCGGATCATGGATAAAATCATTGTACATGGTGTATTCCCCTACTTCTATACTGGAATCCGTAATGACATTTTTGAGATAAACCGTCTCCCGGTCTCCCGTGCGGGGATAAATCTGATCTTCTTCCCTGTTCATAGTTCTTCTCCCTTGTTGTTTATCATTCAGCCGATTGCTGTACCTCTATATTCTATGCCCTGTTCCGCACCATTTCAATACACCAGACAATTCTGCACTGTTCTTGGTCACGGCTCCTTCGCTATCCTTCTACAAGATCAGACATCGTTTTTCCCTGTATATGCAGAGAGAGACCGCCGCGCTGGTATCTCTGATCCCTCAGCGCGGCGGCCTCCCACCGTTATTTCTGGTAAATGATCTTCCGGATGGTGTAGACAGATAAACAATATCTGTCTGCTAAAACCTCCATGGAAAGTCCATCCCGGTAATCATTTATAATCTTTTTATTTCTTATCTGCAATTCTCTCCGGTACCCGGATAATTCTCCCCAGCGCTTCTGCTGTCCCTGGTCCGCAGGTATATAAAGGTACCCTCCCTGGATGTAATCCTGCAGCTCCCTGATCAGACTGTCCGGAAGAACTGATCTTGCGTTTATATATTTCATGCTGGCTCCCTCCGTATGCATATCATCTAACGGCAGAACCGGCATATCTGTTCAGCGACCAGTCACTACTCCATGCAGGCGTCGCTGTATGCCAGTTCCGCATGGAGCCATACTTCGTTTTGCTTACCCATCCTGATCCTTCTTTCCAGTGCTTACAATCTTCGTTTTCACAAAATATTATACCGATTTTTATGTGGTTTGGCAAGCCGGAGATTTCTTGAGTTTCCGCATTTTGCGGCGGCGGGCGGCGGTCCGGATAAACAGGTTTTTGTGACTTTGCAGTTCTCTAGAAGATGTTAGTCATCAGGATTTTCTGTTCTGACAGCGGAGGGGTTGTCTGAGCGTTAGCGAGTTGCCCCTTCCACTGGCAGGTTTTTAAGAAAATTCTGAGGGCTTACATTTTCTTAAGACTGAAACCGGAACAAAAACCTGTTTATCCGGACCGCCGCCCGACGCCGCTGCAAAATGGGGAAACTCAAAGGGGATTAATCTGCCCGGTCTACGGATATGTCGTCTTCTATAATCTCAATCCGGTATCCAGCCACCCGGTAAATAATCCCGGCCACCCTGCACGCAGATGTATCCACAGTCATCCCTTCCAGTTTCGCCCCTTTGGTAATACCCACAGTAAGATAACCTGCCAGCGGATTCTTCGGTGAGTCCAGTCTGGTCGATGTAAAATCAAACAACAGGGCCATCGTATCCAGCTCCTCACCATAGTGATCGAGCAGATAGTACTCGATCCCACGCCGCACGCCCTGTGCCTCCAACACATAACGCTCCTTCTCAGCCTGTTCTATGAAACCTGTCAAAGGCGGGACCGTAATGGCTGCCATTATGGACAGGATCACAAGAACGATTATGAGTTCCACCAGCGTATATCCCTGCCTGTTCACCTCTTTACTCATCCGTTTCTGAATCTGGTCTCCGGCATTCATTCAATTCCTTTTCCAATTCTCCAATCATATCCTGCATCCTGTCTACAGTCCTCTGCAGTTCCCTGTTTTCTTTATCCAGTCGGATGATCTTCTGCCGGCAATCATACAGGCTCTCACAGTTGTTCAGCAAATCATGATCCATTTCCGGGTCTATATCATTTTCAGACAGTACATAACCTGCCAGCAGCTCCAGGAATTTTGAGTTTGTCGGTCTCCGGTCTGGTGTTGGACGGCCCGTCATCTTTTTAAAATACTCTCTTCCGCCTTTTTGCCAGATCACCTCCGCGACTGTTCTGATATTCCGCTCCACGCAGCCGCAGCTTGTCCCGAATTTCTTTGCCACTTCCGGATAAATGCTCTTTGTCACACTGCGAAGCCACTCTGGATGTTCCGTTGCCAGCTTTACGCTATATGCGCAGAAATGAAAGCCCAGATAGGTATCACCCACCCCAAAATATTGCAGGAAACTCTTTGTTTTTCTTTCGTACATAGCAATTGCCCCCGCTTTTCCCTCGTTGCAATGTTAATTTGGAAAATCATGGAAATCAACTGTTTTTGCTCGACATTATTCGACACCCTGCACATATAGTTCAATTATATTATACTCCCGATAAGGTCCTATGCAGTCGGCTTATCGATACGGTACATTACGTCGCCCTCCTTCAAGAAGATTGTACCGGATTTACAAGAAATAAACTCTGCCTGCGGAGCCTTTTGTATTACCAATTTTTCTAAAAAACCGACCAATTTTTCCAGGCATTATCTGTCAAGCTCTATTTTCGCCAAAATCAGCCTGTTTTCGCCATTTTCATTTTTGCTGGAAGTTTGAAAAGCTGCTGAAATAAGAAAAAAAAGAACACCCTCATTTGCCGCTGAGGGTGTATTCCATAACTGGATAATAAGATATCCAACGATATTCAATTCATTTCTGCCGGGCCTGCTGCTGGAAGTGCTGCGCGGATCATCACGATCTCATTGTCCGTAGCTACCCGCTGAGGAGGTCCCCATGTCCCGGCTCCGGAAGTCACCACAACCTGCACTCCGTCCTCCGGTCTCTGATAATACCCATAATCCACATCGAATGCAGCGCTTGTGACCAGATTGAATGGAAACATCTGTCCGCGGTGAGTATGTCCGCAAAGAATCAAGTCCGTACCCGCATCATATTCGCCGATATTTCCCGGTTGATGATCCAGCACGATCACGGGCAGATTTTCCGCCTGTGCCGGCAGGGTCAGTTCCGTCCGCCTGTCTCCCTGGCTGCCGATAGGAGAAGAATCCCTGCGCCCTGCCAGCACAAACCGGCCGTCGATCACGACCGCCTCATCCTGCAGTACAGAAACTCCTGCGCCTGACAAAAACTCCTGCATCTGCTCATAACCGGGTCCTGCATCATGATTGCCAAGGCATGCATAAACGCCGTAGGGTGCGCGAAATTCTCCAAACAGACGCTGAACTTTGCTGTCGTCTTCCAGGGAAGTAATATCACCATCGAAAATATCCCCTGCGATACAGACAATATCCGGAGATGCTGCATTTACCGCTGTGACAATTTTCTCAAGGTGTTTTCCATCAACAATATACCCCAGATGCAGGTCGCTGATCAGCGCGATCTGGAGGATATCTCCTTCGTCCGTGCCCTCTGCCTGGCGAAGCTGTACCTCATAACTTCGTGTCTGAATGGCAAGCCCGTGGACAGCCCCATAGACCGACACCCCCGCCGCAACCAGGATTACCGCTCCTCCCGCCGCAAGCATCACCTGTGACGGGAGAGATCCTGGAAACAAACGGATGATCCGGCCCAGAAACAACAAAAGATCCACAATATTGACCAGCATGACCAGATATACAAGGAAACCCAGCATGTAATGCCCGGCGGCAATCAGGATGTGTGGAAGCCCATTGTCCGGGATGCGGCTGATGATAAAAGACCCCAATACCGCCACAACTACTGCACCATATGCAATGCCGTATATAAGCGGACTAACGCCGCTTAAAAGAGGCCGCAGCCAAATAAAAAGCTTCAATCCCGCATTTGCAAAGAGGCTCACAAATACAGACAGCCCAAGAATAAGTACAAACACCTGCATGCTTACTCGAATTCAATGGTTGCCGGCGGCTTCGGGGACATATCAAAGCATACGCGGTTTACGTTAGCCACTTCTTTCAAAATTCTGTCTGTGATCACCTGAAGTACATCCCAGTCCACACGTTCGATGGTCGCGCTCATGGCGTCGATCGTGTTGATAGCGCGGATGATCACCAGATACTCAAAGCTCCTGGCATTGTTCCTGACGCCCACAGACTTGAAGTCCGGCACAACCGTAAAGTACTGCCATACCTTTTTGTTAAGCCCTGCCTTCTCAAACTCCTCGCGGAGTATCGCATCAGACTCACGTACCGCTTCCAGACGGTCTCTTGTGATCGCGCCAAGGCACCGCACGCCCAGCCCCGGTCCCGGGAACGGCTGACGGTATACCATGGACGCCGGAAGCCCCAGCTCCACGCCGCAGGCCCGCACTTCATCCTTGAACAGCTGCTTGAGCGGCTCAACCAGCTCAAATTTTAAGTCCTCAGGCAGTCCGCCCACGTTATGATGGGATTTTACCATCTTGGCTGTCTTGGTCCCGCTCTCGATGATGTCCGGATATATGGTCCCCTGGCCGAGGAAATCAATCCCCTCCAGCTTTCTGGCCTCCTCCTCAAATACGCGGATGAACTCGCCGCCGATGATCTTGCGCTTCTGCTCCGGATCGGCAACATTCTCCAGCTTCCCAAGGAAGCGCTCGGTTGCATCCACATAGATCAGGTTGGCATGGAGCTGGTTCCTGAACACCTCCACCACACTCTCCGACTCATTCTTGCGCATCAGGCCGTGGTTCACATGTACGCAGACAAGCTGCTGTCCAATGGCTTTGATCAAAAGCGCTGCCACCACAGACGAATCCACACCGCCGGACAGAGCCAGAAGTACTTTTCTGTCTCCCACCTGCTTGCGGATCAGCTCCACCTGGTCCTCGATAAAGTTCTTCATATTCCAGTTGGGCTGAGCCTGGCACTCCTCAAAGATAAAGGCTTTCAGGTCATCCTCATCCGGCAGGCTGTCATACTGCTTCCCACACTTGGATAAGGGGTAATCGATGGAGATCATTGGATAGCCGCAGTCATACAGCTCTGTGAGCACCTCCACTTCCTTCCCGTCTACGACCCGGTTCTCTCCTCCGTTGAGAATGATCCCCTTTACATTGTCCAGGGCTTTTAACTCATCGGCTGTAATATCGTGGGGGTGAATCTCGCTATATACTCCCAAATCACGGATTTGTCTGGCAAGTACGGTATTCTCTGTGCTGCCAAGGTCCAGAATCACTATCATGTCCTGTTTCACTTTTGTGTTCTCCTTTTCTTTGGTTTTGATGTGCTGCTAAGTGTTCATAGTATACCACAATTTTTCTTCAAATTGTATATTTTTCTTTATTTTACCTTCAGACGGTAAATGTCAAGAATAATATGTAAAATAAATGCGAAATAGCAATATGCACAATAAATGGCGTTTTAATCATAGTTAAATAAGCCATTATTGTGCATATTGCACAAATATCCGTAATGGATATTGCTATGGATTCCTATAAAACAACTTTTCCTTCACGCCAAATAAGCATACGAATCAACGTATGCTGAAAAAGTCCAAACGTTTGCATTTTTTCAGGCTGTCTCCATAAACAGCATTTCACGGGCAGATTTCCAATCAAACAGCTTTCGAGGATAATCATTTATCCATTCCTGCATACGTTGTATGTAGTCATTATCAAACTGACTGATATCTTCACCCTTTGGTATCCAACGGCGCACGAACTTGTTTTGATTCTCATTACTTCCACGCTCAAAGCTACAGTAAGGATGACAATAGTATACCTCTGTCCGCTGTTTACCTTTTTCCAGACAAGACCGTTCAATACCTATCATATCAAGAAACTCCACGCCATTATCCATTGTGATTGTTTTAAAGCAATCACGGAAAGAATCATAACCATATATATGTTCCAAGTCGTCCAATGCTTTTACAACGCTTACTTGCGTCTTATCCGGTATCTTGATTATGTACTCATACCGTGTTTTTCGTTCCGTCAGAACAAGTAAACAATCCTTAGTACCGCCTTGTTTTCCAACTACAGTATCCATTTCCCAATGGCCTATATCGGCACGGTCAAGGATATTTTCATCGCGTTTTTCAACACTACGTCCCTTTAGGTTCTTTGTATTGATTTTTTGAATGCGGTGCATATTTTTCTTTTTGCGTTTACTCTTAACAGGCAAATCTTTATTTGTTACATTCAACAACAACCCCTTCTCTATATAACTATAGAGGGTTGTGTAACAAACGGACGTCTTAAAATTCAGCCCATTATTACGGATATAAGCAAGGGCCGCTGAAGGAGAATAATGCTTTTCCAAAATCATATGCTCAATAAAGCGGATAAATTCAAGGTCATTAGCAACCTTCAGTTCACGGCCCTTTTCACGTTTATTTTCATCAGCTATCATTTGCCCGCGATCGGCACAATAACACTTGTATAGTTTTAGTTCAGGACCTAAAAGCTCAACTGTACCGCGCTTAACCTCTCGATAAATGGTTTGATAGTGCCTGTTTAAAATCTTTGCTATCTGGCTAATTGACTTCTTTTCTTTTAAAAGCAATTCAATGTTATATCGTTCCCTTTCGGTCAGGTCTTTTCTTTTGCCCATGTAATCAACTCCTTTCACTTTCAGCGTACCCACTAAGGGCCGCCGTGTAAAGGGTAAAGGCTTCGCCCAAAACGTCCAAACGTGTGGACGTTTAAACAGGCCGTTTTGCCCTTGACACGGCGGCTCTTAGTGGGTGCGTTGAAAGCAAAAGGTGAGCCGTCATCCCCTCAATCCCCCCAACTGGGATTTTTATACAAAAATCCTAAGTGAACAATCCATTGTTCAAAATCCCAAATTTGATATCTTACGATATCAAATTCCCCATTTATCCCCCCTACTGGAAATCTTAAAAGCAAGATTTGAAACAGCGTAGCATTTTGCTACGCCGCGCCCCTAACGTGTTGCCGTTACCCGCGGCCCGCCCTATCACAAAAAACCCACTAAACGCGCCCTTTTATCCCGTCCCTGCTATCGCTCCCCGCTCATTGCCGCGCACCGCGAGCGCCCCGACGTTCGCACTTCCAACCGGGCTAGTCTCCGACGGCAGGCAAGACAAAAACTGACCACTTTACCGTTGCTTGTATATTCTATAAATTTTACTGAATTTCATTATATCTTGTTTTATCTCCAATATTTTCTAATTGTGTTTTAATCAGTAAAGAAACAGCCACGCTCCTATATAGTCACCGTCCGCTTATTTCTGCACTGACAGGCATTCGATAACATAGCTAACCACTGCCTTGCACGTCACCACAAAAATGGCACGCTACAATCACGCCCACTTCATCAAGCTAATAACGGCACAGGCCACTGATGCAGACAGTGACTGCCCACTGTCCATCACTGCCCATTTCTCTGACTTGCTGAATTGGCATAGCATTTACCCCTGTCTGTTTTATTCCATAAGCCTATCATACCTTTCCTTGATTCCATGCAACAAAATTGAAAACTTTTTTCTAATTTCCACTTAAGATGTACCGTTACAAGGGCGAAAAAACTTTTAAATTTTGTTGCACTCCACAAGTAAATGTATGATTGTCATATTCCATAAACCAGAAAGGGGATAAATACCATGACAATTAATCAATTCAAAAAAATGAACAGCGACGAACAGCGAGCAGTTACTTCCGCACTTAGAGACCTGTGCCGCTATTATCTCGACGAAATGGACGTGATTGTAACATGCCATTTTCGCGGTGCCGATTCACAAGGCAATGGTTGGCCATGCTATCAAAGGCCTGTCAATGCGGAAATAAACAGACAGTACGACTATATCAACGGAACATGGCTGTTTCTCCACAGGTTAAAAACACAATTAGAAGATATCGAGTTTGAAACAAGACATAATGAAATGTACGGTGAAATTGATTGAATGATACAAGGCCGGATTTTTCCGGTCTTTTCTGTTGCCGTGTATGCGTTGTCCGCCGGAGGACGGACGAGGGGCAACCCCTTGGGGTTGCTTTGGGGCATTCACTGGATGCCCCCGCTTGTTGGTTCACATATTCGCAAGGCTTCCAGTCTATTGATTTTTCTTTCAATTCTGTTTTCCTTATGACGTTACATCACCTTTTCCCGTGACTGACTGCATTTGTTGTCAATGCACTTTGTTACTATGGCACTATAAACCTTTAACACCTCACTACAAGGGGTAAAATGTACATTTCAAATATTTGAAAAATTTTTTATACAGATATATACAAAAGAGAGATATATCAAAAATTTTTAAAATATTAGAAATGCCCCTTTCCGTTCAGCTTATAAAGGTTTTATACATAGTGCCGTAACAAAAGCACATTGACAACCAAATACAGTCAATCACAGGAAAAGGGGATAACGCTATGAAGGAAAACAAAATTGAAAGAAAAATCAAGAGACTGGAACTTTTAAGAAATTTACTATTTTCACTTAACGCGGAAATAGAAAGTCTCCAAGAAAGTACAAAAAAGGACCAAGAACGTCTCGAACAATATCGAGCAAATGAAGAACAGTATTACATCGATGCATATACAAATAACATAACTGACTATAAAATGAAAATCGAAGAAGCTGAAAAACTTATAACCGATTTAGAAAAAATGATATAAGAAAAGAGGGGAAAAACCCCCTTTTCTTATTGAAAAACCCTGATTCAAACGCCATACCCCTTCCCCGCCACGGGCTTAAATTGGCACATCCGAGGAATCCGTAAAAAGTCCAAACGTTTGGACTTTTTTAGAATTGATAATACTTCATTTCATTATACGGTGTCTGAACCGATTTCACATATTGACATTCCCCAAAGCTATTGAGAAGTATCTCAATTTCCGAAGGGGACATAACATAAGTGCTATGGATACCATCGGAAGCATTGCGCGTTACCCAATACCGCTTTTTATTCTTGATTGAATCAAACATACTTTTAGTTATATATTTAGATATATAATGGGATACGCGGGTTGTACTCTGTACTTGAGTAGCGGTAGTGAAACCATACGGGAATGCACCAATATTAAAAATCGGGATACCACCTTTAGTAAAATGCCCGGAAAACTTAAACTTCCAGACTGACATATCCATGTTTGAAAATACGCCATGCAAATGATACCTGCCGGATTTATGCTTTTCAGGGACAATCAGATATGTCAGCTTACCGGATTTATTTATATGATTCATACTATTTAACCACCATTTCATAAAAGCACAAACATTGTCATAATCATATGAATCGACATAAGCGGGATTAAAGGTTATAGTCAAAAACCATTCCCACTTATTAGCACGGGCATAATTATATATTTTGTTCTTTGTACGATTAAAAGAAACAAAATAGGAGCGAAGTGCATTTTCCTGTTTTTCATCATCGGTTAAAGACCTCACAGAATCAAAAGCCAGATAGCTATATATTTCCAATTCCCTGTCATCACGTTCAATAATAAATCCATCTTTTTCTTTTTCACGACCATGAATCGGGATATCATAAAGTACAACTTCGGTACTCTCCAGATATTCAGAAATTTTTACATTATACATAAAAAAGATGCCCTTTCTAGTTTTTGTGATAATACTCTAAAAAGTCCAAACGTTTGGACTTTTTAGATACCTTTTTGGAAGCAAAACTTGCTCCCTAAGTGTTGCCATAGTCAAGTAGGCAACACCCATAGCCATTTGGCTGAATTTGATATGTGTGCTATACTAAATACTAAGAAGCCGGTTCAATCCATTCTCCCTGATGAAAGGGGGCGATATTATGTTGCAGATTGATTTCAACATAAACCAACTACTAGAAGTGTTGAGAGCGCTTATAGAATGACTTATATCAATCGTAACAAACGCAATAACCATGCTTTAAATTGATTTTGTAACCCGTTAACAGTTTTCAAGATTGTTCCGGCTTCGGTTCTTCGCAGTATAGCACACGTGATTAACGATTCTCGTAGTATCTTATAAATTCCTCTAACTTCTCCGGTTCTGGATTAAGCGGACAACAATACCACATATCAGAACACGGGCATGTACAATCAAATTCAGGGTCATACCAACTACAAGTTAAACACCGCTTATCAGTCATTGTTATCCTCCTTAATTAAAATCTAAAAATGGATTATATTCTCCGACAATATATGTAAAATAATTGTCGTCAGAATCTAAATCATTTTCCTGCTCCATGAATACCAGGGCGTGATCCGCTTTGCGGTCACACCTTGGTATCCCTTTCGCGGGTTGTTTATTACACGCATGCCGCATATCAGACCATATCTTATCGATTGCGGCCTGCATCTTCGCGACGGCTTCCTCACGGGTATGACCGTGGGTACGCCGCTTCATATAATACTCATACGGGTAACAACCATAATATAAACGAAATTCAGTCTCTATTGGAGAAACTAATCTTGACATAGTTATTTTTCCTTTCTTCCTGTCTCCATAGAAAAATTGTAGAGACAGGTTTTATTTATCTGACAGATGGAGCAAGACGCATTACATTTTGCCCCTTCCGCCAGACACAGCTTATAAGATTTACAATACCAGTTCATACAACGGAAATATTTACAATCCATAATTCAACCCCTCTTAATATCTAATGGGAATTGGTAAATAAACCGGACTTCTAACTATTTCCGGTTTCTTTACACATAAAATCTGTCGGGCTTCATTGTTGATAGAGACCTTATAATTTTTAAATAGAAAATCACCCGTATAAAATACTCCTTCAGATTTTACGCCATCAATATAAACTGTATATTGTTGGCTCAGTGCTTCATCAAGTGCAAACAAAGACGAGTTAGATTTGGTTTCACAAACTATCTTTTTTTTGTCAGGAAAACCAGTTATGTAGCAATTCGTATAAAGCCCTAAAGCATCATAATCATTAATAACTGGATTTCCATTTATATAGATTTCATAATCCGAAGATATCCAACTATTAACCAAAGAAATTTTATCTGTTTCATTGCTAAAAAAGCAAAAAGCAAAAACTACTAATAAAATACATAAAAAGAAGCAGGATGAAAATTTAAAAACAGAAGTATTATCATTCATTTTTATTTTCCTTTCTGATTATCTAAAACGTCCAAACGTTTGGACGTTTTAAAAAAATATAATTCACAACACCCGATTTTCCTGTATCACTTACAAGAAAACCACAATTTCATTGATAATTTTGACAATGAAATTTGAATTTGATATAATTATCCCATATAACAAACGAGGGGGATAATATCATGGGTGCATATGATAGGGATTACTGGAAAGAACCTCAAAAAAACACTTCTCAAAAAGAAAGTGATAAAATTTGGAAACGCCTAAAAGGATTAGACGAACCAACCAATAAACAAATCGCAAACAAAAAACAATTGGATGCAATCATGAATGAACTTTATAAAACATCCAAAACATACGATCACAATCAAAAAATATATCAAGCAAATAAAATTGTAAACAAAGTTAAAGAACCACTATTTATAAGAATATTAGGATTCTTTGCTAAACTATTTATTTTTTGTGGAAAATGCATTGTATGTTTTATTATTGGCGCAATTTTAATCACAATTATATATCTAGCACTGCATTAAGAATGAAAAAATTTACTAATTATATTTATGAAACCCTCAGAAGTTCCACCACTAGAAACGGATTTTTTAAAGTAATTAAAAGCACCAATCAACAAAAGCACTAATTGATAAATGGTAAAAAGACAACCTATCAATATAGACATATAGGTCAAATAGAAAATCGGGTCAGTAACAAGATACCTGTAAGCACCAATTATTTGAAGCAAAGGCAAGCCCTGAACAGAACCAGAAGACGCACCTTCGATTAAAGAATTGACATAATTATTTGCTTCAATTATGGTATTGTAAAACTGAACCAAAGCAGAAAATAAATTTCCCAAAAAGGCAAAAATAAAATCAATAAATTTCTTTGCGATATCGAACAAATTACCATTAGTGAAATCATCAACTGTAGGCGGAACAATTGTATTTAAAATACCCATAAAAACCTCCTTAATTTGCAGGGATTCTAAGATGATTTATCTTTTTACGAATAGCACCAATTATGCTCATAAAAACCACAAAATAAACTGCTCCCATAAGTAATGAATAAAGAGATACATTAAAAACTGGCAGCATAGTAGTTCTTAAAAAATTCATACCCGCCAAAATATCCTCATTAAATAATTCAGCACTTGCGGGAATCTGAAAAAGCAAAACAATAAATCGTAAGCAATTCAAAAAGAAAATCAATAAAACAACAAGTATAAGCGCAAGCAATATCAATGCATTAATAAATTTACGAAAACCAGAATCACCACCATCTTCCTTTCCTGAATTATCAGACCCACCAGAGGAAGGGAATTTTTCAGCAAAAGCAGAAGGTAAATTTTGAATACTTTGCAAAATATTATTTAGCCAATCATTTAACGAAAAACCATTTACTAAACCAAATATCTTAGAAATTTCCAACGGAATCGAACCAACAATAGTACCTAAACTAGAAAATAAATCTGGCAACGCAAAACCTTCAACAAGTTCACCCGGTAAAAGCTCTATAATATTATCAAATAATTCTGATAATCCTAAATTATCAAGAGCTTTTTCTAAACCAAGAGCTTTTGCAATAGCATCAGCAACTTGTTGCGGCATAGAAAATATAGCATCCGTCACGTTTCCAAATAATTCAGGTAATGACAATTCACCAGATATTAATTTAGGCACGTTATTAATTGCAGTTTTAATGCCATCAATTAAACTTGACAAGCCTAACTTAGAAATCAACGAATCCATTAAAGCTAAAGGATTTGACCAATTATTTAAAATCGTTAAAAACTGTTTTAAATAATTCAAAATGCCAGATAAATCTATATTCGCATCAGGCGAGGTAGAACCACCACTATCTTGCTTTTCCACTACCTGAACATTATTTGATACAGAAGGTTCATTTTCAAAATCAGGAATGTCCGATACTAAACCAACAGAAACAAGAAAAGCGCCAACCGATACTGCCAATTTTTTTAAGATCTTATATTTATTGTTATCATTATTATCATCTGGTTTTTGCGAACCACCATTAATAACAACAAAATTACGTATGATTTCTTGTGCTTGCTCCTCAACCAACGCCGAAGTACCATCGATATTACTGGTATAAAAACTAGAAATAAAAGTATTTTTTTGTTCATCTGTTAATGAAGCTCCGCAATAACTGGCAATAGCAGATATTATATAACACAAACTAGAATACGCAACAGAAGGAACAACTACAATATCGCCGCCTCCTGTATTTTCCGTAATGTCCCAAACAGGCTTTAATGTTGTGATAACATCTGCACCAGTTTGAACTTTTGATAAAGAATCAATAAGAGCATCAAACTCCGCTTGTGTTTCGGGAAGCTTTAATACATCAGAAACAGCATACTTTGTAAAAAAATTCTGCTGTAAATCTGTCCACTGGTTTGCGGTATTAATTGTTAGAAAATCATCTGCATTGCCATTTAACAAACCGCCAGTAGTGCCAAACGCTTTCCACGAATTATAAGCCTCAGCATTAACAAAAATTGGAACAGTCAACGAATATATAAAATCTAATGGTATATCAGGAGTGAGACCAGTACGAACGTTACTTTGTTGGGATCTCCAATAACCATCTGTCAAAGTATTATAAATTTCAGATAACTTAATATATGAGCTACTTGTTAGACTTGTAAATAGAACAACAAAATATGAACCATCACTATTTTTGCCATTAACATAACCAGCTACAATAGAATTAAGAGAGCTTAAGGCAAAAGCACTAGTAATATATTTAATACTAGAATCAGACGAAACGTAATAATTTTCAATAGGAAAATATCTATCAGCAAAATTTTTATTCCAGTCTGGAAGGGGGGAAGTCACATTCCATGTACTTGAGTTTATCGGTACAGTAATAGCCCCTGAATCTATCTTAAGTGTATCCAAATACTCCCTAATAGCCTTAATCAATAATGTCATTTTAGTAAATTCAGTAGCAAGTTTCGAAGATAAAACATCTTGCCACATACTCATAGAAGCAACATCAGCCCCTTTATTACGCCGAAGCCATGGCTCAAAACCCTTTGAAACAAATTCAGGAATATCTGATTTTGCAATATAATACCCACAAGCGGCACAGGCAACTACTATAACAGCTACAGCGGCATCATCTATGCCAATCACATAAGTGCTTGCCTCCCCATTCGTCATCATCGTCTCCGGATATTCTTCAAACGTCCAAAGGATATCTGAATAATCCGGCTCTGACCGATACTGTGACCAATCAATATCAGAATCATAAATCTTAGTACCATTTTCATCGTAATAAAATGGTTCCTCATTATATTGTGAATCAGAAGAAGTATGCACATCTGCATAAGCATACAAAGGAATATTTAAAAATGTTATAACTGCAAGAAACATGGCAACTGCCTGTTTTGCATAGAGTGTTAACTGCTTTTTCATAATACCTTCCTTTCCAAAACGTCCAAACGTGTGGACATTTTCTGTCTATGTAATATTCGCCTATGGCTTTTCTTTGCCTACGGCTAAAGAAAAGCCACACAGCCGCACCTCGATAATTACAAAAGAAATCATATGATATATTTGCGCATATCAAGGTTATAATTTTCCAAATAGAAGAAAGCCAGTTTATCTTTCCATGCGCCCATTTTCCAATCAAAATCCAGAGGGATAAAGCGCGTATCATAATTCACGTCTTTAAAAAGCTCTGGTATTTTAGGAACTGAAAAGTCGCGGTAGAAAGACCTTGATATATCCGCCCACCGATAATAGATATTATCGGCGTCAGAATTGACCATAACCGCATATTGCGTTTGATTCCTCAAACGGTTATACACCATAGAGGAATCTATGGTTGTATAAACAAACAGGCAGTTCTGTTTACCAAGAGTATTGATGAAGATAGATACATCCTTGAGCAACCGATAATCTTGTGAATCCATGCCATTATACACTTCATCGATAAACAAAATCTTTGGCTCAAGGTCCAGAGGAAACTCTGTTATCGAATTTATCCAATAGAAACCATCATCCGGCGAAAAGATGTTTGTATAAACAGGGATGTCTAATTCCTTGGAAAAGAATCTGACAATCTTATACGCCAGAAGGGTTTTACCGGAACGCTGTTTCCCTAAAATGCCGAGTATCGTACCTGGCATTACTTATCACCTCCATTCACATTATTCATAGACTGAATCTTGATACCGCGCAAAAGTTCATTTTGCGTATAAGCACCAAGCAAAGCACGAAGATTCTGGCTTGACATAAATGAAATATTTTTATTCCCACGAAGCTGGTTATCAATTTCCTCAAACACGGCTTTCCACTCCACAAGATTGTATTTCTCAATGAAATACATAAGTTGAAATTTGAGATGCATCTGCACGGAATCCATGCAGGGGATAATCTCATAGATGCTTTTTATCGGGTCGCCATCTGCTGTTGGAATAGACATGGAACCAAGAACTTTATCAAAATCAATCTCTGGCATCGTCTTTCACCTCCTCATTTAAACTGTTAGTAGACGAACTACGATGAAAATATAAAAAATCTAAAAATAAAGTACTAATAGCCAAACAAAACATGCAGAAAAGAGAACAGCAAATTAACGTAAATTCAAGCGCCATGCTTTACCTCCTTAATCGGACACCATGTAAGCCATCTATATAACAGATACAGAAGGAACACGAAAGAAGCAAACACAAGCACACAGGAAAGCCAGACAATAAACGTACACATCAATACGAATTCCATAAAAAACCTCCTTTAACCCATACCCATAATGCGGGTCAAGATGATAAACGTAAATATAAGATTTGCAATCATCAGATTGCGTGGTAACAAATCCTTTTTAAAGAAATTGCCAAACATGATAGAGGAAAGCTTACGCTTATCCTGCACAAAATCCAGATCGCAAGTGGTCAGGATAGAGACCATATCACCGCCGATACTCTTAAATTCATCATCCTCCATCAGTCCGCCAATCTCTTTATTGAGCAGGGATAAAGTCTTTCCCTTGTAGACCTTACTGTCAGTAATCACGATATACATAAAATCCTCCTTAAAACGTCCAAACGTTTGGACTTTATAATGACTTAAAAACATCAGATGCACAAACGATGACACACAGGCCAAGCACGAGACCAAAGATAGCCTGATAATCCAAAGCAGAGACCATAAATTACTCCTTCCTAAACCGGAACACCTTAACTAACTTGCCTACACCAAAAAACGCTGAATCAGCTACAAGAAGCATCGTAAAGACCCATAAATAATAATCAAGTACTTCCACCCTGTCACCTCCTACGAATCAGAATCAAAAACAAAAAACAAGTTGCCAGTATGGCAGAGATTGAAATTACATTTAATCTGTCAATCACAGCCCACTCAAAAGTATCTGGCTGGACATCGGTCAGTAAGGTGGCATTAGAAGCAGAGGCATTAGAAGGAGTGGCATAGTCACCATATAAGTCATTGATAAGGTCAATATCTCCCTCGTAAAATTCACTGTCTATCCCGTCATAGTCCTCCATATCTTCTTTAAAGCATAATAACCGCGGCGCATGGATTGAAGCAGAGACACCAACGCCCAGAATAATCTTCCCATACATAAAACTTTCCTTTCTCCAAAAAAATAAGTGGTACAGGGTTGCGCCCTGTACCACTCTTGGCAAGCGCACCCTGCGGGTGCCGCCGCCCTAACGGAATGCCGCTTTCAGCGAGTTGATGATCATGAAGCCTAAGCCCAGACCTGCCGTGATGTAGACCACGGGCATCATACTCGTGATGATGACATTAGCGAAGGAAAACATCTGCGCGGTATCAAAGTTAATACTAATGCCGGAAGAAATGTCTCCTTCTGCCGCAAAGGCGGTGATTGCCGGAACCACGGTCATGGCAGTCGCCGCGCCCGCAGTTCTCACAGCGGTAATGTGAGAAGCTACTGCATTTCTCACCCGTCCAATGAGGTTTTTAGTCATAGCCGGAATTTCTCCTTTCCTAGACTTTATATCTTTCACCCTACAACAAGTAGGAGATATAACAATGCTGCCAAATCTGCCAGATAAATCTGGCACCAAAAACTACTTTTCCTTTTTCCACTTCACAACCGCAAGACAGCTTACGACGAAGGAAAACAGAATCATTAAAAGAAGCACAACAGATGCCATGAAAATCTCCTTTCTGATTTACCGAAAACGTCCAAACGTTTGGACATTTTCAAGATTGATAGTTCCTCATACCTCCGCACCACGAGGAATATCTGCCACTCATGTACTTGGCACTATGGGTAATCAAGGCGGGGAGGGGTTATTTCTCATGGTGTCTAAAAGCCACCGTATCGGCAACCACCAGACACCGGAAAAACCGAAGTAATCACCGCCGCCCAGAGGGCACCCGGCGGTAAGTTTGCACAGCGCGCGAACTATGGTATCGGCTACCCCGCAAGGCTTCCTTGCTTACCATGGAAGCCTCTAAAAAGCCGTCAATATAATCATCCTCGCCATATGCTCCAAAGAGATAATAACGACAGGCATCAGACAGGGCATCTAAGAAAAGAGCCGCGCACAAAACCAAAAAAATAACAGATATAGGCATATCAGATACACCTCCTTATAAACAGTCTGTCAGGGATGCGGCGGCGGGAGGGTAGAGAAAACCCACCTGCCGCCGACTATATCAAGCGCCAGTCCAGAAAGGGAAACAGGCGCCAGATACCTATTTCATGCCCACAGGCTTTGCGGCCCCAGTCTTGGAATCCGTAGAACTGTAGGTGATCAAGTCAACAACCTTAAAGTCGGCTCTATCGCCATACTCTGCATAAGAACAGCGCAGGGTAGCCGTGTCACCACGTCGAAGGGTATCATAAACGGACTGGGGACATTTAACGGTGGACATGTCGCGCCCATCGTTCTGGGCAAGGTTAAGCTTGTGGGTAACGCCCTTCTGACCATTGTTCTCCCATGGGCGCGGCTCCGGTTTGCCAATTACTTCAGCAGTCATTTCGATGTAGATCATATTTCTTTCCTCTCTTTCTTTCGCCCCTCCCCATCTAGGGAGGGTATTATGATTAATAAATTACATATATCAACAGTTCCTCCGGAACTACATTGATCCAGTATCCGGGTAAGTAATACAGATCTCTATCTTATATTCCTTACCATCAGCCGCACGGCGGTCATCTGTCAGATAAGCAAGACAGGCGTTTTTGGTTTTGTCTGTGACAACATCCTCCCAACGCAACCCGGATGCCATGCTAAGGCGGTTAACCGGAACAGTCATATCACGCGTATTCTTTTTCTTAGCGTTATTACTTCCAACAGAACCGCCTTTTTCTGTTTCCGTATCGGAAAAATCCGCACCGCCAGCACTTGCGGGTTTTTCCTTTGCAGTCAGTTTTTTCATTTCCTTAATACTGGTATCCGGATCGATTGCGATGACCTTATCCTTATCAAGGGAAAGCATCACGATCAACTGACTGCTGGAATAGCGGGAGTACTCCTTACCAAGTACCGCCGTAGGTTTGTTATTTTCATCACGGACAGAATACTTACAACACACATTAATGTAGTTGTACGCGGCAGATTTGGAAAGCTTCATTTCACCAGAAATAAAATCTTCAAAAGTTGCAAAACCTAATTCCTTGTACCGCTTGTTCTGCCGGAACTGGAGAAGCTCATAACCGATAGCAACAAAATCTTTTGTCTGGCTACGAAACAATTTATCTAACTGTTTTAAGCTTTCTGTAGTCTCCGCAGATACAACACCTTTCGTTGCAAGACGGGCAGATGAAGTCTCAACCGGAACTGGCATACTTACCGGATTGCTAAGTTCAGAAACATGCTTGACTCCGGGTACAGGCGGGACACGCTTAGCAGAAGCGGCGGACTTGTCAGAAACTGCTGACAACCCAGAAGACGCTTCCGCTGTACTCTTTGTTCCAAAAACTTCTTCCGTGACGTCCTTGTAAGCTGTATTATTTTTCATGATAAAATTCTCCTTTCTGAAATTAACCCAAATGTATTTTAGCAAGCTGTAATTGCTTTTCGGTCAAACCACGTACACGGACACAGGCCATGCAAGTTTCATCAACAGACCAATCTTCATCAAGAAACAGGCAATCCAAATCTTTTCTGGATTGATACGG
Organism: Clostridium sp. AN503; assembly: GCF_040719375.1. Lineage (NCBI taxonomy): Bacteria > Bacillati > Bacillota > Clostridia > Eubacteriales > Clostridiaceae > Clostridium > Clostridium sp. AN503. Next base: position 1,185,320 of record NZ_JBFDTP010000002.1, on the reverse strand, counting down.
ACATGGGCCAAACTTGCTTGTTGCATCAAAGAAGGCCAATATCTGTTCTACGGTAACATCAATATAACCATCAAGTGCCATGTCAGACCACCGCGCTTTCCTTGAGATTTTTAGATTCATGCAAAACCCGGCCATGTTCTTCATCAAGAAGAATATGGGCGATCTGGTTAAAATCGGTAGCATCAAATGCATACATAAGTAATGCCTTGAAAAACTCTTTATCATCAAACAGATCGTAAAGACACGCCTCAGCTAATAACGATGATGCCAAAGTATCAATAGCCCCTGCCTCGTCCAACAAGCCCAATTGCATCAGTTTAACAGAAACAGTGAGCATGTTCTGACGAGCACCAGAAGCAACATAATTGTTGCGAATAGCGTTCAACATTGCTTGTGTAGGGGCATTCAACTCACCCAGACACTCATTTCTTTTCGTATCACTCATTACTTACATCCTCCTTTTGTTTTGTGCAAAATGTCCAAACGTATGGACTTTTTACGAATCCCTGAAATTTAAAAAAAGTAGTATCAAGAACAACTGTTCTTATACTACTAATTATAAAACTTCCAATTTTACCTTCAGACTTTTCTCTACAGACAGCGGCGGATCTCTTCCAGCCAAACCTTTAAGTCTATGGGTTTTGTCAGATAACCTGACATCCCCGCGGCAGCCGCTTTCTGTTTGTCTTCTGCGTAGGCATTGGCGCTCATAGCAAATATTGGGATATCAGAATCCGGCCGTTCCATGGCGCGGATCTGCCGGGCCGCTTCATAGCCGTTCATGACCGGCATCTGGATGTCCATCAGGATCAGATCAAATTCCCCCTCCCGGCTATGCCTAAATGCCGCTGCACATTCTGCGCCGTTTTTCGTGCTGCTGACCAAGGCGCCTGTCTCTGTCAGGATACTCTGGATGATCTCCAGATTCATCTCATTGTCTTCCGCAATCAGGATCTTTTTTCCACCGAAATCATAGCTTCCCGGTTCCGTGAATTCTGGCCCGCTGACCGCATCCCGCGACGCCTGCAGGCAGCGTTTAAGCGAAGACCCGAACAACGGTTTTTGTACAAATGCGGTTATGCCGGACCTCACCGCCCTGAAACGGATATCGCTCCAGTCATAGTCTGCCAGGATCAATATTGTATCGTTTCCACATGCATCGCTTATGTATTTCACCTGGCTTATGAGTTCTGCTCCGTCATGTCCCAAAAATTCCCGGTCGATCAACACCGCCTGGTACCTGGCCTGGCCTGTTTTTTTGAGATACTGTATGGTCTCCTCTATATCGGCCGCCCAGTCGGCTTTCACTCCGTATTTCCCCAGCAGCCTTACCGTCTCATCCGCCTGGCTCTCATCTCCCCCTGCCAGAAGGACTGGTGAATAAAGCAACGGCGCTTCCATATTCCGCTCTTCACAAGCCTGGAAAGGCAGGATCACATGGAATACTGTCCCGTTCCCCTCCTCACTCTCAACAGTGATCTGACCTTCCATCAGATCCACGATCTGCCTGGTTATGGCCATGCCAAGCCCACTTCCTTCGATCTTGCTGACTTTACTGTCCTGTTCCCGCGCAAAAGCATGGAAGATCCGTCCCAAAAATTCCGGTTTCATGCCGATCCCATTGTCTGTAAATGAAAAATGAAACCATACCCGGCCCCCATCTCTTTTCTCAAGTTCTTCCACATCCACCGTGATCTCTCCGCCCTCAGGAGTGAATTTCACAGCGTTTGTAAGGATATTGATAAAGATCTGGGTAAGCCTCAGTTCATCGCCCAAAAACTGTTCATGCTCCATATGATGGAGGCGGACAGCGAAATGCTGGTTCTTGTTTCTGACCAGCGGATATATATTTGCTATGACATTTTCAAAAACATCTGCAAAAGAAAATCCCATATTCTTAAGCTCGATCTTTCCGCTTTCGATCATTGCCATATCCAGCAGATCATTGATCAGACCGAGAAGATGATTGCTGGAAAATGAGATCTTCTTCAGGCAATCCCGGACCGTATCCGGTTCATCTGCATGGGCGCCGGCGATTGACGTCATTCCTATAATGGCATTCATCGGGGTCCGCATATCATGGCTCATATTGGCAAGAAACGCTGACTTGGCCTGAGTCTCCCGCCTTCTGCCCTCCATTCTGAGGAACATGACGCAGACTGCCGCAATAAGAACCAAAAATACGATCATGGATGCAATACAGAGCATGATCAGATTCTGGGACAAAACTGCCGTTCTGGCCGTGATCACACCGGCAGGAACTGTGCTGACCACATACCATCCATTTATCCCCATCGGACGGTAATAAGCGTACTTCTCCACATTGAAATCACGGTATTCCGTCATTCCCTCTTTCTGATCTGCGATGTCATTTTTCATTGCATCCAGGCTGTAACCTGATGTAAAACTCACATTCTGCATACTTTGAAACAGATTATTGTACTCCATAGCTCTGGCATGCAGGACCAGATCGCCGTTCGTATTTATGATGTAGGTGTAGCCCTTTCCGCCAAAACTCTCCACCTGCACGTCTTCGCCAAGCTTCTCCGTACTTATCATCGCGACGAGCATCTGTTTCTGCCCTCCCAGGATCGGGACTCCCATGACAATACCGCCTGCCGCCCTGTCATAAAATATCTGACGTGTAATATCTGAAATATACGGCTCGTCATTGACCAGCGCCCTATAAAATGCCTGATCCTCCATGAGTTCCGGTTTCTGAAATGCAGTAGAATGGAGCAGCCCATCTTCCCCGGCTATTCCGATATACTCATACCCAAGCTGCCCGGACATTTCTCCAAGATACTGTACCCGCGCGTCCTCATCTTCCATCTCCGACACAGCAGATACTAAAATCTCAAGCTCCACTTGCTGCTCTGAAAGCATTTTTTCCATATAATTAGCAATGTAAACCGACACTTCCGAAAGCCGGACACGATTCTCTTCTTTTAGTGTCTGTTCAAAGTTGCGGATATATCCGAAAAAAAGCACACTAAAAACAATGATGATACCAAGCGATACCGCCAATATTTGTGAAAAATGTGTTTTGCTCCCGTGTGTTTTTTTCATATAACTGTTTCCTTCTTCAGTTCTGCCTGATTCCTGTCCGCCCCATCCTGAGTTCATCCATATCTCTCAGACATTGCTCCACCGTGTACCCGTCCCCGGACATACATTCAAGAATGCAGGACGCATCTGACTGCGAAAATCCCCTGATGCTCATCCAGGCTGTAGAATCATGATAATTTTTCTCGATCCAGCTTGCCGCCTCCACATACTGCGGCGTTGAAATACTTGCCATCTGCTTTTTAAAGACAGGAGCCGTATATATCCCCTCAAATGCTTTGTTATAGTTGTATGGATCGGCCATAAACGAGATCAGATCGAGCGCAGCGTCCACCTGTTTCCCTTTGCGGTTCACCAACAATAGTGCAAGATTCGGCCCTTCAAAAGTGCCCTCCTCCGGCACTCCCACAAATGCAGGCATAAGCCCGAAATCAGATGCATCTCCCCTGAAATCCGTATAGAGCCAGGTATCCCAGCACAGCATCATGCCGTACCTTCCACTCTCCATCGCATCATTCATACCCTCCCAGTCATTTTTCAGATAATCTCCCAGATATCCATTCTCAGCCATACTGCAATACCACTCCACAACGGTATGCATCTCCGGCAGATCTTCATAATGCAGATCCCCCTGATTGAGCGCTCCAAGAATCCCCTCTCCCTTTATAACCGTATCTAAGGGAAATTGGTAAAGCAGCATAGTAGGCGCCGCCCCTGGCAGGTACAGTGGTATGATCCCATTGTCCTTCATGATCCGACAGACCTGCTGAAATTCCTCCTGCGTTTCCGGCGGCGTAATTCCAAGCTTTTTAAAAATCTTCTTATTATACAGGGTACCGGAAACGGAAGCCTCCCAGTGGGGCAGTCCAATGACCTTTCCATGGTAAATAGCCTGATTGATCGATACATTTGTCAGATCATCTACCCAGTCTGCTTTACTAAAATCGTAGAAATTCTCATCCGGATCAAAAGCCTCAATATTGGTACCGCCGTAATACAGGAGCACATCCATACCGGAGCCGCCATCCTTAAGCGCATCAGCCACGCGGGCTTCTATCTCCTCCGGTGGAATCGCCATTGTCCGGACCGTATTCCCAGTAAGATCCTCATAGCGCTGGAATGCCCGTATCATATATCCCCGGGTTAAATCTGTCTCCCGACCCCAGACGGATATGGTTTTGCCAGTCACTTTTCCCCACTCATATAATGGCTCTTCTATCCCTACTGCCGGTCTGTTTTCCACAGTTTTCACTCTGGCACAGCCGGACAGGAGGGCCAGCAGCAAAACTGTCATCACGGCGCCAGCTATCGCCGCCGCTTTATATTTGGAACGCTTCTCCATTGGATATCCCTTCTGTGTTATACTGGTTTGATCAGGTTCTGCTCGTATAAAGTGTCAAATGTATTCACTGCACCACCGTGCTCGACAATCTTCCCATCCACCACCTTATCTATATCTACTCCTGTGAACGTCAATCTCCTGTGGGTCGGTTTTATCCCAATCCACTCTCCTTCATGTGTCCCTTCCATAATAAACTCAGATATCACATAATCTCCGTCAGTGTATTGACGGATAATCTTCATACTATAATCCGGGTAAGTCTTCTTTACGTCGGTCAGATGCTGCTTCATGCCGTCAAGACCTATGGGTATCACGTTTTCTCCGATCTTCAGGACACAGTCCTCAGAAATGTATAGGGGCAGTTCATCCAGGATGTTTTTTGAAACAAGCGTTTCGTAGAAGTACTTGATGATATCTGTCTTTTCCATGCTGATTCCTCCAGGGATTGAGATTCTGTCTATTAGTTTGATTATAGCACTTTAGCAGGAGGATGACAACTTTGAGGTTGACTGTACACAATTTTGGAGAAATGTGCGGAGAATGGGTGATTATTTTTCTTTTGCTTCGTCAGATATATTTAGCCGTGCTCTTTTAACAAATCATCGAGTTTAGGCATTTTATATGACCTGCCTCTTTTATCATTTTAAAATAATTCTATCATGTTGCGCCGTCATAATGCCGTCAATAGATATTTTGCCGTCATTTAAACATTATAATAAAGTCATTATGATTCTATGGAGGTATGGCATATACGGTCTGATTTATCGAAGTTTACATTAAGAATCGATGCTGAATTACTAAAGAAGTTTCGTTTTGTAGCTGATTATAATGCCCGGTCTGCCAACCGTGAAATCGAAGTCCTTATGAAAAACATGTGGATGAATTCGAAAAGAAATATGAGAAGATAATGTTTGAGTGATTGCTGAAAAATTTAGGAAAACTCTCAAAAACCTTATAAAAACAGAAAGTGGTGCTGGAACTAAAGCACCAACACCAACTTTGTCTACAGTCTAAAGCAGGTATCATGATACCTGCCCATATAAAGCAACCCCGGAAATGCCCATTCTATCAGCATTTCCAAGGTTCTGTCCGCTATTCAAACTCAATCGTCGCCGGCGGCTTCCCCGTAAAATCATACAGCACCCGATTCACATGCTGCACCTCATTCACGATCCGGCTGCTCACCTTCCCAAGCACTTCCCACGGGATCTCCGCGGCCTCAGCCGTCATAAAGTCGATGGTGTTCACCGCGCGCAGCGCCACAGCATAGTCATAGGTTCTCTCATCGCCCATAACCCCCACGGAACGCATGTTGGTCAAAGCTGCAAAATACTGGCCGATCTGCCGGTCCAGTCCGGCATTGGCGATCTCCTCACGGTAGATGGCATCTGCTTCCTGCACCATCTTGACCTTCTCCGCCGTCACTTCACCGATGATGCGGACGCCCAGCCCCGGACCAGGGAACGGCTGGCGGAATACCAGCTTCTCCGGGATACCTAATTCCAGACCGGCCTTGCGCACCTCATCCTTGAACAGGTCGCGCAGCGGCTCGATGATCTCCTTGAAATCCACATAATCCGGCAGGCCGCCTACGTTATGATGAGACTTGATCACAGCAGACTCGCCTCCCAGGCCGCTCTCCACCACGTCCGGGTAGATGGTTCCCTGAACCAGGAAATCCACCGTTCCGATCTTCTTTGCCTCTTCCTCAAAGACACGGATGAACTCTTCTCCGATGATCTTGCGCTTGCGCTCCGGCTCCTCCACGCCCTTCAGCTTTTCATAAAAACGCTCCTGAGCATTGACACGGATAAAATTCAAATCATAGGAACCGGCCGGTCCAAAGATCTCCTCTACCTCATCGCCTTCATCCTTACGCAGCAGGCCATGGTCCACAAACACACAGGTCAGCTGGTCTCCCACCGCCTTCGACATCATAACAGCCGCAACGGAAGAATCCACACCGCCGGATAATGCACAGAGCACCTTGCCGTCTCCGACCTTCTCCCGGATCGCCTGGATCGTGTTCTCCACAAATGCATCCATCTTCCAGTCGCCGGAGCATCCACAGACCTTGTAAACGAAATTGGACAGCATTTTCGTGCCCTCTGCCGTGTGCAGCACCTCCGGATGGAACTGGATGGCATACAGATTCTTCTCCGCCCACTGCATCGCCGCTGCCGGGCAGTCCGGGGTATGTGCCACGATCTCAAAACCCGGGGCAATCTTTTCAATATAGTCGTTATGGCTCATCCAGCAGATGGTCTTTTCAGACACATCGGAAAACAGGCTGCTGGAGCGGTCCACAGTTACCTCTATTTTACCATACTCACGAACAGGAGCCTTACAGACATGTCCACCCAGCACATGCATCATCAGCTGCGCGCCATAACACAAGCCCAGCACCGGGATACCCAGCTCGAACAGTTCCTTCTCACAAGTTGCCGCTCCCTCTTCATAACAACTGTTGGGGCCTCCGGTCAGAATGATACCCTTGGGATTCATCTCCTTAATCTTTTCAATATCTGTCTTATAAGAGTAAATTTCACAATACACGCTGCATTCCCGTACCCGGCGCGCCACAAGCTGGTTGTACTGCCCGCCAAAGTCAATTACGATGATCTTCTCTCTGTTCACGAGATCTCCTCCTGGTTCTTTTCTTAATGTATCAGGGGATATTATACCTAATTTGCTTTCACTATACAAGTGTCTGTACCAAAATTCCCCGGCTCCGAGCCTTCCAAAATTTTCGCATATATGCCAAAAATTCCATACAATCTGCCCTGAAAAATATTTTAATAAATTACCATAAATTCCCCGTCCTGATCCGTATCGTTTATAACAACAGATAAAAACACTGTACCAGAACTATCGGTTCACCTACAAGATTGAATTTTAAGGGAGGTAATCTTATGAAAAAACGTATTTGCACACTGCTCACTTCCGGTCTGATCCTGGCTGCCACAGCTGCTGCTCTATCAGCATGCGCGGCAGGAAGCCCCAAATCAGTTGCTAACGGAGCCATGGCTGAGACCACCGCAGCGGCCATGGAAGCCATGCCCGGAGAGGCTCCAGAATCCTACCGGTCTGCCCAGCAGGCTTCAGGAGCTGTCTACGGTGAAACAGAAGCGGCTGCATTCGATACCGCTGCGGAAGCCGGCGCCGGGGATGGAGGACTTACATCTGGCACAGCGATCCAACCAGTTAATTCTTCGAGGAAACTGATCCGAACCGTAAATTTAGATGTGGAAACCACAGAATTTGACTCCCTGTTAGCAACCCTTACCCAGACCGTTGCCTCCATGGGCGGTTACATCGAACAGTCTGATATTTCCGGCAACAGTATTTCAGACGCGCAGGGAAGCCGCCGCTATGCCTGGCTGACTGCCAGAGTACCCTCAAACAAGCTGGATTCCTTCGTATCCCAGGTAGATGAGAAGGGCAATATCACCAACAAATCTGAAAATACCCAGGATGTAACGCTTCAGTACTCTGATATCGAGAGCCGCAAAAAGACCCTGGCTGTGGAACAGGACCGGCTTTGGGACCTGCTTGCCAAAGCAGATTCCATGGACGCAGTCATCGCCCTGGAATCCCGCCTCTCTGAGATCCGCTACCAGTTGGAATCCATGGAGTCCCAGCTCCGCACCTTTGACAATCAGGTTGACTACAGCTCCGTTTATTTAAGCATCAACGAAGTCAAGGTATTTACCCCAACAGCACCTGATTCCGTCATGACCAGGATTCAAAAAGGCTTCAGCCGCAATTTGGAAGGCGTAGGCAACAGCGCAGTCAACTTCTTTGTATGGTTCGTATCCAGCCTGCCGGTCCTGTTGGTATTCGCAGTGATTGTTACAGCAGTCACCTTCCTGCTGCACCGGATTTCCCGCAAAGCCTTAAAAAAACGCGGCAAATCTGCTGTAAAACCGCAGCTTCCGCCTATGAAGGCCCAGACCAGCGCAGATAAAAAAGAGGATGCCCAGCAGCAGGACCAGCAATAAAATACAAAAGCCCTAAACAGCGCCCAGATTTTATACCTGTAAAAACCGCGATGATCAAACGGGCAAACGCCCAGATCATCGCGGTACTTTTTTATCAGTCTATACAACTCTCCTGTCACGCCATATCCTGTCACTCATCCGGTCCCTGTGTATCCTTCTGCTGATGGCTGTTATCCCCCAGCCGGAATTTCCTCACATCTGAGACCAACAGCTTCATGCTGTCAAGCATAGAATCAAACGCACCGTATTTATAAAGGTTCAGAACCAGGATCCCCAGCGGTACCGCCAGGATCATGCCGGAGATTCCGTGCAGCTTAAAGCCCAGATATAAAAACACCAAAGTCATAAGCGGCGGCAGACCCATGGAATCTCCAACGATCTTTGGCTGTATCACCTGCCGCACCACCTGGGTGAGTACGTACAGGAGCGCCAGGCCAGCCGCCAGCGCATAATCCGCCGACAAAAGCTTGACAACCGCCCATGGGATCAGGACGGTTCCTGTCCCAAACAGCGGCAGAAAATCCAGGATTGCCACAAGGATTGCCAGCAGGAATGCATAATCGATTCCAAGCACAAGAAACCCCGCCATCAGGATCGCTGCCACAACGAACATAATCTTAAACTGAGCTAGAAAATATCCGCCGATCAGACGTTTTACATCCCCTTTTAAGTTCCGGTAATACCGACCGCCATTCTGTGGAATATACCGTTTCCAGAATTCAATGATCTTATCCCGCTCTGCAATAAAGAAGTAGGACGAAAGGATCGTGACCACCACATTGACCAGCGCATTGGGAATTCCCTTCGCCACACTGCCCGCCACCTCCACTGTGGGGGAAGCGATCTTCTGGACCAGCACGCTGATAGTCTGGCCCACATTTCCCGCAAACTGCTGCCACGCCTGTTGTATATTGGCCGGCAGCATCCGGAAAACATCGTCGAAACGCAGGAATATGGCCTGAATCTCCACAGCCGCCCGGTCATACAGCTCCGGCAAGTCCTTCGCCAGCTCAAACGCCTGCCAGAACAGACGGGAGATCAAAAAATACCCCAGGCCGATGATCGCCGCAAGAACCACAACCACGATCATCACCGAGCTGTGCTTCCGCACGATCCGGACCCGGCTCTCCAGGAAACGGACCAGTGGATTGGCGATCATAGCGATCACCCACCCGATCACAAACGGCATGAAAAATCGAAGAAGCTTCGGCCCCAGCAGGCAGACCAACAGGATCTCTGCCAACGGAATCACAATATTCAGGATAATCCTCGCATATTTCTTTACGCTCTCCATCCACTCACCTGCTTTGCCTGTTGATTGTTTCCGGTTACTCCACTCAATATTTCGCCAGGTAATCCTCCAAAAATGCAAACAAGGTTTCCATCTCCTCCCTTGTGCCAATGGATATCCTCAAATAGTTGTCCAGCCTCGGCTGTTTAAAATAGCGCACGTAGATCTGCTCCGCCCGCAGCGCCTCAAAAATCTGCTCTGCAGGGACTCTTTCATGAGATGCAAAAATAAAGTTGGACATGGAGTCCGGAAAGGTAAAACCAAGCTCCTTAAGCCTCTCCTTTGACCACTCCCTGGTATTTATGATTTTCTTCAGGGTCTCCTTAAAATATGCATCGTCCTTTACCGCTTCTGTGCCTAAAACCAGCGACGGCAGGTTCATTGTATAGGAATTGTAGGAATATTTCACATCATTCAGCGCCTTGATCAGAGCCGGATGCCCGATGGCAAATCCGATCCTCATTCCCGCCATGGAGCGGGATTTGCTGAATGTCTGCACCACCAGCAGGTTCTCATATCGATCTAAAAGCTCCAGAGCGGACATTCCCCCAAAATCAATATATGCTTCATCCACGATCACTACCACATCCTGATTGTGGGAAATAATATCTTCCACCTGTGAAAGCGGCATTAAAAGACCTGTGGGCGCATTGGGATTTGGAAAAATAACTCCGCCATTTTCCTTATAATAATCCTCCGGACAAATGCAGAACGCCTCATCCAGCGCCGGAGTCTCATAGGGCACCTGGAAGAGATCTGCCCACACCTTATAAAAAGAGTAGCTCACATCCGGGAAAAGAACCGCCCTGGGGGAGTTAAAAAACGTCAGAAAGCTCATGGCGATCACATCATCGGAACCAACACCCACAAAAACCTGATCCTTCCCCACGCCATAATACTCCGCCAGGATATGCACCAGATCCGATGCAGCCGGGTCCGGATACTTGCGCAGACGGTCAAACTCCATCTCCCTGAGTGCGCGCTCCACACCTGGCGCCGGGGGATATGGATTCTCATTGGTATTCAGCTTCACCAGCCGGTCGCCCTTTGGCTGATCCCCCGGCACATATGGTACTACTTTCCTTATATTTGCTTCCCAGGCCCTCATGTCCCTGCCCTCCTGTACATTTTATCTGATCTCATGCTGTCTGGTCTCACGTGATCCTGCCCTGTCTTCCACAAGCCAGTCTACCTCAGCTCATACTCCTTCGCCAACGCCTTAAATGCAGGCAATGACCGCTCAATCTGCCCATAGGACACGCAGTAGGCGATCCGTACATAACCGGGACACGCAAAGGAACTGCCCGGCACCAGGAGCAGGTTGTGCTTCTGCGCCTGCGCGCAGAACTCTTTTTCATCTGCAACCGGGGACTTAACAAACAGGTAGAAAGCTCCCTCCGGCTTGATACAGGAAAACCCATATTCCCTTAAACTGTTGTAAAGCAGGTTCCGGTTCCGGTCGTAAGCCTCCAAGTCCACCGCTGCCCCCGCTTCAATACAGCGCTTGATGACCCGCTGCATCAGGGAAGGTGCATTGACACAGCCAATCACTCGGTTAGCAATGGTCGCTGCGGTAAATATGTCCGCGCTGTCCTTCAGTTCGTCCGGGATGACCAGATAACCGATCCGTTCCCCCGGAAGGGACAGGGACTTGCTGTAGCTGTAGCAGACCACCGTGTCAGCATAGTATTTTGTCACATAAGGAACCTCCACTCCGTCATAGGCCAGCTCCCGATAGGGTTCATCGGAGATCAGCAGGATCGTGGTCTTAAATTCCGCCTCCTTCGCCCTCAGGATATCCGCCATGCGTTTTAATGTGGCATCGGAGTACACCACGCCCGTGGGATTGTTGGGCGTATTGATGATGACCGCTTTGGTCCTTTCGGTAATCCTGGCGGAAAACGCCTCCAGATCCGGCTGGAAATCCACCGTATTCGGAGGAACAACCACCAGAGTCCCATCATAGTTGCGGACATAATTGCCATACTCCACAAAATAAGGGGCAAAGGTGATCACTTCATCCTCCGGATCAAGGATCGTCTTCAATATGACATTCAGTCCGCTTGCCGCTCCCACGGTCATAAGGATATTGTTAACGCCAAATGCAGTGCCGAATCTCTTGTTCAAGGACTGCGCGATGGTCTCCCGCACATCCTCATAACCGCAGTTGCTCATATATCCATGGACAAAGGTGGAATCTTCATCCCTTAAAGTATCCAGGATCGCCTGCTCCACCTCTGCCGGCGCAGGCACATTGGGATTGCCCAGGCTGAAATCATACACGTTTTCCGCGCCGTAGATGGCCGCCAGGCGCTTCCCCTCCTCGAACATCACGCGGATCACGGAATTGTTCTCTACCAGCGGTCTCATTTTTTCAGATATCATGTTTCTGTCCTCCTTGCAGGTCATAGTCTCTTGTGCCCGCTACCTTCGGTGGGCATTTATACTGTAATACACCGCCATCAGGCCGGTCAGGATCAGATAGAACCAGGTGGTGGTATTGGAAAACCAGGTCGTAAAAAACGACAGCATCAGATATGCTGCAATCTGCGCATAGAAAAGATAACCCAGAGGATTGCGCATCTCCCGCAGCTTCACCACCAGCAGGTACGCCACCAGCCCCAGCGCACAGGAAAACAGCAGTACACCGATCCAGCCAAAATCATAATAGGCATCATAAAACAACGTCAGGGTGGTCAGCTCTTTCTTGTCCACATAGATCGGGAAATTGATGAGCTGCGGGAAAAAGAACTTGAGGCCCGTCAGCGCCCACAGCGGGAACAGGCTTTTAAGACCAAGACTGTACTCCGGCAGCACCTCCACCATGCAGTTGAAATTGTCAAAGTTATTTGCAATATAGATATACGGCTGGCTGATAAAGATCGGCAGCTCTGCATTCTTCATCTCGAAAATCCCGTTTAAATATTCCACATCATGGCTCCGCGCCACGGTCAGGATCAGATATACCGGGATCAGGATCACAAAAAGTCCCAGCAGATACAATGGGTTAAACGTCTTTTGAAGGGAAATATAAGTAAATGCCGCCAGCATGACTGCAAACACAAACTGGAACCTGGAGACACAAAGGATCGGGATCAGCAGAGCGATCACCGTCATAACGATAGCCGCCAGCAGCTTCCGTTCACTTCCACGTCCCCGCGCCATATGAAAATACAGCACAGTCAAAGACGGAACTAAAACACAGGATACCGTAAAATAATGCACCCCCGTCAGATGAAACTCCGAATATGCATGAGGAACCCCTCTCATAAACAGCGGCACATATCCCAGCGCCACCGCCTCCAGGATGAAGCAGGCCACAGACACCACCGTGACTGCACAGATCATGTGAAAGACAGGGATCGGGTTACCGGAGAAGCTTCTCCATCTGCCGTAATTGTCATGACCAGAGCCATAGATCCGGGTGAGCACTTCAAATACCACCCAGAATCCCACATAAGCCAACGCCAGACATATCCAGGTTTTCAGCTCCCAGTCCCCCTGCAGGTGGCTCAGCTTCAAGCAGGCAATCCCCTGCCCGCCAACCCAGAACAGAGAAAACAGGGCCCTCAGATGTATCAGGTTCCTTGATTTCCGGTAATCAGAAATATACAGCCATAGCGCCGCCAATATCAGCGCAGCGCCGGACAGCAGATAATGCTCTCCTCCTGCCAGAAAATAACTTGCCGCATAACAGATCAAATAAACTACCATGTACTTCCCATCCTGTCTTTTGTTATATAGTTGTAACTGCGGGGATCCTGAACAGTTACATATAGTTTAGGAAATGGCTGCCGCTAATGGTAGCGGCAGCCAGATATCCTTATCCTGCAAATGATCTCATATAATCCTCTACCTCTTTCGTGGTAGCAAAACTCAGAGCCTTCTCAGCCACAGCCTGAAGCTCCTCAGTGCTGTAACCGGTGATCAGCTTCCTGGACTGAAGGATCGCGGAAGCGCTCATACTGAACTCGTTTAAACCGAAGGCAAGCAGCAGCGGGATCATCATCGGATCGCTTGCAGCCTCGCCGCACATGCCCACCATGATACCAGCTTCCCTTGCACAGGTGATGATCCGCTTGATGCTGCGGAGCACTGCCGGGTTGAACGTGGAGTACAGATAAGAAACCTTGTCATTGCCACGGTCCACAGACATGGTATACTGGGTCAAGTCGTTGGTACCGATACTGAAGAAGTCCACTTCTTTTGCAAAAATATCCGCGATCAAAGATGCAGCCGCAGTCTCCACCATGATACCTACCTGGATCTCTTTATTGTATGCAACGCCCTTTGCATCCAGCTCAGCCTTAAGCTCCTCGATCAGCGCTTTCGCCTCGCGGTACTCATCGATACAGGTGACGAGCGGGATCATGATCTTGATATTGCCAAAGGCGCTGGCACGGAGCAGTGCACGAAGCTGGGGCTTGTACACATCTTCCTTCCTGTCCAGGCAGAACCGGATAGCACGATAACCCAGGAATGGGTTTTCATCCTTCTTAAGGCCCATGTACGGAATCTCTTTGTCTCCGCCAATATCCAGGGTACGGATGATCACCGGTTTACCCTGCAATGCTTCCGCAACCTTTTTATATGCCTCAAACTGCTCGTCCTCTGTCGGCATGGATGTGCGGTCCATGAACAGGAACTCGGTACGGAACAGGCCTACGCCCTCGCCGTCATACTGGAGTACCTTTTCCACATCCTCCGGCTTGCCGATATTGGCAACCAGCTCAATGTGCACACCGTCCTTTGTCACGGTCGGCTTGCCGATATACTGCTCCAGCTCCTTTTTCTCCTTCAGGAACTTCTCACGCTTTTTTGTATACTCATCCACAACCGCCTGGTCCGGGTTCACGTAAACCACGCCCTCAGAACCGTCCAGGACCACCGTGTCGCCATCCTTTACCTGATTTAAGAAATCAGATACCGCCACCACTGCCGGAATCTCCAGGGCACGGGCCAGGATCGCACTGTGGGAGGTCTTGCCGCCAAGCTCCGTCACGATACCTGCCACATTGTCCGGATTGATCCCTGCAGTCATAGACGGGGTCAGATCCACCGCCACCAGGATGCTCCCTGCCGGCAGGGCAGATATATCTACTGAAGCAACACCCAGAAGCACCTTCTGCATACGTGTCTTGATATCACGCATATCCGTGGCTCTCTGCTGCATCAGCTCGTCATCCATAGACGCAAACATGTCCGCATACATGCAGCAGACCTGCTCGATCGCATATTCACTACAGATTCCTTCACCGGTAATGGTATTCTCGATCTCACCTGTCAGCATCGGGTCCATAAGGAGCATCAGATGTCCCTGCATGATCTCAGCTTCCTTCTCCCCTACCCTGGTTGCAAGATCAGCCGCAAGCGCCTCCGTATCCTTCATGGTCTGTTCAAGCGCCTCTTTAAAGCGCGCCACCTCCGCCGCCGCATCCGCAACAGCTTCCCGCTTGATCACTAATTCCGCTTCCTCTACAATCGCAACCTTCCCGATACCGATACCGGAAGAAGCACTGGTTCCCTTCAACATAACACGTCCTCCTTATTCATTATGGTGACTGCTCTGGACACTGTCCTGCTCAGTCCCTTTTTATGAAAAACTCTCCCGGCGCGCAAAACAAACTGCACCCCGTTTGATGCTTCATACAAACTTCAAAGGCTGCTACTCTCCCAGCCCACTCTCCACCAGGCGGATAACAGCGGCAAGCGCCTCTTCCTCGTCCGGTCCCTCACAGATAAACTCTATCTCATCCCCACATTTGACACAGGCTCCCAGCACACTCAAAACACTTTTCGCATTGGTGGTGGCAGGACCCGACCGTCCTGTGGATATGAATTTGACAGACGACTGGTATTTTATCGCCTCGTTGCACAGAAGGCCCGTGGGCCGCAGGTGCAGCCCCGATACATTCCCTACTATCACTTTTTTGCTGACCACATTATCCCTCTTTCCATCACCCGGCGGCTGTCCCGGTCCCCTCTGCAGGAACCGTAGTCTCCGCCTCTGTTGTTTCTTCTTCAGAGCTTTCTAACGTTCCGGCTTCCGTGCTGTCCGGCGCAGCCGTACTGCTGCTGTCCGCCGCACCTGCCACCGGCGTCACCTCAACCTTGAAATCCGAATAGGTGACTACTCTGAACATATCACTGTCTGCAAACAGCAGGGCGCCCGGATGGCTTCCCTCCTGCAGTCCTGCCAGATCGACTACTGCTCCTAAATCCGTTACGCGCAGACTCTCCAGTTCTTCTTCAAGCCCCTGAACGGTCACGTCTACCCGGTTCGGTGCCAAACGGTAACGCAGCTCCTCTGACCCGTTTTCTCTCCTGATCTCCCCGTCTGTAAGAGTAATGGTACGGTTCACCAGCTTTTCCACCTTCAGGCGGATCTCCACCTGCGGATTCTCAGACTCGGCAAGCTCCACGCCTTCCGGCAGATACTTCCTCAAATCTACTGCTACAACCTTATCTTTCGACAATCCATTGATGTTCAGCTCCGATGACGGAATCGTAATCTTGTTGATGGAAGCCAGGCTGCTCTTGAGTCCGCTCACGGAAATATTCCTGACCGCGCACTCCACGCCGGTAAACTGATATCCCGGCATCACAGTCCCTGACACCTCAAAATCCAGAGCCAGGGTCTTGACCTTATTGACCACAACCTTGTACTGGATCTCCGATGTATTGACCTTTATCTTGTCACTGACCGACAGTTCATTGCCGTTGGCGTCATAGAAAATCGGCTTCACTACGCCCTCATCATTCCCTGACAGTCCGTTTAAGTCAATCTCCACTCCTGCATAGCTGATCAGGCCAACCTTGGATACCGGCCCTTCCACCTCCACATAAGACGGTGAAAGAGTGATTCCATTCGCAGCATAGCCCTCTTCCGGCTCTCCGATCGCAGCAACATCCAGCTCAAACTGCTTCTTCTGAAGATCCTCTGTCTCAATCCTGACAACTCCCGGCTTCGCCTCCGCATTGGAGATCAGCTGCTTGTTGTTCAGAACCTCCACCTTCACCTGTACGGAACCTGTCACATCATAAAGCTCCGCCAGATCGATATAAGCCCGGAAATCTGAAGCGCTGACCTTATATTCATCCCTTGTCCTTGCGTCAAAATATACGGTGACCGTACTTTTGCCGCTGATTTCATAGGTCTTGCCTGCGGCTGCCAGTACCTGCTCGTTCTCAATCTCCAGCGTCACATCCCTGCTGCGGCGCACTTCGGGATTGGAAACATTCACCACAACCAGCCAGACAAAAAATGCCAAAAAGATAGAAAGAAGCTTCAGAGCCAGATTATTAATCAGTTTTTCTTTCATTCTTCCGTTTTCCCTTCCAAATCCTGAACCGGTTGTTCCCGGTGCTTTCCTGCTCCTCCATCCTCGCAAGGGCCGTTCTTAGACTCTCCGCGTCGCTGACCCTGCGGAGACTTCCGTTCTCCACAAGAGATACCCGCCCGGTCTCCTCCGAAACGACAATGGTAATGCTGTCCGTCACTTCACTGATGCCCACAGCCGCCCGGTGCCGGGTGCCAAGATCCTTGCTGATCATCATACTGTCCGAAAGCGGCAGATAACAGGTTGCCGCCGTCACACGGTTACCCCGGATAATGACCGCCCCGTCATGAAGCGGCGTATTGTGTTCAAAAATATTGATCAGAAGCTGGCTGCTGACCAGACCGTTGATCTCGATCCCGGTCCGCTCAATCTCCCTCAAAGAGACATTGCGCTCAATAACGATCAGCGCGCCGGTCTTCACCTTCGCCATCTCAAATGTTGCCTTGACGATCTCATTGACCGTCCTCTCAGAAAATCCCTGATTCTCCTTACCGTCGTCAAAAGAAAGCAGATCTGATATCAAATTCTTGCTTCCCAGCTGCTCAAGCGCCTTCCGAAGCTCCGGCTGGAAGATGATCACCACTGCGGTCACCGCGATCGCGCCCGTCTTTTCCAGAATCCACAGGATCGTATCAAAATGGAAGAACGCCGCCAGGATCGCAAACAGCAGGATCATGGCAATACCTCTCAGCAGATACCACGCCCGCGTACTCTTGATCCAAAGCAGGGCATAATACACCAGGACCGCGATGATGACTATCTCTATAAAGTTGGCAACTGAAATCCGCGGCAAAAATGAGAGCCAGGAACGTACTCCCTGAAAAACCGTCCCCAGATCCTGGATGATGCCTGCCATAGATGCTCCTCTCTTTCTGTCTTATTCCCTCATACGGCGCGCTTTTCCTGGATTGTTGATCCGCTGTACGCGCACATCCGGCTTGGATACCGCAACCTTCGGCACCGCCTTCACATAATAAACATAATCATCGTCCTCAAACTGGGTATACTCCGTCCTGGAGTAATCCACCGCGAAGACAAAGAAATGATAAAGTCCCGCCAATACCAGTGCGATCACTGCGCCCACCACAAGCTCCCCGATCGGTATGGAAACGTCAAACAGGTAGTCTCCCACAAACACGGCTGCCAGCTGTACAATGGTCCCCAGGATGATCGCCAGGATCCAGGCATAGTCTATGGAAAGGGTCTTTAACAGATAAACCACGAGGATCCCCACCATACACATGCAGATCATCACAAGCATGAACTTATTGGACACCAGCGCCTTGATGATCAGTACGAACTTCTGCGTGATGTCCACACTGGCATCGTTGGTCAGGACACCGGCATTCTGTTTTACATACATCAGTACATAGTAGATCACCACGCCGCAGCTCACCGGGATCACCGTCACAAGGCTCCCGGAAAGTCCGGCCAGAAGCGGGACTGCAAATGGGATCTTTAAAATGAACGCCACCGGCGTAAGCACCAGCCAATAGCTGTCGCCCGGCTGGAACCCATAATACAAAAGCGCCACAATGATCAGAAATACCGCAGTGATCAAGGCGATCTCAAACGAAACTGTATAGATGTGCATCAGCATTATGGCTGCCAGCAAAAACGCAATCGCCCCGGATGGCAAAAATGCACATACCAGTGCCAATACCAGAGGCACAAAGGGATTCTTGAGCTTTGTCATAAACCCGATATTCTGGTTCAGCATCAGGATCGCCATAAGGCTGTAGCCAAACTTGATGACGCCGTTTGTAAATGCCCCATACTTTCCGTAAAATGATCTCAGCCGTTCTTTAAGTACGAGAAACATCATCATAGCGGCTGCCCTCCTTCGTCAATTCTTTGGTCCGGCTCTGGAACTCATATCGCTTCTCCAGCCGTTTCAGCTTTGCCACGTAGACCTTCATGCCCCGTCTGGCGTATTCATAACGTCTTCTGTATACAAAAAAAGTTATGACCAGATAGACAATCAGCCCCGCCACATAAAACATCGCCGCAGCCGTTGCCATTTTGATCACTTCATCTAGATTCATGGCGTTCAAAAGCCGTTCAATGCTGTAAAGCACCCAGACTAACACGCACAGAATATAGCACAGGGTATAGGAAAAGAAAGACCGCAGCATGCGGCTGCTGATATAGTCGCTTTTGAAATAACGGTTCGCAGGGAAGATCGCTTTCCCTTCCTTCTTTTCAAATAAGGCGATTCCGGTCATTAATTTAATCTTGTCTTCGTTCAGCATAAGCCCTTCCTCATCATCCTAAAGCATACCCGTTTAGTATACCATAATTATCTCTTTGACGCTATACTTCCTCATATATTTTTTGCAGATATGCAATATCACTGTGGTATCGGCTCCTGTTGGAGTTTTCAAGCAGCATGGTAATATATGGCTTCTCTTTTTTAATCCATTGGAGAAGCGGCTCATAGTGGAACAGGCCGTCCCCAACATGTTCAAACTGAGGCTCCCCGCCTTCCATGCGGAAGTCCTTGATATGCACCATGGAGATCCGGTCACCATACAGCTCAAATGCACGGGCGATGACCGCATCCTGATCCTGATAATTCTCTGCACTGATCAGGTTCACCGGGTCCAGGATCGCCTCCACATTCGGAGAATCCATGTCATCCAGAAAACGCCGCATCATCTCCGGGCTGTAGAGGGTATGGTCATGCACAGCTTCCACACCTACTATCATGCCCAGCTTTTCCGCCGCATCCACGATCTCCCGCATGCTTTTCAGCAAAAGCTGGTAACACTCCTCTGTGTAGGTCTCCGGCACAACCTTAAAATCTCCGCTGTATCTTCCGGTCTCCGTCCCGACCATATCGGCGCCAATGATCCTGGCATATTTCAGATGCTCGATGAACTTTGCCACGGACGCTTTTCTTCTGTCCTCATCCGGATCCGTCGGATTGATATAACACCCAAGGATCGCCACATGGATATCACGCGCTTTCAGCTTGTCCGCGATCATGTGAGCCAGTCCCGGGCTGTAATGTCCCGCAGAAAAATCATAACCTTCAATAGACTTGCCAAAAGCGAGCTGGATCTGGCGGATCCCATTCTCCTTTACCGTATCAAACACAGTATCCATATCTGCTTTTTTACACAGATCGTGGCAGCGCATTCCGTAATTCATATCCTGTCTCCTTTTTCCCGTACCTGTTTTATCTCATCAAAAATACCACACCGGCTGTTTTCAGTATAACACAAAAGTGCCGCCGTGTAAAACACGGCAGCACCCTAAATCATTCATCAACGCTATAGTTTGGAGCCTCTTTTGTAATATGGATATCATGCGGATGGCTTTCTTTCAGGGATGCAGCGGAAATCTTCACAAAACGTCCGGTCTCCTGAAGGGTCGGGATATCTCCCGCTCCACAGTAACCCATACCGGAACGCAGGCCGCCCAGCATTTGGAACACCGTGTCCTCTACCAGCCCCTTATATGCAACGCGTCCTTCCACGCCCTCCGGCACCAGCTTCTTGGCGTCGGACTGGAAGTAACGGTCCTTGCTGCCGTTCTCCATAGCCGCGATGGAACCCATGCCGCGATATACTTTATATTTTCTTCCCTGATACAGCTCGAAGGTACCCGGACTTTCGTCGCATCCGGCAAACAGACTACCCATCATGCAGACATTGCCGCCCGCTGCGATGGCCTTGGTGATATCTCCGGAATACTTGATACCGCCGTCTGCGATGATCGGAATACCATACTCCTTCGCCACTGCATAGCAGTCCATCACTGCGGTGATCTGCGGAACGCCGATCCCTGCAACGACACGGGTAGTACAGATAGAACCAGGCCCGATACCTACCTTGACCGCATCCACACCAGCTTCGATCAGAGCTTTCGTCGCCTCACCTGTAGCCACATTGCCTGCAACCACCTGAAGCTCCGGATACTTCTCTTTGATCATCCGCACACAGCGCAGTACATTCTCAGAATGTCCATGAGCAGAATCCAGGACCACCACGTCCACCTTGGCGTCCACCAGCGCCCCTACACGGTCCAGCACATTGGCTGTGATGCCCACTGCCGCGCCGCACAAAAGCCGCCCCTGCTCGTCCTTGGCGGACAGCGGGTACTTGATCTGCTTCTCAATATCCTTGATGGTGATAAGTCCCTTTAAGTTGAAATCGTCGTCCACGATCGGAAGCTTCTCCACTCTCGCCTTCGCAAGGATCTGTTTGGCTTCCTTTAAGGTAATGCCCTCCCTGGCTGTCACCAGGTTTTTGGAGGTCATGCACTCCTTGATCTTCTTGCTGAAATCTTCCTCAAACTTCAGATCGCGGTTGGTAATGATACCTACCAGCTTGCGCCCCTCAGTGATCGGAACGCCGGAAATACGGAACTTTGCCATAAGCTCGTCCGCATCCTTAAGCGTATGCTCCGGAGACAGGAAAAATGGGTCCGTAATGACGCCATTCTCAGAACGTTTTACCTTATCAACTTCCTCTGCCTGTGCCTCGATCGACATATTTTTATGAATAATACCGATCCCGCCCTGACGCGCCATGGCAATCGCCATGCGATGCTCCGTAACCGTATCCATGCCTGCACTCATAAGCGGAATGTTCAGTTTAATCTTCTTGGTCAAATACGTGGTCAGATCTACCTGATTCGGAATAATCTGAGAATAAGCCGGCACGAGAAGTACGTCATCAAATGTAATGCCGTCGCCAATAATTGTACCCATTAAATTCTTCCTCTCTTTCTTTTGTTTTACCTCCCGGAATAAATCCTGCGGCAGTTATTAGTTACATAGTGTAGCAAATTTCTGTCCGCTTGTCAAACACAATCTGCGGGATTTTCGGCATTTTGCGGAGGCGCCCGGCTGGTAATTGAGCGGCACGGCTTTGTTCCGGTTTCGACCATAAGAAGGTGTAAGCATCCGGGATTTTCTTAAAAGCCTGACAGGGAAAGGGGCAACTCGCTTACGCTCAGACAACCCCTTTCCCTGCCAGAACAGAAAATCCCGGATGCTAACGCCTTCTAATGGTCTGCAAAGTCACAAAGCCGTGCCGCTCAATTACCAGCCGGGCGCCTCCGCAAAATGCCGAAAGCCAGGTTTTCTATACCACTACTTTACGTGGGGAACATTGCCTCATGCAGGTCAGCATCTTCTCGCCCGGCTCAAGCAAGACCTTTGTCTGCTCGCCTTTTGTCTGCACGATCATCGCATACATTTTCGCATGCTCCATATGCGAAGAGAAGTCTATGGTATTCTTCACATTCCTATAATCATTCAACACATAAGAATCTGCCGGAGCCACGATCTGGATCTCCTCCATCTTGCACTCAAAGGCCTTCTTCCTTTTCGACCTTCCCAAAATCTTGTCCACCGACAATTCTCCGCCCACAAACAGATACTCAAACTCCACATGGGTGTTCCGGTAAGACAGATATGTAACAAATCCCGCTAAAAACATCAGGATCACCGCCAGCACCCCGGTGGTCATGGCAAGCACAACCGTCACCGCGGTCACTGCTCCCAACACGCCGGTCAGCGCGTAGGCATAAGCCGGAGTCCTTCGTTTAATCAACTGCTCAGCATAATTTTCGTTCATGGGGTTAAAAAACTCCTTTCATTTTATACAGCGACAGGACGCAGGGCAAAACCCGGTTTCATCCGGTTTTCCCCTGCGTCCCGATCATATACTCAGGACTCTGTCTCTGATTAACTTTACATCATCCCGCCCATGCCGCCGCCAGCCGGCATAGCCGGTACATCTTCCTTGATGTTGGCTACGACAGACTCTGTGGTCAGCAGGGTGGAAGCAACGCTGGTAGCGTTCTGCAGAGCGCTTCTGGTAACCTTTGCCGGATCCAGGATGCCTGCCTTGATCATATCCACATACTCTTCTTTATAAGCGTCAAAACCGGTACCTACCGCAGATTCTTTCACCTTATTGATGATAACAGAGCCTTCCAGTCCCGCATTGGCAACAATGTGGAACAGCGGAGCCTCCAGCGCTTTTAAGATGATCTTGCCGCCGGTCTTCTCGTCACCCTCTAAAGCATCCACAACCGGCTTGATCTGGGTGGTTGCATGCACATATGCAGAACCGCCGCCTGCGATGATGCCTTCCTCAACCGCTGCTCTCGCTGCGGACAGAGCATCCTCCATACGCAGTTTTGCTTCCTTCATCTCAGTCTCAGTTGCAGCGCCCACACGGATCACTGCTACGCCGCCTGCCAGCTTGGCAAGACGCTCCTGAAGCTTCTCTTTATCAAACTCGGAAGTGGTCTCCTCGATCTGTGCGCGGATCTGTGCAACGCGCGCGCTGATCTCTTTCTTGTCGCCGCAGCCGTCCACGATGATGGTGTTCTCTTTCTGAACCTTAACGGATTTGGCGCGTCCAAGCTGATCCATGGTGGTCTCTTTTAAATCCAGGCCCAGCTCCTCGGAGATCACGGTACCTCCGGTCAGGATCGCGATATCTTTGAGCATCTCTTTTCTTCTGTCGCCGTAGCCAGGAGCCTTTACGCCCACAACGGTGAAGGTGCCTCTTAACTTGTTCACGATCAGGGTGGTCAGCGCCTCGCCCTCAATATCCTCTGCGATGATCAGAAGCTTCGCTCCGGACTGTACGATCTTCTCCAGAACCGGCAGGATCTCCTGGATGTTGGAAATCTTCTTGTCGGTGATCAGGATATACGGATCGTCCAGGTTCGCTTCCATCTTATCCATATCGGTGCACATATAAGCAGATACATAGCCGCGGTCAAACTGCATGCCTTCCACCAGATCCAGCTCGGTCTTCATGGTCTTGGACTCCTCGATGGTGATAACTCCGTCGTTGGAAACCTTCTCCATAGCCTCTGCTACCATCTCGCCAACCTCATCATCTGCTGCGGAAATGGCTGCTACTCTTGCAATACTGTCCCTGCCTTCGATCGGCTGGCTCATCTTGGCAAGCGCCTCAACTGCTGCATCCGTCGCTTTTCTCATACCTTTTCTCAGAACGATCGGGTTAGCTCCTGCCGCCAGGTTCTTCATCCCCTCGTTGATCATTGCCTGAGCCAGGACCGTAGCGGTGGTAGTACCGTCACCGGCTACATCGTTGGTCTTGGTAGCGACCTCTTTTACAAGCTGTGCGCCCATGTTCTCAAACGCATCCTCCAGCTCGATCTCTTTTGCGATGGTCACGCCGTCGTTGGTGATCAGCGGAGCGCCGAAGGACTTATCCAGTACAACGTTCCTTCCTTTCGGTCCAAGGGTCACACGGACTGTGTCCGCAAGCTGGTTAACACCTGCCTCCAGGGCTTTTCTGGCGTCTACGCCATGTTTGATCTGCTTTGCCATAGTTCATTCCTCCAAATATTATAAATAGTCAATGATTGAATCTTCCACAAATAAATCCGCTTTGATCGTCTTACTCGATAACCGCCAGGATATCGTTCTGTTTCACAACTACAAGCTTCTCATCTTCCACTTCCACTTCGGTTCCGGAATACTTGGAATAGATCACCTTGTCTCCGACCTTGACCTGCATGGTCACTTCCTTGCCGTCAACCACACCGCCCGGGCCTACTGCAATGACTTCAGCCTGCTGTGGTTTCTCCTTTGCCTGCCCCGGTAATACAATACCGGATTTTGTAGTCTCCTCTGCAACCAGCTGCTTTAATACAACGCGGTCAAATAATGGTACTAATTTCATGGATGATTCCTCCTTATTCTAAATGCTTTTTTTCAATCACGGGACTGAAAAAATATCCCTTTTTGATTCACAATACAATTTATACCACGCATTGTTAGCACTGTCAATAGTTGAGTGCTAATTTTATAAATTTTTTACAGTTGTCCCCTTTCTTTTTTCCCACATTCGTATTACAATATTCATTAAGATTGGTTGGCAGTACGAAAACCGCCGACAGAAAGGAGTGCAGGTATGGCAAAAAAAGGATTGGGAAAGATTGTTGCACTGGCTGCCGTCGCTGGTGCGGCTGTTGCGGGGATATCCTATCTGAAGAAATATCAGTCCTTTAACAAGGAACTGGATGAGGATTTCCATGATTTTGAAGATGAGGAGGAGGACGGCCCGGTTCCGGACAGCACCATGAACCGTAACTACGTTTCCCTTCATGCTGATAAGGATGAGCTTCTCGTCGCTGCCGGGGACATGCTGAACGCGGCAAAGGATGTGGCTGGAGCTGCCAAAAACGTTGTTAAGGATGCTGCTGCGATCGTAGCTGACAGTACCCGGGAGGCTGTTACCGCAGTCTCAGATACTGCTGCTGCCGCAAAGGTTTCCTTCACCGAGGACTCGGACGATTTTGAGGATATGGCGGAAGACATTGTAGAAAGCGTCTCGGATCTTGTGGAGGATGCCGTTGATAAAGCTGCCGACGCCGCAAAGGATGCTATGGAACAAACGGCCGGCGCTGCAAAAAACATTGCCGAAAAAGCTGCCGATACTGCAAAAGATGCCGCTGAAAAGACCGCTGATAAAGCTGCCGACGCAGTGACCACCATCATTGTAGATACCGAGGATATTCCGTCCTGATCAAGGATAAAAGACATGACAACATGTGAAAGGGCTGTCAGGGGCTGCACAGACGATCTCCCTCTAAAAAAGACCGGAAACTATCCGGTCTTTTTTACGTGCTCTGCATCATTCATTTACTGAAGCACACCGCTTCCATTATGACGCATACTCCCGCTGGGACGGCCCGTTTCACACTCAGCCGTGACGCCTCCAGCAG
Organism: Clostridium sp. AN503; assembly: GCF_040719375.1. Classification (NCBI taxonomy): domain Bacteria; kingdom Bacillati; phylum Bacillota; class Clostridia; order Eubacteriales; family Clostridiaceae; genus Clostridium; species Clostridium sp. AN503. Next base: position 1,159,553 of record NZ_JBFDTP010000002.1, on the reverse strand, counting down.
GCCAAAAGCGCCTCTGCACCGCGCGTGATCTGCGCTCCGCTCAAACTGGCATATCCCAGCACCACGGTGGAAGGTCTGTGATCATGCTCCTGATGGATATAATATCCACTGAGCCCATATACCCTGACGCCTGCTGATTCTGCCTGACGGATAAGCTCCTCCTCCGCAATCTCATATTTCGCCGTCAGCAGGATATGGATCCCGGCAAATTCCCCCCGTATCTCAAAATCCTGCTCAAGCGGACGGATCGCCGCCAGCAGCATATCATGCTTTGCCCTGTAAATGGCGCGCATCCGGTTCAAATGCCTTTCAAAATGCCCCAGTGACAGGAACTGGTACAAAATATTCTGGTCGATCCGGGAAACAGTGGAAGCATAGAACCCTGCCTGCTTCCGGTAACGTTTTAAAAGCTCCATGGGCAGCACCAGATAGCTGACACGGATAGCAGGCGCAATGCATTTGGAAAACGTCCCCAGATAGATCACCCTGCCGGTACGGTCCATCCCCTGAAGCGCGGGGATTGGTTTTCCTTTGTAACGGAACTCACTGTCATAATCGTCCTCGATCAGATACCGGTCCTCCCCGGCCGCCGCCCATTTGAGCAGCTCCTGCCTGCGTCCCACGGGCATAACGACCCCGGTGGGAAACTGATGGGAGGGCATCACATACGCCACATCCGCGCCGCTGCGCTCCAGGAGCTCCGGATCCATCCCGGAGTTGTCCATCTCCACCGGGCACACCGAATAGCCCAGGCTGCAGAATACCCGGTACGCCTGCTTATAGGTCGGGTTTTCCATGGCGATCTTTTTTTCCCGGCCCAATATCTGGGACAGAAGCATGAGAAGGTACTCACTTCCCGCTCCTACTATGATCTGCTCTGCACTGCAGCTGACTCCACGGGCAGAATGCAGGTAGCTGCGGATCGCCTCCCGAAATCCAGGCTCTCCCTGATGGTTTCCGGAATGGAACATTTCCCTGTTGTCATCCACCAGGGTGTTCCGGCTCAGTTTTCTCCAGGTATTGTAGGGAAAGCTCTCCAGATCGATACCCCGGGGGGAAAAGTCAACCAGACAGTCCGGACGGACAGGCTCGCTGGTCTCCATCGCAGCCTCCTTCTCCGGCCCTGCTTCTACCAGTTCCTCCATCCTGGCTACAAAATATCCCCGGCAGGGACGGGACTCAATATATCCCTCTGCGAGAAGCTGGTCGTATGCCATCTGGGTCGTACTCCGGCTGACCTTCAAATGGTCCGCCAGCACCCTGGTGGAAGGCAGCCTGTCCTCTGTCCTCAAGCTCCCGCAGCGGATCTCCCTGCGGATATAGGCATAAATCTGTTCATACAGCGGTTTTTTCGACTGGATATCCAGCGGGATCAGCAATTCCATATCGCACCTCCTAAAAAACAGGGACAGGCAGTCTTCCTGCCCGTCCCTGACGTTTTAGCCGTTAAGTTCTTACTTCTGGATCTTGAAGGAACTCTTAAGAGAAACGATCCGGTTAAATACCGGCGCCCCAGGTTTACTGTCCTTACAATCCACGCAGAAATAACCATTTCTTACAAACTGGAAGCTGTCATAAGGTTCCACATCCACAAGCGCCGGTTCCACATAGCAGTTCTTCAGAATAGTCAGGGAATTGGGATTTAAGTTCAGAGAACCGTCAGCGTTTAACTTGCCCTTCTCCTCATCCACAATATTCTCATACAGACGGCATTCCACCTGCTTTGCAGTCTCCGCCGCTACCCAGTGGATCGTCCCCTTGACCTTGCGCTCGCTAAATCCCGATCCGCTTCTGGTCGCCGGGTCATAGGTCGCATGGACCACGGTCACTTTGCCGCTTTCATCCTTCTCAAAACCGGTGCAGGTCACAAAATACGCGCTCATTAAGCGTACCTCATTGCCCGGGAACAAACGGAAATATTTGCGCGGCGGTTCCTCCATGAAATCCTCACGCTCAATGTAAAGCTCTCTGCCAAAAGGCACCATGCGGGAACCCAGCTCCGGATTCTCCAGATTGTTGGGCACCTCCATCATCTCGGTCTGCCCCTCCGGATAGTTGTCGATCACCAGCTTCACCGGATCCAGGATCGCCATCATACGCGGTTTTTTCAGCTTTAGATCCTCGCGGATACAGTACTCGAGCATCGCATAGTCAGCAGAACTGTTTGCCTTTGAAACGCCCACCAGCTCCACAAACATGCGGATGGCTTCCGGCGTATAACCGCGTCTGCGCAGCGCAGCGATGGACACCAGCCGCGGATCGTCCCAGCCGTCCACAATGCCGTCCTCCACCAGCTTTTTGATATAACGCTTGCCGGTGACCACATTGGTCAGATAAAGCTTTGCAAACTCGATCTGGCGGGGCGGGTTCTCGAACTCGCACTCCTTCACCACCCAGTCATACAGCGGCCTGTGGTCCTCAAACTCCAACGTACAGATCGAGTGGGTGATATGCTCTATGGCATCCTCGATCGGATGGGCAAAATCATACATCGGATAGATGCACCATGCATCCCCGGTATTGTGATGAGTCATATGGGCCACGCGGTAGAGCACCGGATCCCTCATATTGATGTTGGGGGAAGCCATATCGATCTTCGCACGCAGGACCTTCTCCCCGTCCTGATACTTCCCGTCCTTCATCTCCTCGAACAGGCGCAGGTTCTCCTCCACGCTCCTGTTCCTGTACGGGCTCTCCTTACCCGGCGTGGTAAAATCACCACGGTACTCACGGATCTCCTCCGCTGTCAGGTCACAGACAAACGCCTTTCCCTTCTTGATCAGAAAAACTGCGCAGTCATACATCTGTTTAAAATAATTGGATGCAAAGAACAGCCTGTCATCGAAATCAGCTCCCAGCCACTTCACATCCGCCATGATAGATTCCACAAATTCCGTCTTTTCTTTCGTCGGGTTGGTATCGTCGAAACGCAGGTTGAACTTGCCGCCGTACTTCTGGGCCAGTCCATAGTTTAAAAGAATGGACTTGGCATGTCCGATATGCAGATATCCGTTGGGCTCCGGCGGAAAACGGGTCTGAACATGGTTATAAACGCCCTCTGCCAGGTCCTTGTCGATCTCCTGCTCGATAAAATTCTTGGAAACCACCTCTTTCTCTGCAGTCTCTGCCGCTAACACTTCTTTGTCTTTTTCCATCGTTTAAGCTCCTCCGCTCCCTCATGCCGGTCTACAGGGCATGTGCTCGTATAGAATAAATGTAAGTATACCATATTCTGTATCTGAATTCCATCATTTAAACACAGATACAAAAAAAGCAGAAAACTTTATAAAATATAAAGTTCTGCTTATAAAACCAAAAGCTGCTGACGGGAATCGGACCCGTGACCTCCGCACTACCAATGCGACGCTCTACCGACTGAGCCACAGCAGCATCTTTATCCCAAGCTTCGTTTTCAGCCTGCGAAACCTTAGATATAGTATCATGGGTTTTTACCTTTGTCAACTGCTAACCCGAAAAATTCTGTCCCATTTTTACATTTTTTGGCACCTGGCAAAATCTCATCACATACAGTAAAGTAAAAAAACAATGAGGCATTTTATGGCTGAAAGCGATACACATTACAATGGCACCTCCGACATGAATACGCAGATGGATAACGGGGAGATGCGGGCGAACGACAATTACGGGCTGACCACGCCCCTCCCGGAATATGGGGAAGGAGGTCCAACAGATTCCGGCAATGGCGGCAATACGCCAGCAGTACCTCTACCGGATGTAGGCGAGGGAGGGCCGGTAAATCCCGGCGACGGCAGCAACATCCCGGTTGTCCCGCTTCCAAACCCGGGGGAGGGCGGACCGGTTTATCCCGGCGACGGCAGCAACGTCCCGGTCATCCCGCTCCCCAACCCCGGAGAAGGCGGACCGGTAGGTCCCGGCCCTGTCATACCTGGCCCCGGCTGGCTTCCGGATTTCCCGCCGTTTCCCGGTATCTCTCCGCAGAATTACGGGCAGGTGCGTTTCCTAAATGCATCCACCAACGCCTTTCCGGTGAACATCTCCATTGATGGCACTGCATACGCCATCAATTCCCGGTTCGGCACCATCTCAAACTATGACTGGGTTTCCGATGGTTTCCATACAGTGACCGTCCGCCGCGCTTCCGGGATGCGGTCCATCCTTCTGCAGCAGAATTTCCCGTTTGTGGCGGGGCAGAAAGTCACTCTGGTCCTGACAGACTCCGCTTCCGGCGGGCTTGATATGGTACGGGTCATCGATACCGGCTGCAGCAATATGCCCTACAACTCCGGATGCTACCGGTTCGCCAACATGGCTTACAGCGGTTCCAGGTTTGACCTGCTGCTCTACGGCGGCGAAACCGTGTTCCGGAATGTGGGATTCCAGACCGTCACCCCATACAAACAGGCGATGGCCGGTTCCTACCAGTTCTACGTGACAAACTCCAATACCTATGCCTTCCTGCGGGAGCTGCCGATCATCATTGTCGGCGCCATCGGCACCACGGCCAATATCCAGCAGCCGCTGGTATCCTTCCAGGCCGACATAAACGCCAGACAGAACTACACCACCTATATGATCGGCAACACCTGGTCTGATACCGGGCTGGTCGCCTTCACGGTAGAGGACTAATCCTGCTCCAGTCCCTGATAGCTCTCTTTTAAGATATCACAGGAAGCGGCAAATCGATCCAACTCTTCCTCCGAAAGGTTCAGCTGGAGAACCCGCTGCACCCCATTCTGGTTGATGATGCAGGGCACCCCTGCAAAGACGCCGGTCTGGCCATATTCCCCGCACAGCAGTGCAGATACGGTCAGCACACTGTTCTCATCTCCCAGGATCGCTTTGGTAATCCTGGTCATCGCCATGCCAATGCCGTAGTAGGTGGCGTGCTTTGCCTCGATAATACGGTACGCAGCGCCTTTTACTTCCTCGGAGATCCGGTTCAGCTCATCCATCTGGACCGGATTTTCCCCTTCCTCCACAATATCGCGGATACACCGGGTCGCGATCATCGCCTGGCTCCAGGGGACAAATTCGCTGTCCCCATGCTCTCCCATAACATAGGCATGGATATTGCGCGGGTCCACATGCAGATGTTCGCCAAGCAGGTACCGCAGGCGCGCTGTATCAAGAGCCGTACCGGTCCCCAGCACCCGCCTGGCATTAAAGCCTGACAGCTCATAGGTCATCCGGGTCATTACATCCACCGGATTTGTTGCCACCAGAAATATCCCGTTAAAGCCGGATTCCGTGACTGGACCTACAATGGAGCGGAACACTTCTTTGTTTCGCTTTAAAAGCGCCAGCCTGGTTTCTCCAGGTTTTTGAGCCACTCCTGCACAGATGACCACAATGTCCGCGTCCCGGCAGTCCCCGTAATCCCCCGCGGAGATTTTCATATGAGAGCCGGAAAAGGCAAGGCCATGGTTTAGATCCATTGCCTCACCTTCCGCCCTCTTTTTATCAATATCAATCAGTACCAGCTCATCACAGACGTTCTGGTTTAACATACTGTAGGCATAGCTCATACCCACCATGCCGGTTCCAATCAACACTACTTTTCTTTTTTCTGTTCTCATAATGACCTCCTGTCTGCCTTATTATATCCGCAAAGACAGGCTCCTATGTCATCCTGAGCATATTTCCTTCGTTTCTGAATTTTAAAGCCTTGCCAGCTTCTTTTCCATCAGCTCGCTGTTGTTGCTGTAGATGACCGCATTATCCCGGCTGATGATCCCTTCCCGGTAAAGCCTGATCAGGCTGTTATCCATGGTGATCATCCCCTCATCCTGGGAGGTGGAAATGATATTGTCGATCTGATGGATCTTTGCCTCACGCACCAGATTGCGGATCGCATTGTTAAAAAACATGATCTCAAAAGCAGGCACCTCTGTGCCGTCCAGCGCCGGGATCAGCTGCTGGGAGATCACCGCCTGCATGACCATGGATATCTGCGCACGGATCTGCTGCTGCTGCGCCGGCGGAAAATTGTCTATAATACGGTCGATGGTATTGGCTGCCCCGACCGTATGCAGCGTGGAGATGACCAGATGGCCTGTCTCCGCCGCCGTCATCGCCGTCTTGATGGTCTCGTCATCGCGCATCTCCCCCACCAGGATCACATCCGGAGCCTGCCTGAGAGCCGCCCGCAGCCCTGACACATAGCTGTCCGTATCAATCCCGATCTCCCTCTGGGTCACCACGCTCTTGTTGTGGCGGTGCAGATACTCGATCGGGTCCTCTAATGTGATCACATGCACATTCCTCGTTCGGTTGATCTCGTCTATGATACAGGCAAGAGTGGTGCTCTTTCCGCTGCCTGCAGGCCCGGTCACCAATACAAACCCTTTTGTCATCCGGGCAACATCCATAACCGGGCTGGGAATATGTAGTTCGCCAAAATCCGGGAGATCAAAGGTGATCACACGTATGATCGCCGCCAGAGAACCTCTCTGACGGAATACGTTGGCACGGAACCGGGACACTCCCGCAATCGCCATGGAAAAATCATCGTCTCCATGAGTACGTACCTTTGTCATATCCCGGTTGCCTGCAAGCTGGTAGATCTCTTCCACAATGCTTTCAGACTCCCTGGGATAGATCTTATCCTCAGACCGGTAGATGATCCTGCCTCCGATCCGGTAAGACAACGGCATGCCCGGAATCAGAAAGATATCCGCCGCCCCTCTTTCTACCGCCTCCCGCAGCAGTTCTTCCGTCTTCATACTCATTCTTCCTCCATCTGTTTCCTGTATTAATCCTGTCTTTATCAACTCTGTCTCCAACAGTCCTGCCTTTATGAGCCGCTCCCAGTCCAGACCGGCGTAGAGCTGTCTATCTCATAGGCTTCCCGCTCATACACATTCCACGCCAGCACCCTGTAAGTCCGCTCATCCCAGTCCACAGCCAGCTCGACCCGTAGCGCACGGCCTGCATCCATGGGGATATCCGTCAGCACGGCGCCTGTATCCTGCTGAAAGTACGCCCCCACAGCGGCCTGCGCCGCAGCTTTCGTATCTGCGCTGAGCAGCGCCCGGTCTACCATGCCCACAAACTCCTCCGCCTGGCTGTCAGCCAGATAATAAGCCTTCACTGCCGCCGCGCTGCGCTCTGATAAGGCGTCCTCCCTCCGGGCATTTCCCAGAGACAGGATGCTAAACGTAGCCAGACAAAGCACGATAAAGATCAATATCAGGGACGCACTGCCAATGCTGGCTCTCCGCCTGATCTCATAATTCGCCATATATCATCCTCCAACGCCGCAAAATATGATGCTCTCATTCCTGTTTTGCCTCTGCCGCCACAGGCGGAGGTCACGGCCTCACATCCCCATACCGGGATACTTCCAGTTCAAACAGGGCGGGAGCAAAATACTCCCCTTCCTGCACATGGATCCACAATGTCCTCATACCGTCATCCGCTGTGTTTTCACGCAGTTCTGCCGTATATTTGTAATCCGGCCAGACATTATCCTCCGGCTGAGTATCCTCCTCCGGCTGGGAGCTGTCCTCTGTCCGGGCATCATCCGTCGGCCAAGCGTCCACGCACTGCCAGTTTTCGTCCCAGTAGATACGGTATCCACCCTCCCGCGTAACACTGCCGCTGCGGGTTGTGAGCCCTGCCGGGATCCTGTATGCATCCATCCGCTCCATAAGCCCTTCTGTACCCTCGGCCTTCCAGACCTCCGCCACGGTCTGAGCCGCGCTGACAGCCTGGTCCCGCTCCGTCGCCAGACGGCTCATCCGGTCGGACTTCGCAAACGCCAGAATACAGGTTGAAGCACATATCATAAAAAAGAACACGGCTACGATCATCTCCATCAGAAAGATCCCGGAGCCGGAACCACTCTTTCTATTCATCCTGACCTCCTGCACTCCTGAGAGACAGCGTGAGGCGGCCGCCCCCTTCTCCCAAAGTTTCCACGGTTATCAGGCGGCCTTCTTTCGAAAAGGAAAGTCCCCCGCACTTAAGGATCTCCAGTCCATCCTGCAGTGTCAGGCCGCTGTCCTCATAGGTAAACAGCTCGCGGATACTCCCATCCCTGTAATAGATCCAGGTCAGATAACGCTCACCCTCTATCTCCTGGATCAGTTCAAGGACCTGGGCACCCTCCATCTCCTTTACGGACACCTGGCCTGCCAGGTCTCCCTGGCGGACTTTATTGGCTACATACTGGAGCGCCACACTGCCCGTATAGGTCTGTTCCATCCGGGTGCTGATATTTTCATAAACTTTTCCGCCTGTCAGCACGGTAAAAAGCGCACACAGCACAAACACCAGGAACAACAGCATGGTAAACAGCGTTCCGACAGCCTGGTTTGGGGCATTCCTGTTACCTGCCATCGTCTTCGCCTCCTTCCACCGGGACCACCGTGATCTCCGGCATGATGTTGGAAGCAAAACCGTCGTAAAATACATTGTACCGCTCCCGGTCGATCTGGATTCCGTAATTCTCTTCCAGATAACCGACACTGGGCGGATATCTGCCTTCGATCGCATAACACTGGACGCTTGCCCTGGAAATGGCGTTCCTCAGGGTTTCCGCCCCTTCCGTCTCCGCCCGCTCAAGGAAAGATGACACGCCGCTCAAAAAAACCGCAACCACCAGGCCAAATACCACAGCCGCAGTTGCACAGCCGCTTATAAAGCGCCAGTCTGCTTTGTTCTTTCTATTCTTGGTATGAACTCTCATCTGCGTTCCTCCCGTCAGCCCACGCTGGCGAGTACGCCTGCAAGGGGCAGCATAACAGACAGAAGGATCAGTCCCACCGCCACAGCCAGCACTGCCACCAGTGTGGGTTCCAGACGGGCAATCATGTTGTCGATGGAAGCGTCGGCCTGCTGTTCATAGTCCCCGGAGATATTGTCCATCACCTCATCCAGGCGTCCGCTGCGGGTCCCCACTTTTATCATCTGGATATGAAACTTGCTGAAAAGTCCCGTTTCCTTCATCGCATCATAATACCCTGAACCTGCCTGCAGCTTTTCGGCGCATTCATTGATCCGTTCCGCCACTTTTTTATTGTCCACAAGCTCCGCTGCAATACTCATGCCCTTTTCAAGCTCCATGCCGCTCTGAAGGGTCAGAGCCAGCACTGCCGTAAATCTGCGCCCTGCCACTGCAAGAGCCGTCCCACTGTTGCTCTTAAACCAGTCTTTTACCTTCTCAGCCCACTTGAAGCTGTGCCCCGCACCGGCTGCCGCGGCTGTTGCCAGAAGGATCAGGGCCAGAGCTGCAAACACGACCAGCGCCGCCCCGCTGAAGATTCCGCCAAACCTGGACGCTGCCCGGGAAAGAGATGACATCTGGACTCCCAGCTGGGCATACACTTCCTCAAACACCGGCATCACCTTTGTGAACAGCACAAACAGAACCACAAGCAGCATCACCACCATCATAACCGGATAGGTGATGGCATTGCGGATATTCTTCATCATAAAATATTCTTTTTCGTAATAAACGGAAAGGGACTCCATCAGACGGTCCAGCGTGCCGCTCTGCTGCCCCAGCTTCGCCATCCGCACCACATAGGCCGGAAAGCTTCCGCTCCGCTCCATGGCGGTGTAAAAGGGATCCCCCAGCTCTACATCCTCCGCCATCGTCTGCAGGAGCTTTCGTTCCTCCTCCGACACGGCATCCTCCGCCATGATGGACAGGCCTTCTTCCAGCGGCACTGCAGCCTTTAAAAGCAGGGAAACCTGCAGGCAGAACGCCGACAGCTCCCGGCTGGAATATATTTTTACTGCCATAACCTTTTATCTCCTCTTTCAACCCTATTACCCCGGCGCTGCCTTCAGGGCTTCGCCGGGGTATCTATTATGTGCGGATCATATTCTAATAAGTGTATTTTGCCTGATAGTTCGCACCGTTTCCTATGTACTGCTTTACGCTCTCATCCTGCCCGCCGGATGCTGCAAAGGTCGGGTCCATCAGGGACCAGTTCTGTCCATCAAAATAAATGATATTATCCACCCATCCCACATTGTCGATATATACGTTTACCCAGGCATGATAAAGGCTGCCTGTGTATCCGATCACCAGTTTGGTCGGAACATCCTGGGAACGGAGCATCGCCGTCATCAGGGCCGCATAATCAAAACAGATACCCTTTTTCGATGCCAGCACCGCATCCACATCCGGAAGATAACCGCTCTGGACACTGGACGCCTTCGCTGTATCATAAGCAATATTCTTTATCACGTACTCATAGACATTGGTCACGACGCCTATGGCGTCTGTTGCAGATGCCGCTACGGTCGCCCCGGTCTGTACCGCCGCGCTGCCCGACGTGAAATTCACATACTGATTGGGCGTGAGGAACGGCGCAAACTGATCTGTCAGGGAAACCGCAATATCCTTTGAAAACACCTGGGTGTACTGGTTGCCTGTAACATTCTCAAATATCTTGACGGAATACGTCCCATTTCCCTCCGTAAAGGGGAATACCTCATAGGCATCCCTGACATTTAAGTCATAGGTATATACCGTAGAGCTCTTGGATATCTGGATCTTGATCCGGTTCCGGCTTCCGGTATATTTGATCATCACATAACCCTCACTGATATTGGAAGCATCGATAGTCGCCCTGCCATTGCCGTAAACTACAGTCCCACTGGCCTGAGGCGTTCTCACATGACTCCCCGCAGGTTTGGAATAGAGCGGTACAGCCTCGTCCTCGATCACTGTCAGCACCGCTTCCGCCTGCCCCTCAGCTCTGTGGGGACCTGCCAGGCAGATCCCCGGTGCCGTCGCTGCGATCACCACCGCGCAGGGAAATGCGATCCACTGTTTTCTTTTCATGAGATTCCTCCATCCTGTCACCTATAAATATAACCTTCGTCAGCCAAGTCTCTGTCTGACGATCTCATACGCAAGTACGCCGGCCGCTACGGATGCGTTGAGGGAATCAATATCCCCCTTCATAGGAATGGACGCGATCATATCGCACCGCTCCCGCACCAGCTTGCTGACCCCGCTTCCTTCATTTCCGATCACCAGGCCGATCGGGCCTTTTAAGTTCATGCGGTACATCAGCTCGCCGCCCATATCAGCGCACACAAACCAAAGCCCGCGCTTTTTTAGATCTTCAATGACTGCAGAGAGATTCGTCACCTTCGCAACCGGAGTATAGTTGAGCGCCCCCGCAGAGGTCCGCGCCACCGTTGCAGTCAGTCCGGATGCTCTGTGCTTCGGGATAATGACCCCGTGGGCTCCCGCCAGGTTCGCGGTACGGATGATCGCCCCCAGGTTGTGCGGATCTTCGATCCCATCCAAAAGGAAGATAAACGGCGGTTCGCCTTTTTCCTCCGCTGCCTTTAAGATGTCCTCCACCTCCGCATATTCATAGGCCGCAGCATAGGCAATGACGCCCTGATGCTTCCCGGTCTCAGACATCTGGTCCAAACGTTCCTTCGGCACATAGTTTATGATGGTATCGTGTTTGCGGGCTTCCCTGGTAATGCTCTGGATCGGGCCGTCCTTGCAGCCGTCCTGTACAAACAGTTTGTCAACAGGCTTGCCGGAACGGAATGCCTCCATCACCGCATTCCTTCCCTCTATCGTCAGTTCCTCGTATCTCATGTAAGTTCTCCAATCTTCTCTAATCCATCATGCACCAGCGTGAGCAGCCGTTCATAGCTGCCCGTCAGATACAGATAGCCTGCCAGGGCTTCAAATCCTGTGGCCATCCGGTAATCGATCATGGTAGCATGCTTTGCCGTGGAAACGGATTTGGCGTTCCGCCCCCGCTTGTAGACCGCCATCTCCGCCTCTGTAAACTCCTCCTGCAGGACCTTGACCAGATTCGCCTGGGTCTCCGCCTTCACGAGGCTGGAGCTTTTCTTGTGCATCTTATTTACCTGCATGCTTCCCTGGTTGATGACCTTCGTGCGGATCAAAAGCTCATACACCGCATCGCCGATATAGGCCAGCACCAGAGGAGAATAGGCGCTCACATCTACATCCTGGAGATTCAGTGCCTGTTTTAAGGCATCCTCCATGGTATTCTTTAAGCCCGTTTCCATTTCACACCTTCCCTGGTATCTTCCAGGATGATTCCCATATCCAGAAGCTGGTTACGGATCTCATCCGCGCGAGCGAAATTCTTTTCCTTCCGGGCCTGCTGTCTGGCTGCGATCAACTCCTCAACTTCGTCATCCAGCGCTTCCTTTTTCCGCTCGGTAATGATGCCAAGAACATCGCAAAGGGACTCAATTGTATTCTTTAAATAGTCCACATAGGACCTGGTACTCTCCTCCGAAGCCGTGCTGTTGCTCAGCTTCACCAGCTCAAAGACTGCCGAGATCGCATCTGCCGTGTTGAAATCATCATCCATGGCCGCCTCGTACTTCTCCACCAGCGCTCCCGCCTCAGCCATGCAGGACTGCTCTCCTTCACTCATAGCGCCGTCTGCCGCCCTGCTGCCTAATTCCTTAAGCCGTTCCACAGCCGTAAGGATACGGTCCAGACCGTTCTTGGAAGATTCCATAAGCTCCGCGCTGAAATTCAGCGGGCTTCTGTAATGGGCGCTCAGCATAAAGAACCTCAGCACCTGGAGGTCATACTTTTCACTGATCTCCCTGACTGTAAAGAAATTCCCGAGGGATTTTGACATCTTCCGGTTGTCGATATTTAAAAATGCGTTGTGCATCCAGTATGTGGCAAACGGTCTGCCATTGGCTGCTTCCGACTGTGCGATCTCATTCTCATGGTGAGGGAAGATCAAGTCCTCGCCGCCTGCATGGATGTCGATCTGGTCGCCCAGATACTTTTTGGACATCACGGAGCACTCAATATGCCAGCCCGGACGCCCTTCGCACCACGGCGACTCCCAGAAAGGCTCCCCGTCTTTTTTGGGCTTCCACAGCACAAAATCGGACGGATCCTCCTTGCCCTCTTCCCCGGTGACCTTGATCTCACGGAAACCGGACTGCAGATCATCTAAATTCTTGTGGGACAGCTTCCCATATTCTTTAAAGGAATTGGTACGGAAATATACCGTGCCGTCCTTGGCGGCGTAGGCATGCCCCTTCTCGATCAGGGTCCCGATCATCTCCAGCATACCGCAGATCTCCTGGGTCGCCTGGGGATGGGTGGTGGCGGGCCTCACATTCATCGCCGCCATATCCTTCCTGCACTCCTCGATATAGCGCGTGGATATGGTATCCGCATCCACGCCTTCCTCGATCGCCTTTTTGATGATCTTGTCATCCACATCGGTGAAATTGGAAACGTAGTTCACCTCGTAACCTTTATATTCAAAATATCTCCGCACCGTGTCAAACACGATCATCGGCCTTGCATTGCCGATATGGATGAAGTTATATACGGTAGGTCCGCATACGTACATCTTCACCTTTCCCGGTTCAAGCGGTTTGAATTCTTCTTTTGTCCTCGTCAATGTATTAAAAATCTTCATGTCAGTCTGCTCCTTTTCTCAGCTTTTTCTCTTATGCATTTTATGCGTCCTGGTCTGTCCTGCTGCAACAGCCCGGACATCCCCCGCAGTCTCTGCCCTGGGACTGCATACGGTCGTCAAAAGCATAATCCCGCACATCCGTCAAAAGGGTGACTGCCTGTGAGGAGATCCCCTCGCCGGAGCCGGTAAAGCCAAGCCCCTCTTCTGTAGTAGCCTTGACACTGACCCGGTTCACCTCCAGGCGCAGCGCCTTCGCGATATTTTCCGCCATCTGGGGACGGTAAGCCGCCAGCTTGGGCCGCTGTGCAATGACTGTCGCGTCAATATTCTCGATCACGTAGCCCTTCTCCTCCAGAAGCGCTCCCACCCTCTCAAGCAGAGCAATGCTGGAAATCCCTTTATATTCAGGGTCTGTATCCGGGAAATGCTGTCCAATGTCGCCAAGCGCAGCCGCCCCCAAAAGCGCATCCATGACCGCATGTACCAGCACATCCGCGTCCGAGTGGCCGAGCAGCCCCAACTCATACGGCACTGTCACGCCGCCCAGGATCAGATCCCTTCCCTCTACTAATTTATGGACATCATATCCCTGTCCGATCCGCATAGATTCAAATCTCCTTTATGTCATAATCATTCTGTATCTGCAGTCCTGTCATACTATCATGCGCAGCTTTTTCTCCACGCACCTGAGATGGATATCCGTCTGACAAAAACAGCTCTCCCCATCCACATGCACAGGCAGCGGCCTGTCTACATGGACTGCCATCTCCTTACAGCGGTAAAAACGAACGCCTCTGTGATGTCCCATCCTGCCCGTCAGCGCGTCAGCCAGGACCGGGACCAAATGCCGCTTGGAGGAATTGTGCACCACACATACCTCAAGCTGTCCATCATTGTAATCCGCCTTCGGGGAGAATTTGAAGCCGCCTCCCTCGTAAGGATGGATATGGCTGGAAATAAAATAAATATGGTTGAATTCCACCTTTTTCACACCGTCCAGGACCAGATGCCCCTTCACCGGCTTCGTCAGGACCAGATGCTTGATGCCCAGAAGCACATAGCGCAGCCGCCCGCCAAACAACAAAAGCCTGCGCTTTCTGCCGGTGTCCAAAAGATCATGGCACACCGCTGCATCCATTCCGATCCCGCTGCTGACAATGAATCTCCGGTGTACCGGCGCTTCCTTCTCATAGGACAGGATCCCATAATCCAGACAGCGGTAATACCTGGGGCTCAAAACCCGCTTCAGGCAGCGCGCCGGGCTTTTGGGAAGCCTTAAGCTGCGCGCAAGGTCATTGCCGGATCCGGTTGGAATATAGCCCAGCGTGACCGGCCCGTCAAAGCTCAGACCGTTCAAGATCTCGTTGACCGTACCGTCTCCGCCTACCGCAATGATCGTATGAGGTCCCTCGCTGTTCTCCGTCAGTTCTGCAGCCAGCCGCCTTGCATCTCCCTGCCCTCTGGTCATCTGCACTTCGTATTCTATACCGGAATGTATGATACGACGTTCCAGTTTTTTCCATATCTTTTCTCCAAGCCCGTGCCGGGCATTCGGATTCACGATAAAATAGTACATGGAAACCTCCCATAGTTTACTATTATAGAGTATACCATAAAATCCGTAAAACACCTAAGAAAATTTATATAAAAAAAGACCGAATGACAAACCGGTCTTTTTCTTCAGCGGCTGTATTTAACTGACGGCTTTCTGCCCGGCCGTCTTCCTGCCGGACGCATAACTCATGCCGAAAACAAACGGATACATCACATATCCCAGTATAAAAGCCCCAAGCACATCGATAGCGGAATGCTGTTTTAAAAATACTGTGGACAGGCAGATGGCAACCATCAGAAGGAAGGACGTCCTCCTTACCCACTTCTTCTCCCTCAGCATTTTGCTGTTTGTGATGGCAAAATGGACTCCCAGCGAGTTGTACGCATGAATGCTGGGAAAAACATTGGTCGGAGTATCCGAAGCATGGATCAGGGAAACCAGGTAACTGCACAGGTTCTTATTCGGGTCTACCACTGTCCTTAAATCCGTTCCATTTGGAAAAAAAGTGCAGATCACCAGGCTGATGGTCATGCCCACAAACAAAAAGGTACACAGCCTGTAATAATCCTGCCTGCTGGTAAAAAAGAAATACAGCACAGCTCCTGCTACATATAAAAACCAGATCAGATACGGGATGATAAAATACTCATTAAACGGGATATAATCATCCAGCGCCACATGCATGACCGCATACCGGCCGGTCACGGTTCGTTCCAGATAAAAAAACCAGGGCAGATAAATCAAGATGTAACCCATCACCCAGACATGCCCGTACTTCTTTAACAGATTCTTCACTTGACATCTCCCTTTCAAAATCATTCAACTTTTCCGGATTATATCACACTCAAACTGGGAGTACAATACAGTTTTGAAAATCTTTAGAAAACCGTTAGAATTGACAGGTTTTCGGAAAAAGGCTTTCCTTTAGTATATGTTCTTTTCCCGAAAAATATCCGGTTCAAAAAAATCAACTCAAAAATTTGAAAAAAATTGTAGAAAAAGTCTTGACAATTGACACAACAAAGGGTATACTACGTAGGCAGTCTTGAGTGAGACATCACTCCAGAGGCGATTATGGGATCTTAGCTCAGCTGGGAGAGCATCTGCCTTACAAGCAGAGGGTCATAGGTTCGAGCCCTATAGGTCCCATATAAAACCAAATATGGCGGAATAGCTCAGTTGGCTAGAGCACACGGTTCATACCCGTGGTGTCGAGAGTTCAAATCTCCCTTCCGCTACTGAAAAGCCCTTGAAAAATCAAGGGTTTTTTCATTTTCTGTTTGAGTACCTTTGAGTACCTCAAATTGCTATCCTGCAATCTGCTATTCCATTTCCGCTCACCAGAGCATTTTCAAACGCCACCGTTGTTTCCTGCTTTCCTGCGCGGTTATAACAGTAATTTCCGTAAGTGGTACGCTCATCGGTATGCCCTACCGCCTTGCGAATTTCATTGATATTGATACCGCTGTCAATCAATGCGGAAATATAGGTCTTTCTTACTTTGTGGAAACTCTTTGCCATTATGTCGCACTGCTTGCAGTATTTTGATATCCGGTATTTGACCGTCCGCGTTGTCATGCGCTTTCCAGCATTCAGGAAAAGGAATCCTTTGTCATGCCAGCCGTTCATCTGGTTGGAGACTTTCACCGCTTCAATAACCTTGAGGGCCTGCGGAACCAATGGAACCTCACGCACGCCGGCCTCGGTCTTTGTGCTGTCGATAACTGCCCGTTCCACCAGCCGGATATGCTCCAAATCGGAATAATCATAAACTTCTTCCTCCATATGCCGAACATGAAGTATATTCCCCATAATATCCGTTTCCTTGATTGCCGCCATCTCACCAAGGCGTAAACCTGTGAGAAAGCCGAGAACCACAGTCAAAGGAGCGGTATTCAAAGGATTGCTGTTAAAATCCGCCAGAGCCGCCTCTATAATTTTAGGTGTCTCGTCTAAAAGAAATACCTGCGATTCATCGTTCTTTTTTACTGGCTTTCGCAACATTTTCTTTTGCAGTTTAATTTGCCGGAATGGATTTACCGTGATGATCTCCAACTGTTCCACCGCATAATCTAACATCTGCCGTATTAAGATTGTCATGGTGTAATAGCAGGTTTTCGTCATATCATACTGTTTTATCAGTTTGTGTGCCCAGATATCTAATTCACTCACTGTAAGCTCTACAATGGGCTTATCTATGATTTTTGGATAGGGCAGGTAAAACTTCTTCCAGTCGCAGTTAAAACGCCGTATAGACGTCGTAGCGCGTGTGTGAGCGCCTTTCCACTCTATCCATTCTGGATATAGCAAGCGCAAGGTCAATTCCTTCCCCTGTTCCCTTTTCTCCTGCTCTTTATAGAAATCTATAACGGCCCGATGAATAGCGGTTTTTGTGGTGCGTTTTAGCTTTCGCCTCCCCTGCTTTTGGGTTTTATCCGGCAGATACGTATACCATTTGCCGTCCTTCCCTTCATATATGTCATATTTGTGCAACGATAAATAATATTCTTCCTTTTTCATATTAAGTACCTGTTGCACGTCCTCGACGTTGATTATACCATTAGCAAGAGCTTCTTTCAAGATAGCTAAATCTTTATTTGTGACCTCTTTCATAATCCACCTTTATCTTAATTAGGTGGTGTAAGATTCTATCGTTGTGTTTGGGATTTTTCTTGATTTGATTTTAGAATGTTTGGTTGTTGTTTTAAGTGATATTTTTCTTTTCTGATTTTTTCTTTTTTGAGTTCTCTGTTTTTTTATCTGAACCATTACACCGAAATTCCGTGTTAATATGTTTCTTATATATCTGGCTTATGTATGTGCTGGAAAAATCACGTTCTGAATCTTTGATTTTAACAGCCGATTCATGTACTTTTTTATAGCCTGTACTCGATATTTCCTCTAATGCGTCTCCATAACTCATCTTTTCCACAAGCGGTTTTTTTATCCCACGGCTACACCGATATATATTCAATCCTACCGGAAGTAGCTTCAAGCGTGCCCCCTTTATAACGTGCTTATTTTCCGCCTGCTCTGTTTGGACTTCCCGAATCTCGCCTTGTAGTAAATCGTGAGACAACGGAACACCGCTTTCAATATCTAAATCGGAGAGGTACGCCGTCAAATACGCGCCTATATTATCTATATTGCTGTCCAGTGCTTTAATGCTGACAAAGCCATGTCTCCATATATCCGCCAATACTGTATTCTCGATAAAAGGCGGCGGTTTAGAGAAAATTGCTATCACATGCAGATGAAAAGCACCCCTGCCTTGTGCCTCCACACACACAATATACTCGTAAGACAAACCATATTCTTTTTGGATATATCGCTTTAAACGCTTGTTGAAATCGCGGTAATCTGTATACAGTTTTTGTGCGTCCTGCATGTTATCTCGATATGTCAAAGTTAGAAAGCGCACTCGTTTGATATTATAGGGTGTTACATTCGTATTGATTAAATCACGCAGATTCCGCATGGTCTTTTCAAGGTTTCTTACGTTCTCCGTTCTGTCGTGAGCATGATGTGTAATCTCCTTAATCTCACCAGTTGCAACAATCATGTATTCTTTACCTGATATTGGTTTGATAGTTGCTCCTATATTTTGTCTATCAGATATTGTTATCTGCTTGATATTTCCCATTGATTTTACAGACACCGGGCGTCGATTATCAATGTATTCAGGTACTTCAATTTTCTGTTTTTCTATCATGGCATAATATCACCTGTTAATCAAGTTAATGGAGTGCCCTGCACGCAGAGCACTCCCGGGAACTGCAAGGCTATTGCTCCGCACCGCCTTGCGGTTCCCTGTTTACAGCTTCACAAATTACCTTATGCAGTTTTTCGGTATTCCTTGGCATAACAGAACGAATTTTCTTAATTCCATTATCTGTAATCATATAGCCGATTCCGGTATGACATGGCTTAATAAAATCCTTGTATTCGCTGGCTACCATCGCCACCGAATCCTTATTATTGGCTATGTTACCCATGAGAAACCGTATATTATAATTGTCCCTTGCTCCGTTATCGAACAGTACCGCGTCGGCGCGTTGAAGTGCTGTGATTACAGAAATATTCAGTGCTCGTGAAAGATTTAAAATTCTCGCCATTTTATTTTTCAACGCCTCTGATTCCTTTTTAGGAAGCGATAATATTAAGCTGCTTAATTCATCAATAAAAAGAATCACTGGTTGCTTGCATGGTTGCTGGTTTCTCAATCTATTTTCAAAAAGGACAAAGAAATTTTCTATTCCACCCTGCGCGTTATCTACTGAATAATAATTAGAACAGCCCTCGCAAAAACGAAAATCGATTCCTTTTGGGTCTATAATAAAGATGGTCGGATTCGACATATAGAGTGACAATTTTCCCAACAAGGAAGTGGCAAAAACGGTTTTGCCACTTCCACTGGGTCCAATAATTAGAAGGCGTTGCCCCTCGTTTAAAATGCAATCGAGGGACAGCCAACGTTCTAAGCCTACCGCGCACATTTCTTCATCAAGGCAAACATTTATACGCCCCATCAAAAATCATTGTCCTCATACTGGTTTGAAATACGGCTGTTTCGCATTAACAGGGTTTGGGCCTTATGGTCAATATAATTTGCAACCTTCTCATTGTCACAGACTATAAGCGTAATGTGCCATACCCCACCAGCGTATAGGCATTCGTCAATATAGACTTTTGGATATATTTTCCCCCCAAATTCTGCGGTTGGTTTCCCCAGAGCCAGTTCTCCGCTTGCAAGGCGTTCTTCAAGGTGAACTGTCAGAATTTCATGGAAATCTGCCTGGGAGAGCGGTTCACCATCTGCAACCACTTTAAAACGGTAAATTGCGATATTTCTCCCTTGGTCAATCCCCGATGGCAAAGTGTCATGCAAATCAGAAAAGCGAAGTGGCGCTATCACCTGAAACTGGCGGGAATAGTTTGTGAAAATAGTAAACAATCCCTTTAGCAATAAACGGTCAAAAAATAGCAAGTTGTCGTTTGCCGCAACCGTTGGGGGAGGTGGTGTCGTTTTCTTTCCCATCAATGCAGGTATAATCATACAAGCGGCGACTCCAACGATGATAAGAGCCTGCTGATGAAAGGTGATGTATTTTATAAGAGCTCCCACTGCCCATAGGACTCCCACTACGAAGGGGGAGAGAATCAAACAGAACCTTACGAGGCCCTTGACGTCCTCCGCCTCGATGTAATTCATAAGTTTCTCGATGATTTTCCTCATACCAACACCACCTTCTCAGCCTTGCCAGAAATTGCGATCCGGCCGTCACTGTTATACACAGAACCGACGAATC
Source organism: Clostridium sp. AN503 (assembly GCF_040719375.1). Lineage (NCBI taxonomy): Bacteria > Bacillati > Bacillota > Clostridia > Eubacteriales > Clostridiaceae > Clostridium > Clostridium sp. AN503. The sequence goes on along the minus strand of NZ_JBFDTP010000002.1, from coordinate 1,139,292 downwards.
CATCTGCAATGACTTGAATGTCTGTATCAGATTTTTCAATCTCCTCCTGTGTACAAATTGGCGCGTGCTCAACTACCTTGACATTGATTTTGTCATAGCCAGCGCGATTCACGAGACAATATGTCCACCCTACTTGATTTTCGCTTCGCTTGCCGCCCACGTATTCGTAATGCGGGTACACACTGGCAAGGTAGGCGCCCTTGGGGAATGTTTGCGCCCAAGTCAGCTTAATTGAATTTGCCATATTTCATGACCTCCTTTGAAATTTGGGCATAATAAATGCCCTGTGCGTTATGCAAAGGGCAAAAAAACTACCCAATGCGGTTACAATCACGTCAAAATATTGACGAATCTTCCCACAGGGTAGTAAAAATATCCTGTAAAATAACAACGGTCCGGGGATTACGCCCCACCCGCAAATCGACTTCAAAAAGTAAAGTCTAACTTTCTGAACTTAGCATTAATTTACCACAACTTTTCCAGAAAAGCAAGCACTTTTTTGGAATTTATATTTTTTTTATAATTTTTATAATTATTGAATTTCCTGCTCTAATTTGTCAAAAACAGGGTGCGTGAAAAATTCCCCAAGTGTAATTTCAAAACCATCACAAATTTTCTTAATTGTAGATAATTTTATGTTTCTTCGCTTTGGATTAAAAATACTATAAACGGTGGACGGCGTTAAGCCACATATATTGGCTAAATCATTATATGCAATTCCTCGCTCTTTACAGAGAATATCAATTCTTTTTGCAGTTGCGTCTTTTGCGTTCATGAATATTTATACCTCTCTACTATCGTAATATAGAAAGATTATATTTTTATACGCAACAACGTATACGCGCTTGCGTAATTCATAAAAATATGTTATTATTTTTTTGACATTTACAGGTAATCAGGTATAATTTTAGATAGGGAAGTTCAAGAAAGGTGGTAAGTTTATGAAAAAAGAGTTGATTACAGCACTAGCAACAGTACTCATAGCCACTACGGTTGCCATTCCGGTGCAGGCCGGAAATGCGGACTGGGACACTGGTGGTTATGTGCCACCAACGCCTTCAGAGGTCGGGGCCATGATTGTGGAAGATGACTTGCCGGACCCTGGGTCCATTGAGGACAATAAAGCTTTGATGGAAGCCTATGGTGGATATGATAAATACTTAGCGTCGTTCGAGGTTGTTACTCCCGAGTATTTTAAGCAGAAGTATGCAGAGGTTGCAGAAACTTTACAGCCTAAAATTGACACTTCGTCGCAGTCTGCTATTTTTACAAGTGCTGTGAAGGCCGTTGATGAACACTACACGAGGACGTTCTCACAGTACGGAGGCGTGGGTACAAGATATGCTTATGACCAGAGGATGAACACAGATTACGTCGCAAGTGGTATCGCTCATTCCGGTATACAGCCCGCAACGCTTCTGCATACAATTCTTACTAAGAACGGTATCGCTAACACTATCCATCGCGGAACATCTAATGAGTGGACAGTGTATGTTATGGCTACAATAGAGGGTGATGTTCGATATTCATCGAGTGATACTTTTGAGGTTAAGATAATTGACACACCCACTGACATGGAAGCTCAATCTGTTGGTGAAATTCTCATGGGAGCGTATGCTGAGTACTTTAACTAATGAGTGTCACGTTTAAGCGATTTTTATCTGCTAGTTTAGCGGTAGTGATATTATTACAGTAATCAAGGCTAGATTAGAAAATACTGCTTCTAATCTAGCCCCTTTCTATAATGGGGATTTTTCCGACCACAACAAAAACCTGTCAAGAACAAGCGTTGTCTGCTTTTGCAGATTCTTGACAGGTTTTCCGCTTACTGCTATGCTTTTTTCGTGCTGGATAGATTTGAGTACCTGCTTGAGTACCTCTATATTTGAGGACGTGCAGAACCTTTCTTTTCTAAGTGTTTGAGGGCGGCTCAGAGAGTTCAAATCTCCCTTCCGCTACTTAAAAACCCTTGAAAAATCAAGGGTTTTTTCATTTTCTGTTTGAGTACCTTTTTCTTATGCTGTTGACAGGAAAAAGGACCGAATCCGTAATTCCTGCTGATCCAGTCCTCATTGTCCCACTTTGCAACCGTTTGATACTGATCTCTTCCATCTTTCCTCAGTTAAATCCAAAAAACTTCTGGCTGATCTTATATCCGGCGATCGATACAGTCCTGCCGCTCTTACCAGGCAGGTTCATGCCCTGTCCCAAAAAACCCCAGCGCAGACGCAGAAAGAGCGCCCAGTCCTGTTTTCTCAGATACTGCCACAATTCACGCTTCTTCTCCATATTCTCCTCAGTACCGGATTTGATGGCAAGAATGGAGGATACGGTCATCATGATCTCCAGATAGCGGATCATATAATGGCGCAGCTTCCAATTAGTGATCTTCGACTCATGGTAATACCCCAGCATCAGCTTGGTCACCCGGATCTGCTGGTCAATCCTCCCGATCATCACCTGCTCATTGACCGACTGGTCCTCCCTGCCGATAAAGTACCGGTAAAAATTCACATCCAGGTAGTAAAAGGTCTTCACATAAGGAAGCGGCTGGAAAACAAAAATATTATCCACGTAAAACGTATGCTTCGGCAGCTCCAGCCCGCAGCCCTTCAGCATCTCTGTCCGGTAAACCACGGAATGCATCAGGATATACTGGCCCAGCATAAACATCTTAACGTCTTTCCAGGTACAGAGCTGCCGTTTGGGCAGGGCTGTCTTGTACTGCATGACCCTCTTATGCTTCGCCCCCTGCTTCTCATAGACAAAATTAGTGATCAGCATATCCAGGGTCTGGTTGCCCATCACGAAATCCCGCAGAGTCTTGAGCACCTCTGCATATGCTTCCTCATTGACCCAGTCGTCGCTGTCAACCACCTTAAAATAAATGCCGGAAGCCTCCCGGAGCCCTGCGTTCACCGCCTCGCCGTGACCGCCGTTCTCCTGATGAATAGCCCGGCAGATCCCGGGGTAACGGGCTTCATACTCATCTGCGATCTGCGCCGTATTGTCCTTTGTGGAGCCGTCGTCCACGATCAGTATCTCCACCTCGTCGCCGCCCGGCAGCAGTGACTCGATACAATGCCTCATGTACCCTTCCGAATTATAACAGGGTATCGCTATGGATAGTAATTTCACTTTTTCTTCCGTCCTCTCTCAGCTTATAAAATGAAAATGTTAACAGCAGTCCTGATGCTGTAAATATTGCCACTCTGACCGCTGTATATTCAAATATCCCCCTGTCCCACGCCATGGCATTGGCCGTGACTGATATCAGGTTCGCCGCCGCATGGAAGGTCCATACAGCCAAAAGACGATCTGTCCGCTCAAATAACAGCGCCAGAAATCCCCCCAGGAAGGCCGCATAAATCCCCTGGTAAAGGTTCCCGTGATACAACCCGAAATACACAGCTGACAAAACCGCCGCCCATAAAAAAGGCAGCTCCTTTCGCATCCTCCAGTATCCCAGGCCCCGAAAGATCAGTTCCTCCGTCAAAGGCAGAATCAGGACCGTACAGAACAGCTGCATCACAAAGGATGGACGGCTTAACAGATCCATCACATTCTCCGCCTGCCCCACCGGCAAAGGAAGCAGCGCAAGGAGGTTGTTGAAGCACAGACTGGCTGAGATGCCGGCAGCCACACACCACACGATCACCCAGCCCGTCACGGGCAAATGCCGCCGGCTGTCCTCTGCCGCGCCGTCCTGTCCGGATGCCCGAAGCTGATAATACAGGTGTCCCAGCGGGATCAGGGCTAATAACGCCCCCGCCGCTGTCAGCTGAAGGATCCTGTCTTCGGAAACCGTTCCAGTCACCTGATGGTATCCGGCAAAAACCAGCTCCGTCAGTGCCTGATATAAAAGCAGCGGATATATCATGCGCCAAAAAAAGAGCAGCGCCTGTTTTACGCGCTTTGCCATGAAAATCCCCTCCCTATCCTGTCCTCACTCTCCCAGACTGTTCACAGTATAACACAAACCGGTTGCATTTTTCCAGTGGAAACACTATAATGTATATAAAATTTAGACAATATTTCGCGAAAAGAGAGGTATTATATATGGCAAAGAAAAGAATCGTCATGGCTCTGGGCCACAATGCACTGGGGACAAACCTCCCCGAGCAGAAGGCAGCCGTCGGCCCCACCGCCAGGGTGATCGCCGATTTTATCCAGAACGGCTGGCAGGTTGCCGTAGTCCACAGCAACGCTCCTCAGGTGGGCATGATCCACACTGCCATGAACGAACTGTGCAAGAACCATGAGGACGAAGGATATACGCCCGCCCCCATGTCTGTCTGCTCCGCCATGAGCCAGGGTTATATCGGATATGACTTACAGAGCGGTATCCGCTCCGAACTTTTAAAACGCGGCATTTACAAGCCGGTTTCCACGGTCCTTACCCAGGTCACCGTAGACCCGTATGACGATACCTTTTACAATCCTGTTAAAAAAGTCGGCCGTTTCATGACCCGCGAGGAGGCGGACGCCGAGGAAGCAAAGGGCAACTATGTAACTGAGATTCCCGGCAAAGGCTTCCAGCGTATCGTATCCGCCCCAAAGCCGGTTGCCATCGTTGAGATCGACGCGATCCGCGCCCTGCTGGATGCGGACCAGATCGTCATCTCCTGCGGAGGCGGCGGCATTCCGGTCCTGGAACAGGGTTCCGACTTAAAAGGCGCCAGCGCCGTGATCGAGAAGGATTTAGTCAGCGGACTTCTGGCACAGGAAGTGGACGCTGATGTTCTGATGATCCTCACCAGCGTGGATCATGTTTCCTTAAACTACAACACCCCGCAGGAGCAGCCGGTCTCCCGCATGACAGTCGAAGAAGCGGAAGAATACATCCTTCAGGGACATTTTGAGGCATCCTCCATGCTGCCGAAGGTAGAAGCTGCAGTCTCCTTTATCAAAGCTGGCAGGGACCGCAGCGCCATCATCACATCCATGGCAAATGCCCAGGAAAGTGTTGAGGGCCGGGCCGGCACCACGATCCGGTAACCATTCACACCGAAACATCTGCTACCATCCAGAGCTTTAAAACAGGCGGCCTGAGCCAAACTGCACAGACCGCCTGTTATTTTTCGTTATTCTCTTCTTTTCTTTTATGCTTTCCTTTCCTTTTCCATATTAAGTGTTGCCAGCCGCGTGAGCGCCGGGTAAGAGACCAGGCATACTGCCAGGGTCAGTACGTCTGCCACCGGCTGGGCGAAATAAATACCATTTACCCCGATCATCCCCGGCAGCACAAGGATCACCGGAATGTAAAATAAACCCTGTCTGACCGTGGACAGAAACAGTCCGAACCTGGCTGCCCCGATAGTCTGGAACGTTATTGTCATCATGTAGCAAAGACCAAACGCGGGGTAAAGGATCACCTGGGATGCCAAAAGCCGCACCCCGTAAGCTACCACAGCAGGATTCCGGTTAAACAGCATAATAAGCGGTTTTGACAAAAGGATATAAACCGCACCGACTCCCACAGACAAAAGCAGGGTCTGCTTCATGGCAAATCGTGCACATTCGTGGAACCGCTCTTTGTTTCTGCTGCCAAAGGCATAAGCAGCAACCGGCTGATATCCCTGCATGAATCCCATGACCACATAACAGCCGATGAGTATCAGACGCTGTACCACCCCATACGCTGCAATGATAAGGTCACTGTCCGGCAGGGATGCCGCCGCTACATTGGTCAAAGAAGTAGCCACTGCCAGACAGATCTGGATCACCGCTGTGGGCACTCCGATCTGGATAATTTCACGAAACAGCTTTGCCGTCGGTTTAATAAAATCCAGCTTCAGCCTGATGATCGAATGTCCGCCCAGATAGAACCACAGGAGTATCCCAAAGGTGACAACCTGGGAAATCGTGGTCGCCAGCGACGCACCTCCCACCCCCATGCCTAATCCCCAGTCAAACATAAATACCGGGTCCAATACAATATTTAAAACTGCGCCTGTAATCACGGCAATGGAAGATATCTTCACAGACGACTCTGCCCTTGCTGCACAGTTTAAGCTCTGAGCCGGAAGATTGGCCAAAGCCGCGATGAACATCCAGAACGCATAATCCTTTGCCAGAGGCATGACTGCCTCCGATGCGCCAAAGGTGCGCAGCAACGGTTCCATAAACAGGATTCCACCTACGCATAAAAGCACGCCCACCACTACAGATGCTGCGACCACCGTAGAAACCGTCACACCTGCATTGTCTTTTTCTCCCGCTCCCAACTGCCGGCCTGCCAGGACTGCTGCCCCCGCTGCAAAAATATTCTCCACAGAGACAAAGATCAACAGCAAAGGAAGGGTCACTCCCACCGCTGCCAGCGCATTTTCACTGTGCAAAAGTCCAATATACGCCGTATCGACAATATTGTAAACAGCCTTCGCAAGCAGGGCGATCGTAGCCGGGACTGCCAGCTGCATGATAGCCTTGGACGGCTTTAAAAATGCCAAAACTGATTCTCTGGGAAGCCTGGTCTCAGGATTCATGGGACGGCCCCCTCTCCACCACGCCATATAACAGGATCTTCAAAGTACGGCTGCAGCGCTTTTCATGTTCTTCGATCCCCACCTGGTCCAAGGTCTGCATCTGATACTGGGCATTAACAAAATCCTGATAGAGCTTAAACTCCTCCACCACCTCCGCAGCCGTAATATCTTTCCTCAGAGAAACCTTCTCAAGCATCGATGTGAGCACATGCAGATTCAGATCGTCAAACCCTTTTCTGATCCTCCCGATCTCCTCTGCCAAATGCGCGGGCGGAGTGATGACTGCGCTGCAGAACAGCCTCAAATAAGCTGGATACTTGTCAAAAAAAATGATCCTGCTGTCAAAATACCGCTGTATCATCACTTCCGCAGCTTCTTCCTCCCCCAGCCCGGTACGCAGATGGTCTGTCAGAGCATCAAAGCATTCCTGCAGACACGCAAGATACAGCTCATCCTTATCCTTAAAATAATGGTATATAATTCCCTTGGAGACTCCGCCTTCCTTACATATGGTATTCATGGATGCTTCCGTATAACTCCTGGCACCGAACTCCTCCAGCGCCGCCTCCATAATCTTCTGCCGGCTCTGCAGATTCTTTTCCTCACGCTTCATATAAACAACCTCCTGTATATTCACAATCCCCAGATGATCAACCATTTTTCCACGATCCATTTTAAAAAGAAAAACTGACCACCTGGTCTGTTTTTTATTATAGTCAAAACAGACCAGGTGGTCAATATATTAATTATAAACTTTTCATAAAGCATTTGGGATCCAAAGATACCTTATCCGAACTGCACCACTTCCTCAACAGGCTGCGCTGGTACCACTTCCTCCGCATAAAGCACCGGGCCTTCCCCGTCGTAATCCTGCCAGAATTCCAGCGCCACCTTTGCGCGCACCTTTACCCACTGCTTCGTCTCTAAATTCCGCGCTTCTTTTGCCTTGCAGATATAGCCAAGGAACGTCATATCGTCCGCACAGCAGGTCATCGCCATACGCCCCGGAACAAAATAATTCTTCGGAAAGTTTGGGGACTTCAGCACCATCGCTGTAAACTCCACCACTTTTCCCACGTACCGCTCCGGCTTGTCCATACAGTCGATATACCAGATGCCGTATGCCTCCGGGCTGATCTTCACCACATCGGCGCTTAAGTCGTAAGGCAGGTCTTCCTCAGAGATCTCATCAATCTCCCCATCTTCATCCTCAAAAACTATATCGCATTTGGTGTTCATGGATTTCAGCATCCGTTTATACCGCTCCAGGTCCTCAATGCCGTCGCAGCGGTTGCAGATGATCAGCTCCGTGTTCCGTACCATGGCTGCCAGCAACGGCTTCATATTCTTTACATAGAGATCAAAGGTAGACATGTCTATGATCGTGATCTGCTGATAGATCATCCAGTCGGCCGGCAGCTTTAAATCATCCTGATTCCACATGCCGTTCCACTCGATCAATACCCGCTCCGGATTGTGCAGAAGCTCCAGCTCTGTCAGCCTGTCCGGAGAGATATCCTCCAGGCTGTCCACATACACGACCGAGGTGCTGGTTTCCCTTAGAAGCTCCTCGTCATATTCCGTATCTCCCTCCTCACAGACGATCAGCAGGGTTTTGCCGTCTGTCTGGAAATACTCCTGTTCCATAGTAAAGGAAAGGAATTCCGTCTTCCCGGCTTCCAGAAATCCATTTATCAAAAATACTGGTGTTATATCATCTTCAATCATCGGTCCCATATCACTCTCCGACCTTTCTATACGTCATAAACTGTTTTCCGCTGTCCGCCTGGTCAGCGTCTGCCAAATGCGCGGTTCAGCTCTTCTTCTTTTAAGTTCGCGCCGATCACGCATACTTTTCCGGTGTAATCCGGTGCTCCGGTACGGATCTCATATTCCTCCGGTACCAGGTCAAAATAATACCACTCACCCGGATTCTCGCTGGGCAGCATACCCTTGGCGCGCAGCACATCGCCGTACTGGTCGCCGAACGCCAGCTCCTCTAAGACCGCCTTCAGTCCTTCCCTGTCACAGGGAACGATCGTCTCCAGCCCCCAACTGCTGAACACCTCGTCTGCATGATGGTGGTGGTGATCGTGGTCATGACAGCCGCAGCTGCACTCCTCACCGTGGTCGTGGTGATGATGGTCGTGGCCTTCTTCCGGACCGTGGTGATGATGATGCTCGTGCTCCTCTTCCGGACCATGGTGATGATGTTCATGCTCTTCTTCCGGACCGTGGTGATGATGCTCATGCTTTTCTTCCGGGCCGTGATGATGATGCTCATGCTCCTCTTCCGGACCATGGTGATGATGATGTTCATGCTCCTCTTCCGGGCCGTGGTGATGATGCTCATGGCCTTCTTCCGGGCCGTGATAATGTCCGCACTCCCCACCGTCCTCGTGGTGGTGCCCGCATCCGCATTCCTCTCCGTGGTCATGATGGTGATGATGCTCATGCTCCTCTTTTACCTGGGCCAGCACTCTTCCATCATCCTGTCCGGCTTCTCGATCAGCTCCAAAAGCTGGGCACCGCTCAGCTGGTCAACCGGGGTCGTGACGATCGACGCAGCAGCATTGTGTTCCCGCAGAAGCTCTACATCGGCCTGCACCTTCTTCGCGTCAGCCACATCCGTGCGGCTCAGCACGATCGTACCTGCATTCTCCACCTGGTTATTGAAAAACTCGCCGAAATTCTTCATGTACATCTTGCATTTGCTTGCATCTACAATGGTCACGGCGCTGTTCAGCTTCACATCCAGGTTCTTCGCCACATCGCGGACCGCGTTCATCACATCTGACAACTTGCCTACTCCGGACGGCTCGATGATCACCCGTTCAGGCTGATACTTGGTCAGGACTTCCTCTAAAGACTTGCCAAAATCACCTACCAGGGAGCAGCAGATACAGCCGGAATTCATCTCCCGGATCTCAATGCCCGCATCCTTCAAAAATCCACCGTCAATACCAATCTCGCCAAACTCGTTCTCGATCAGCACCACCTGCTCGCCTGCGATCGCTTCCTCCAGAAGTTTTTTAATAAACGTGGTCTTCCCGGCGCCCAAAAAACCGGAAATAATATCAATCTTCGTCATCTTCTTACCTTCTTTTCTTTTACACTTGTCTGCAATAGTCTATTGTGTCACAAACACCGGCGAAAGTCAATACGCCCGGTCCTCCATAAAGCGCTTGATCCCATCCACAACCTCCTGGTCGAGGATATGTTCCATACGGCAGGCGTTCTCCTCTGCCATCTCCGCCGGGACCCCTGCCACCTCACGCAGAAAAGCAGTCAGCAGACGATGGCGCCCGTATACAGATTCCGCCTTCGCTTTCCCCGCTTCTGTCAGCTGGATCTCACCGGAATTCTCCATGACAATAAAGCCTTCCTCCCGCAGGATCCCCATGGCACGGCTGACGCTCGGCTTGCTGAAATTCAGTTCCCTGGCTATGTCAATGGAACGCACCGTCCCTTTTTTTTCCTTCAACATCAATATGGTTTCCAGATAGTTTTCCCCTGATTCGTGCATTATAAAACCTCCCTGCATTGTTTTATCTTATTATCATATACGAATTTCCTTTTTACGTCTAGTACCCTGGGGGAAAAATAAGCAGGAACAAAGCCTTCCCGATATCATTTTTCCAAGATATCAGGAAGGCCCCGCTCCTCCGTTCACTCCGTCAACAACTTTCTGGTCCTCCATTTTCCACTGACATAATACGCGATACAGATACAGCCCGGCAGGATCCGGGAGCAGGCAACGCCCCACCATAATCCCAGATAGCCCATGTGAAAAACATAGATAAACAGCATACCCAGCCCCACCTTACAGATCACGCCGTCTAAAATTCCCAGGACAAATCCCAACTCCACAAACCCGCATCCCGTGACCATGGCCTGGAACGATCCGGTGACGGCAGAGGCAAAGAAGTGAAGGATAAAGATTCTTAAGAACACAGCCCCCAACTCGATGACCTGTTCATCCGATGTAAATATACCAAAGATCTGATGAGGAAAAAACAGGCACAGCATCCCGGAAAATACAGCACATACAAGGGCTGCCGCCACGGTACACAGAGTTGTCTTTCCCGCCCGGTCCGTCTTTCTCGCGCCAAGGTTCTGGCCAACCATAGACGCAGATGCCGTATCGATGCCCTGCACAAATACCTCCAGGAATTTCTGCAGCTTGTTTCCTACACTGTTGGTGGCAGATACTACCAGGCCATAGGCGTTTGCGCTGGAGTTGACCCACAGCATGCCGAAGCGTACAAACAGGCTCCGCACCACCTGAGGGATTCCCAGGCGGACCAGTATCCTAAGAATATCCTTATCGATCTTAAAATAAGACAATCTCGCCTCAAAATCAAAGCGTTCCCGCTCCTTCCAAAGGAAGAAAAAGGCCGCAAAAAAAGCACCCATCTGGGAGGCCGTCGTGGCAATGGCCGTTCCCGCCGCCTCCAGATGAAAGACTACAACCAGGATCAGATCCAGCACAATATTCACCGTCGCGGCTACAAGGATAAAATACAGCGGGCGCCTGGATTCCCCCATTCCTCGCAGAATCCCACAGACCGCATTATAGCCGAACACAAACGGGGTTCCCAGGGCAGTGATGATCATATAGGCTGTCGCCTGTCCAAGTGCTTCCCCCGGGCAGTTTAAAAGCCCCAGAACCGGACGGCAGAAAAGGATCGCCGCCCCGCCCAGCACCAATGCCGCTGCCAGCATAAAGCTTAACAGGGTCCCTACTGTCTTCTTGATTTTCCCATCCTCTCCCGCTCCCATAAGCTGAGCGATATAGATCTGCCCCGCTGTGGAAAATCCCATCGCCACAGGGCTTAAAAGATCCGCAACTTCGCCTCCCGTATTCACCCCCACCGTGCCCACGCTTCCCACAAACTGGCCAATGACAATCAGATCCACCATCGAATAAAGCTGTTGGACCAGATTCGTCAGCACAATCGGGAATGCGAAAAGCAGGAGGCTTTTCATAAGCGGCCCTTCTGTCAGATTGATCCCAATCTTTGTCTTACCCACTGCCTGTCCCATGTAAGCCACTCCTCCCGCCTCATTCCTTCCAGTCCTTCGGCTGGTACACGCCGTTCAACGAATATGCGACTGTTCCAAATCCTTTTACAAACCTGTGATACCTGGTCTTCTTATCTCCCCCCATCCCGCTGACAGAGTCCAGCTTGTAATCACAATTCTCCGGATCCTTTAATATTGCATTTAAAGTCTCCAGGATATCCGGCAGCAGGGTATTATCCAGATTCACCATAAAATGTCCCGGGAATATGTAATCAAACTCATCCAGACGGCCGCACAGCTTTTCTAAGCGGTCCCGGTAAGACTGGACATTGGTATACTGTTGGTAATGCATGCCCTCCCTGGGACCGGAGCCGCAGCCGATCACATCGCTGCACACGTCATCCCCCGCAAAGAGCATCCGTCCCTTTTTATCCAGGTACATGGCATGTCCGGCAGCATGGCCCGCGGTCCAAACAAGCTCCACATCATAATCTCCACCCAGGTTAAATATATGTCCGTCCGGGACGCCGATCAGCTCATAATCCCTGTATTCCGGCAGATCCGCCGGGTCAAACTCCAGCCAGATGGGCGCCCCGTCCTCATCAAACAAATAGTCGAACATGCCCGGTTTTACCCGGTCTTTTATGTTCTGCACCTCGTACTCGTGACAGTATACCCGGTCATAATGGATATTTCCGTAGGAATGATCCGGCCCCAGGTGGGTATTGACCACAATATAGGGTTTTCCGCCTGTGATCTCCTCCACCAGCTCCCGCTGTTTCCCAAGTCCGCAGGCCGTGTCGATCACCATGGCTTTTTCCGGCCCGATCAGTACATACATCCACACATCCCCCGCCCCGTCATTGTTCTGGTTGAACAGGCCGTACAGATTGTCGCGGAACTGATATACCTCCACATAAGGGTTGCAGCCATAGATCCTGCATGTGCTGTTTCCCTCGCGCAGCATCTTCATATATGCCCAGCTGATCTGGTTCTGAGGCGATCCCCATGCAATGCGTTTTGCCTTAGACTGCCCTCTGATCGGCCACATCTGTCCCTGCATTATCTCTTTCTGCATCTCTATCGCTGCTCCTTCCCGCTGCCAATACCATATGCGATCACGCTGAATCCCCTGATATATTTATAGTAACGTGTATTTTTCTGATCCCTCATTTTCCCCCAGGTCTCTTCTTTATAATCATAGGCTTCCGGATCTTTTAAGACTGCATCCAGGGCCGCCAGGATCTCCGGCATCAGATTGTTTTCCAGATTATTCATAAAGTGCTGTGGGAAAATATAATCATACTCATCCATACGGTCCACCAGATCACTTACCCGCTCCCGGTAGAAGGACAGAAGCGTATCTTCCGCATAGGGCCCGGCTATCCGTGGACTTCCCACATTGCCGCAGCCCGATACATCTGAGCAGATATTGTCCCCGCCAAAGAGAATACGGTCATGCTTATCCAGATAAGCTGCATGGCCCGCAGCGTGGCCTCCCGTAAGTACAAGTTCCACCTCATACCCGTCTCCCAAGTCCCATGTATACCCGTCCGGGACGCCGATGATCTCATACTTTTTAAACATCGGCAGATCGCTGCGGTCGAATTCCAGCCAGATGTTATTCCCCCACGCATCGAACAGATAATCCCACATATGGGCATGCTGGTTTTCAAGGTTTGGCACGAGATGCTCATGGCAGTATACCGTTTCAAACCTGCAGTTTCCATATGCATGGTCAAAATGGTCATGGGTATTGACAACGATCAGTTCCTTTCCTCCCGTCAGCTGGCCCACAAGCCCTTTTAAATCTCCAAGCCCGTAAGCGGTGTCGATCAGCATGGCCCTCTGCGGGCCGATGATCAGGTACATCCAGACGTCTCCCATCCCGTCGCAGTTTTCGGCAAACAGGCCGAACAGATTGTCCCGGAACTGATACACCTCCACATAGGGATTGATGTCGTAGATCCTTCTGGTTTTGTTGTGTTCCCGCAGTTCTTTCATGAATGCACGGCTGATGGTATTCTGCGGCTTTTCAAATTTTATCCTTCTGGACTTCAGCTGTGACTCAATCGGTCGCATTTCCTTTTGCATATTTTTTACACCTTTCTCTGATTGATCTCTTTTGCCCTGCAGCACGACACAAAATGCCCCGCCCCTATCTCCGTCAGTTCCTGCGGCTTCCTGCATTCTTCCCCTGCATAGGGACATCTGGCAAGGAAACGGCATCCCGGTTTGGGATCGATCGGCGAAACCAGCTCGCCCTTGATAACGATCCGTTTTGGCGGGTTATGGATATCCACGGACGGGATTGCTGAAAGCAGCGCCCTGGAATAAGGATGGCAGGGATGCTCAAACAACTCCTCTGTACTGCAGGTCTCCACAAGCTGTCCAAGATACATGACACAGATATCATGGGATATATGGCGCACCACTGATAAGTCATGGGTGATGAACATATAGGTAAGATTCAAGTCTCTCTGCAGATCCATGAGCAGATTTAAGACCTGCGCCTGGATCGATACATCCAGCGCTGAGACCGGTTCATCACAGACTATAAATCTGGGATTTAAGGCCAGAGCCCTTCCAATACCCACACGCTGGCGTCGTCCTCCGTCCATCTCATGGGGATAGGCGCCCCTCAGCCGGGATTCGATGCCCACCATGTCCATAAGGCGGTCAGCCTCTTTCTCCACCTCCGCCGTGGTCTTGTATTTTTTCGACAGGATCAGCGGCTCTATGATCGTATCATGGACAGACATACGGGGATTTAATGAGGAATATGGGTCCTGGAACACAATCTGCATATCGCTGCGCAGCGCGTTTAAGTCCTTTCCTTTCACACGGGTCACATCCTTGCCGTCAAAAATGATCTTCCCGTCGGTACTTCCCTGGAGGTGGATCACAGTCCGTCCAAGCGTGGACTTGCCGCACCCGGATTCGCCTACAACCCCCATGGTCCTGCCTGCATCCAGACGAAATGTCACATCATCAACCGCATGGACCACGCCCTTGCTGGTAGGAAAATATTTTTTTAAATGTTGTACTTCAAGCAGCGGAGCCATGTCATACCTCCTCTTTTTTCACGCGGATACAACGGCACTCATGTGTATCGGTGATCTGTATATTTTTTATCTCCCCACTCCGGCACGCTTCTGATGCATAAGGGCACCGCGGCGAGAAGCTGCACCCGGCCGGAAGGTCGGTAGGATCAGGCGGCAGACCCTCTATGGGGGAAAGACGTTCCACTCCCTTGTTCATGTTGGGCAGCGCGCGGAACAGCCCTATCGTATAGGGATGCGCCGGGTGGTCAAAGATATCTTCCAGGGTACCGTACTCGATGATCTGTCCTGCATAGGTCACCGCAACCGTATCACAGGTTTCCGCCACCACACCCAGGTCATGAGTGATCATGATCATGGAAGTCTGCAATTCTTCCTTCAGCTCATTGATCATCTCCAGCACCTGGGCCTGGATGGTCACGTCAAGAGCCGTTGTCGGCTCGTCCGCGATCAGGACCTGTGGACTGCATGCCAGCGCCATGGCGATGACCACCCGCTGCTTCATGCCTCCCGAAAATTGATGCGGATACTCCCCTGCCCGGTCTGGCGAGATCCCTACCATTCCAAGCATTTCCTTTGCTTTCTCCAGAGACTCTGCCTTTCCCAAACTGGTGTGGAGCTTTACCACTTCAGCAATCTGGTCCGCCACTGTTTTTACAGGATTTAAGGCCGTCATGGGATCCTGAAAGATCATGGACAGAGTATGTCCGCGCAATTTCTGCATTTCTGTTTCCGGGATCTCCATGATATCTCGTCCGTCAAGCCATACAACCCCGTCGGCCCGCTTTGTGGCGTGATCCGGCAGAATCCTTAATATCGCTTTGGCAATGGAGGTTTTCCCCGCGCCGGTCTCTCCCACCAGACCAATGGTCTTTCCTTTTTCCAGGTCAAAGGATACTCCGTTCACTGCATGGACTGTTTTTCCCTCTGACTGATATTCCACCACCAGGTCACGGATGGAGAGGAATACGTCTTTATTCACTTCTTTTTTTATCATTGTCTTTCCTCCTCCATCTCCTAATCCTTCAGTTTCGGGTCCAGGGCGTCACGGATCGCATCCCCGATCAGGTTGAAGCTCAAAACGCTCATCATGATAAATACCCCCGGAAACATGATCATATGAGGATATAAGCGGATATAGTTCCGTGCAGACGCCAGCATTGCGCCCCATTCCGGAGTAGGCGGCGTCACACCCAGCCCAATAAAGCTCAAGGAGGATGCGGATAAGCCTGCGCTTGCGATCGACATGGAGATCTCGACGATCAGCGGAGCGATCGCATTGGGGATCACATGCTTTATGATGATCCTTGCTTTGGAACAGGTGATGGAGGTGGCCGCCTCCACGAATTCCTGGTTGCGGATCGTCAGGATATTCGCCCGCATCATCCGTGCGAAATGAGGAATACCTGAAATACCCAGCGCATAAATACACTTGTCAAATCCGGTCCCCAAAACTGCTGATATGGCAATTGCGAGCAGAAGCTGGGGGAATGCAGCCATAATATCCAGAAAACGCATGACCATCTGGTCCACCACGCCGCCGAAATATCCGGCAAGAGCTCCCAACAGGATTCCCAGCGTGGCTGAGATCAGTACCGACAACACGCCGACGCTCAGCGTATACCGGGCGCCATAAAAGATACGCGCCATGATATCCCTGCCCAGTTCATCACATCCAAACCAGTGGCTGGCATTTGGCTTCATATAAGCGTTTGCCATCTCTGCCTTTGCATAGTCATAAGGCATGATAAAAGGGGACAGGACCGAAAGCGCTACCAGGGCGATCAGGATGACCACGCCTGCCAGGGCAAGCGGATTCTTGCAGATCTTCATCCAAACGTAAGCCGCAGAACCGGTCCTTGGCATCTGCTTCTGCTTTTTTGCTGCTTCTGTACGGTTAAGCACCAGCCTGCACCCCCTTGCTCTTTTTCATTTTCTTCTTGCTCTGTCCCTCATACTGCGCCTTGATCCTGGGGTCCACGTAGGCATAGATCAGATCCACCAGCAGCATGACCACACCGAAGGTAAAGGCGATATACAGCACGCTGCCCTGCACCGCATTGTAATCCCGGTTATTGATACTGTTGATCAGATAGGAACCAATGCCAGGGATGGAGAACACCGTCTCGATCACCATCGTCCCACCCAGCTGGCCGCCAAATCTGCCGCCGCAGATGGTGATGATCGGGATCAGGGCATTGGGCAGCGCATGACTCCAGATAACGTGCCTCTCAGAAACGCCCTTCGCCCGCGCCGTGGTCACATAGTCCGCCCGGATGACCTCCAGCATGCTGGACCTGGTGAGCCTTGCGATCCCCGCGATCCCTCCCAGTGCATTTGCCAGCACTGGAAGGATATAATAGACCCAGCCCTTGTCGCCACTGGACGGCAGCCAGTGCAGCTTTAAGGAAAATAAAAGCACCAGCATCAGCGCCAGCCAGAAGTTTGGCATGGACACGCCGACCATCGAAACAAACATGGAAATATGATCCTGGGTCTTATTGGCATGGATAGCCGCGTTGATCCCCAGCGGGATGCCCACCAGCATGGACAGCAGGATACTGAACGCCGCCAGGGTCAGGGTTTTGGGAAATCTTGCCATCAGCTCTGCGCCGACATCCGTCCCGAAAATATAGGACTTTCCAAAGCTCTGGTGCACAATCAATTCTTTTAAAAAATTACCAAGCCTGACGATATATGGATCATTCAGCCCCAGCTGCTGCCTTAATTCCTCCACCTGGTTCTCCGTTGCAGCCGCCCCCAGTATGATCTCGCACGGGTCTCCCGGCACAAAATACATCAGGGTAAAGATCAATATGGATACGCCAAGCAGTATGGGAATCATCAGCATAACCCGTTTTAAAATATATTTTCCCATTCCATCCTCCAGATCACCGGTCTGTCACCGATACATAATCTTCTGCGATCCCCAAAGTTGACGCCGTCACATTGCCGAACCCGTCCTGGGGAATTTCTGTGATCCCGTCCTGCGCCACATAGTAGGAGTAATTCCAGAACATGCCGACTGCGTAGGCCTGGTCCTTCAGATAATCATGAAATTCCTGCAGGGCCGCCTCGCTGGTGGTCTCTGTGTTGGCAGCAGTCTCCAATAAGGTCTGCAGCTTGTCGTCATGGGTAAAGCATGCGCTCCCGTTCTGGAATGCCCTGGTGTCAAACACATTTTCCCAGACAGATGTAACATAATCGGAGGTAGCTTTGGAATCTACGATGATATCCCATTTGGTATTGTCATATTTATAGCTGTTGAACAGCGCCTGATCTACCGGCATCAGTTCACAGTCAATGCCCACTTCCGCCAGATAGCTCTGTAACACGGTCAGTCCTGCGGTGGCCGTCGTACTGTTCTGATACATCAGCTTAACCGGGAAGCCTCCGTCCGGATGACCCGCTGCCGCCAGCAGCTCCTTCGCCTTTTCCACGTTGTAATCGTAGTAATCCTCCTCTTTCCAGGAATCGATATAATCAGATGCCACATCCGGCGAAAAATCATGGCACACAGAACCGTTGAAGGCCGCGTTGCCGTAGCCGAGGCGCACTCCCTCAAAATCTATGGCATATAAAACCGCCTGGCGCAGTTCCTTATTATCCGCGAACACACTGTTATCGTTGTTGAACATCATCACGTTCATCCGCCCATTCTCATCCGGGTACACGTTCCATCCGTCCACCGGGGTCCCATCCTCGTTCATGAATGCGGCGATGTCTGAGGACAGGATATTCTGTGAAATGTCCACCTCCCCATTCTCCAGCGCGATCACTCTCATGCTGGATTCCTTCTGCACATTGATGGTGATGGTATCAAAGGTCTGCGTGTCATAATAACTTCGCAGGGATTCGTCTGTCTGCCAGTAATCTTCATTTTTCTTCAGCGTGGTATGTGCGCCGGATACATTTTCTGCCAGGATATACGCACCTGTGACTGCCGGGTTGTTGGTCTTGTCAGCATCCGAGGCTTTCGAGAACCAGGCCTCGCTGACAATGGGGACCGTGGTAAGACACCACTCCATCGCGCCTTTGGAGCTTCCTGTCAGGGTGATCCGGAGCGTATAGTTTCCGGTCGCCTTGACCTCATCTAAATAACCGTTTAACTTTTCCATCGTTCCGCTTGCTATGGCCTGCTCATAGCTGTAAACCACATCGCTGGCCTTGATCTCGTTCCCCTGGCTGTCCTTTACATAATCATACAGCTCCACATCCACTGTCCTGCTGTCCACAACCGTCCATGATTTTGCGATCTGCCCCTGAAGATCTTCCACGCTCTGGCCCAGGCCGTAGCTTGCACAGAGACAATCATACAGCATCCGGTAGGTATGATGACGCCCGCCGCTGTCACCGCCAAATGGCGACAGGTCTCCGTTGTCGGAGGAGATTGCAAACGCCACGTTCTTCACTGCTGCTGTACCTTCCGGATCAACATCCTTCGTACCTTTTACAGCCGCCGCTGGCTGATCCTGGGAACTGCTGCCCCCGCACCCGGCAAGCAGGCTGGCTGCAAGCCCTGCCGCTGCAAACATACTAACTGCCCGTTTCCATGTGTTCCTTTTCATAAAGTACCCTCTCCTTCTCTTTTTCCGGACGCTCCCGTTCAAGGAACCGTCTCAGTGATTCGGCACATTTCCGACAATCCCCTGTGCCAGCAATGGAGATAATGGTAAATTCCACCATTTTTTTGTCGTTTTATGGATTCATTTCGTGCTTTTATACTACCAAAAAAGCGATCGCATCTCAATTCATCTTTCCATGCGTCAATTATTCCAAAACAGAATAATGTGTTTTTCCTTATACAAAAAATAATGCCGCTTAACAGCTTCTCGGTAACTGTCTGTGGCATCACGCATTTTTGTATTCCATTTTGGAATCACCTGCACCGCTATATTTGAATTGAACGGCAGCTGAGACCTATATTATACTTTAACTAATAGAAATCAGAATGGAGGTATGATTATGGATATATATTCCAATGAACGTGTTTCTGGTTTTCTGCACGCCGACGGGCGCAGGATGTGTAATGGAAATGGAGAAGAGATCCTGCTGCGGGGCTGGGGAGCCGGAAACTGGACCAATCCGGAGGGGTTTTTGTGCGGGGACTATCCGCGCCCCTGGTCAGGTAAAGATCCCCACCAGGTACCGGAGCGCTTTGACCGGGCCCGGACCATAGAAAGCAGCATCCGCCTGCTGTGCGGCAGTAAATATGCACGTGAATTTTGGCCCAAATGGTATCATAACCATCTGGGAGAAGCCGATATCAAAGCGATGGCACAATACGGATATAATTCCATCCGTCTCCCCTTAAATGCCAGGGTATTCCTTCCGGAGGAATCAGAGATCCAATGGAATGAGGATGGCTTTGAGATGCTGACAACGGTCCTGGACTGGTGCGAAAAATACCGGCTCTATGCAATACTCGATATGCACACAGCGCCGGGAGGACAATCCGGTATCCGGTGCGATGACGGCCTGGAATACTTCCCCCGTTTTTTTCTTGAGGAAGAGAGCATGGAACGCACAATGCTTTTATGGGAAGAAATCGCAAGACGTTACAAAGACCGGTGGATCGTGGGCGGCTACGATCTGCTCAACGAGCCGCTGGCATCATCAGACTCCCTGTACCTGATGCCCAGGCTGTCCACTTTCTACGACCAGCTGATAGAACGGATCCGCGCTATTGACAAAAACCACATGCTCACCTTAGAAGGCGCACAGGCTGCCACCAACACCGAAATATTTGACCACAATTTTGACCCGGCATGCAATAACTGGTGCATCCATATCCATTATTATGGTCTTTCTCCGGAACGCCGTTCTCTGTTCCGGTATCTGGAGCCAGGCCTCCGGCTCAATGTTCCGGTCTGGATGGGCGAAGGCGGCGGGCCTTATCAGGACATCGCCGCACTGCTGGAGGCAGCAGACTGCCTGGGCATCGGTTTTAACCTCTGGAGCTGGAAGGTATCCACGCTTCCGGATGGATCGCTCCGGCGGGACCCGGTACAGTACCGGCTCCCCAGAAACTGGGACACCATACTGGCCTGCTTAAACGAGGGCGCCCCCCGTCCATCTTATACAGAATGCCAGGCTATCTTTGACGAAATGCTGGAGAACATGAAATTTGAAAACTGCATCCTGTCCCCCGAGCAGCACGCGTACATCCTTCGGAAACCCGGAAGGCAGGTGCCTGCCGCCGCTTACGATTCCGCCCCCCACTCTTTCTATGGAGGGTGGGATTATGGAAATGTATTTGATTACCGAACGGAAGACCGGATCAAGCTGGTATTAAAAGACGGGAAGCTCCCACCCCGCCGCTCCATGGCCTTCGATCCTTCCCCCGCTCCTGTACAAAGGCCATTGGAAAACCTGCTTTTGGAATTGAATACCGGCGAGTACGTCTCCTATACCGTTTTTGATGTGAGAGAGAAATGCAGAGTGTATCTGACTCTGCGCGCAGCAGAACCTTCTTCCATTCAGATCAGCAACGGCAATGGCGGTTATATGGTGCAGATCCCAGGCAGCGGCAGTTTTAAGGAAATCGAAAGCCTGTCCCTGCCGGTCAGCCGGCGGCACTGTATTAAGATTGAGATCCTCTCCGGCCGCATTCAGATTGACCACATTACGTTTCAGTAGTCTCCAGGGATTCCAGTTTGCTGTAAACATACCCCTCCAGATTTTTTCTCATCCAGCTGCGGAAATGCTGTTTCACCAGCGAATCCGGTTCTCCTGCCTGCTCAAGCAGGACCACCGGGAATTCCAGCATTTCTTTGATCGGTACGCAGACGATATTACTTCCCCGAAAGGCGGTAATATCTCTGCCCGGATTGATACTGGCACCCACGCCTACCATAACCCTGTGGAACATCTCTTCCCGCCGCATTTCCGTCCCGTCGTCCGGTATGATCCGACGGGGACGGAATGGGAACTGTTCCATCAGTTCTTCCACAAGACATTTGGAAAAGCTGCTTTCTACCAGAACTTCCCCATCCAGCTCTGTCAAAGAGACCATCTTCTTACCCGCAAATACAGAATCCCTGGGCACAGCCAGATAAAGGGAGTCGTCATACAATTCCGTGACCTTAAGCTGGGGAGGGACGATCAGCGGACGGGAACTGATGCTGAACGTATAATCGCCTGAAAGCATGGTTTCTATGATCTCCCTGTAGTTCGTTGTCTCCATAAAACGAACGCTGGCACCTGCCGTATTGATGACAAAATCGTTCAGCGCATCTTTAAAAGCGTAAGATTTGGGACAGATGAGCACACTGATCTCCTCGTTGTCCGAATAACGCATCAGGTCGTCCATGGCTCCTCTATACACAGGCTCCATGGCTTTAAAATGCCGGTAAAAGCACTCCCCGCCCTTGGTCAAAGCGATCGGATGATGTTTCCGGTCCACCAGCTTTACGCCGATCTCTTTCTCCAATTTTATGATGGTTTTTGAGAATGAGGACTGAGAGATATAATTCCGCTCTGCCGCCTCCGAAAAATTCAAGCACTCTGCCAGACATAAAAAATACTTAATTGCAGTAATATCCATCTTGATCTGTTTCCAATCCCTGTATTTTATTTATTGATACAAACTGCTTCCGTATTTTTCATTATATGCTATTATTCCTGCAAAAACAAGAAGCGATTCCCTTTCAGACCAGAATTAAAAGACCGCAGAAAATCCGGTGTGCCAACAAAAAAACAGGACCTTCGCTTTACGCTGAAAATCCTGTTTTCGTTACTGCAATATCCTTATGACCAATCTGTCACTTCACATATCTATGCACTGGCGGCTGCACTCTCACAATCAATGCGGTACATATTTTTCCGCTTTATCAGCCCGGCATCCTCAAGGGTCTTCACCATGCGGTAAACCGTTGCCATACCAATGGTCGGATCGAGCTTGGCCGCGCTGTAATAGATCTCCTTACAACAGCTGCATTCATCCTGAAGAATAATATCGATCAAAAGCTGTCTCTGACTGGTGATCCTGCATCCGTTCTTTTTCAGTTCCTGTATAATAAATCCTTTTTTTGCCTCAACAGACATAAGCGAACCTCCTCTTTACATTTTCATCTGGCAGCAAAATCAGTTATGTAATACTGATTATCATTCTCATAGTTATCATACGCTAACTCAGAGAAAATGTCAAGTTGTTTTTCCTGCAACTTTTACTGGGATTCTATGGAAACCACCTGATATCCGGCATCCTCCACTGCTTTGCGCAGGCTACTCTCGCCGATCTTCCGGTCACAGGAAACAACTGCCTGTTGCCGGCTCAGACTGACTCTGGCGGATGCTCCGTCAATCCTGTCAATAGCTCTTGTAAGGGTATTCACACAATTCTGGCAGTGCATGCCGGATACATGGATCGTCATCTTCTCCATAACGGGCTGCTCCAGCTTCTTTTCCGCTGTGGGAGGCAGGCCGCAGGCCCCTCCGCCGCAGCAGGGGCCTTCTCCCTTAAAATGCTTTATCGTGCCTTTCAGCGCAAGCGCTAAAAGCATGACAACCAAAAGCAATACAATCACATTTGCCACGCTGTACCCCTCTAGCCTTTCTCTTCGCCAAACCGGCGGTCCCGTCTCCTGTCCCGCCATTTCTTAAAGAAACGATATCCTTCAAAAAGCAGCATTCCCGCCAGATAGGCTCCACTAAGGATCACCACCATATAGAACATGGAACCTGTCGAATTCCCCATGACCGTCAGCTCCTTTTTCCGTCAGCTGCGCCATGTGCCGGCACTCCATGTGTTGGCGTACAGGCATGGCTGCAGCCTCCGCAGCTGCCGCAGCAGCCGGTACATCCGCCCGCCTGACGGTCTTTGCGCTGTCGGTAGATCACATATGCACAGTACCCGAATATCAGGGCTGCAATCACAATATCTACTATCATTCTATCACCTTTCTCTGCCAGGAAAGACTAAGACGCTGCCTGAACAGAACTCCTGTAAGAAGTTTTCTGATCCTTATATGGATCTGGCCTGAACAGCATGAACAGAATCACCAGCGCCACCGCGATCCCCGCAACAGTACCCAGTCCAAATGCACCTCCCATTACAAAGGAACCGATCTGGTATACACTTAAGCATACCATGTATGCAAAGATGTTCTGGAACAGGATCGCAAACCAAAACCATTTTCTGGACTGAAGCTGCTGTGCCATGGTAGCGATCGCCGCAAGACACGGTGAATCCAGCATGTTGAACAGAAGGAAGGAAAATGCCGCCAGAGTGGTCGGGAACCACATCTGTACCGCCTGAGCAACGGTTACCGCATCCTCGGTGTCACCTGCCACATTGGCAAGCACGCCCATGGTCGACACGATCGCTTCTTTTGCCGTAAAACCGGACAGGGAGGCTGCCACAGGCTGCCATCCGCCAAATCCCAGGGGTGCAAACAGAGGCGCAATCGCGCCGCCGACTAATGCCAGCAGACTATCTGCACTGTCCTCCACGATACCGAAGCCGCCCTCAGTAAACCCGAAACCGCCCAGGAACCACATAACGACACAGGCCAGGAACAGGATCGTACCTGCCTTAATGATAAACCCTTTCAGCCTCTCCCACACATGCAGAAGCACGGTCTTTACAGACGGAAGATGGTACTGCGGAAGCTCCATGACAAACGGGGCCGGTTTGCCGGAAAACGGTTTTGTTTTCTTCAGCATGATCGCAGAAACCAGAACTGCCGCAATCCCGATAAAATACATGGCCGGGGCGATCAAACCGCCTGCCTCATAGCTCCCCGTAGCGTAACCCGCCATAACGCCGCCCATCAGAGCGATGACCGGCAGCTTCGCGCCGCAGGGGATAAACGTAGCCGTCATGATCGTAAGGCGTCTGTCGTTGTCCTGCTCGATCGTCCTGGACGCCATGATCCCGGGAATACCGCAGCCGGAAGAGATCAGCAGCGGGATAAAGCTCTTTCCGGAAAGCCCGAAATGGCGGAATACGCGGTCCATAACAAATGCGATACGCACCATGTAGCCGCAGTCCTCCAGGATGGAGAGGAATAAAAACAGGATCGCCATCTGAGGCACAAAGCCCAGCACCGCTCCAACACCGCCGATCACACCATCCACCACAAGGCTCTGGATCACATCGCTGGTACCCACGCTCACAAGGAAATCACCCACAACTCCCTGGACCGCCCCCACAAAGGTGTCGTTGGTCCAGTCAGTCACAAGAGTACCGATGGTAGTAACAGATATGTAATAAACCACAAACATCACGGCCACAAAGATCGGGATTCCCAGGATCCGGTTGGTCACCACCTGATCGATCTTATCGGAGACCGTCATCTTGTTTTTTCCTTTTTTCACGGAAGTGGAGACGATCTTCTGGATATATCGGTAACGCTCATCGGTTACAATACTTTCCATATCATCATCGCGCTGCTGCTCCAGTGCTTTTCTCACCTTTTCCACAGCAGTCCTTCCAGCACCGGAAAGCTGTATGCTCTCCACCACTTTGCTGTCGTTCTCCAGTAACTTAACAGCATACCACCTTTTCTGGTTCTCTGCAAGCTCTGACGGCAACGCATCCTGTATTTCAGCGATTGCGCGCTCCATCTCCTTTGAAAAAATCTCCCCCGGTACGTCGGCAGTGCGCTTCTTTGCAACAACCACAGCCTCGTCGATCAGCCGGTCAAGACCTGTCTGCTTCAGAGCAGATGTCTCGATGACCGGACAGCCCATAAGCATGGATAAGCGCTCCGTATCGATCCTGATCTCTCTCTTTTCCAGAAGGTCCGTCATATTCAGAGCGATCACAACCGGGATCCCGGTCTCAACCAGCTGGGTGGTCAAGTATAAGTTCCTCTCGATATTCGTCGCATCCACCAGGTTCACGATCACATCCGGATCCTCCTTCAGGAGGTAATCACGGCTTACCACTTCCTCCAATGTGTACGGAGAAAGGGAGTAAATTCCCGGCAGGTCCGTCACGATGACGTCCTCATGTTTCCCTTTTGACTTTAACCTTCCTTCTTTTTTCTCTACGGTAACCCCCGGCCAGTTTCCAACATACTGGTTTGCCCCGGTCAGCGCATTGAACATTGTGGTCTTTCCACAGTTCGGGTTTCCGGCAAGTGCAATCTTTATCGCCATCTCTTTTCTCCTCCCATGAGCCGTTCTTTTCTCTGTTCATTTTTTCAAACAATATGATCAGGTCTTACTCCACTTCCACACACTGAGCGTCGTTCTTTCTCAAAGAAAGCTCATACCCCCTCACGGTGATCTCCACCGGATCGCCAAGCGGCGCCAGCTTCCTGATATAAAGCTCGCTTCCCTTCGTGATCCCCATATCCATAATCCGCCGCTTGTACGCGCCGTCACCTGTGATCTTCTTTACCATAACGGTGCTTCCAACCTCTGCATCACCTAACGTCATCGCTTATATCCCCTTCCTTATGACTGATCTCTCATATGATACGGCATCCATAAAATGATATCCTAAACCATAATGTGCCGCGCCATATCCTCATTGACCGCGACCCTGGAGTCCTTAACGTTCACGATCACGTTCCCTCCGATCGCTGATATGACTGTAATCTCCGTTCCGGAAACAAATCCCAGATTTTCAAGGAATCTCCTGGTCTCGTCGTTTCCACCAACTCTGTGAATCCTGCTCACCTCTCCGGCCGGCATCATTGTAAGCGGCATATGTTCACCCTCTTTTCTCAAAATTTATCAGATCCTCTGGATTGTATTTGACATGAATTAGTATACGCTAACTAAAGTTAGCCGTCAACAACTTTTTAAAATTTATTTGAAATTTTTTCCATATTCGCTTTAAATACAACCATTTCAAACGCAAAAAAAGCCAAAAACGTTGCCTTATTTCTGTTTGCGGCTCAGAGCCGAGCCTGTGATGCTGCCAGGCAAAGGGAACTTATTTCTTTCAGGGTGTGGTGTATGTTAGCTCTGATTGATGATGCTTTCAAGTCATTTTTCGATTGTTTTTAATATTTGTGGAATGTGATGCAGAAACTGCAGGGAGATTTATGGAATAATGCCGCATAAAGGGCTGGGAAAATATATTTCTTATAGATTCGTGACGTATTATTTTCTGGTATTTCATTTCCCCCGTACCCCCTCTTCCGCGCAATATTACTATGAAAGATTATGAATGGTCAACTTACGGATTCTTGCATTTCCCTTACCGGTTTCTTACTGGTGAAACATGCACGAGCATCCTCCTTTACTTGATCATACACAGAGAGAAAACCGCAAGAACCATCACAGATGTAATTGCCGTACGTGACGCACCGTATCGCCCAGTGTGCCGCTTTTGGTAGCCACCTGAAGATATGCCAGTGCCGCAGTATTCTGGATTTGTAGGGCAATTTAAAAACAGGGTTACAATAGCTTTGTTTAATTTGCCGAAAATCTCACTTCTTGTCTTGAAATTGGTAAGGTCGAATTGTGTGCGGGTTAAAGGCTGGGTGGCTTTGCGCCACCCACGCCGAGGGACATCGCCCGGCAAAGCCGGGTGAATACTAGGATACATTAATTGTTCTTTTTTCCATTCTCATCAATCTGTGTGTATTCATCTAAATGCTGAAAAAATTTTTTTAATGCCTCTTCCTCACTCTCAGAATAGAAATCAAGAATTTTGCTCCAATGCTGCCCGGTGGTTACATTGTATTTTGTTTCGATGTATTCCTGAAATCCTGGATAAAATTCTGGTATGGTATCTTCTTCTTGAAAAAGTCGATACATATAGCCATTTATATATGCATATAAATATTCAATTTCATTTTTACCCAAGTACACTATAGGTCTGTTTCTCATTTCATATAGTACATCTTTCATATAATTCATTCATACACCACCTTTCAAACATTTTGGAAGAAATCTTCTAAAAGTTCATAGTATTTATCAAACGCCTCTTCATCTGATAAAGTAATTTGGCGTATTATAGATGGAACTTCAATACACCTTTTTTCACTGTATTTTTCTTGCAAATATATCATAAATTTTTCTAGCCATATAGGGGTAGTACAATCTTTTATATATTGGCACTTAACATAACCATGAATAAAACAATATAATCTTTCCAAACTCCTTTTTCCTATATATTCATCAGGATTTTCTTTTATTAGATATAATACATCTATTAATTCTTTCATCTCTTATTTCGGAAGATATTCCGACTCCTTTTTTCAGATTTAATTTAAGGTGGTGTAATTGTTCTTTCGGCCTGCCCATCTCCCCAGAAATCAGCCTCCCATACCGCTCTTGGCAAACCCAATGGGTGAACATTACAATAAACTATTCCGTAATATTCAATACCATAATGATAGCCATTTTTGCTTATTATAGACTCTTCACTATTAATGCCAAAAAGTGCTTCTCTAGTGAAAGAAATAATATAACCACTTGAATAGGCTGGATATTTCATCGTAATAAATTTAAATTCCTGTTTCTGTTTTCTCAAGTACTCAGCCATGGCATCAGCCGCTTCTTTACATTCAAAAAGACCATATTGTCCTGCAATATCTCCCAAGCCAATGGCTATAGCCTCAGATTCCCCCTCGTTTATAAGCACTTCAAGTTCAGCCTCTATCGCATCCACAACCGCGTCAGCAACATGTCCAAAGCACGTAGTGATGCAATTCGCTATACTTTTGAACAGAGGCCTGGCCAGATACACTCCACATGAGTATATAAGCGTAGCAATAAGTACAATTAATTCACCGCTGACCACAAGTGACCTGGAGGTCGGTCCGTCATTATCAGCGTTTGCCAGATATTCGCCTAACTGAATTAGGGCATCTTCAAGCTCGTCCGATAAGTCTAATTTTGACAGCAGGGTTTTATATATCCTAAGCTTGTTTGTTCCGGTTACGGAATCTTCTGATTGGTAACTTGCATAAATGTATTTGTTGGACTGGATATTTGTATAGCTGCTGTCCCATCCCGTAAATACATAACCTGCATATACTGGAGGAATGGGAGCAGAGGCATCATATCCGGTTGGAACCTGTGCTTCTTTTAGTACTACCCATGATTGCACCCCTGTTATTTTACCATAAAACTTAACCTTATGGGTATTATGTGTCCCCGGTATATACACTGCCCGAATCTTTATTGGGGCTGTTATCTGGTAGAATGTTTTATCCCATCCGGTGAATGTATACCCATCCCTTGTTGGATTTTTGGGAACGTCCGGTTCAGCTCCTTCTGTTATATATTGAGGGGCATACAGCATGCGCCCATCATAGTCGACAAACTCCACTTTATAGGTTTCTACATCTCCAGTGTAATATTTACCGAAGATTGTATAGTTTCTCCGAACATTCGTGTAGAATTCAGAATCGGGCCAACGGCAAAACGTATAGCCAGGTATTAACTCCGACTCCGGTGGGGAACCGTCCTGTCCCTCAACTACCCATTCCTCTTTCAAAAGATTATAAAATCCGTCTTTGTCTGGACAGCGGCCTTTGTATTGAAGAAAATAGGTTTTCAGGTCCCCTTTCTGGTATTGTGCTGTGATAACAGTATCCTTTTTAATACAGAATCGCTGGTTATCCCAGCCCACAAACGTGTATCCATCCCGTTTGGGGCTGCTTGGACGAGAGGCGTCCTGTCCGCGGGCTATCTGCTGAGGGGCGTACAACATGCGACCGTCGTAGTCGACAAACTCCACTTTATAGGTTTCAACATCTCCAGCATAATATTCACCACGGATTGTATAGTCCTCCTGGACATTTGTATAGTATTCAGAATCAGGCCAGCGGCAAAACGTATAGCCAGGTATTACTTCCGACTCAGGCGGGGAACCGTCCTGTCCCTCCACTACCCATTCCTCTTTCAAAAGATTAAAATATCCGTCTTTATCTGGACAACGGCCCTTGTATTGAAGAAAATAGGTTTTCAGGTCTCCTTTCTGGTATTGTGCTGTGATAACAGTATCCTTTTTAATACAGAATCGCTGGTTATCCCAGCCCACAAACGTGTATCCATCCCGTTTGGGGCTGCTTGGACGAGAGGCGTCCTGTCCGCGGGCTATCTGCTGAGGGGCGTACAACATGCGGCCGTCGTAGTCGACAAACTCTACTTTATAGGTTTCAACATCTCCAGCATAATATTCACCACGGATTGTATAGTCCTCCTGGACATTTGTATAGTATTCTGAATCAGGCCAGCCGCAAAAAGTATAGCCAGGTATCACTTCCGACTCCGGTGGGGAACCGTCCTGTCCCTCCACTACCCATTCCTCTTTCAAAAGATTAAAATATCCGTCTTTATCTGGACAACGGCCCTTGTATTGAAGAAAATAGGTTTTCAGGTCTCCTTTCTGGTATTGTGCTGTGATAACAGTATCCTTTTTAATACAGAATCGCTGGTTATCCCAGCCTACAAACGTATATCCATCCCGTTTGGGGCTGCTTGGACGAGAGGCATCCTGTCCGCAGGCTATCTGCTGAGGGGCGTACAACATGCGGCCGTCGTAGTCGACAAACTCCACTTTATAGGTTTCAACATCTCCAGTATAATATTTACCGTGGATTGTATAGTCTCTCCGAACATTCGTGTAGAATTCAGAATCAGGCCAGCGGCAAAACGTATAGCCAGGTATCACTTCCGACTCCGGTGGGGAACCATCCTGCCCCTCCACTACCCATTCCTCTTTCAAAAGATTATAAGATCCGTCTTTATCTGGACAGCGGCCCTTGTATTGAAGAAAATAGGTTTTCAGGTCCCCTTTCTGGTATTGTGCTGTGATAACAGTATCCTTTTTAATACAGAATCGCTGGTTATCCCAGCCCACAAATGTATATCCATCCCGTTTGGGGCTGCTTGGACGAGAGGCATCCTGTCCATTAATGACATACTGTGCATTCGCTAACCAGCTTCCGTCATAATCAATAAAAGTTACTCTATGTGTCTCATAAGTTCCTTTTACAAACTGAGCTCTTGCCGATAAATGCCTGGCTACATTGGTATAATCAGCGCTCCATCCTACAAAAGTATAGCCATCCTTTGAAGGACGATCTGGTTCCTGGGCCCGCCCGCCCCGTTCAACATCCTGCACATCCCATAGTTCTGAATCCACATAAAACTTGACGCAATATAAGTTATCTGCACTCATCAGATTGATATCAGACGGTGTACTTCGTTCCAGTTCTATGTCCTCTCCCAGTTCGGAATCGGAGGGCGTACTAAGTTCCATATCGTCCTCTGATTCAGCATCAGAAGGTGTACTATGCCCCCAATCCTCCTCCTCATCCAACTCTGAATCAGAGGGAGTATGGCCCTGCCAGACATTGCCAAACGCCCTGTCATCGACCAGTAAGATTTCATCTTCCTCAACATCATTAACCGCCTGGAAGCTGTTTCCATGCTCCGCCACAGTCTGAAACGGGGTCATGACGGATATCACCACAACCAGTATGGCGGCTATCCATTGCCTCCAGCTTTGTTTTATTCCCAGTACCTTCATATTTTCCAGTTCCCTTCTGATTTATATTTTTTCATTTTACCAAAGTATGTGTTACGGAAACGTGAAAAACATAAATCTCAGCAAAACCAAATCTGTATCAGCAGGGATACATAGATAGTGTTCAGGTAATGTTCGCTATATATAGAAAAAATCAGGGGAAATCCTCTTTTATAGACTTCCTCCTGATTTTTGATGTACTTTAACAAACATATGTGTCTATGGTGTTGGCCTTCTGCCACAATCTCAATATTACTATCACTTATTCTTCCAACTTCCCCCCTGTTCCTCCAAAAACTCTAAAAATGTCCCGACACCGCCGCCCAGCACGTTCACGCCGTCCGGACGTTTCCCGGAAGCTTCCGACACGTCATAAAAATCTCCTGTACATGATTTTTCTGTCATCATAAAGCTGTCGCTGCCAAAAAGCCCCTCATCCATTCCCACATATTCATCCCCCCAAAAAGCACAGTTTTCTGGAAGAATCCCGCGGGTCTCTTTTAAATGATCCAGGATGATATCCACATTATGGCTCTTACTCGTCAAACCTGCCTCCAGATATTTTGCATCGGTGGTGGCAGACAGCTGAAGGTTCTGCTTTTTGCCTGCCTGGACTGCCAGCTCAAGAAGCCCGGTCAGCCCTGACCTGATCCCGTGGTTTTTCATACTCTCCTTCAGTCTTCCAAGCTCGTCATCCTGGAAAAACAAGTGCTCGCCCCGGTCATTGCCTACCATTAAGTCTATCTTACAGTAATTGGGGCGGCTGAATATGATGTCGGTCTCAAACCCATACTCCGAAAACAACTGCTCATGGATATCATAGCAGGCCCGGTGCACCCTGACCATGGTCGGACGGTCCGGCACCATATTGCAGAAGATCTCTGGCTCTCCGGCATCTGTAAAGTGATAATTGTAGGCTCCGCGGCCCAGACCGTAAAACAGATTCTTCCGCTCTCCAGGTGTAAATGCCTCATGGAGCCTTCCACCGCCGATATTCTCTATGGTGGTCCCGCTGATGACCGCCAGACAGACTCCTTGTCCCAACAGACGTTTCATCTGCTCCGCCACCTGCCCGGTGGGCGCCTTCCGGGACAGCACGGCTGTGCCGTCCCAGTCAAAAAAGATTGCCTTATATTTTTTCACAGCAGCAGTCTCCTTCCTTCTCCAAAACGATTTTTTTGCCTCCGGAAAACAGTTCCAGTCCCGGTCCCTTTAACAGCGTATAAGCCGCTTCAGCTCCATGCGCTCCACGCCGTATGTCCACCTTCAAAAGACTGCCACGGTAAGTGATCTTAAACGTGTACCCGTTCCACTCCTCAGGCAGATGCGGGGCAAAGCTCAGCCTGGAAGCGTTGGTCCGAAGCCCTGCAAACCCGTTGACGATCGCCTGCCAGGTCCCCGCCATATTGGCGCCGTGGATCCCGGCGTAGACATTGTTGTGGTAGTCGTCCAGATCCATCCTGGCTGACTGGGAAAAGTACTCGTACGCTTCCCTGTGATATCCGATCTGGCTCGCCACGATCCCAAAGATACAGGTGGAGAGGGAAGAATGATGCAGAGTCACCTCCTGATAGAAATCATAGTTTCTCCGGATCTCCTCCTCCGTAAACAGATTGCTGTACAGATACATTCCCAGCATGGAGTCCGCCTGCTTCGACATCCTGTGGCGCATGATGAACAGCGGATGGTAATTCTCATAGAGCCACGCCCGCTTCTCGGGAGGTATCCTGCTCTCATCCCAAGGCTTGCGCATCATGAAACCGTCATCCAGCGGGTAGACTCCCCGTTTCTCATCATAAGGAAAATACATATTATCCACGATCTTTGCCCATAACAGCGTCTCATTCCAGTCAAAATGAATCCGCTCTGCAAGTGCAGCATACGCTCTGCATGCGTGGTTTTTCATATAATCCACTGCCTTTATGGCAGCTCTCAAGTTCTCTCTCGCCATCAGGTTTGTGTAAAAATTGTTGTCCACAAGTACATTGTATTCATCTGGTCCCGTCACAGAGCAGATGCAGTATTTTCCGCCGCGGCACTCCGCAAAGCTCCCCACGTCCGCCCACACCCGCGCCGTCTCGATCAGGATCTCCGCACCTTTCTCCGTTAGATATTCCACATCCCCGGTAACGTCCAGATACAGGCAAAGCGCATAGGCAATATCCCCGTTGATATGATACTGGGCCGTGCCCAGCGGATAATAGGTGGACGCTTCCTCGCCGTTGATGGTCCGCCACGGATAGAGGGCCCCCGTATCATGTCCAAGAATCCTCGCCCTGGCCCTCGCCTGATCCAGGGTATTGTAGCGGTAGTCCAAAAGCGTTCTTGCCAGCTCCGGCTTCGTGTAGATGAATACCGGCAGCATATACATTTCCGTATCCCAGAAATAATGCCCCTCATACCCCTCTCCGGTCAGCCCTTTTGCTCCCATGCCGGTCCTTCCGTCCCGTCCCGCAGCCTGCATGATGTGGAACAGGTTGAAGCGGATTCCCTGAAGCAGCTGTTCATCCCCATCCACCTGCACATCCGCGGACGCCCAGAAGGAATCCATATATTCCCGCTGGCACTGCCGCTCCCCCGAAAATCCAAGGGCCGCAGCCTCCGCCAATACCTGTTCCACGCAGGCGGCAAGCTCTCCCTCCGGCATGTCAAGGCAGGATGTATAGCCCATATACTTTTCCAGCGTCACACAATGACCGGCCTCCGCATCAAGCTGCAGGGTAATGTCTGCGTCGAGCTGAGCCTCACGGCTACTTACCTTCAACACCGGAACCTGACCGGCTTCCGCTTCCTCAGACCCTTCTGCCGCAGCCCGCTTCCCATCATACAGCACCGCATGTTCACACCCGCAGGCCATAGTCAGCCTGCTGTTCTGGGTAATCCCCTCGTAATAGATGCCCGTCCCGGCAGCGGAAAGCCCGACCGGCTCCAGCTTCCTTCCAAATGGCCCATAATCCACGATGGGGTTGGTCTTCCTTGTGTGGTTTTCCACGTCGGCATGAAGATACGAAGTAAAACGGACTGTTCCGGAAAAATTGACCGGGATAACCTCGTAGCTGGTCTCCATCAGATTCTTGCACCGGAAGGATACCAGCCGCCGGATGCACAGCTTCACCTGACGTCCCTGCGGAGAGGTCCATAACAGGCTTCTCTCCAGTACCCCATTCTTCAGATCCAGCGTCCGGGAATAGGATTCCATGGATCCCTGCCTCATATCAAAGACTTCCCCGCAGATCTCCAGCCGGATCTTCTTTAAATCCGGCAGGTTTAAAAGGGACTGGCTGTACTCGGGGGAGCCAAAGTTAGCTTCCCCGTACCGGATCTTTTCGCTCTCGTAAAACCCATTGATAAAGTTGCCCTCCAACCCCGTATCCACATCAAATCCGTAATCCTCCTCGAGGGTCCCCCGGGTCCCGATATAGCCGTTTGACAGGGCAAAGGTTGTTTCGTTTCTGTAGTTGTACTCTGTGGTGAATTCCGTCTCCCTGATGTTCCACGGCTCCACAGGATAGATTGGTTTTTTATTCAAGTCCATAAGCTTATCCTTTCACAGCGCCCTCGGTCAGGCTCTCCATCACCTGACGCTGAAGTATGATGAACAGTACGATCGTAGGCAGCACGGTCATGACCACCGCCGCAAACAGCGCCGAATAGTTGTTGGCAAACGTCCCCATATAATAATTCAGCGCGATCGGAACGGTTCGCGCCGTATCGCCGCTGGTGAGCATGAGTGCGAAATAAAACTCATTCCAGGTATTGATAAACTGCAGGAGCGCCACCGTCACCAGCCCCGGCTTGGCAAGGGGCAGGATAATTCCGAAAAAGGTCTGTAAAAAGGTTGCGCCGTCTATGTAGGCCGACTCCTCAAGGGCCGTGGAGATCGTTGCGTAGTAGCTGGTCATGACAAAGAAGGACATGGGAATTCCCATGGCGGAGTACACGATGACCAGTCCCAGCTTGGTATCAAAAATACCCAGATTCTTGAAAATCGTAAAGAGCGGCTGGGATATGGCCTGGGCCGGAAGCATCAGGCAGGCGGAGATCAGCAGGATGATCACGGTCTTCAGCTTAAAGTTGAACCGGGATACCACATAGGAGCACATGGCTACCGCCGAAACCGTCACCAGTACGCTGACCCCAACGATCATCACACTGTTCATAAAATATTTTGCGATCGGGGCATATTTGAACGCGTCTTTATAGTTGTTGAAATTGAATGTGGACGGCAGGGACACAGCCGACGAGTTGATCTCGGCATATGTCTTAAAGGAGCTTAAAAATGCCCATACCATCGGTCCGATGGCGATGAGTACAAAGAAGATCATGTACAGGTACAGGGGAATGCTAAGCAGGCACTTTTTTGCTTTGGAATCTATTTTCATGCTCACGCCTCCTTCTTTTCTTTCTTTTCACGGAACAGCCTCTGGATCAGCAGCACCAGGGTCAGTCCTAGGACGATCTGGACCACGCCGACCGCGTTGGCCTTGCCGAAGTTGTTTTCCAGAGTGGCCGCCTTGTAAAGGTAGATCGGCAGGTTCAAAGTCGAGTTACCGGGGCCGCCCTTGGTAGTCATGTAGATGATATCAAACTGGGAAACCATGGCGACAGACGCCAGGATCACGCAGGTGCCGAAGATATTTTTCATCAGCGGGATCGTGATAAAACGGTCCATCTGCCACGGCTTTGCACCATCCACCCTTGCCGCCTCATAGATAGCCGGATCCACCGCTCCCATCTCCGACAAAAAGATGATCGTGTTGAAACCAGAATAGAGGATCCAGGTCATGGTCACAGTCCAGAATGCATACCGGGAATTACCAAACAGGTTTGGAATCCGGGACGCATCCATACCAATAGCTGTCCAGAGGGACTTGATCACGCCGAAGGACGGGTTTAACAGCAGGGTGAACATCACGCCCGTAGCCGCCGTCGGTATGATATTGGGGATCATATAGGCGGTGCGCACCACCTTCCAGCCGTGAGGCTTTCTCCGCAGGATCAGGGCCATAACAAATCCGATGGTCACATGGACCGTGCTCTGTAACACCACCCACAGGAGCGTATTTTTGATGGATTCTATAAAATCCTCGTCTTGAAAGATCGCAATAAAATTCCCCAGGCCCTGGAATTTCGGTTTCACAGAAACGCTGTATTCACAGAGCGAGGTATAGAGAACGGTCACGATCGGAGCCGCATATACGATGCAGAACAGGATCATGCACGGGATAATAAACAGGGCGATCCACAGTTTTTTATTTCTTGTGCTCACGTTTTATCTCCTTTCCGGTCACATAGATGGCAGGCGGAAAATACCGCCTGCCGTACCAGTGTGTCAATGTTTTAGAGTCGCGTTGCAATACCGCAGTCCGTTTTAATTTTTCTGCGCAGCCTCGGAAAGCTTTTTGCAGAAATCCTCCACGGAGATATTCTCATATGCCAGCTCCGGAAGCTGGGTGGAGAAGGTATCGATCACGTTCTGATACCAGTATGCCTGGTTCTGCCCATAGGTCCATTTGGCTTTGGACTGGATGTCCAGCACCTCCGCCATCAGCGGGTCAGCCTCTGTGAGGGATGCCGGGATCTCGATATCCGTGGATACCGGCTGAAGCCCTGCCATCTCAAGGCCTTTCAGCTGGTTGGCTTTTGTGGTCTCGAACTTTAAGAACGCAACCGCCGCTTTGATCTTCTCCGGGTCCTTCGCTCCTACCATATCCCCGGGGGTAGGTACCATCTCCATGCCGTACTCCGGCAGCAGCATGATGCCAACCTTGTCATAGAAGCCCTCCGGCGCTTTCTCCGTGCTGCGGATATCCGGGATCATCCAGGGGCCGTTGGGGATCATGGCAACCTCGCTGTTGAAGAAATGAGTCGCCATAGTATCGTACTTGCCTCCTACCGCGTCTGCCGTGGTATACTGGGCCAGCATCTTCTGGAGGCTCTCTGTGGCCTTTAAGACCTCCGGCGTGCTGTAATCAGTCGGATACATGGTATTCATAAAGTCGTTGCCTGCCTGCCCGTTCGTTCCGATGAGGCCGCTGTACCATAAGTTGGACAGCCAGCCCAAGTCTGCGGTATCCATGCCGAGCGGAGTTATGCCCTTCTCCTTAAAGGTGTCACAGGCCGCAAAGAACTCATCCCAGGTCTCATATGCTACTTCCGGCGGGGTCAGCCCGGCCTGGGCAAACAGATCCTTGTTATAATAGATATAAGAAATCTCCTTGGATACAGGCACTCCGTATATCTTCCCGTCCACCGAGTTGAATTTTAAGGACTCCTCATCAAACAGGGCCTTCCACTCCGGATCTTCGTCAAAAAACGGGGTCAGATCCTGTACTTTTCCGGCTTTTACCGCCAGCTCCGTGATATTGTTTCCACCGTTAAAAACGATATCGGGAAGATCCCCGCTGGAGATCAGCAGCTTGATCTTCTGGTTATAAGCATCTGTGGTCGGGATCTCCTCAAACTTAAACTCGATATTTTTCCCTTCCTCCGTCTTCTGGAATTCGGTGAACAGATAATCATAATATTCCGCTGCATAGTCCGTACCCACATGATAATTGATCACATTCAGTACCACCTTGCCTTCCGCAGATTTCTGCTCTCCCGCTGCCGGCGCGGCTCCATTTGCACCGTCTCCCGCACTCTTGCCGCCTCCGCAGCCAGCCAGCAAAGACGCCGCCACAGCGGTGCACATCAGCACGCTCCATACTCTTTTTTTCATTGTTTCTTCCTCCTCGTTCAAGATGATTTTATTATAAAGTGGATCTATTTTATTTTGAATACAGTCATTTTACCTGTTTTTGGAATATTTTGATATGATTTTTCCTGTATTTAACACCGCTGGAAGTTCGTATGCCTTTTCTATGAATATTTTTACTTTTTCTATAAACCTCATGTCCAAAATTCCACAGGAATTGAATCCGCCGTCAAAATGTGACATAATGAGAGGTGATCAAGATATTTAAAAAGACCGAGAGGACCGACCATGAATAATCCGTCCATAAAGAAAAAAAGGCTCCATTCTTTGCGCGCCTACATTACCCTGACCATTACGGGCACCGTGACATGCATCCTGATATTCTGCAGTATTTTCTTTTATGATAAGACAGCCCGGCTTCTGACCTCAAGCCAGACTGAACAGCTCATGCAGCAGCTGGGGAGAGTCAACGAAAAAGTCGGGGAACAGATCCGGCTCATCGATTCCCTCAACAGCCAGTTCATGTCCAACACGCTGATCCGGGACCAGGTGGAGCCGATCACCCACGACGCCCGCAAACGGCTGGCGGTAGAAAAGCAGATGGGCTACCTGCTGATCAACAACTACCTGTGGCATGAAGGCATGATCAATTCCGCCTGTATCTTCCTCTCCCCCGACCACTACTATCATGTGTCGGTAACGGGCACGGCCGCAGAACTGGACAGTATGCGGCAGGCTGCAGAGTCGGTGCCAAATGACAACGGCAGCCTGGTCATCCGGAGCGCCGGGATGGGACAGGACGCCATCTATTTTATACGGAATATTTACAGCACTTACACCGGTGAACCGATTGCCGCCATTGTGTTTGGCGTTGACAAGGACGCCTGGAGCAGCTACTTCAATTCCAACATGGACGACCAGTGGGCGGTCTGCCTGTACAACAGTGAGATGTCCATGGTCACAAAGCCGCTTATGGAGCCATATGAAGCGGAACTGTCCGCCCAGGCAGGCCAGGGCGGCAGCAGCCAGTTCCCGGAGGAGGTCTCTGCGGGAGGCCAGGATTATCTGGCGGCATCCACCCGGGTCGCCAATACGGACATCACCTCCATGGTCATCGCCCCCAAAAACCAGATGGTGGAACAGCTAAACCAGACCCTCCGCATATACTGGCTGGTGCTCTTAGCCTGCGCAGGCGCTGCCATACTGACCTCCCTAAGCATCAGCGGCGCCATCTCCACCCCCATCCGCCACATGATCAGCCATATCAACATGATCGCAAAGGGCAGCCGGGAAACCCCCATGCCGCCCGTGGAAATGTATTCCGAGTTCAACGCCCTGGCCGAAGCCTTCAACCATATGCTGGAGCAGTTAAATACCTACTACAAGGACAACATGGAAAAACAGCTGCTGCTCAAGAATTCGGAGATCCGATCCCTGCAGGCTCAGATGGACCCGCATTTTCTGTTCAACACTTTAAATACCATCGCATGGAAGGCCCAGATGACAGGCGATGAGGAGATCTACCAGATGGTCATTTCCCTGGGTGAGCTTTTAAAGACCAATGTGGTGGCAAAGCAGTCCAACTACACCACCCTGGGCGAGGAGCTTCAATATGTACGGCTCTACACCTACCTCCAGAAGATGCGGTTCGAGGATAAGATCTCTGTGGAGATCCAGGTAAGCCCCGACCTTTACGGCTACGTGATCCCCCGGTTCTGTATCCAGCCTCTGGTGGAAAACGCATTTGTCCACGGCCTGGAGCCGAAAAAAGGCGCAGGGAAGCTGGCTGTCAACGTGATTCTCCAGGAGAGCCAGCTGGAGATCAACGTTTTAGACAACGGGATCGGGTTTCCTTCCATCCCTGATATCCAGGCCATCCAGCCGTCCGCCGAGGACAGCCACACCCACATCGGACTGCGCAACTTAGACCGCCGGCTTCGGCTTTTATTCGGGGACAGCGCCTGCCTCACCATCACAAGCGTTCCCCTGGTCTGCACTACCATTTCATTCCATGTTCCGCTAAACCGGGATATAAAGGAGGAAACATGATATTTCATCTGATGATCGTTGACGACGAAGCCCCCATACGCAAAGGGATCTCCCGTTTTATCAACTGGGAGGCCATCAACTGTACCATCGACGACACCGCCAGCGACGGTCTGGAGGCCATCGAGAAGCTGAAGGACCATCCCATTGACATTGTGATCACCGATATCCGTATGCCGGAAGCGGACGGGCTTTATCTGGCCAGATATATAAGCGAACACTATCCCGGTATCAAGGTCATCATCCTGACGGGCTACGCCGACTTTACCTATGCCCAGACCGCCATCCAGTACAATGTCAGCGATTTCCTGTTAAAGCCCATCTCCAAGGAACAGGTCATCGCCGCCGTACAAAATGCCCAGAAAAAGATCATAACCGCCAGACAGCAGAGGCACATGGAACAGTCGGATCTGGCCTTTTTAAAGGACCAGCTTTTGCAGGAGCTGACCGACCATCCGGACAATGCAGAGCTTTTGGAACGTATCCGGGAATACGGGATCCGTTTGGACTGCTTCCGCGTAGCGGCCTTCCAGCTGCTCCCGCCCGGAGGGGACATCCCAGTGCTGAAAGAGCTTGTTGGGTCGCATCCATGGGCAGGCTGCTGCCGGTATAACAACCTGGTCCTGAGTATTTACAGAGAGGAAACAACAAACGACAATACTCCCCCTGGAGCCAATGGACCGCACACCGGCAATGTTCCGCCCTGTGGCATCGTATCATCCCAGGACAGCCACCCACTCCGCGCCAGATGCCGTGAGATCCAGGAGACGGCACGCTCCATGTACGGTATGGAAGTCTCCGTCGGTATCAGCGCCCTTCACAGTACGGGAGCCGGGTATTCCGCCGCTGTCTCAGAATCCATCAACGCCCTGACACAGAATTTCTATTCCACCGGTTCCATCGCATATTACCGCGGCAACCTGCCCGTAAGATCCGGCGACGCGCTCACGGCAGAGGAAGCCCTCTCCTTAAACGAACTGGAGACCGCCATCATAGGCCGCGACTTTACAGCCGCTTTCTCCGTGGTCAATTCCATGTTCATCCGCATGAAAAGCAGGTTCGCCAAATCAGCAGATGTAAAAAACATCTGCACCATGATCTATTATATTGGGCTCCGTGCGCTTGTGAAAAAGGGAAAAACCGGCAACAGCGATTTTGTCATCCAAAAGATTGAAAGCTCTACGGATATTTTTGAGTTGGAGGTAATCATCACAGAATTCCTGGATCATTTGAGAAATGCTCTGGTGAAAGAAGAAGGCTTCAGCAGGATCGTGAGACAGACCATGTCCTATATTGACAGCAATCTCGCCTCCAGCCTGTCCTTAGACCAGATAGCCGGAGAGATCCCCATCAATCCGTCCTATCTCAGCCGCACCTTCAAAAAAGAAACCGGGCAGGCGCTGACTGAATACATCAACCTTGCCCGGATCGAAAAAGCAAAAGAACTGCTCTCCGACACAGAAAGCTTAAATTATGAAGTAGCTGAACAGGTTGGTTTTCACGACCCTGCGTATTTCTCCGCCATATTTAAAAAGTATACGGGGATAAGCCCAAAGGAATATAAGAACCGCAGGCTGTAAGGAGCCGCCGTTACGGCAGCTCCTTTAAGATCTTATCCACATCCGTCTTCTTGCCGATCACCATCAGGTGCTCGTCGTGGCGGATCATGTAATCAGCGCCGGGCATCAGCTTGGCTTTGCCGTTCTCTTTGGTCCCCAGGATACTGATATGGTACTTATTGCGGATATCCAGATCCTTGATACTCTTATCCACCCAGCCCGGCAGCGGCGGGATCTCGTAAATGGAATATTCATCCGTCAGCTCGATATAATCAAATACATGGTTCGCACTATAACGCACCGCCAGCTTTTCAGCGATATCGCGGTCCGGGTAGATCACCTCATCGGCGCCGTTGCGCAGCAGGAATTTGGCATGGATATCCCGGTTAGCCTTGCTGACCACATGGCGGCCGCCCAATTCCTTGACCAGGCTGGTGATCTCCAGACTGCTCTGGAAATTGGTGCCGATGCACACGAAACACAGATCAAAGTTGGAGATACCCAGGCTCCTCAACACCGCTTCATTGGTACAGTCGCCAATCTTCGCGCTGACCACATAGGGAAGCAGCTCTTCCAGATTCTCCTCCTTCTCGTCCACGATCATTACCTGGTTGCCCAGAGTGGACAGATTCATGCAGAGATGGCGTCCGAAACGCCCCATTCCAATAATCAAAATCGACTTCATATCCATATCCTCCTTAACCAATCGTTATCCGCTCTACCGGCTGCTGCACGTGAGCCACCCGCTTATGCTGGGTAAAGGACAGGGCAAAGGACAAACTGCCTACCCGTCCGCAATACATCAGAAAAATGATCGTCAGCCGCGACATGGGAGAAAGCGCCCGGGTGATCCCCGTGGTCATCCCCACTGTGCCGATGGCCGAAAACGTCTCAAACAACACATCCGACATGGGAAGCTGCTGCGACGCCATAATATATACCGAGGCCGCAAGCGCAAGGGTCAGGTTGATGATAAAGATCGTGCTGGCGCGCTTGATAGCGTCATCCTCCAGCCGTCTGCCAAAAGCATTGGCTCCATAAGTACGCTGGATGGTGGACCACAGGTATAAGTACATGACAATGATGGTAGTCGTCTTGACGCCGCCTGCTGTAGAACCGGGGCTTCCTCCGATAAACATCAGGATCACCGTCAAAAGCTTGCTGGCATCTGTCAGGGACGCAGTGTCCG
Organism: Clostridium sp. AN503; assembly: GCF_040719375.1. NCBI lineage: Bacteria > Bacillati > Bacillota > Clostridia > Eubacteriales > Clostridiaceae > Clostridium > Clostridium sp. AN503. The sequence goes on along the minus strand of NZ_JBFDTP010000002.1, from coordinate 1,096,782 downwards.
TCGTATTGAACCCCGCCGTCCTGGCCGTGACCGAGCTGAACAGGGATGTCAGGATCTTTCCGCTGGTGTTCATTCCCACAAGGAGATTGTTCTGTTCAAACCGGTAAAACAGCCAGGCGCTGCCAAATACCAGAACGAATGTAGTCAGAAGAACGATCTTCGTGTGCAGCATATATTTGTGTACCTTCAGCCCCTTCCGGCTCACATCATCCCAGACCACAAAGCCGATGCCTCCGATGACGATCAGGGACATGATGACCAGATTCACCACCCAGTCGTCATAAAAATTCACCAGGGAGCTGTATTCCCCCTGCCACCCCATCAGATCGAAGCCCGCGTTGCAGAATGCGGATATGGCATGGAATATCCCATAGTAAGTACCTTTGATAATGCCATGCTCAGGGATAAACCGAAGCGCCAGGATCAGCGCCCCGGTCCCCTCAAACAATACTGTTCCGATGATGATCTTTTTTGCCAGCCTGACCATGCCGCCGATCTGCAGGGTATTCACGCTCTCCTGCATCAGGCCGCGTTCCTTCAGACCGATCTTGCGCCGAAGGACCATGGACAGAAACACGCCGATGGTGATGAACCCCAGTCCGCCGATCTGGATCAGGGTGATGATCACAAGCTGCCCAAATACCGACCAGTGGGTCCAGGTATCATACACGATCAGCCCCGTCACACAGGATGCACTGGTTGCCGTAAACAGGCAGTTCAGAAACGGGCTGACGGTGCCGCTCTTACTGGAAACCGGAAGCATCAAAAGCAGCGTCCCCGTAAGGATCACTCCTATGAATCCGTATGCAATGAACTGGGTCTGGGTCAGATGACTGCGCATCTGATACAGCTTTTTAACAAATAGATTTCCCATATCCCTTTTTACCTTTCCTCCGTTATACAGTTATAATCCCTGGCTCCTGCCCCGCCCTCTTAAAAGCGCGGCAGCTGCGGTGAATAAAAGAAACGCCGCCAGGTTTACCATAACCACGCTGGCTCCCGCCGGTGTGGACAAACCATAGGATAAAATGATTCCGATACAGAAACACACTACCGCCAGCACCCCGGAGCAGAGCACCACCCCGCGGAAGCTTTTGAATATCCGCATGGAGGTCAACGCCGGGAAGATGATCAGGCTGGAGATCAGCATGGCCCCCATCATCCGCATCCCCAGAACGATGGTCACCGCCGTCAGTACCGCGATCAATATATTGTAAAGCTCCACCCTCACGCCGGTGGCCTTGGCAAAATTCTCATCAAAGGTCACGGCAAACAATTTGTTGTAACAAAATACAAACAGGCAGAGCACCACCAGTGACAGGCCGGCGCTTAAGATCACATCCTCCCTGCTCATGGCAAGGATGCTCCCAAACATGTAGCTGCTCACATCCGTGGTCATGCCGGTGGTCAGAGAGGTCACGATAATACCGGCAGCCAGGGCGCTGGCAGATATCATGGCGATCGCCGCGTCGCTCTTTACCTTACCGTGCTCCGTGATCCTCAGGAGGAAAAACGCGGCGAGGATCACCACGGGGATCGACACCTTAAGCGGCGACCAGCCTACCGCCACAGCCACCGACAGGGCGCCGAAGGACACATGGGACAGCCCGTCTCCGATCATTGAGTAACGTTTCAGCACCAGGCTGACGCCTAAAAGCGCCGCGCAGAGGGACACCATAATGCCGCCCAGCAGCGCGCGCACCACAAACGGGTAGGATAACATTTCCCGGATCATATCCACGGCTCGTCACCTCCCAGAAATTCTTTTCCCGCTGCACTGTTCCGGTATCCCTCTGCCGTGCCGTTATACAAGATCCTCTGCTGCATATGCAGAATCTTACCGGCCTGGGTGATGACGTTGCGGATGTCATGGGAGACCATGATGATCGTGATCTGATCCTCCCTGTTCAGCTTCCGGATCAGATGGTAAAAATCCTGGATCGCCGAGGGATCCAGACCGGTGATCGGCTCATCTAAGATCAGCAGCTGTTCCGTGGCACACAGCGCGCGTGCGATCAGCACTCTCTGCTGCTGCCCGCCGGAAAGCTCCCGGTAACACTTTTTCTTCAGGCCAGTGATCCCCAGACGCTCCATATTGCCGAGGGCCAGCTTCCTTTCCGCCTCCGAGTAAAAAGGCCGGTTGCCCCGGCGGCTTAAGGTGCCGGACAGCACCACTTCCTGCACGGTAGCCGGAAAATCCTTCTGGGCCGCAGTCTGCTGGGGCAGATATCCAATGCCTCCGCGTTTTAACTCCTCTGCCACCACAAGCGTCCCGGCAGTGGGCTTTAAAAGTCCCAGAAGGCCCTTGATCAGAGTGCTCTTGCCGGAGCCGTTCTCGCCCACCACGCACAGATAATCCCCCGGATATAATTCCAGGTTTAAATCGATGACCGCGTCGTGGTTCTCATATCCAAAATCTACGTGTTCACAGGTTATAAACGGTTTCATTCGTCCAGTCCTTTTCTCAAATTCTCAATATTCTGCCTCATCAGCTCCACATAGGTGATGCCGGCCTCAAACTGGGCGCGGGTCACATTATGGCAGGAATGAAGAAGCAGAGGCTCTGCCCCCGTCTCCTCCGAGATGATCTCCGCCACACGGCGGCTGCTCAGCTCCAGATAATATATCACAGGGATCTTCTCATCCCGTACTTTGTCGATCAGATAGGCGATGGTCTTCGCGCTCGGCTCCGTATCGGTGCTGCATCCGGAAAAAGCCGCCCGGTAATCCAGCCGGTACTCGTCTGCCAGATAGCGGAACGGGAACTTATCCCCCACCACGATCATATTGCGGACACGGGCGCCGGAAACCTCCCGGAACCCGGCGTCAATCTGGGATAAAAGCTCTAAATAAGCGGCGGCATTAGACTCATATCCATCTGCATGGTCCGGGTCCGCCTGTTCTAAGGTGTCCCGGATAACCTCCGTCAGCTTCATCGCATTGACCGGGGACGTCCAGATGTGTTCATCATACTCGATCTCCACCTGATGGCCGTCGTAGTCAATGTAGGTCTCATGTCCCGGGTCCACCTCCTGGTCCACATCGTGGTCACGCCCCGTATCGTGGTCATGGTCGGCGTCCTCCATGCCTTCCACATGTTCTTCCTCCACGGCGTTGATGTGATCCATCATGGTCACCACCGTCATGCCGGAGGTATCAATGGAGTCCAGCACCTCATCCAGCCAGTGTTCCATGGCTCCGCCGTTGCAGATCAGGATGTCTGCATTTTGGATAGTGCGCATATCCGCCGGGGTCGGCTCAAAGGAATGACTGTCCATCCCGGCCGGGACCACCAGAGTCAGATCAATATCATCACCTGCGACCTGACGCGCAAAATCATAGTAGGGAAACAAGGTCGTCACGACGTTCAGCCGCCCGCCAGGCTCCTCCTGCTTTACGCCGGCATTTGGCGCGGCACAGGCAGTCAAGAGGACCGGCATGATCAACACGGCTGCTATTAAAACATAAAACTGTTTGATCTTTTTCATTCTGCGGTGAATCTCACTTTCTATAAACGCATTGAAACAGTATACCACAATTCTCCAGCAAAGGAAAGGAGGCAAAGGAAAGACCGCGTAACCTTTATGGTAACTTTATGCGGACTTTGCGCAGGTTTCACGCAATCGCTCTTTTTTTCTACATATATTTCCATATATAATAAGTACTTTCCCAAACTTTGCGTTTCATGCTTTCTTTCTCACATTTCAGTCCGCCTCATTGATTCATATTATCATATAACATGCAAAAAGAGAAAGTCTTTCCCAAAATTCAGGAAATCGGCTTTCTCTTTTCATTGCACTTCATTACGCCTGATTTTCTTCTGCCTGAAAGCTATTTTGCCAGAGCCGCCCCCAGCGCCCTGCATGCCTCCAAAGCATCCTCCTCCGGCGCCAGGTTCGCAGTAACACCCTCTCCATTCACCACAGACGCGCCTGCTGTCGTCATCCGCTCTGTCCACTGGCGCATCCACTCGCCGTCGCCCCAGTCATAGGAGCCGAATAGCCCTATGGTCTTTCCTGCAGCAAAAGCCTCCACCTGAGTCACGAAATCATCCATATCCGAATCCAGTTCCTCCGCGCCAGCGGCGGACGCTCCCAGCGCAAAGCAGTCCGCATCCTTCAGTACGGACGCATCCGCGGCGGATACCTCCACCACATGGGCCTTACCGCCTGCTTCGTTGATCCCTTCGCCCACTGCGTTCGCCATCGCCTCTGTATTACCTGTACTGCTCCAATATACTACATATACGTCTTTCATCTTTCCTGCCTCCTTATTATTATAACATCTTTATATCAGGAAACCGCTACCTGATACAACGGGTATCCTTGAATGATCTCCTCAAGCGCCTGTTCCCTGGCCTCATCATACAGGCGGAAGATGCGTTCCGCCTCCTGCGGGTTCTCATAGACCTTCCAGTACCGGGCCGCCAGGCTGTTCTCTCCCCGGTTGGCAATAAAACCTTCCACATCTCCGACCGGATATTCTAAAAGGACTCCCAGCTCATGAGGAAACTCTCTCCCCATACCGGCATACTGCTGATACCGCCGTTTAAGCTGTTTTAACACTGCTGCGATCTCAAAAGATCCATATCCGAACCGCCGCAGAAACCTGCGTACCTCAGGCCGCTTTAAATGAGCCTCCAGCTGCTCATACCGGTACAAAAACAGCACTTCCCTGTCCTGATCTGCGTAGAGCGGGATGCAGATGATCCGACTTTTCCTTAAAAACATCCGGATCTGCTGCCAACCGCCCGGCTTTACAGTGATCAGATTCGATATCTTCACGCCTTTTAACACCGGCGCGCACTGGGTCACTACTTTAAATCCCAGCCTTGCCTCCGGAGTACAATTCTGTAAAAATGAGAGCATCGCTTCCGCCGACATCACGGTTCCCTCCTGTCTCCATCACATTTTCTACACTTAAAGGATACTTTCAGTATCCCCGGAATCATCGCTGCTTATGTTCTGCCAGCTTATGTTCCGGCGGCTTATATTTGATCCAGTTTTGCCGGTGGACCATCCATAAGCTTTCATGCATTTTCTGTAATGCACTTATATGTTAGCACGTGCTAACTATAAATGTCAAGAAAGCCCGGTGGTGAGATTTTCTCAATTGGGAGAATCTCTCAACAGCCGGGCAAGGTTTGTTTTATTCGTCCAAAGCAATTTACACCACACATTTTTTACTTTTTCAGCAGTATCCATCCAGCTCCCTGGTGCATGTGCCTCTCCTGAAACAGTTTTTCTGTAAATGTATATTCCATAATCCTCCTCCACGCCCCTTCTTCACCAATCCCTACAGAAGCCCTTTCTTCTTGAAAAAACAGATCTCCAGAATCAATATCCCCACAGACAGGCCGATCATGACCGGATAACCGTACGCCCACCGCAGCTCCGGCATATTGATAAAGTTCATGCCATACCAGCCCACCAGGATACTCAAAGGTAAGAACAGGCTGGTAACTACAGTAAGGAGGTTCATGGCATGGTTCTGGCTCACATCGATCTGGGTCTGGTACATCTCCCGGATCTGGAGCACATACTCCCGCAGCATCTCCACGTGGTTGTGCAGACGCTCCGCACGGGCCTCGAAGGAGGTGAAACGCTGGCATTCCCGGTCATCCAGAAGGCCGCCATGGTTATTCTCGATCATATCCGACATATTAATGAGCTGTTCATAATAGGTATGAAGTACCAAAAGCTGCCTGCGGTACCGGATGACGATCTGGTAAAAGTTCTTCGGAATGTGATTCAGCAGCCCTTCCTCAATCTGGCTCAGTTTTTCTTCCATATGCTGGAGAAATGGCACCTCATCCTCGATCAGCAGGTTTAAAAAATCAGCCAGCACGTCTACCGGGGTTCCACCATCCCGGAGGGTGTGGGCCTCCATCCGATCCAGGATCTGGTCAGTATCCTCCCCCACCAGCAAAAAATGCTGCCCGTCCATATAGTACCCAAGCTCCTTCTTTTTCCCGGAAAGATCTGCCTTTACCGGGATCGCCATGGTCCCCATGATACATCCCGGATAAAGCTCCGCCTTGCAGTACTGGAGACGCTCCATATCCTGCAACAGCTGGATCCGGTGAGGCAGATCGTGCTCTGTCTGTTTGAATTCCTCCATCCCCATGCCTGTGATCAGGATATCACCCGGCTCATATTCCCGGCTGCCTCCCGTCCGGATCAGCCCCTTTTTCTCTATCGTTTTCATACTCCCACCTCTTCCGATCATGACCTTATTATATCACAGCCGGTATTATTTAACAAATCTTAAAGACTCTTACACATTATTACAGTTTTATTACATTCATTGATTTTCAGGTTCCATCCTGTTATACCTTGTAATGGAGGTGGAAATTTTATGGAAAAGACGAAATATTTGATCGGAGACGTGGCAAACCTGATGGGACTCAGCAGGGACACGCTGCGCTATTATGAAAAACGCGGGATCCTCTCCTCAGAAAAGGGGGACAACGGCTACCGTTACTATACAGATATTGAGATTGCGAGGCTTCTTAGCATCCTCTATCAGAGGAAGATGGATCTGGGGCTGGACGATATCACGACCCTGTGGACCAGTGACACCGGCATCGACCATCTGGCCGGACTGCTGGAGAACCGGCTGGCGGAGGAACAGCAGGAGATCCGCCGCCACCAGCAGACCATTGCCCGGCTGCACTTAACCCAGAACGACTGCGAAAATATCCGCAATCATTTAAATGAAGTGATGCTGGGCAACATCCCTGCCGCTTATATCATCGTTCCCCACGCCGGTTTCAAGGACGGGATTGAACTGTGGTTTGAGTACGCCCGGAACTATCCCGGCCTGGACATGATGTATGTCTATGACGAGTATGCCTGGCAGCAGACCGGGGAATCCATTACCATAGATTATAAGAACTCACAGCTGGTACTCAAACAGGAGCTGGCGGAATACGTGGATTATGACATTCCGGCCAACACCCCAACGCTCACTCAGCCTTCCCTGTGCGTCTCCTCATTCTGCGTATCCCCCACCCGGGTTCCGCCAGATGAAAATATCCGCAGTATGATCTCCTGGGCAGAAGACCAGGGACTGATGATCTCCCACCAGCTTTACTGCACCTTTGCCATGCAGGGGCTGGAGAGAGGAAAGCAGTTTTACTATCTTCAGCTGTATCTTCCCGTTTTTTAATCCATTTTTATATTCAGAAGGCCGGATGCCCTGGTGAGATCACCTGGCATCCGGCCTTCTATTGTGAGAGAATGCATTTCTATTTAAAGTTGTGTGATGTTAAGATTATTCTTTATCCATATCAGCGGTCCACTTCTCGGTACCCTGATAGGTAACTCTGCCCTTGCTGTCTGTGCAGTAGTAGCGGTCGTCGCCGTCTTTGACGTTCTTCTTGCTCTTCTGGATCTTACCGGAGGTATTTACCAGGAAGTCTCCGCTCTCGTCCTCATCATCACTGTCCAGGGTCACTACTTTCAGCTTCTCATCCTTGTCAGCCTCAATCCGTTTCCCCTTCTCATAGATAACGCCGTCGTTGATCCCGTTGTAGCCCTTACCGCGGTCATCACCGGATTTGCGGAAGTTGTAGGTGTACTTCTCGCCGTCGATGTCGATGGTAGCGGTGCCGGTCTTCATGGCGCCGTCCTTTGCACTGCCGCCGAAGTAATATACATCCCAGCCTTCATCTGCCTCAGGCAGGTCGTCTTCGGTCTCAATCTCCTCGTAGGAGGTGATATTCCTGTCGTTGACGCTCAGTTTGTAGAGGCCCTCCAGCATCTTGCCGTATTCATCAAATCCATAGTAGTAACCGTTGATCTTCTTGATCTCGCTCTTAACGATCTCGCCGTCCTTGGTAGCATAGAACCAGCGCTCATCACCATCTGCATAGCCCTCCGGATCTACATCCTCACCCGGTACCGTCTTGAACCAGCCAGTGGATAACCAGCTGTCCTGAGGCTGGCTGTAGAACATATCGCCAGGTGTGGCAGTGGCGTTACTTGCAGTTGCAAACCAGTTGAACACTGCGTTGCCGTGCTCTTCAAAGCGGTATTTCTTGCCGTTGATGGTCTTGGTCCCGTCCACGGTCTTCTTACCGTTGCTTCTGAAGTAGAACCAGTACCAGCCGTCAAAGTCATCGTCCTCCTGCTCGTCATCCTCTACATCCAGCTTCTCCCACTGGTTCACACGCATTTCGCCGTCGCCGTATCCGCCTAAGTAGTACTCTGCGTTCTGCCATGCGTCCTCTCCGGTCACCCGCTCGGACTGGTCATTGACCCATCCGTAAAGCATCCGTCCTTCTGAATCAAATGCAAACTTTTTGCTGGCCCCGTTGGCCTTCACGATCGTCTTAAATGTAGTCTTGCCGGAATCAGGAGCTTTGTATGCCTTTGCATTCGGTCCGAAGTAATACCATGCCGTATCCATGTCATCCTCTCCCGGATCTTCATTCTCCAGCTCTCTCCACTGATTCTTTACCTGGATGCCGTTTTCATCTACATAGTAGTAATTGTCCTCATCCTCGATCAACTGGCTTGTGGCCATATAACCATTCTCATCCAGCCAGAACCAGGAGTTTCCTGATTTCTTCCATTCATTTTCAACCGGACTTCCGCTCCTGTCATAGTAGCGCCACTCGCCGTCCTCCTGCTGCCATCCGGTAGCTGCGAACGACATCATCGATGCTCCTATCGTAAATGCTGCCGCAGCACAGGGGATCAACCATCTCTTTGTCTGCTTTTTCATGTCCTTTATCTCCTTTCGCAATCTGCGTGTTTATCGGTTTTCCCTCCGATGACATCACTCTACACCATGGAACGGTTCCAGGGTCAAGGGAAGTCAGGAATCCGTAAGAAGACGTAAGAAATTGGTTCTGAATTCTTACAAAAACGACAAATTTCAATTTTATCTGATTATAATGGAAAATGTGTATAAATGTATCACAAAATCGGGTTGACGTACCCCCTTCCTTACCTTATAATGAAAATGTATTTTTTATAAAGTTTATAAAATTTTTATACTTAAGGAAAGAGGTACAACATTATGAGTGAATCAGCAGCAGTAGGAATCCTTTTAGCGTCCATGGGCCTTGTTCTCGTCTGTGTGCTCGGGTGGTATGTAATCCAGGCAATTGCCTTATGGAGGATCTTTACCAAAGCAGGCGAAGCCGGCTGGAAGTCCCTGATCCCGTTTTATAACGGCTACACACAGTACAAGATCACCTGGAACACTACCATGTTCTGGGTTGGGTTGGCCGCTACGATCGTTGGAACATTCATGACCAACATGGATGGCGCTGTTTCCATCATCGGAGGCGTTATCGCATTAGCCGGATACATCGTCAACATCATTGGCATGCATAAGCTGTCCCTGGCATTTGGTCACGGTGTTGGGTTTACACTGGGCCTGATCTTTTTGAATCCGATCTTTATCCTGATTCTTGGGTTCAGCGGGGATCAGTATCTGGGGCCGCAGTAAGTTTGATGGATTGAGATGTTGGAGGGATAAGAAAGCCCTCGGGGGACGGCGGAAAAAGTTTTCTATGTCTTCCTGTTTACGACAGATTGAGGCCGGAGCCATGTGGCGATTCGGACAGCACAATGAACCTGTGCAGTCCGCTCTCCACACGGCTCCGGCCTCAATCTGTCTCCAAACGGAAGACATAGAAAACTTTTTCCGCCGTCCCCCGAGGGCTTTCTTATCCGGCGAAGCATTCTCAGTGCGCAGGATAGAAAACCTGCTGGCTATGGTTTAGCGTATATGCAGCTAATTTTGTAAAAAAGCATTGTGTGAAAAGCCTATGTGAAATTTTTCTGATATATTTAAAGAAACAAAGGAGGATGAACATATGCACGCATGGGAAGCGATTCAAAAATCGGTTGACTATATTGAAAACAACTTAACAGAGGAAATACCAATAGACAAACTGGCAGAGACCGCCAACTTGTCACCGTTTTATTTTCAAAGACTTTTCTCCCGCTTAGTCAAGAGACCTGTCTGCGAATATATAAAACTTCGCAGGTTAGCACAGGCAGTAAATGACCTGAAAGTAAAAAACAGCCGCATACTTGACATCGCATTGGACTACGGTTTTTCCAGTCATGCCAGCTTTACAAGAGCGTTTAAAGAGACGTATGGGATCACACCCGACGAATACCGTATAACGGGCGTCCATCTCAATCAATTTGTAAAACCAGAGTTGGTTTTAAATTATGTAATGGTTGATGAGAATGTTCCATTAGTTACAGATGGTATTGTGCTTGAAGTCATGCGCAGGCAATTAACCGCACCACGAACTTTTATCGGAATAGCAAAGGAAATACCTATTACAGAGTTAATGGGCGGCACCGATACAAGTGTTTCATTTGCCGCAAAACTATGGGATGAATTTCATAAAGTAAAACCTAAAATTCCACATTTGCTTGCAGATGGCAATGAATTTGGTGCACTTTATATGGGCGAAGCTCAGGAGGGTTACTGCACCTATATGGCAGGAGCCGAAGCCGAATATGGCTCTATTGAAGATGGCTTTGCAGTCTTTGAACTCCCAAGTGCAGAGTATCTTGTCTGCGGATTTGAAGCCGAAAACTTTGAAGAATTAACAAATTCAGCTGTCTATAAAGCGCAGACCTTTATGACGCACTGGATGAAAAAACACAAGTTAACCACTACTGATTTTGCAGGAGAAATGTATTATCCTGTCACAGATGATTGTGCGTATATGGAACACTGGATACTGCCAATAAAAATCAAATAATGCTTCCAATATGAAAATGCTTTGCCCTTGACCTTCCCTGGCAGTCCCAGCCCCCAGCAGCCGTTCCCGCGAAAACCTTGCCGGATCAGAAAGCCCCCGGAGGCCGGAGGAAAAAGATTTTCTAAATGTCTTCCGTTTGGAGACAGAAAAAGGCCGGAGTCGTGTGGAAAGCGGACTGCACAGGTTTACCGTGCTGTCCGCTAGCCACATGGCTCCGGCCTTTCTCTGTCGTAAACAGGAAGACATAGAAAACTCTTTTCCTCCGGCCTCCGGGGGCATTCTGATCCTCAACCACCTTCATCCCCGAACGGCTGCGTCCCCCCTTATATCACCCGCGCCCCAGGTAAGAAGCATCCTCAAGTCTGAGATGCCGCGGTAGCCCATCCACCATCATGGGGGTCAGCTCCGCCTGAATCAGCGGCCTCACATAATTTAAGAATTCCTCAGTCACGTAGTCCCCCTCTTCATTGATCCACTCTCTGGGGACCTTCTTCTCCACATTGGCGATCTTATGTACGTCATAAATATCCGTCACGCACAGATACGGATCGTCGGAAACCCGTTTTAAGATGATCATCTTACCGGTCTCCCCCTCAAAAGCGGCCTTGACCGCAGCTCCGCCCACCTGGTACGCCTCCGTGATATCCACACGGCCTACGATGTGGGACGCGCACCGCTGCAGGGAGTTAAACTCGATCGCCCTGGTCTTGCAGCCCACTTCCTTGGAGATCTTCTCAGCCAGGTACCTTGCCGTTCCCGTAAGCTGCCTGTGTCCAAACGCATCCACATAATCAATATTGTCCGTCAGCTCACAGACATATCGCCCGTCAGCCACCTTCACACCCTCGGAAATGGCAATGACAACGGACTTTTTCACCTTATGGATATCTGCCACCTTCTTCATGAACTTGTCCACGTCAAAGGTCATCTCCGGCAAAAACAGCATATCCGGCCCCTCGCAGTCCTCGCCCGCAGCCAGAGCCGCCGCCCCGGTCAGCCAGCCTGCATTCCGGCCCATGATCTCAATCAGGGTAACGTTCTGCTGGTCATACACCAGGCCGTCCCGGATCACTTCCTTGGTGATGGAAGCGATATACTTGGCAGCACTGCCGAAGCCCGGCGTATGATCGGTCACCGCCAGATCATTGTCAATGGTCTTGGGTACGCCCATAAACCGGATACTGCTTCCATTCAAGATCGCATAATCAGACAGCTTTTTGATCGTATCCATGGAATCATTTCCTCCGATATAGAAGAAATACTCCACCTCCAGCTTATCCAAAATCTCAAAGATCCGGTCATACACCTCTCTGCCGTCCTTGATCTCCGGCAGCTTGTACCGGCAGGAGCCTAAAAAGGATGACGGAGTGCGCTTTAATAAGTCGATATCCAGATCGCTGCGGATATGCTCGGACAGATCTACCACCCGTTCCTCCAAAAGCCCCTGAACGCCGTGAAGCATGCCGTAGACTTTTTTAGCGCCACGATCCCTGGCAGTCTTGTAGACCCCTGCAAGGCTGGAGTTGATGACGGCGGTCGGTCCGCCGGACTGGCCTACGATAACGTTTCCCATAACGGATTTCATAATAAATTTCCCCCTGTGATTTGTTTTATCTTATAACCGTTAAGCAGCTTCCCGGTTAACTTATCTTGCCATCTCAAGCTGCGGTCCCGTCTGGTTATGGGCCTTGATGATGTTTTCAATCTCCTCTAAATCCGAGGACGGCAGATCGCCCGGTATGGTGTTCTTCACGGAGCTGGTGGCATTGCCGAACTGCACCGCTTTTTTACAGTCAAAATCATAGGCAAGAAGTCCATACAGAGCGCCGGAAATATACGCGTCACCACTGCCGATCCGGTCCACCACCTCGATATCGCGGTAAGGCTCTTCTTCATAATAAGTGTCATTTTTCGCATCATAGATCACCGAGCCGAAGGTATGGCGCTTCGGGCTGTGGACCGTGCGCTGGGTCGCCGCCACGATAGAAAGAGGATACTCCTCCGCAAAGCTTTTCATCATCTCCCGGGCCGTACCGGTCTTTAAGAAGGTCAGCCGCGCCGTATCCTCAGAGCAGAAGAAAACATCCACATAGGGAAGGATCTGCTCGATACACTCTTTGGCCTCCGGTCCGGTCCACAGATTTCCGCGGAAGTTCACGTCAAAGGAAACCAGGGTGCCCGCCGCCTTGAACCGTTTGATCATCTCAACGGCAGTCTCCCGGATCTGAGGACTTAACGCCAGAGTGATCCCGCTGGTATGGAAACACCGGGTTGCAGTGTACACGTCCTCCGGGATATCGTCAATGCTTAAGGAGTAGAAGGAACTGCCCACGCGGTCGTAGATCACCTTTGGTTTCCGTGGATACGCCCCATTCTCGTAGTAGTAAATACCAACACGGGCATTTGGCGAATTGTCATAAATAAAATAATCATCGCTGATACCATAGGAGCGGATCTTCCCTTTCATAAACGCTCCGATATCATGGGACGGCAGTTTGGAGATGATACCGGTGTGAAGTCCCAAAAGCGATACGCCAACCGCCACATTCAGCTCCGCACCGCCCACCTGCTTCATAAAGGTGTCGCCGCGCATCAGACGTTCATTGCCTGGCGGTGACAGACGCAGAAGTACCTGGCCAAGCGTTAACAGATCAAAATTCCTGCTGTTTTCCATAATCGTTTCCCTTCCTGTAAATAGAGGTTCTGTGAAGATTCTATCAAAGTTACCCATAGATAAAATGGCTAACTCCGTTTACCGGAAATTAGCCATTTACCTTCTGTCAATTATCTGTCAGCCGTTCTCTGAACGTGATTATCTCTGAACACGGCCTGAACCGTCGCCGCCTGCCAGGTTATCAACCTCTGCACGGGTAACCAGGTTGAAGTCGCCAGGGATGGTGTGCTTCAGAGCAGAAGCTGCCACTGCAAATTCCAGGGCTGCCTTCATATCCTTGCCGTCAAGCAGTCCGCATACCAGACCAGCTGCGAAGGAGTCGCCGCCGCCTACACGGTCCACGATCGGGGTGATGGAGTATTTTCTGGAATGGTAGAACTCACGGGTCTTACCATCCATAATGCATGCGGACCATCCGTTGTTGGAAGCGGAATGGCTCTCACGCAGGGAGCTGATGATATACTTAAAGCCGAACTTGTCTGCCATCTGGTTGAAGATGTCCACATAACCAGCCAGCTCCAGCTCGCCGGAGGTAACATCGGTGTTGCCCGGCTTAAACCCGAGAACCTTCTCTGCGTCCTCCTCGTTGCCGATGCATACATCCACATACTGCATTAAGTTGGTCATAACCTTCTGTGCCTTCTCAGAAGACCACAGTTTTTTGCGGAAGTTTAAGTCCACGGAAACGGTCACGCCGTGAGCCTTCGCTGCCTTACAAGCCGCCTCGGTCAGTTCTGCCGCTGCATCGCTCACTGCCGGGGTGATACCGGTAAAATGGAACCAGTCGCAGTCTGAGAAGATCGCGTCGAAGTCAAACTCATCAGCGGTTGCTGTGGAGATAGAGGAATGAGCGCGGTCATAAACCACGTTGGAAGCTCTCATTGCAGAGCCGGTCTCTAAGTAGTAGATGCCCAGTCTCTCTCCGCTTCTGGAGATGAATTTGGTACCTACGTTGTATTTTCTTAAAGCCGCTACTGCGCACTCGCCGATCGGGTTGGCCGGTACTGCGGTCACGAACTGCGCGTCATGTCCATAGTTAGCCAGAGATACTGCTACGTTGGCCTCGCCGCCGCCGTAGTTTACGTCAAACTCGTCTGCCTGGATGAATTTCTCATTATTCGGGGTAGATAATCTCAGCATGATCTCGCCCATGGTTACTACTTTTGCCATTGTTCTTTTCTCCTTTATTATATGAGTTATTGTTTTCCTTTATTTTGCGCGTGCTGCTGCCACTGCCTCGACAAACTCTTTTGCCTTTGCGGTAACTGCCGCGAAATCGCCGGTCTTAGCGCCCTTGGTCAAGCTGCTGCCGGTGCCCACTGCATATGCGCCAGCCTTGATCCACTTGTCCACGTTGTCCACGTCAACACCGCCGGACGGCATGAACTCACCCTGCGGAAGCGGGCCTTTAAAGGAGCTGATCGCTGCCGGTCCCACAATGTTGCCCGGGAAGATCTTGATGATGTCGCAGCCGGCTTCCATAGCGGTAATGGCTTCGGTTGGGGTCATAACACCCGGAAGCATCGGCACTCTGTAGCGGTTGCACAGCTTGATGGTCTCTACATTGAGGCCCGGGCTCACCACGTAGTTTGCGCCTGCCAGGATCACCTGTCTTGCGGTCTCCGGATCCAGAACGGTGCCTGCGCCGATCACGACTCTGTCGTTGTTTTTATATTTCTTAGCCATAGCGGAGATGAACTCGATCGGGTTGCCCTCGTCCATGGTCATGGTGATCTCGATGAAATTGATGCCGCCCTCGATGATCGCGTCAACAACCTTCTCGCCCTGCTCTAAATTCTTCGCACGAACAACAGCTACCAGACAATCCTCTTTCATTCTTGTTAATACCTGTTCTTTTTTCATGATTCCTCTTCTCCTTTACTTTGTTCGTATATGCGATTCCTTTTCACAAATACGATTTATAATTAAATATTAATAGTTACCGAGCCATTTGTCAACAGGTAATCCTTATATTTTTCCGATAAATCCTAATAATTTTGAAACTTCCTTCGCTTTTTCGGAAACAAGGCGTCCCAACCGCTCATAATCCTCCGTTGGCTTGTACAGGCTGGACACGCTGATGGCCCCCACAACGCTGCCGTCGGAACCAAAAACCGGCGCTCCGGCGCATTCCATATGTTCCTCCACTTCCCTGGCGTCCAGCGCATAACCCTTCTCCTTTACTTTCTCCAATTCTTCTAAAAGAGATTCCCGGTCAAGGATCGTGCGTCCTGTTTTCTGGCGGAACTTGATGCGGCTTATGACCTGGTCCCTGGTCTCATCATCGCTGAAGGCAAGGATGGCCTTGCCCAGCGACGTGCAGTACATGGGATTCTTCGTCCCCACCGTGGCCGTGGTTATAATGGGATTTTCCGGCTCTGACTTGCATATATACACCACTTCATGGTCAGAACGCACCCCAAAGAACACAGTTTTCCCCACTTCCTTGGCAAACGCCTTCAGCTCCGGCTCGATCACGCTGATGAAATCCATGTTGTTGGTGTAATTGATGCCGATGCGGTATGCAGTCAGGCCTATGGTATAGCGCTGCCGCTGTCCCCGGTCCACATTGACCATCCCCATCTCCACCAGTGTGGTCACAATATCGTAAGCGCTGGTCTTGGGAAGCTTAAGGCTCTCACAGATGTCATCCAGGGTGATGCCCTCGGGGTTCTTCGATACCAGTTTCAGGATCTCTACAGTTCTCTGCGTCGTTCTGTTCAGTTTCATGGATGTTGTCACGCCTTTCTTTTCTGTCAGCAGCAAAACCCGGTATGTTCTGTCCCACGGTACACGCAGTCCTTACCGGTCATCTTTACAGGGTCACGCCCTGTTTGAAGATCGCCATATCGTGGAACCCGGCTTCCTCTGCCTTTACTTTTTTGCCGGAAGCCACTGCCAGGACATAATCAAACAGTTCCTGAGCCAGTTCTTCCTTACTCTTATCTTCTACCATACGTCCGGCATTAAAGTCAATCCAATTATCCTTATGGCCTGCAAGTTTCGAGTTGCTGGATATCTTGACCGTCGGCACCGGAGATGCAAACGGAGTCCCGCGTCCGGTCGTAAACAGGACAATGTGGGCGCCGGATACCGCCAGCGCCGTGGATGCCACCAGGTCATTGCCCGGAGCGGATAAAAGGTTCAAGCCCTTTACCTTCACCGGCTCGCCGTAAGCCAGCACGCCCTTCACCTGTGCGCTGCCGGACTTCTGGGTGCAGCCCAGGGACTTGTCCTCCAGCGTGGAGATCCCGCCCTTTTTATTGCCCGGGGATGGGTTCTCATAGATCGTCTGGTTGTGGCTGGTAAAATAATTCTTAAAATCATTGATCAGATCCACGGTCTTCTCAAACAGCTCCGGAGTCTCGCACCGGTTCATCAAAAGGGTTTCCGCGCCGAACATCTCCGGAACCTCCGTCAGGATCGTGGTTCCGCCTTTCCCGATCAGCAGGTCGGAAAATGCCCCGACGGTCGGATTCGCTGTGATGCCGGACAGTCCGTCGGAACCGCCGCATTTCATCCCGATGACCAGCTCTCCGGCGTCGATCGTCTCACGCTCAAAAGCACCTGCGTAGGCAGCCAGCTCTTCTAAAAGCTTCATCGCCTCCGCCTGCTCGTCCTCCACATCCTGGCACTGTAAAAACTTCACCCGCTGCTCGTCATACTCGCCGATGTACTCTTTTAGCACAGGGATATTGCTGTTCTCGCAGCCAAGCCCCAAAACCAGCACGCCGCCTGCGTTGGGATGGCGCACCATATCCGCCAGGACGGTCCGGGTATTCTCCTGGTCGTCCCCCATCTGGGAGCAGCCGTAAGGATGGGGGAACGCGATGATATCCTCCACCGTTCCTTTCACAAACTTCTGCGCCTTCTTCTCAAGGGCCTGTGCAATGGAATTGACACAGCCCACCGTCGGGATGATCCAGATCTCATTGCGGACGCCCACCTTGCCGTCTGCACGGCGGAACCCGTCAAAATAGGCATGCTCAGATTCCTTCAGTCCGGAAGCCACCGGCTCGTAGGTGTAATCCAGCACCTCCCCCAGCGCCGTGCGCAGATTGTGAACATGCACCCATCCGCCCGCGGGGATATCTTCCTTCGCATATCCGATGCGGAACCCGTACTTGACCACCTCCGTGTCCTTCGGGACCGGCTTCAGTGCAAACTTGTGGCCCTGGGGGATCTCCTCCAGCGTGGTCACCTGATACTGTCCGACCGTCAGCGTCTCTCCAGCCGCGATCGGGCGCAGCGCTACTGCAACATTATCATCCTCGTGAATCCTGATAAAATCCTGCATGTCTCAATTCTCCTTATTATTGGTATGGTTGATGGTAAATGATCTGTCATAAAACGCAATGTAAGTACTTACAATTATTCTACAAAATCCAGAGGAAGAAGTCAAGGAAAAACCTTTATAAATAAAAATAAGCCAAACATTTCTTATGTGCACAATTGCGTTAAAATATACGAAATATTGCAATTATTACATAAATCCGCTTGCATTATCCAGTTTCGGCAGGTATAATAGCCTTAGATTGTAAGTACTTACAGAAACGGGGGGTGATTTTATCAATATCTATGATGTATCAAAAAAGGCGGGGGTTTCCATCGCCACCGTTTCCCGGGTATTGAACGGCAATCCCAACGTCAGTGAGAAAACCAGGACGCGGGTACTTGACGTCATGGAGGAACTGGGCTATACTCCAAATGTATTTGCGAGAGGATTGGGTCTCGGCACGATCCAGACCATCGGCATCATGTGTTCAGACTCCTCAGACCCCTACCTGGCTCACGCCATTTATTATCTGGAACAGGGTCTGCGGTCCAATGGATACGACTCTATCCTCTGCTGTACCGGCAACTCCTTAGAGACCAAGCGTCAGTATTTCGACCTGCTGCGCTCCAAGAAGGTGGATGCCATCATCCTGGCCGGTTCTAAATTCATTGAACAGAAGGCAAAGGACAATTCCTACATTGTAGAAGCCTCCGGCGAGATTCCGGTGATGCTGGTCAACGGTTATCTTGAGGGGGAGAACATCTACTGCACGCTCTGCGACGACCGTATGGCAACCCATCAGGCTACCAGCCAGCTGATCGCTTCCGGCTGCCGCAGGATCTTGTATCTGTTTACCAGCCAGTCCTACAGCGGCACCAATAAGATGAAGGGATACCGGGATGCACTGAGCGGGCACGGCCTTCCTGTGCGGGAGGAATACATCCGCCAGTGCCCGAAGGACGTACTGGCAGCCAGGGACCTGCTGCTCGCCCTGCATGAATCGGGGCTGGATTTTGATGCGGTACTGACTTCCGATGATACACTGGCTGTGGGTACTGTCAAGTATGCCCACATAACCGGACGGAGCATTCCGGATAATCTAAGCATTGTGGGCTACAACAATTCCATCTATGCCGTCTGCACCGATCCGGAGCTGACCTCCATCGACAGCAAGGTGGAAGCCTTATGCACCACCACGATCAATACCCTTATGGGCGTTTTCAACGGTGGCAACGTCCCCAGCCGGACAACCATTGCCGCCGATTTGATAAAAAGAGCAACAACCAAATTTTAATTCTTATATTAAAGGAGGATTTACCCAATGAGACAGTTTATGGACAAGGACTTCATGCTGACCACCGAATCTGCCAGAGCGCTGTTCCACAACTACGCTGAGAAGATGCCGATTCTGGACTATCACTGCCACATCAACCCGAAGGAGATCGCCGAGGACCGCAAGTTCGACAACATCACCCAGGTATGGCTGGGCGGCGACCATTACAAGTGGCGCCAGATGCGCTCCAACGGCGTGGACGAGAGATACATCACCGGCGACGCCTCCGACCGTGAGAAATTCCAGAAATGGGCTGAGACCCTGGAGAAGCTGATCGGCAACCCGCTGTACCACTGGAGCCACTTGGAGCTGCAGAGATACTTCGGCTACACCGGCCATCTGTGCGGCGATACCGCCGAGGAGGTCTGGAACCTCTGCAACGAGCAGCTTCAGAACAAATGGACCGTCCGCAGCCTGATCAAGGCTTCCAACGTAACCCTGATCTGCACCACCGACGATCCGATCGACACTCTGGAGTGGCACAAGAAGATCGCTGCTGACGACACCTTTGACGTACAGGTGCTCCCGGCATGGAGACCGGACAAGGCCACCAACATCGAGAAACCGGAATTCGCTTCCTATATGGGCAAGCTCTCTGAGGTGAGCGGTGTTACCGTGAAGGATTTTGCTTCCCTCAAAGAAGCCATCAAAAACCGTATGGCTTACTTTGCAGAGTGCGGCTGCAGCGTTTCCGACCACGGCCTGGAGTATGTGATGTACTATCCGGCTTCCGAAGAAAAGATTGACTCCATTATCGCAAAGAGACTGGACGGGCAGGATATCACCAAGGAGGAGGAGCTGAACTTCAAGACTGAGTTCATGCTGTTCCTTGCCAAAGAATACAACCGTATGAACTGGGCGATGCAGCTCCACTATGGCTGCAAGCGCGACAACAACGCGTATATGTATGAGCAGCTTGGCGCCGACACTGGCTTTGACTGCATCAACAACTATGCTCCGTCCGCGCAGATGGCTGATTTCCTGAACGCTTTAAGCGCAACCAACGAGATCCCGAGGACCATCCTGTACTCCTTGAACCCCAACGATGACGCTTCCATCGGAACCATCATCGGCTGCTTCCAGGATACCGCTGCCGCCGGCAAGATCCAGCACGGCTCCGCATGGTGGTTCAACGACCACAAGGTGGGCATGACCAACCAGATGACCAGCCTGGCAAACCTTGGCTGCCTGGGCAACTTTATCGGTATGCTGACCGACTCCAGAAGCTTCCTCTCCTATACCAGGCATGAGTACTTCCGTCGGATCATGTGCGAGCTGATCGGCGGCTGGGTTGAGAACGGGGAATATCCGGATGATCAGAAGGCGTTAAAGACCATCGTTGAAGGGATCTGCTATAATAATGCGGTGAAGTATTTTGGGTTTGATCTGTAAGAAATAAATTTTTTTAGGAAATGCTGGCGTTCCGAAGAGTGAGGTTGTGAGGGATAAGAAGCTCCCCGGAGCGGCGGAAAAAGTTTCTGTGTCTTCCTGTCTTCGACAGAGAAAGGCTGGAGCCATGCGGCTATCGGACAGCACATAATGCGTGCAGTCCGCTATCCACACGACTCCAGCCTTTTTCTGTCTACGAACGGAAGAACACTTAGAAATCTTTTTCCGCCACCCCGGGGAGCTTCTTATCCCTGCCAAGGGTATTGGCGGAATGGGACTGGGCGCGGAGGATAAAACATAATTGTCTGGAATTACTTATTTTCCTTATCCATGTTGATCACATATAATGCATCTGCCCTTAATCGCTCAGATACCTTGTGCAGGTTCTTTTCAAGAATCTCAAAGGGCGGCCATTCATACGAAGACAGAAGATTTAATGCGTCTTCTGAAACCTCGTCATCTTCTGATGAAATGATAACTTCCTGAAGAAGAGTGATCAGATCATCGTGAAGATTTGAAATATCCTGCTTATAATATGGATCCATAAACCAGTCTAAAGCAAACAGCAGGCTTTTCTTTTTATTGGTGTCTTTTCCCATAAGGACTTCACGTATTGAGGCAATCCCTTCTCTTATTATTTTTTTCTCATCCTCACCGTAGGATATGTAACTGACAGGACTCATGATCAGCTCCATCCTTCCTTATCGTTTTAATCAAATTGCGTTTTCCAGTCTTCTTTTGCGTCATTGGCGTCAAAACACATAAGGATTTGTTCTGCTGTGGTCTTTTCATTTGCAAGATCAGATGGAAGCTCATTTCTTCTAAAATACCGGGTCTCGGTAGTTTCGGTATTTCTGTGAAACTCTCCGCTGATCACGTTACAAAGAATAAATATTTTTACCACTCCATATGGTAAATTGCAGGCGTTATGTTTGCGCCAATCCTGTACAGCAATGATCCGGTCTGCATATACATTCAATCCGGCTTCTTCTCTGGTCTCTTTTATCACATTGGCGGCTACAGACTGATTCACATCGCACCAGCCGCCGGGCAAAGACCATGTGCCGTTTTTTTCGTGGACAAGCAGAATTTTGTCATTTTTAAATATGGCTGCTCTGGTATCAACTTTTGGTGTCTGATATCCTGTTTCATTGCAAAAAAACGATTTTATTGTCTCAACGGGGACTTCACTCTCACAAGCCAGCATCTCCGCCGCAATATTCCGAAGCTCTTCATAGCGTTCAATGTCGTAGTCATTTTCTCCGTAAGCGAGTCCGGCCTGAGCAATGCTCTGCACCCGGATCGCCAAATCCATCCATTTATTCATTATCGTTTTTATCTCCATCATTTTTGATTGAAGCCCGGTCCGAAATCTATCTGAAATTTCAAAATGGTTTTGTTATTTTTCGTAATAGTATGCCTTCGACTCGTAAAATTTCAGATTGGCTTCGTCACAATATTGGGTAAAGTCTTTTGATCTCCCATCATTTACATAGTTGTCATAGCAGGAATATAAGACCGTGTAGAAATCCAACTGGGCCTGGAGGCGGTTATCAACGGATCTTTCTACTGATATTTTCCTGCAATTGAAAAACGCAGCTTCTCTTGTCTCCGGGGTGATGATGCAACCTTCCGGAAAATGATGGGCGCCCCAGGCTAAGGTGGCTATGTGAGCGGCAAATAACAGCTTGACTGTTTTGGCATCACATTGCTGATGCCTATATGCTTTTTCCAGAAATTCAAATGCATATTGACATCCGGTTCTGTCATGGCTGTATAATTGGTAAAACCAGCGCAGCTCGGGCATTCTATTTTCTAAACATCGCGGATAGAGCCATTCTTTCAGGCATTGGGAAAGGGCAAACGGGATGCTGCCATTGCCGCGGTTTTCTAAGTATTGATATTCGTTTTTATCACACAGATCCTGCGCAAAACGGTATAAAACAGTTTCTTTTTCTGTATGGCCCAACGCCTGGATCTCTTTGGCTAAGTGTTCTATGTATTGATTGGCCTGTTTTTTAAGTCCTTTTTGATACAGGACGTAGTAGTTCTCCAGTCCTTCTTTCAGTTGTTGACAGTCCATGTTTTTCTCCAAGATTTTCTCTTGGTCCGGGTGCTATGGGATCTGTTCTTTTATATAACTTGATACCCCGCATCGGACAGCACATCAGCCGCTTTATCAAAGTCGTTTTCTTTTGTCAGGATATAATCCGTATTATAGGTTGAGATAGCAAATATAGTGATACTGTTTTCTGCCAGCAGCGTCGATATTTTAGATAATATCCCAATAAGTGAAAAATCCAAAGTCCCTTCGATCCGTAACGCTCTCCATCCATGATCGCATTCGATCACATGATCTGGCACATCATCGGTTATGCAGACCAGTGATTTTTCCTGGTCTGTTTTACCGATAAAACAGAACTCTTTTTCGAGGTCAACCTGCAGGTAATCACTCACTTTACACACAGAAAAATCATGATCGATTTTTTTGATCTTCATATCATTCCTCCATATATTACGGGTAAAATACTTGCGGATTTATAAGTTTACATCCAGGGCATGATAGGTGGCAGGATGCAGAACGGATGTCCCGCAGGGTCAATCATTACCCTCCATCGATCATCAAACTGACTTTCAGAAATGGCTGCACCGCATGACAGAGCATGCTCCACAGCTTCCTCCACATCTTCTACATGGAAATCCAAATGTGCCATCTGCTGCTGTTCTTCCGGCGTTGCAGGCCAGACAGGCGGCACATAATCATCCACCTGCTGAATGGTGATCCAGGTTGGAAGCCCCTGCTGGTGCAGGTTCGTTAAGACGGTATACTCTTCGCCCGGGAACCGCGTCCAGCCAAGCAGTTTTTCGTAAAATGCAGCCAGCTCGTCTGCATGGTCAGAATCCAGAACAACGTTCCATCCCACAAGCCTGAGCGCCGCGCAGCTGCCCGCTCCGGTCCTGTCCGCCGCTTCAGGCAAAGATTTTACATAAATCTCTTTTTCTCTGTCGAGCGTAAAGCCACAGGACAATAAAAGGCCACAGGAAGCCTTGTTCTCCGGCTCCGGCTGTACCACGATCCGTTTGGCGTCAGCCTGCCGGGCGATCCTGTCTATAAGTTCTGACACAATCATTTTGCCAAAGCCTCTGCGAAGGCAGTCAACTTCCCCGATCATGTAGTCGATGCTGTAAGAACCGCCCAACGCTGTATAGCCTTCCCACTCCTCATCACTGTCCTGGCAGGCGTAATATTGGCAAAAGCCCATGGGCTTTCCTTCATGCTCCACAATAAAATGATGGATCCAGCAAAACTCGCTTTTCTGATTCTCTACTTCGTTGATCCAATCCTGCGGATCATGATACCATTTCGCTACATGCGGCTCATAAAGCCATTTCTTAAAAATCTCCAGATCCGAAAGTTCCATTTCTCTTAGCTGTATCATATTTTGCCTTTATCTCCCTTCAGATTCTAATCTCCCAGTATTCCCTGCTGTGCTTTTTTGCTTAATGATGAACGTACCCATTTGTAAGATGCATATACAATATCTGCAAGTACGTCCTGCGGCACCTTACCGTCAAGATACACCGTGCTCCAATGCCTCTTGTTCATATAGTAACCTGGCACAATGTCTTCGTACTTGCTGCGCAGCATGTCACTGAAATCAGGCTCCAGTTTCAAGGTGATCACAGGACGTCCATTTCTGTCATCAACCCCGATGTAGGCGTACATCTTGCCACAAAGCAGGTATTTGTATGCCTGCCATGCCGGCTGGTATTCCTTTTCCGTGGATGGCTGTTTTTGTAAGTATTCATCCAGCCACTGGTAATTCTTCATGCGGATTTCAGACCACGGTGTTATATTGCTTTTTATCTCTGCCATAACAGATCCTCTTTTCCAGGCTATGCCTAAACCTTGACTTTTCGTTTCCTTTTTTAGTATTCATAAACTTCCACTTACCACTTAACGGAATTATAACATCGTGTCACAGAAAACACAAACAAATAAAAATCCCCTATTCTGGAAAGTGAAACCCTTGAAAATCCAGAAATCCATGGTCTGTGACGAGAGCAGGGAACTGACGCGCAGCGAGTGCGTCCTTGGATTTTCACAAGATTCACTGTCGTATTTGGGGGAAGCGTAGTATAATAAAACACAGGGAACGCAATAAGCTGGCAAGGCTACAACAAAACAGGAATTATGTTGCAGTAGCTTTGCGGCACAGGAAGGAATATGCGATTATGCCACGAACCAGACAACTGAAACAGGATATCAGATATTACCCAAAGGCGCTGATGGAACGGCTGGAGAATATCAAGTCTTTCCCCATGACGCTTCTGGAGGCGGATTCCGGCTTCGGGAAATCAACCGCGCTCCAGCATTTTTTCGATACCCGCAACCCGGAAGCATATCCGCTTCACCAGCATGAGTTCCACTCCGAGACCCCGGCGGAGGCATGGAAGATTTTCTGCGGCCTGATTGCCGCCTTTGACAAGGAAAGCGCGGAAAAGCTTACCGTCATCGGAATGCCGGACGAGGATACCTTGCCGGAGATCGCCCGGACGATACAGGGTATTTCCTGCGACCGTGAAACCTTTCTGCTTCTGGACAACTTTCAGCTGTGGGAGCTGTACCGTCCATGCGAATTCTTGACATACCTGTCCGGCCACGGCGGGAAAAAGCTGCATATCGTTGTGGCGACCCACCCCTATGCCAAGGAGGATCGGGGCGGCCTGATGCGGAGCGGCCTCCTGTATCTTTTACAGGAGGAGGCGTTTGCCTTTTCCCATGAGGATACGGACGCCTATTACCGGGGGGCCGGGCTTCCCCTCACGGGCGTCCAGCTTGAAGAAGTCATGCACTTAACAGGCGGATGGGTCATGGCCCTGTATATCCAGATGGACGCCTTTGTCAGAACGGGGAAATTTGAACAGGGCGGTATGACGGCCCTCATGCAGAAAACATTCTGGGGTGGTCTGTCCGAGGAGGAAAAAAACTTTCTGCTGGAAGTGTCCATCTTCCCGACGTTCACACTTTCCCAGGCACAGGCTTTCTCCGGCTTAACGATGGAGGGGACGGAAAACCGTCTGCGGGAGAAGCGTTTCTTTATCCGTTATGACCGGGATCATTCCTGCTACACCATGCACACCCAGCTCCAAAAAATGCTGGAGGAAAAATTCGCCCACCTGCCCGAAGAACGGCAGAGGGAAATCTACTTAAAGGGCGGCGGCCTGGCCGAAAAAACGGGCGACCGGATGAATACCCTGCGCTTCTATTACCGCGCGGGGGCATGGGAACGGCTGTACGCCATGCCGCTCACCAGCTATGACATTGCGGACACCATCGACGAGACCACCACGCCGATGATCCTGGATATCATGGAACACACCACCCATGAGATGAAAGTCCGCTACCCAAAATCGCTGGTGCCGCTGGCCTTTACCCTCTTTTTCCTTGGGCAGAACGAGGAACTGCTCCGCCAGAAGGACGAGATTGAAAGCGTCATTGAAGAATGCTCCGTTTCGGAGGAAGAAAAGGACGCCATGCGGGGCGAGCTGGAGCTGCTGCTGTCCTTTCTGGAGTATAACCGCATCGACGCCATGAGCGAGCGCCACCGCAGGGCGCTTAAGCTGCTGGGCGGCCCGGCCACACTCATCAACAGCAAAAGCACATGGACGTTCGGCTCCCCCTCGGTGCTGTATATGTACTGGCGGGAGAGCGGAAAGCTGAATGAAGAACTGGAGCAGATGGACGAGTGTATGCCGTATTACTACCGGCTGTCCAGAGGACACGGCACCGGAGCGGAGCTGATCATGCGCGCAGAGGCTCATCTGCACCGGGGCGAGACGGACGATGCAGAAATCCTCTGCCACCGGGCCATCTTTACCGCCGACAGCAAGCGCCAGAACAGCATAGCCCAATGCGGGGTATTCACGCTGGCAAGGCTCGCCCTGCTGCATGGGGACAGGGAGCTTTTGAAGGACAGCCTTACCACCCTGCGCGACCGTTCCTACCGCAATACAGAGGACTTGTGCCGCTATACCTATGATCTGGCAAACGGCTATCTCTCCCTGCTGCTGGGCAATCCGGAGGCGGTCGCACCGTGGCTGGCGGAGGGCAGGATCGACGAGCGGCGGCTGGTCATCATGTCCCAGCCTTTCGCCCACATCATCTATGGGCGGGTACTGCTGGAAAAAAAGGAATACAAAAAGCTGCTGGGCATGGGTGGCTATGTGATGGGGATTTCCTCCATCTTCCCCAATCTCCTGCCACAACTCTATATGAAGATATACATGGCCCAGGCATTAGACGCCGGAGGAAAACGCGGGGAGGCGGCGCAGCTTTTGACCGAAGCGCTTGAAATGGCGCTGCCGGATCGGATATACCTGCCCTTTGCGGAAAATTATGAGGGTATCAAAGACGCCCTTGCCTCCGGGATCAGGGAGCGAGCGGGTATGGAGAATATCCGTCAGCTTGCAGATCGGCTGAGCAGGTCTCTGACGCTTCTGAAGGAAAAGAAAATCGAACTTACGGCGCGGGAAAGGGAGATTCTTGAACTGGCGAAGCAGGGACTTGAAAACAAAGATATAGCTGAAAGGCTTGGCATTAAGATTTCAACCGTGAACAATAATTTTTCGCGTCTATATCAAAAAGCGGAGGTGTCCAACAGAACCCAGCTTTTGCTCCTGAATTTATAAAAAAGTTTGAAAGCGTGAGTTTTGTCTACATACAAATTTTATTCCGCACCTTACAATGAAACTGTAAGGTGCGGATTTTTTGTGGCTTACAGAGCAACGGATCAGCCGATACCAGAGATCAGGCGGGTGACGCCGCTGAAGGATGCGTGGGAATACACTGTCGTACCGGAGGTGGAGCAGGATCAGTTCTGACGATACCTGCATTTATCGTAGCAATATGTGGAACTTACGCAATGGAGATTGATTGGGAGAAAAAAGACAAAACGAATCACGAGGAGGGTTCTGAGATGAAAAGAAAATGGAAACGAACGCTATCCATCGTTCTCTCCGTCGCCATGCTGTTCAGCATGACGGGGATGAATACGGTGTTTGCGCTGGAAGGCGGCCCGGCCGTCGGCGCGTCCGGCCTGTGTGAGCATCACAAGGAGCATACCGCCGACTGCGGCTACACCGAGGGGACGCCGGGAACGCCCTGCACCCATGAGCACACGGACGAGTGCTATCGGGAAGCGACCGACTGCACCCACACCCATACGGATGAGTGCTACGGGGACGAGATTCCCACCGCCACCGACAGCGGCGCGGTGGAGCCGGTAAACTGCGCCCACATCTGCGATGAAGAAAGCGGGTGCGTTGCAGAAGAACTGGATTGTCAGCACGAGCACGACGGGGACTGCGGCTACACCGAGGGGACACCGGGAACACCCTGCGCCTTTGTGTGCGGGGAATGCGCGAATGATAAGGTGAATGGCGGTGAAGCCGACAGAGATGATTGCCTGGACCACAGCGGACAGCCCGGCCCGACCCCCACGTCCTGCACTCGTACCGATGGCTGTACGCTTGAGGACGGACACGAGGGTGACTGCGACGGTGCGGTGACTGCAAGCCCGCTCGCCGCCCCGGCGGCCTCTGACACCTACGCCGTCACGCTGAATATCTACATGGACAACGTGGCGGAGACGGGGTCCTACTCCAACATCTTCACCCTCAAGCTCAAGGACAATAAGGCTACGACTGTCCAGATGACCGACACGGGCGCGACCAGAACCGCCAGCGTCCCCAATGGCATCTGGGAGGTGCATATGGCTGGCGGCGGCTACACCGGCGTGGACATCACCGTAAACGGCGGGGCGGTCACCGGGCGGTTCGACCAATATTCCCTCAGCCCCAGCATCAGCTATACGGGTACGGTCAACAGTGCCACGTTGAGTGCGACCGTTACCGGCCCGGGCGGTGAGTCCGGTGAAATTTCTGCCGCTTCGAACACAGTCTTCTTCAGGGGCGACAAGGTGGTGTTCACCGCCACCGGCGAGGGGGCGGACAGCTACACCTACGAATGGAGCGGTACACACGGCGACAGCCCCATCACCGGCACCGGCCAGACCCTTACCATCGACGCGGTGGAAGGGAAAATTGAACTTGCCGTTACCCTCACAGGCGGCGCGAGCACTACCGTCACCACCGCCGAGGCGCTCAAAACGGCACTGGAAGCCGACACCCCCGCTACCATCAGCGTGACGGAAAACATCGCGGGGCTGGGCGGTAGCTACACCGTGGGCGCGGATCATACGCTGGAGATAGCCGACGGCAAAACCGTCTCCACCGGAAATAATACGCTCACCATTCCCGTGGGCAAAACCCTGACCCTGACCGGAACCGGCACGCTGGAGATAAGCGCAACGGACACTTCCAAAATCACAATTTTTGTGCTGGGAACACTCAAGCTATCCAGTGGCAGCAGGCTTGTTGTCGCCAACAGCGGGCAATCCTCCATCGGCGTTTCTCTGAGCACCCCCCTCAGCGACGCCTCTGGTATACTGGAAAGCGACGGCGGCATCATCACCATCAGCAACAGCGGAGAGACGAGCTCAGGCATTAGTGGTCTTATCGATAGAAACAGCGCCACCCTAACACTCACCGGCGGAAGCCTGATGGTGGAAAACACGGCGGGCTACGGAATCGACAGCGTTAAAAATGTGACGATTGCAGGCGGCTGCATCCTGACCCTGGCGAATGAGGGCACAAACATCAGCGGAATACAGCTGGACGAAGTATCGGTCACGGAAAGCACTGTGAACATCATCAACACGGTGGGCAACGGCCTGAGGATCGAGGAGCTGACCATGGATGGCTGCACCGTGACAGTCGCCAACTCGGGCGGCAATGGCATTGACATGCTCCCACGCTGGGAGGGAGGGGCATTTAACCTGAAGGACAGCACCCTCACGCTGAAAAACACCGGCGGCACGGGGCTGAACATCGGCAGTCACAAAAAGCTGATTATCGATAACGCGACCGTCACCATGGAGGCCACCGCACCCAGCGGCGGCAGGGCGCTTTGGGTGAGCGCCATCGACGCTTCGGTGGTTGGCATGGACAGCGAAACACTGACTCTCGTGGAAGGGGTAATCCTGAATCTGGGCGGCACAGAAATATTCAGCGACCGGGGCAGCGTCTATCACGGTCGGGACGACGTCACCGTGACGGCGGAGAACGGCCCCGCCACCAACAAAACGCTCACAGCAGGGGATTACATCTGGGACGGCACGTACTTCACCAAAAAAAGCGACGCCACATGGAACGGCGACGGCGGATTGATTAATATTGCCGACGGCGATACCGTTGCCATAACAAACACCGCTACCGGTACCCTCGCCATTCCCGCAGGCGCGACGGTTACGATAGTCGGTACCGTTACAGACGCGAAACCGGTATCGTTAAATCTTGGCGCAGGGGCAAAGGTAATTTGGGCGGCAAGCTATACCGGCAGCTGTGACAATGGCCCGTTGGTTCGAACTAGCGGTTCCATAACCAGCACAATCGAAATCACCGGCGCGATTATCAATACAGGCACTACTAATGCTGCTGCGATTTCAGTCTCCGGCGACGCCGTCGTCACGGGCGGTACTGTCAGCGGGCAATTATATGGTGTTTATGCAGAAAATGTCACCATCAATACCAGAAGTACGATCACAAGCACAAGTGACGCGGCTATTCAAGCTACCAATGATGTCATCATCAACGGCGGCACGATCACCGGCGGCAGCGAAAACGGCAATGCTGCGATGGTCGTGTATAACGGCAGTATAACGCTTGCCGGCGGCATGATAATTGCCAATCCCGGCGCAAGGGCTGTTTCCAGCGGCACCATTGTCGTCACAGGCAATGTTGCCATACACGGCACTGTGGGCGGCACCGATAGCTGGCCAGCCACCATAACCGTAAACGCGGGCGGCACCCTTACCGTTCCCCAAAGCGGCACCCTTATCGTCAACAATACCGGGACAATCACCAACAACGGCGTGATTGTGAACGACGGTACGATCGTCAACAACGGCACGATCACCAACCATTCGGGCAGCACCTATACGGGAGCAACCCCGACGGGAACCGGTACCTTCACGCCGCCACCGTCCTCCGATACCTACGCCCTGACCGTCACAGACGGCACCGGCGGCGGCAGCTATGCCGAGGGCGCAACCGTCACCATCACGGCAAACGCGGCCACGGACGGCCAGCGCTTCAAGGAGTGGAGCATTTCCCCAGAGGTCACCTTTGCAGAGGGCACAAGCAAGGCCAGCCAAACCGCAAAATTCACCATGCCCGCACAAGCGGTGAACGCAACGGTTGCCTATGAGAGCATCCCGGCAGGCGCAACGGCGGTCACCGGAGTAACACTGAACAAGTCGAGCCTTTCTCTCTACAGCAACTCCACACCAAACACCGCTGCCCTCACTGCCACGGTTTCTCCGGCAGACGCCACCGACAAGACAATGACGTGGGCAAGCGGCAACACGGCTGTGGCAACCGTTGACCAGAACGGCAAGGTTACGGCAGTGGGCAACGGAACAGCTACCATCACAGTCACCACCACGGACGGCGGCTATACTGCCAGCTGCACCGTAAGCGTTTCTACCTATACCAGCAGCGGCGGTTCTGGCGGCGGTGGGGGCGGTTCGTCCTCCAGCCGCGGCACGACAACCGCTACCCCTACCGACCCCGGCAAGCCGGATACGGCCACCAACGCGGAAACCAAGGTGACGCCTACTGTGGATGCAAACGGCAGCGCCACCGTCACCGTGCCTGAAAAGTCCATCACCGATGCCATCAAAGCGGCGCAGGACGCGGCGAAAAAGGCGGGGACAGAGAAAAACGGCGTCTCCGTCACCATCGACGCCACCACGGGCAAGGGCGCAAGCGACATGACAGCGACCCTGACCGAACAATCGGTGGACGCCCTCATCAAAGCGGGCGTCATCCAGGTACAGATCAAGGGCGACGCTGTTAGTATCACCCTCGACCTTCCCGCACTGAAAGCGGCTCAGGCCACGGCAGGCGGCGCGATCACTGTTTCCGCAAAGCCGGTGGCGGCGAATACCCTGTCGGCGGCGGCACAGAACGCCATCGGAAACCGCCCGGTGTTCAGCTTCACGCTGCAAAGCGGCGGTAAGCCGGTCAGCAATTTCGGCGGCGGCTCGGCGGCTATCGCCATTCCCTACACACCGCAAAAGGGCGAGGACACCGGGAAGCTCTGTGTGGTCTATGTGGATGATAACGGCGGCGTAACCTATTTAACGGATTCCAGCTATGACCCGAACACCAAAGCCTTGATCGCCAGAACCGGGCATTTTTCGGTCTACGGCGTGGGCTACAAGGCAGATGCCCCTGCGTTCACCGACACCGCAGACCATTGGGCGAAGGACGACATCGACTTCGTGGCGGCGCGGGGTCTGCTCTCCGGCACCGGGAACAACCAGTTCAGCCCCAATACCGACATGACTCGTGGAATGTTCGTCACGGCGCTGGGGCGGCTGGCCGGTATCGACCCGGCTGGCTATAAAACCGGCAAGTTCACCGATGTAAAAGCAGAGGCCTACTATGCCCCCTATGTGAATTGGGCGGCGGAAAAGGGCATCGTCAGCGGCACCACGGCAACCACCTTCGCCCCGGACAACGCCGTGACCCGTCAGGAGATGGCGGTCATCATGGCAAACTACGCAAAGGTGCTGGGCTACACCGTTCCCAAGACCCGTGAGGCCGTGACCTTTGCGGATAACTCCAGCATCGCAAGCTGGGCGAAGGACGCGGCAAAGGCCATGCAGATGGCTGGTATCATAGGCGGCAAGGACGGAAACCGCTTCGACCCCACCGGCAACGCCACCCGCGCCGAGGTGGCCGCAGTCCTCCACCGTTATGTGGAGCTGGTCATCGATCCGGCCACAGCGCAGGGCTGGACGCAGAACGACGCGGGCCAGTGGCTGTATTACGAAAACGGCAAGCCTGTCACCGGCTGGAAGCAGGTGGACGGCAAGTGGTATTACCTCGATACGGCTGGCATCATGCAGTCCGGCGGCTGGAAGCAGATCGGCGGCAAATGGTACTATCTCTGCGCGGACGGCTCTATGGCGGTCAGTACAAAGATTGACGGTTATGAGGTTGGGCCGGACGGGGGACGAAAGGAATCCCAATCTGTATGAACCCCGGAACACCACCTGCACCTTTGCACACATCGCTGTACCCTATGATTCTGTCGAGCGGTAAGCAGTACGGAGAACCATCTTAGGATAGTAAATAACGGGGCGGGAGCTGGCTTAGCCACACTTCCGCCCTGTTTAAATTTTCATAGCAAAGACATGAGCGGTTATGAGGATATATGTGAGATTCTTCCGATATAGAGAAAGCCGGATCCCACATCGCGCCTCTCACCCGTGGAATCCGGCTTTTGCCCCTTATAACCCTACTTTCTGCTAAAATACTCTTTCACTGTCTCAAACGCCATTTTCTTATACTTTTTATCCGCCGCTGCCAGCCCTTTCTTATTAAACCCTCCCTGTTTCGGATTCAGCCGCACCGGGGAGCGGAAATCAAACAAGATCCAGGGAAAGATCCCTTCCACGTATCCATCAGACAGTTCAAACTGCTTCTGGTACATCTTGCTCTGATGATTTTCCGTAAACAGCTCTTCCTCGTCTCCGAACTGTCCGGCCACCGCATCCGCCCCTGTCTCCGAGATCACCAGGGGACGGTCCAGCTTTGACTGCTCCAGGATCTTTTTTAGCCCCAGGTAATCCCTGTAGTACCAGCCATAATATTCATTGATCGCCACCACGTCCACACAGGCGGCCAGCCGGTCCTGCACCTTCATGGAATCAATATTCACCAGACAGGCTGCCGTGGTAAGGCGGCTCGGATCAAGCTCCTTTGCCAGGCGGTTTAAAGAGCTCATGAATTCCAGACGCTCATCCGTGTCCGGATTCTCGTTGCCGATCCCCCACAGGATCACGCTGGCCCGGTTGCGGTCCCGCAGGATCAGTTCCCCAAGCTGGTTCGCCGCCGCCGTGTAAGTCGCCTTTTCCTGAAACATCAGCGCCCAGTATACCGGTATCTCCTCCCACAGCATGATCCCCAACTCATCCGCCAGCTGCGCCATCCGCTCACTGTGCGGATAATGGGACAGCCGCATCACATTGCAGCCCAACTCCTTCGCCGTGTGAAGAATCTGCAGCCGCTCCTCATCGTCCAGGGCCCGGCCATGTTCCAGACTCTCCTCGTGGCAGCAGACCCCTTTTAAGAAAATCCGCCTGCCATTGAGCAAAATATGTGTTCCTTCTGTGCTGACCTGTCGAAAACCGACCCGGTCCTCCACACGGTCTTCACCGGCGCTCACCGCGATCTCATACAGATACGGATCCTCACAGCTCCACAGCCTGGGTTTGGCGCATACCACTTCCTTCACCTTCCCGTGCCCGTCCAGGATAAACTCCTGTCCAATGCCCAGCTCCGGGATCTCCAGCCTGAGCCGTTCCCCGGCCTCAAAGCCGGACGTCTCTGCCTGCAGACAGATCTTGTCATACTGTCCGTCCGGAACCAGATACACAAACACGGATTTGATATACCGCAGCGGGGTCTCGACCAGTTCCACGCTCCGGAACACACCGCCGTAATTAAACCAGTCATAGTTGACCGAAGGGATCTGCTCCAGCTTTCTTGTATTGTCCGCCGTGATGATGATCCGGTTTTCTGCCTTAAGCTTCCCCGTCACCTCCACCATGTAGGGCGTAAATCCGCCCTCGTGCCTGGCAATCTGCTCCCCGTTAAGCCACACACTGCTCTCATAATTCGCAGCCCCGATCCGCAAAAACGTCCTGCCGGTCCCATTTCCATGATACTGGAACCTTCTGGTGTAAACGCCGGTTCCCTCATAATAGGTGTAGGCCTCCTTCTGCACATTGAAGCAGGACGGTACCGGCGTCTTCTCCCACTGGTCAAACTCGCAGTCCACAGGGATGTCCCTGCCCTCTTCGTCGTGATACCTCTCCTCAAAAAACTTCTTTCTGAGAAATGTATCATACACATCCAGGCTGAAATTCCACACCCCGTCCAGCCTTACCTTTTTTCTCCCGCCCGTATGGATCAGGCTCTCCGGCCCGGTAAGCGGAAGCAGGTATGGCCTTTTATAATCGATATTCAGTAAATGATCGTAATCCTCCAGCATTTTACCCATGGTCCCACTCCCCTATCTCAGATAATGTTTATTAAAATATCCAATCCCAATGGTATTCCGAAACGTCCAGCGGTCCTGCTCTTTTGGAAACAGCGCACAGTGGATCATCGCCAGCGTGGCGGAGCGGAACCAGGTTGCAAAACAGTTGCTAAGGCCCTGAGGCTCAAAATAGCCGCCTGCCCAGCCGTCCATCCTCCGTACCCCGTTGCTCTTCTCATCCGCAAATCCGCCGTCCTCATTCTGAAAGCTCACAAGCCATCCGGCAAACTCCGCCAGGCATTCCAGGATCTCCTCTTCCCGGTAATGATAAGGAAGCATATTTACCAGCACGTCGATCACATCCACATCCAGGCAGGCGGAGCGGACGCCGCCTTTTGCAAAGTCCAGGCAATAATCCACGATCTTTTCCACGTAGTGGATCTCCCTGTTAAAATAATAGTAGAGATGGTAGTTGTGCGCAGCCCCCGCCATGCCGGCCATCTGCGACGCCGGATGCGCCGGATGATTGGTCCCCCAGTATCCGGTCTCCGGGTCCTGGCGGGCATCATGCCAGTCCAGGAAAATATCTCCGAGTTCCTTCAGCCTGCCGCCATCCTGCCCTTCCAGCTCTCCGATCAGGAAGCTGCCCAGATTGACAATGTTGTTCCCTTCCAGCCAGGGGTCCTCCATGTTCCGCTCATTCAGCCACTGTTTTAAAACGTCCGGCTCCATATAGTTTTTCAGGAACCCAAGCGGATACCGGCAGGTTCCTCCCAGGCTCTTCACCGCTCCATATGTATAGTTCGTCACGTGAAAATCTATGTACTGCCAGGTGTAGTAAAGATCCCGGCCCTTCCATACCTGGTCATCCCGCATCTGCGGCATCCGGTAAAATCCATTTTCCATCTGGTAAGAATTAAAAAAGCCGATCAGCCCCTCCCGCTTGTCCGCCGCCAGATTCCCATAAGCCCCCATCAGGATCAGCGCATGGGTGGCATTATAGGTGGCCGGAAGGCACATATCCGGGAATGCCTTAGTATCATGAAAGGAACTGCATCGCTTCACTCCAAACCGTTCCTCCGGTAACTGGGCCGCGTGAAGCAGAAAATCCTGCGCCCGTTCCAATGTTTGTTCTATCATCTGTTTTGTATCCATCTTGTTCTCCTGTTAACCTTTTACACTACCAGCCGCGATCCCCTCCATGACCTTTCTCTGCGTCAGCAAAAAGATCAATACCACGGGAATCGTCACAACCGTTGACAATGCGGCAGTCTGAGACAGATCCACTCCCAGATCCGAATTCAGGTTCACCAGCATGGCGGCCAGCGTATACGTACTCATATCCTTAGACAGCATCAGCACCGGCAGCCACAATCCCCAGCTGGTCAAAAACGAGATCAGCACTGAAGTGGAGAATACCGGCTTCATCACCGGGCACATGACTTTGAAGAAGATCGCCGTTTCTGAAGCTCCGTCGATCGTAGCCGCTTCTACCAGGGAATAGGGGACCGAAGCGAAAAACTGCTTGAACAGGAAAAACGGAAGAGCCGCTCCCCACGCACCCGTAGCGGAAGCTAAAATGATCCCCCAGAAATTCCCGGTCCCATATAAAACCTTACTTTCCACAATGATCACATAAAGCGGTATGAGAAGGAGTACCGCCGGATACATCAAACTGATCAAAAATACCTTCTCAAAAAATCCAAACAGGGGCAGATCCCGTTTCCGGTACAGGGCGTAACCGCCCAGGGCCGTGGACAATACCACCAGCACCGTCGTCCCTACCGAAATGATCACACTGTTTACAAAATAATGCCAGATGGAATAACCGCCCAAAGAAGCGATCGCCCGGTATCCGTCCAGAGACCATTTTTTCGGCAGAAGCGCCAGGGGATTCTGGATGATCTCCGTATTCGATTTGAAGGAGCCGAACAGCATCCATACAAACGGATAGATCATGATAACGGTAATGCCGATCAGCAGCGCATATACCAGGACCGTAACCAGCTTCTTATCTCTCATTTTCGTCCCCTCCTAACTTCATTCCCACCAGTGTCAGTATGATGATCACCAGAAACAGTACCGTTGCGATCGCCGTAGCCGCTCCAAAATCCATTTTCTCATAGTTGGTGTACGCATAATAAGAAACAAAATTCGTCGCATAATTAGGGCCGCCAAAGGTTATGATCCTGGATACGGTGTACGTCTTCATAAACTGAATGACCGCATAGACACAGTTGAGCACAAACGCAGGCTTTAAAGTCGGAAGCGTGATATAGCGGTACCTCTGCCAGGAAGTTGCCCCATCAATATCTGCGGCCTCATACATGGTCGTATCGATCAGCTGATAGTTGGTCAGGAAAATGATCGTATACAGTCCCACGTGCTTCCACAGCTCGATAAAGATCAGCACACAGACCGCGATCCACCCGGTGGTCAGCCATCCCACCGGCTCAAGTCCCAGCAGGCCAAGCAGCTGGTTCAACGCTCC
This sequence comes from Clostridium sp. AN503, assembly GCF_040719375.1. Classification (NCBI taxonomy): domain Bacteria; kingdom Bacillati; phylum Bacillota; class Clostridia; order Eubacteriales; family Clostridiaceae; genus Clostridium; species Clostridium sp. AN503. Next base: position 1,059,702 of record NZ_JBFDTP010000002.1, on the reverse strand, counting down.
ATTGGAGTTGAAAAACTGTTTCCACACGACGGCGCCCACCACATCCGGCGTGATAAACGGAATAAATACCGCCAGCTTGAACAAGAGCAGTCCGCGCTTGATCCCCTTATAGGAAAGAAGCTGTGCAAGCAGAAGCGCGCTCACCAGATTGAGCGTCACAGAACAGACCGTAAAGATCACCGTCACACGAAACGAATTCCAAAAATAGGGATCCCGGAATATCCTGATATAATTGTCTATTCCCACAAACTTCGGTGAGGTGAACACCGTATGGGAATCCACCAGCGACAGTACCATGCTCTTCAGCAGCGGATACAGTCCGAAGATCACCGACAAGACTCCGAAACCCCCGATAAACAGATACAGCGGCCAAAATTTTTTAATAAGACCCAGTCGATATCTCACAAATCTCCCTCATTTCATGTTATTTGCTTTCCCCGATTACCTTCGTTATATTCTCATCAAGCTTATCCACATTTGCCGGGATCTCATCTCCGGATTTGGAATTGAACGCATTGATCAGGCCCTTCTCATAGGCGTCCTTGATCGCATTATAGTACGAAAATTCCGCCACATAATTATCGATGGGATACATCTTTACATCCCCGTCGAAAAAGATCTTCTGGTTCTTGGTGAGCGTGCCCTGATCTACTACGCTGTTGTCGATACAGGATCCCATGGTCTCAAAGCTTTTGGTCTGAGGTTCTTTATCCAGCACATAGCTTAAATAGGTTTTGGCCGCCTCGGCGTTCTCCGCATTTTTCGGGATCGCAAACCCTCTGGTGTTCAATAAGACCAGCCCGCCCTCGGTTCCATTCATGCTCGGGAATGTGGTAACTGTGTATTCTCCCACCCCGCTGTCTTCCTTGTCCCAATTGCCGGCATTCCAGTTGCCCACACGGAACATGCCTACGCTGCCGCTCTGGATCTTGTTATACATGGCCGCAAAATCTTCACTTGGGGCATCCTTATCCCAAAATGCATGTTCCCCCGCATAAATAGATATGATCTCTGTGAAATACTCTTTATTTTTTCCAATCTGGCTCTCCGGAACGCCGTTTAACAATACGTCCTTCATGCCGGAGCCGCACATAAACAAGTTGAAGGCCTGTCCGGGGTCCGCCCCGAGATGCATGGTAAATCCCGGTATCCCTGCTTTCTGATACGCCTCTCCAAGAGCCTTAAACCGGTCCCAGTCCACCGGCATGGTGTCCTCGTTCACCTCAACTCCAGCCACATCCGTTTTTACGCCCAGTCCCGCTATGGTGCGGTTCACCGGCATAACCGTCAGAGCACCCTCCACAGAAGACAGAAGCCTGTCGCCGTCCGTCACCAGATCCTTGTTGGGATTGGCCTCCAGGACCTCGGTAAGATCCATAAAACCGTGATCCGTCTGCTGGTCGATCTCCAGGATACGGGAAGCGTCGTTAAACACCAGGTCTACTCCCCCGGTAGCCGTCGTTGCCTGAAGGACCTTGGTCATAAACGTACTGTTGTCAAATGTGACCGCATTGATCGAGTACTCAGGGTGGTCCTTCTGCATTTCCGCCTCCACCGCTTTAAAAAACGGCAGCCTGGCGTCGCCGCCCTCATACCAGATCGTTATCACTTTTTTCTCTCCGGGCGTCTGCCCTGCCTCGGGAGAGGCGGACTGGCCGCAGCCGCCAAGCATCATGGTTCCAATTAATATTGCAGACATCCACGCATATTTCTTTTTCATCATTGTTCTCTTCTCCTGTTCTTTTCTATAAATAACAGTCTTGTAAAAAATAAACAATTGATGGCGTGAACTGTCCTCCTTTCCATGTGAATTTGCCAAAATACAGATTGGCATATTTACTTCACATCCCTCAAATGCTAAAATAAGTATGGCGTACTTATATGCCTCCGCACAGCCTCCGGTCCGACCGGGGCTGTATGGAGGTTTTTTTACTGACTGTATTTATCCTGCAGCGGGTTTGTTCTTTTGTCAGCTCTCTTTCTTCGGAGCCGCGCATGTGTTTCTGATCACCAGCGTCGGTTCAACCACCTGCTTCTTCCTGATCCCCGTTTCCTCCCTGAACAGCTGGTTTAAAAGTTCCACCGCCATCTGGCCCTGCAGCCTCATCTCCTGGCGGATACTGGTGAGCGCCGGCATAAAATACTGATTCATGGTAATATCATCAAACCCCACCACCGACACATCCTCCGGAACGCGATACCCCATATCGCACAGAGTCCGGACCGCCCCCATGGCCATCAGATCGTTGGCTGCCAGGATCGCCGTGGGCTGATTGGGAAGCTCCATCAGTTCCCTCACGTTTTTGCTCCCGCCGTCGGGATGGTAATCCCCGTAAGTGACATACTCCTTCCGAAACGGGATCCCCGCTTCCTTTAAAGCCTTCTTATATCCGTTCAGCTTCTCGATGCTGGGCTTGTAATCCTCATATCCGGTGATCATCGCAATCTTCTCATGTCCCAGCTCCAAAAGATAATTAACCCCTAAAAACGCGCCTTTTTTCTTGTTGCATACGATGGAATAAATATTCTCCCCATCCAGGTGTTCATTGACCAGCACTACGGGGACCTGTCTGGCTGCCGCATGCACATGGGCATTAAAAAATTCCCCCTTGCCGCGTCCGCCTGCCAGAATGATGGCATCCACATGCTTCTCCATCAGCATCTGGATACACTGCTTTTCCTTCTCCATATCCTCATCCGAGTTGCATGTGATGATGGAATACCCGGCCTTGTCAACCTCATCCTGTATGGACCGTATGATCTCCGCATAAAACGGGTTCAAAATATCGGCTACGATCACGCCGAAGATCCTGGTGGATTTCATCACCAGGCTGCGCGCCACACTGTTCGGCACATAATGGTTCTCATCGATGACCTTCTGCACCTTTTTCCTTGTCTTTTCTGAAACCTGCCCCGTCCCATTCATCACCCGGGATACGGTTGCAATGGATACATTCGCTTTCCGGGCTATATCAACAATCGTACTGTTCATACTCTGCCTCCTGACCTTATCCGTATTTCTGTAAGCGTTTGCAGAAAACGCTTACAGAAAACGTTTACAGTTTCTAATTTGATTATATTGGCAAAGCAGACAATTGTCAATACCGATTTATACTTTTTTTGCCTCTCCTACTCCCATTTAAAAAGCTTAACCGCGATTCCGGTACATACCACTGCCGTCACCGCCATTACAAGGACGGGAATCCAGGCTTCTTCCACCGGCTGTCCCAGAGAAGCGGCCTTTAAGAGCTTGATGCCCTGGGTCAAAGGCAGGATATCCGCCACCCGCTGCAAGGCTTCCGGCATGATCTCATAAGGAAGGGTCGCTCCGGAAAAGATCAGCATCGGGAAATACAGAAGGCTCGCAGCCACTCCCGCTATTTTGGTATTGGGCGCAATGCCGCCCACCATCATGCCGATGCTGAACATGGAAACGATCACCAGAAGATACCCCCAGAGAAATCCCACGGCACTCCCGCGGAACTGATAATGAAAAAACAGCGTTCCCGTCAGGTATAAAAGCGCCAGGGAAGCCACCGCATACAGGGTATATATGGTCACCTGCACCACTAAGATCTTAGATGGGCTGACGGGCGTGACCCGGTAACGTTTCAGGATGCCTTTCTGGCGGTAATCGGATACCACTAACGGCAGTCCCATCACCCCTCCCGCACAGATAGAGATCGTAGCAAGCGCTCCGAAGGACTGCTCCAGGAACGTGTGATCTGCCCCCGGAAAAGCCGGCTTGTTCCCAAAGATGATCCCCAGGATCACCAGCGCCACCACCGGCAGACAGATTGCAAAGATCAGCATATCCATCCCCCGCAGAGACAATTTCAGTTCAGTTTTCAGCATAGTCTTAAATGATTTCATGATCGTCCTCCTCCTCTGTGAACCAGAGATACGCGTCCTCCAGTTTGTCATATGGGCTTTCCTTCACCGCATCTGCAACCGTTCCGTAGAAGACGGTTTTTCCCTTTTTCAAAATGCAGATGCAGTCACACAACACTTCCACTTCATCCATAAAATGAGACGTCAGGAATATGGTCACTCCTTTTTCCTTCAGTTTCTGCAATATCCCCCACACCTCTCTCCGCGCCCTGGCGTCAAGCCCTGTGGTCAGTTCGTCCAGAAACACCACCTCCGGGTCCGGTATCAGCGCCAGCACGATGAACAGACGCTGCCGCTGCCCGCCGGATAACTCTTTCACCGCACCCTTTCTTTTTTCTGAAAGCCCAAACGCAGCCAGCAGGCCGGACCAGTCCGCAGGCTCCCGGTACAGCGACGCCGTGACCTGGCAAAGCTCCTCCACCGTGATGGTCTCCTGGTAACTGGTTTCCTGAAACTGCACTCCAACCTTCTCAAACAGCCGTTTCCGGTCTTTTACCGGATCCATTCCAAGGACTTTTATGATCCCTCCGTCCGCCCTCCTGGTCCCCAGCATACACTCGATCGTGGTGCTCTTTCCGGCGCCGTTGGCTCCCAAAAGCCCAAAGGCCGTACCCCGCCCCACCGACAGGCTGAGTCTGTCCACCGCTTTTAAGCTTCCGTAGGATTTTTCCAGCTGTTCCACTTTTATTACATCCTGCATATCATTTCCTCCTCATTTTATCAGAGCCCGGTAACCGGGACTCCCTATTTGTGCGGCTGACAGGAATGCCGCATAAAAAAGAATACCACCAGGATAAACTCTGGTGGTAAAATGGAGGGTTGATGAACGCAGTCATGAAAATTCCTGTTTCATATTATTAAGTTTTCCAAGCAATGCTTCGGCATTTTCCTCTGCCCCTGACAAAGACGTGATCAGCCTGTCACAGACGGCGATAATGTCTTCATCCTGCTTCGGCGTATCAAGCGCCTCCCGGATATCCGCGTCCGGGTCCTCGCAGAGGCGGGAAAGCATACGCAGAATCGCCTCAAGCGAGTAGTTTGCACAGCGCAGAGAACGGATGATCTTTAACCGCCTGATATCGTCATCTGTGTAAACCCGGTAGCCATTCTGTTTCCGCTTTACCGTCAAAAGGCCATTCATTTCCCAGTTCCGCAGCGTATCCATGGATATCCCAAGATACTCCGAAACCTCTTTCCGCTTCAGGAAATGCTCATTCCCCCCGGCTTCCCCGTGCAGGATCTCTTCTGCCAGCCGGATCGCCTCCTCCGCATTGGCCCGCTCCTGCCTGACCTGCGCCAGATATTCTCCAGTCAGCAGGATCGCCCCGTCAAAATCCCCTGCAGCAGACCGCTTGACCATCTGCACGATCTTTTTACGCAGTCCATTTTGCAGCACCTCGATCTGAAAAGCAAGCCGTGCGAGCCGGATCTGTTCTACATGATAGTCTGTAAATACCCGGTAGCCATTGGGCTTTCGCTTCACCTTCGGAATCAGATTCAGCTCCTCATAGAGCCTTACGGTGTTGGGGTGGATGCCTGTGATCGCTGCGATCTCTGAAGTCCTGTAAGTTTTCATTCGCTTTTGCCTCCTTTGTGCCGGATTATATCACAGGACAAAAGCCTGGTGTCATAGTGGAAGGTTGTCATCCGGCTCCGCCACATTGCTTATAACATCCAGGACAGTCTGCAGCGGGCGGGTGATATATTTATCCTGGTGCAGTACTGCCAGCATGTTGTTTCTCATATCCACGCCCTCCAGATATACGGGCCTGAGCCTCCCCTGGGTTATGGGCTCCGCCAGGAGCAGATCCGGCAGCACCGTGATACCAAGCCCTGCCTCCGCCGCCTTGATAAGCGCCATGGAATTCACGCTTTCCCAGATGGGATAAGCTTTGAGATTCTCCAGTGACAGCATTCCGTCAAAGGTATCCCGGATAGCGCTGCCCTGTTCCCGCAAAAGCAGCGGATATGCACACAGTTCGCGGGGCGCCAGGGTCTTCTTTTCCACAGGAAAGGACGGCGCACAGGCCGCACATAGCCCATAACTTCCCAACAAAACCGTGCGAAACGCCCCCTGAGGTTCTGCACCTTCCCAGAATGCAATATCCGCCTCACCGCCCTGCAGGATATCCATAGAACAGGCCGCGCTCACCACGCGGACATTGACCGGAAGCTCCGGCATCTGTTCTTTTAAAACGCCCAATATCCTGGGAAGAAGAAATGCCGCTATGGTAATACTGGATACAATATTCACCGGCGTATGTTCTTCCAGATGCCCGATCCGTCTGTCCAGGCTCCGGCAGGCAGCCAGAATTCCCCGGGATTCCTCCAAAAGCGCTGCGCCGCAGCCAGTCAGACATACGCCGCGGGGCAGCCGGTCAAACAGCGCTGTCCCCGTCTGTGCCTCAAGCTCTGCAATCGCATGGGACACTGCCGACTGGGTCAGATGCAGTTTCTTTGCCGCGCCCGTAAACGTCCCGGTCTCTTCTATCGCTTCTAAAATCTCCAGATATCGCAGATTCATACACATACGCTCCTTCTCACCAGGCTGCTTTCTGTCCAAACGCAGCCGTACCATCAGACATGAATAAAACTAATCAGTTACATAGAATTATATCATTTTACAGATTGGTCATCAAGAGATATAATGAATGAAGACTTTGAGAAACGATAGAGAAGAAAGGATTTCCATCTTGAAAAACACCAAAAAACCTTATGCCTGGCTTTTAGCCGTCAACCTGTTCATCAGCACCTTTACCTTCGGCGGTGGTTATGTGGTCGTGCCCATGATCCGCCGCTATTTTGTGGAACAAAAAAAGTATTTTACAGAAGAAGACCTGGCAGGGATGGCAGCCGTGGCCCAGTCAACTCCAGGCGCCATTGCCATCAATCTGTCGGCCCTGTCCGGCTACCGTGTGGCAGGCACGCCAGGGGCAGTCTTAAGCTGCACCGCAGCCGTCATTCCCCCGCTTGTGATCCTCGGACTTGTGTCCGCATTCTATACCGCCTTCATGTCCAATGTGGTTGTATCAGCGATACTGAAAGGAATGCAGGCCGGCGTAGCGGCCCTGATCGTGGATCTCATCATCGACATGTGCGCCATGATCCTAAAAGAGCGTTCCCTGTTTTTATCAGCCCTGATACCGGCCGCATTTCTCGCTAACTTTGTACTGGGGATCAATGTGGCGCTGATCCTGCTGACCTGCTGCGCCCTGTGCGCAATGCGCGTATTCCAGGAAAGGAAGAAAATAAAATGACGATCATATGGAACCTGCTATATACATTTATAAAGATCGGCCTGTTCAGCATAGGCGGCGGCTACGCCATCATCCCGCTGATCAAAGAACAGGTGGTAGATCAGGCCGGGTGGATCAGTGAAACCATGTTTACAGACATCATCACCATATCCCAGATGACCCCCGGCCCTCTGGCCGTCAACACATCCACCTTTGTAGGCCTCCAGATCGGCGGGATCGGGGGCGCAATCGCCGCCACCCTCGGCTGTGTCCTGTGCGGTGTGATCCTGTCCCTGCTCCTGTACTGTTTTTTCCAGAAGCACAGACAGTCCACCTATATATTCGAGATCCTAAACGGCCTAAAATCCGCCTCCCTGGGCCTGATCATCTCCGCCGCAGCCACTATCCTCCTGCTGGCCTTTTTCGGCACCAGCACCCTTCAGGCCGCGCCCCATCTAAACCTGCCCGCCCTGGTTATATTCATCATTATGCTCCGTCTGCTGCGCAAACACAAAACCAACCCCATCGCCATCATGACTATCAGCGGCATAGCCGGCCTACTCGTCTACCTGCCGCCCGCGTAGTTTTCCATCCGACTCAGCAATCCATCTGCTGCAAGCTCTATTGCTTTTCTCCCCCGCGCCCGCGTAAGTTTCCGCATTTTGCGGCGGCGGCTGCCCACCGGCTGAGCCGCAGGTTTTTGTGACTTTGCAGACCATTAGAGTATGTTAATGCCCGGGATTTTCTGTTCTGACAGGGGAAGGGGTTGTCTGAGCGCAAGCGAGTTGCCCCTTCCCCTGTCAGGCTTTTAAGAAAACCCCGGGCATTTACATACTCTTATGGTCGAAACCGGAACAAAAACCTGCTGCTCAGTCGGTGGGCTGCCGCCGCCGCAAAATGCGGAAACTCCCCCCGCCGAGCGCCATCTTACCCCTGCCGGAACCGGCTCAAAAACTCCTGCGTCTTAGCCTTCTTAGGATTCCCGAAGATCTCCTCCGGTCTCCCCGCCTCCTCGATCACGCCGTCCGCCATGAACACCACATGGTTTGACACATCGCGGGCAAAGGCCATCTCATGGGTCACAATGATCATCGTGATCCCTTCCTTTGCCAAAGTCCTCATAACCGCCAGCACCTCGCCCACCATCTGGGGGTCCAGGGCCGAGGTCGGCTCATCGAACAGAAGCACCTCCGGCTCCATAGCCAGGGCGCGGGCGATCGCCACACGCTGCTTCTGTCCGCCGGATATCTGCTTCGGCTTCGCGTTGATATAAGGCGCCATGCCAACCTTTTCCAAATATTTCATGGCATTTTTATGTGCTTCTTCTTTTGACTTTTTCAGGACCTTTGTCTGCCCGATCATGCAGTTTTCCAGGACTGTCATATTGTTGAACAGGTTAAAGCTCTGGAACACCATCCCTACCTTGGACCGGTATGCGGGGACATCCACTCCCGCTCCCGTAATATCATTCTCATGGTAAAGGATCTCTCCCGTAGTCGGGGTCTCCAGCATGTTGATGCAGCGAAGCAGCGTGGATTTGCCGGAACCGGAAGCCCCGATGATACAGGTCACATCCCCGGTATCCACATTGAAATCAATGTCACGCAGTACTACATGCTTTCCGAAGGATTTGCTCAAGTGGCGGATTTCCAGTACATGTTGATTGGCCATCAGTCTTCCTCCTTCTTCTTTTCCTTGTAACGGTGCATACCGCTGGTGTAGGCCAGCGTGTCTGTCGTCGCCAGGTCATAATTGTCCGAACCATCCATCCGGTTCTCTACCCAGCGCAGGAGGCGGGAACAGGCGAAGGTCATGATAAAATACATGATCATGGTGATGGTATAGGTCTCAAAATTCAGATACAGGGCGCCTGCCGCCGCTTTCGTCTTGTAAAGCAGCTCTGCAACACCGATCACGGAAAGCACGCAGCTGTCCTTGATATTGATGATCAGGTTATTGCCGATCTGCGGCATCAGATTGCGCAGCGCCTGGGGCAGGATCACAAACAGCATGGTCTGCACATGGGTCATACCGATGGCCTTGGCCCCCTCCGTCTGTCCCGGATCAATGGAAAGGATACCGCCGCGGACCGTCTCAGCCATGTAAGCGCCTGTATTGATAGACAGGATAAAGTAAGCTGCCTGCCATATGGTCAGGTTTAAACTCATCAGTGGAAGCAGGCCATAATAGATAAACATCGCCTGCGCCATCATCGGGGTGCCGCGGAAAAATTCCACATAGGCATTCAAGACCAGCTTGACCACCCATAAGATTCCCTTTTTTACCGGGTTGTCCTTCTGTTCTACCGGGATCGTCTGCACGATACCCACTGCGAAACCGATGATGCAGCCCACAACCGTACCCACGATCGCGATCTTTAAGCTGGATCCCGCGCCCTGCAGCATGGACATTCCATACCGCTCAAATACAACCATGACACGGCCGAAAAAGTCTGTTGGCATATCCTTCTCTCCTTCTTATCTCAACATTTTCGTAACTGTGAGGGTACTGAACAGTTACACATTTTCCCTTTAGTTTGCCAGCGGCTGAACCGAGATCGCTTCATCCATCATGGCAGAATAGTCTTCCTTTGTCATCTTGGACAGCACGCTGTCGATGGCGGTCTTTAATTCTGTATTGCCCTTCTTCATGGAGATACCGATGTTGATATCTTCATCGCTCACCTGGAAATCAGCGTCTCCGCCGCCAAACTCGATCATCTTAAAATCCGGATAAGCAACCAGAGCGCCCTTTCCGGTAGGCTGGTCAGTCACCACAATATCGCACTTGCCTGCGTTTAAGGACATCAGCATATCCGGTGCGTTAGCTGTAGCAGACAGGATGTTGGCATCCGGGATCTGCGGAAGGCATCTGTCATACCAGATCGTGCTCTGCTGGGAGGTAGCCGTAGCGCCTGCCAGATCCGTAACACTGGCAGCATTCTCGTATTTGCCGCCCTTCTTTACCAGGGTCACAATGGTAGCATAATAATACGGCTCTGAGAAATCCACTGCCTGCAGACGCTCTGAGGTGATAGACTGTCCCGCGATCACGCAGTCCGCCTGTCCGCTCTGCAGAGCCGGAATCAGGGAATCCCAGTCAAGACGGACGATCTGGAGCTCGTAGCCCAGCTCCTCACAGATCTTCTTCGCCATCATAACATCATAGCCGTAAGCGAATTCATTGCTGTCAGCGATCGGCACCGCGCCGTTCTTATCATCCGGCTGTGTCCAGTTGTATGGCGCATAGGCGCACTCCATAGCAACCTTCAAAACCTTTTTCTCTCCAGATGCTTCGGTAGCTCCTGCCCCTTCGCTTCCGGCCGCTTCATTGCCGGCTGCCGCTGTTTCTGATTTCTGCGCCGCTGTGGTGGACTCGGCGCTGCCGCCGCCGCAAGCGGTCATGGATACAGCCATCAGTGCCGCGATCCCTGCTGCCATTACTCTCTTCATGTTCTTTTTCATAATTGTTTTCCTCCTGTAGTGCCTGTTTATATTGCTCCCGGGCATATCGGAAAACTGCTTCCGATACATCCCCCTGTGGACAGTATAAACAGACAAAGAAGCCCCTGTCAAGGTTAAAGGCTTCTTTGTCTTACAAATACGTCCATTATACAGCTTTTTATATCATACAACCCATGTTTTATTTTGTCAATTGCAACCTGGCCGCCTTTCTGTGAAAAATCCTGCCTTTTCATGGAAACTGTATTATACCTGGTAAACCTGCACACCTTTTTCCCGTATCATCTCAAGCGCATCTTCAGGTGCTTTCTCATCCGTGATCAGATAATTGATCTTCTCAATGGGGCAGCTGATAAAACTGCTGTTGCTTCCGATCTTTGTGTGATCTGCCAACAGATATACATCTTGTGTCGCATGGTTGATCATCAGTTCATTGATGCTGACTTCGTTGAATATCTCCGTTGTCATACCGGTCTGTGCGCTGATCCCGGAACAGCCCACAAATGCTTTCTTCGCATAAATAGTCTGTAGATTGCGCAGTGCAAAATCTCCTACCATGGCATCCTTTGGATGGCGCAGCTCGCCGCCGGAAAGGATCACGCTGACCTCCGGGGAGTGCTCACTGTATATGGCTTTTCCGTTATTGGTGATCACCGTTACATTCTCACACTGAATGTATTCCAGCATCTGCAGTGCATTGCGGCTGGTGTTGATAAACAGGGAATCCCCGTCTTCCACCAGGGAAGCCGCAAACATGGCGATACGTCTGCGGCACATCTGCACCTCGTCCTCCGTTTGCTCTGCCAATACAGCGCCTCCATGGGTCCTGGTCAGAAGCTTTTTGTTCTCCATCTCCTGCAAGTCTCTCCGGATAGTCATAAGCGACACCCCGAACAGCCGGGCCAGATATTCCACCCTGACGGTGGGGTTTTTCTTCACAATCTCTACGATCTGCATTCTCCGGTTCTCAACATAAGCTTTTTCTTTCTTCATTCCAACACCTCATCTTCTTAGGGCTTTGTTCCATTATATAACTTTTGTTCGCTTATGTCATTGCTTTATGATCAGACGTGCATGGGCTGCATTCAGAAAGCGCCATAAAACGGCGCCTTCCGGGTATTTCTATAAGGTAAGCTCATCCGTTTTGGACAGCTTGAAAAACAGGAGCAGAGAGGCTACCGTGAACAATGTCAAAATAGATGCGGAAGCCGCAGCCGCACCGTAGGTTCCTCTGGAGACAAAGATGTACGTTGACAGCGTCAGTGTCGTAGTCTTTGAGCTGTACAGGATGATCGATGATGACAGCTCTGTCAGTATGGTGATCCAGCTAATGACAGCTCCTGATATGATACCATTCGCCATCATAGGGATGGTAATCTCCACAAATGTTTTTATTCTGGAAGAGCCCAGGCTTTCCGCCGCCTCTTCCACCGTAATAGGGATCTGCTGGAGCGCCGCAACGCTGCTTCGTATGGTATAGGGCATCCGGCGTATACTGATCGCTATCACCATGATCGCTACGGTTCCGGTCAACACGATCCTTCCGGTACTGAACGCCATCACCATGGAGATACCTACGACCGATCCCGGCACAATATAAGGGATCATGGTCAGTGTGTCAATGATGTTATTCAACAAACTTAGGGGCTACGATCACTAAATTGGTCGCATATCTGGCAAGCGGTACAAGCGCATCTATAACGTTTTTAATTGCCCCGCTCTGGATTCAAGCAAAATCCGACTGGGCGGCGCTGGGCATAGTACAGTCTTTTTTTACTTTCATTATGATAGCAACTATCTATCAGATCATCCTTAAAAAGTTTTTATGGCGCGGCGGCCTGCCCAGTCAATATTTGGCAGTTTTTTTCCTCCCCGTTTCTCTGGTCGTGATCGTAGAACAATATATCCTTAATCAGGTCTATGGTATGACGATTGTCATTGAAGGTGAAAAAATCACAAAGCCAATCGCAGATAACTGGCAGATATTGATGATACAATTATTCGCATATTTGGGTTTATTTAGCATCCTGTATGCCTGTCAAAAATTATCAGAAGATTTTTCAAATCGTATGCGCTGTCAATTATTGGAACAAGAGATTGCATCACAGCGGGTTTATGTAGAAGAATCAAACTTACGCTATCTGCAAACCCAATCCTTCCGGCATGATGTGAAGCAGCATTTTCTGGTCTTAAACGGATTGTTGGAGCAGGGCGAAGTACAAATGGCAAAGGATTATTTAGATAAACTCGAAAGGATACCGGAACAGCTTTCTTACCCATGTAAAACAGGAAATACGGTAGTAGATACCCTGCTGAGCAGTAAACTAAGCATAGCGGGCCAATATGGAATTCGCGTCGAATGTACGGTGAAAATACCATCATCCTGCAATCTGGATGATCTGGACCTGTGTGTTCTCTTTTCAAATGCTGTGGACAATGCGGTTTATGCCTGCCGGCAACAAGAAGGATCAGACAGCTTCATCTATATCTCCGGAAAACAGAAGGGAGACTTTTTTATGCTTGAGATCGAAAATAGCTGTCCTTGTGGAAGTGTGTATAAAAAAGGAACCGGATTATCCAATATAGAAGCTGTTGCTGAGAAATATAACGGCGCTGTAACAACACAACTACAGGAGGGCTGTTTCATCCTGAATGTTTTACTTGTCATCTCGCGAAGTTTTGGCGACATCTCATGCAGCCCTCATTGATATATTTTATCAATTGGTTAAAATAGAAATGGAAAACGCTGCAATGCACGAGGAGGATAAGAACATGACCATTAGCCCAGTTACACATCCATCAGTATCCGGAGGTTCCCTGTCAAAACGACCGGCTGCAACTACCGGTAACACTCAGGAATTGAAACAAAATAAAGCAAGATTTGACACCTGCGAGATCAGCGATGAAAAATTGTCTGCATCAGAATCCGGGATATATCATCCTTCAGAAAATGAACCTGAGATAACCCAATGCACAACGAATACGGATCAGGTAGACGCTGAAATAAAGAAATTGAGAGAAGAAAAACGGCAAATTATCCAACAGCTTAAGAAAGCTGATGAAAACGCAGACAAACAGGCTGATCTGGAAAGACGCCTGGCACAGTTAGATGCCGAGCTTCAAGCAAAGGATAATGATGCTTATAGAAAACAGCACGCAAATATCATATAGTGAGAAAAAATCAAAGCAGGATGCGATATCCCTTCTCGCCAAAATGCCGAGAGACGGAGACACGGAAGCCCCCGGCAGAAACAGCGCCACTATAGCCAGAGCAAGTCAATGGCGGCATCCGTCAGATAACCCAGATAGCTTTCCAGCGGCAAATACGATCACCAGCGCGGCCAGCACGGCTCCAATTTGTCCCCATGGCATGAAAGCACCCCCTTATTTTTTCTGGAACTGCTTCAAGAAGAAATCGGTGAACGCCTTTACCTCCTCGTCTTGGGAAACATAGACATACAGTTTCTCGTCCTCCAGCCATTCACATACACCGATCCCGATATAGCTCTTCCCGTCAGGGTAAATAATAAATTCATCTGTGGGGAACTTGTTCTGATACGCCTTCAAAATGTCGCTCCTCCGGTAGAAAGCGGCATCGCCGCAGCCCGACAGATCGGGAACAGTCGGAATTACAACAATGGTCTGGCTGGCCTCGTTCCAGCCTACGATCAGATTGCCGATCTTGGTTTTGCTGCCGTGGACGATACCGTAATTGAAACGGCTAACATCTTCCGTGTAGCCAAAAAGTACTTTGTAGTCGTCGCCGTTTTCTACCACTTGATTGAACAGAACACGCATTTTTTTACGGTTGGCATCACTTTTTGCCATATCTACCTGAGGCCCCTTAAACAGATTTCCAAACAGTCCCATCCTAAAAATCCTCCCATGATAATATTTTAAAATGATTTTATGCCTTTGGATCAAAGACACAAACATACTTCACACTAATACCCGCTAACTGCTCTGCCGCTTGTGGCCAGTGTGACCGCAAGTATCTTAATTACTTTTATAATTTCGATAGTATTTAATTGAATTATACCTGAACACTTGAAAAAAAGCAAGTCCCCGTGCATAGAAAAACGGCGCACCGTTTGGACGATGCGCCGCGTGCTGTTATTTGTCTGTGTCGGCCAAAGAGGCCAGATACCGGGAAAGGGCGGTTGCCTGGGCCTGGGCCGTCCGCTCCAATTCCTCCGGGAAAAAGAACGGGAGAGACCGGGCCGCCGAGTTGTAAATCAGGATGACGGAGAGGATCAGATTGCCCAACTCCTTAGGGGTGCATTTTTCCTGAGGGATCTGCCAGAGAGCCAGCACCTGTTCATAAAACCGCGCCTGCCCCTGCTGGTAAGTTTCAAACTCCTCTGGGTTTAAATGCTTATATACCCACATTTCCTCCTCTTGGGTCATCACAAAAAAATGGTGCTGGCGGCTATGTGTGACCATATCCAAAAAATGATGAATCATTTCTTCCAAGCTCATATCCTGGTTTTCCGCGCTTTGCTGTACTTCCCGGAGCAAAAGCGTGATCTCGTAGTTGATGATGTGGATCACCAGCTCGGCCAGGGAGGTATAATAGTTCCCGTAAAAGAACGGCTTGGAGATGCCGACAGCTTGGAGGATGTCCTGGAGGGTGGTGCCTTTCAGTCCCCGCTGGGACAGCATTTCCAGCCCCACCTCCAGCAAATCCCGCCTCACCTGCTCCCGTTCTTCCTTGGAATAGCCCTTTTTTGACATGGCCTCACCGCCTTTTTGTTGAGATACCAACAGTTTACCACAGCGGCAGGGAAATGTCATGCGCTCTTTTGGAGAGCGCTGGGTTCACCGGCAAAGCTTGTCAGTTTCATCATCTACATCCCCGGCCCACTGACTACGCCGGAATCTTGTTCCGCCGCAGTCCCTCCCGGCCCGTCTGACATATCGTGGGGCGCGGTGGTCCCTGCCGGTCCCGGGGTCTCTTGTACCTGAGGCTGTGTCTGCGTATCAGGAACCGGGCTTGTGGACGGCCCATGTTCTGAAACAGAAGGCGAAGTCTCCGTACCTGGTCCTCCTCCTTCCACAGAAGGCTGCGTCTCTGCCTGGGTCGTCTCTGCCGGAAGCGTCTCCTCCGGTGCCGAAGTCTCTGTCTGAGGCGCAGTAGTCTCTGCTGCAGTGGTCTCTACCGGTGCAGTAGTCTCCGCTGGTGCAGTGGTCTCTGCCGGCGCTGCCGTAGAACTGCCCTTTGCGGTCCCTTCCAGATGGTAACACAAAACCGGCATTCCGGATGTAATACTCTCATAGATGGTTTTCGCTACAGACGGCGGCAGATTGATACAGCCATGGGAACCATTCGTCTTGTATATGTTTCCGCCGAAGCTTCCACGCCAGCCTGCGTCATGCATGCCGATGCCTCCATTGAACGGCATCCAGTAGGAAACCGGGGTTGCGTAGCCTTCCCCCTTCAGGGTAGCATTCCGCTGCTTGTAGGTCAGGGGATAAGCTCCTGCGGGAGTGCTCCAGCCCCTGGACTCGTTGCCCGATACGAAGTCGGACTCCGTGACCAGCTGTCCGTTCCTGTAATAATACAAATGCTGGGCCGTCAGGTTGATCTCCACATAAGTATCTCCATAATCATTCCCGTCGTGGCTGGCGGCTGTCTGGGAATAGACAGGCTCCCGCTCCTGGCTCTCGCCGGAACGGAGGATCTGGGTAAGCGCCGCAGTCTCCGCACTCTGGTTGATGCGCCACCCATAATTCCCTCCTGTGATGGTCACCGTATCTCCATAAGAAGTTTTCAGCTGCTTAGGCTTATAGGCCGTATTATAGGTCTTGGCAAGACCGGCAACATATTCCGCGATCTTCTCCTCATCAAGAAGCGCCCCGCCCTGCCCGTCATCTGTCAGCCACAAGTGGATGGTATCCCCATCCAGCACCTCACTGCGGCTGCCAAACCTGTAGGTAACAGTGGTATGGACATAACGGTTCCAGCTCTCCGCCCTCGCCTGCAGTTGAGGATTTTCAGACGTGATCTGCGGTTTTTCATATACATCATGCTCCTCCAGATTGACCTGCTCCTTAAGGCCCAGGATAGCGTCTGATACTGCCTGCAGTACCTTCTGGGCATCTGCCGTGCTCCCCTGGTCCTCCGGCACGATCTGGTATCCGGTTCCTTCTATGTATTCTGATATGTATGCATCTTGAGGCTCTGCCATCCGGTCTTCAGTAAAACACTCCAGACTGTCCACTTCCGCCGCCAGCTTGTCCTTATCATAAGCCATCATGGCTTCGATCCAGTAGCTGTCAGCCTCGCTGTAACGCAGCCCCCACTCAAGCGGCTGCTGCTCTGCCACGATCCGCTCCAGTGTCCCGTCAAACTCTGCATGCAGCCCAATCTCTTCACCGGTTATCTGCTCTTTTAAACCGCCCCGCTCTAAAAGCGTCAGCGTATAACCGTCTATGCCGGAAGCGATCAGCTCCTTCACCTGCTCTACCGTAAGCCCGGAAACATCCATATCATTGATCAGGGTATTGGGGAAAAATACGGTTTTGTATTTCTGCCCCAGCCCTGCATAGATGCCGCCTGATGCCGCCAGCACTACCAGTACCACTGCGCCTGCGATCAGAGCCGTCCGCTTTCTTCCGGCTGGGAGCCTGCGGCTTCTTCTGGTGGTTTCAGTCACATCCGCCGATTCCTTCTTTTTGTTGAGTTCTGTCATATATTAAAATCTTCCTCCGGATCACATTCTATTGTACCTCGCTAAGTGTTCATAGTATACCATGGTCACTAAACTCGTCCATCGCCTGCGGCTCGCTCTCGTTAAGTGTCCAGGCATGCATTCTCACTAAGCTCGCAAATCCTCGCTAAGTGTTCATAGTATACCATATCTGCGCATTTTTTTCCTCTGGTTTCATAAAGATGTAAGATTTCTTTTTCTGGAAAGAAAGACAAAAAAGAACTTCTCTCACAGAAGCATCCGGATCAGGACGCATTCATGGGAGAAGCTCTTCTCTTAGGATTGTATCTGAAATTCTTAGTGGTAACAGATAACCGGGATTCCCTTATATACCATATCATAGAGGGCCGGTACCTTGGACGGCGGGAGATTCACGCAGCCGTGGCTTCCGCTGTTCTTATAGATGGTGCCTCCGAAGCTGCCCCGCCAGTTGGCGTCATGGAGGCCGATGCCTCCGTTAAACGGCATCCAGTAGGATACCGGGCTTTCATACTCGTAAGTCCCGTCCGCCTGCTTGGCTCCGCGGAGCACCCTGTCCCGCTCCTTGTAGGTCAGGGAATAGATGCCTGCCGGCGTATCGTAATTCTTCGCTGAATTGCCGGTCACACAGGGCGCATCCCAGACAACGGCGCCATCCTTTGTCATATAGACATGCTGTCCGGTCAGATCCACCTCCACATAGGTGTTTCCCCACTCCTGTGCCGTGTGGTCCACCGCCGAGGAAGTATATTCCGGTTCCCTCGACTGGCTCTCGCCGGTGCGGACCATGCCGATAATCGCATCGATCTCAGCATTCTGGTTCAGCTTCCAGCCATAAGGCCCGCTGACGCTCACATCCCTTCCGGTCGCTGTGCGGAAGGTGCGCGTGGTCCCTGCGGTGTTATACTTGTCCGCCAGGCCCTGCACATACGCTGCTACCTGGTCGCGGTTCAGCTCGATCTGCCCATCCTTTGTCCCGGTGATCCAGGAACAGATCGTCGCCGCATCCAGGATCTCGCTGTTCTCACCAAACAGATAGGTGATGTTCATATCCCGGCACCGGTTCATGGTGTCACACAGTTCTTTTAACTGGGGATCGTCCTTATACACCTGGATCTGATAATAACAGCCTGCCGCCTCCAGATCTACCTCTGTGCCTCCGGCTGTTACTGCGGCACGAACTGCTTCCGCCACCTTCTCCGGGTAAACGTTATTGCCCCTGACCTCCGGGACAATGGTAAAGGGCTGTCCTTCCTGATAAGCGGATACATGGGCATCGGCAGTCGTCACGATACTGGTTCCGTTTATGCAGTTCAGCTCATTGATCTTTGCCGTCAAAGCGTCGGCACTGAAAGTATTGGCCATCTCCACCCGGTGCCTGTTGTCTACATCGGGACCAGATGCCCTTCCTGTGGCATTCTGCTGGTTCAGTATCTCCTGTAGGAAGCCGTCGGGAATCCCTACTGTAAATCCGATATCCGGACCATTTATGTATTCTTCCCTGCCCCGCTCTTTTATCGTCAGTTTGTATTCGCTGGAGTAAAAGCTTCCGATGCGGCCTGCCGCCTCATCCACAGTCAGTCCTCCGATCCCCAGCCCATTTACGGAAGTCCCCTGTACAAATCTTGTGGTGTCCGCTTCGTCCGCCAGCGCCGTACCCGCCGCTGCCAGTCCAAACATCACCGCAAACACTGCACGGCAGATGTTTGCTTTCCATTTCTGATTCATGAATCAACCTGCTTTCTGACTGTACTCCCAGTCTTCGTTTTTCGGCGCTGTGCCGTGGGTACAGACCTTTATATTATAGGATGCAAACAGGCTCACGTCAAGACAGAGGTTTCTTCTTTTTCCACTTTTTCCACGCACTGCCAGATAAGCCTTTTTGCTATCTCAGCAGGTAAACAAAGTACCCTCCATAGCAGACCAGCATCAGAATGCCCGCAGGGCGCGTAAGTTTAAATCCGCGGCACACGCACAAAAGGAGCATTGCTCCCGCAGCGATCGCTACCGCCGTATCGATCAAAAATCCCGGCTGGAACACCACCGGCGTGATCAGGGCCGTGGTCCCCACCACAAACAGGATGTTGAAAATATTGCTTCCCACGATATTTCCGATCGCGATATCCGCTTTCCCTTTCATGGCGGCGGATACCGAGGTGAACAGCTCCGGAAGGGACGTACCCAGCGCCACGATCGTAAGCCCGATAAAACGCTCGCTGAGTCCCGCCGCTTGTGCGATTCCGGTGGCCGCGTCCACTGTCACGTCGCTGCCCCATACTACCAGCACCAGTCCAACCACGGCGATCGCCGCCATCTTCCATATGGGTGTCTGTTCCTGGGCCTCCACCACTTCTGTTTTATCCCGCAGGGCCATAAGGAATAAGTAACCCAGATACAAAAGGAACGCTGCCCACAAAATCACGCCCTCCCAGAAGCTGACTACATTTCCCGTATAGCCGAAGAACAACAGCATCCCCGTGATCAGCATCATATAAGGGATCTCATAACGCACCGTGGACTTTGCCACTGCCACCGAAACGATCGTCGATGTGATCCCCAGGATAATCAGGATATTTAATATATTGCTTCCCACAATATTTCCTATGGTGATCTCCGCATTCCCTTTGAGGGCCGCCGTGATACTGACCGCAGCCTCCGGAGCGCTGGTCCCCATGGCTACGATCGTAAGGCCGATCACAAGCTGCGGCACCCCAAACCGGTCCGCGATCCCGGCGGTACCGTCCACGAACCAGTCCGCTCCCTTCACCAGCATGGCGAATCCAACCGCCAGCATTCCTACCTGCAAAAACATTTCCATCTCAGTTCCTCCTTCGCATTCTGCGTAAATGTGCAGCAAAAAAGCGAGGCTTCTGCTGCAATATATCATTACAACAAAAGTCTCGCTGCTTAGTTACGAACCGGATCTTCCTGTACCAGGTAAAATCGTACTGACGGCCTCGTAAACATCCTGCCGGATGCCAACTACTCCCTTTTATATGTACAGCATATCAGATATTCCGAAAAATATCCAGAGCTGTCCCTGAATCTTAACACAGATTTTGCGCGCCTGATCCTGCATGCACAAGCTGCATTTAAAAGCCGGCCTGCTACAGGATCAGCTCCGAGAGCATCCGCTTGGGTACATGGTGGACATCCTTTTCATCCCGGTAATACTTGACGCTGCCGCCCTCCGGCGCATCCTCTAAAACCACCACCTCCGCAGGAGCGCCAAGGGCCACCACAAGATGGGGCGCCAGATGATCTGCAAGCCCCAGGCACTCCCTCACGCCTTCTTTATTAAAGCTTCCGATCATACATCCACCAAATCCCTTCTCTGCCGCCGCTAACAGCATGGTCTGCGCCACAATGCCCACATCCTTTAAAAAGGTTGTCATATTCTCGCTGATATGCGTATCCTGGCAGACCACAATGAAGGCTGTGGGGCACATGCCATCATAAGGCAGCTTCCTGTCTGTGATCGCCCCCGCCCACCTGGTCATCATCTGGATCTTATTGACATCATCCTGCTCCCAGGCCAGGTAATACTTGAGCGGCTGCATATTGGCGGACGACGGGCAGAGGCGGGTATACTCCACCAGTTCTGCCAGTTCTTCCCTCGTAAACCTCCGGCTTTCATCATACCCCCGGTAACTGCGGTTCTTTTTTAATAAGTCTTTTAACACGGCAAAGTCCTCCTTCGTCTGTAGTTCATCGCAACATATGGATTCCATCCTTTTACAATATATCATAACACAAAATCCGCAGAATGAAGAGGTCAAATTTACAAAAAGCTCCTGTTTCACATAAACGCCGCCCGTATGCACATACTATCACAAAAACCCGGGCTCCATCTGATCCAGGGGAGACGTGAAAGGGGAACTCATGAAATTTGAAGCAGTTTATTTTGAAGAAGCCAGCCTTTCCTACGAGCTGGGAAAGCAGCTGAAGGAAAAATTTTCCGACCTGCCATGGATTCCGGTGGAAAGCCACAATTCTATCAAAGAAATGCAGGAAAAAGAAAATGCCGAATTCGGCAGGATGAAACGCAACCTGATCATCGGCATCAGAAAAACTCATAAGTACACAGAAAACCATAAAGTATCCGACTATCTGGTCCCCTACACCTCATCGGGCTGCACTGCTATGTGCCTGTATTGCTATCTGGTCTGCAACTACAATAAATGCGCATACCTCCGTCTCTTTGTCAACCGGGAACAGATGCTGGACCGCATCATTAAAAAAAGTTCCGGCAGTGAGGCTCCTCTGACCTTTGAGATCGGCAGCAACAGCGATCTGGTCCTGGAAAATACCATAACCGGCAATCTTCTGTATACCATTCCCCGCTTTGCTGAGGAGGGCAGCGGTTTTCTGACCTTCCCCACAAAATTCCATATGGTGGACAGCCTGCTAACCCTTCCCCACCGCGGGAAAGTGATCTTCCGAATGAGCGTCAATCCCCAGCCGCTGATCAGCCGGATCGAACTGGGCACCTCAAGCCTGAAAAAGAGGATAGAAGCCGTAAACAGCATGTGCGAGGCCGGCTATCCCTGCGGCCTTTTAATCGCCCCGGTCATCCTGGTGGATGGCTGGAGGGCAATGTACACGGAACTTTTGGAACAGCTCCGCGACGGCCTGACTGAAAAAATGAAAAAACAGATGTTTCTGGAAATCATCCTGATGACCTACTCATATATCCACCGCGCCATCAACAGCGAGGCATTTCCCGCGGCGCCGGACTTATATGACAGCCAGCTCATGACCGGCCGCGGCAGAGGCCGCTACTGCTATCACCCACAGGCGCGGGCAGAGGCAGAAAGCTTCCTTCGCGCGGAGATAAAGCGGATCCTGGGAGATGTAAAGATCCTGTATATCAGCTAAAATACTATAAATAAGGCTCATGTCATCCGATTAAATCCCGGTATTTTGCCTTCCACCGCTCAAAATCCCAGGTTCTTAAAAATGCGTCCGCAGCATCGCAGCCATTTGCAAACAAAGCTTCGCTCTCCTCCTTAGTAATATCAAAATCCGTGCTGCTTATTTTCTTTTTCTTCTCCCCATCTTCTATCACAGTGGGGATCCAGATCGTCCGCGCATAGTCCCCCTGGGATACGTGATTGTTGTCAACCGCATCCAGACAGGTCGAGACGATGGCTTTCAGATAATCGGCCAGGTTCGGTCCCGCCTGACAAGCCTGGCTGCACAGCTCCTCCTTCCCATCCTGAAAACGGAATCCGAAGGTGGGCCGCACAGGGGCGGTAATCCCATTGTCCAGCGTCCACATCGGATGGTTGCTCAAAAGCCCGCCGTCCACCAGCAGATGCAGCCGGCCCCGGCGGTCCCGCATCCGGGCCGGTTCAAAAAACACCGGGATGCTGACGCTCATGCGCACAGCCAACGCCACCGGGAAATCTCCCGGATCCATGCCAAACTGTTCTGCGTCCCCCGGAAATACCAGCAGCCGCTTCTCCGTGACATCGCTGACCGTGATAAACAGCCGCCTTCCCGTCCCCGCCAGGTCGCGGAACGTGACGATCCCTTTCTTTTCCAGCATCCGGCTCATCCACATTTCCAGATAATCTGTATTATAGATCCCAAGAGTCCAGAGAAGGGACAGTATTTTTCCTGCTGCCCCAAAATGATCCACCAGGTCTTTTCCCTTAAAACGCAGATAATTCAGGGTTTCCATCTCCTGCTTCAGTTCCCCGCAGCGGTAACCAGCCGCCAGCAGGGCCGCCACAAACGCCCCGGCCGAGGACCCAGCCAGATCCACAAAACGGTAGCCCGCCTGTTCCATCCGGCAGGCTGCTCCCACATGACCGATCCCCCGTACACCGCCTCCTTCAAATACCCCGTTGCACAGCTTCATAATGCCCCCGTTGTCCTCTCTTACAAGAAGATTATGAAGGCCCGATCCGTTCTATGCCTTTCTTTCATCCCTGTAATAATTGATCAGGCAGCCGGAAAGCAGGATCTTCTTCTCGTCCTCCGTCAGGCTGTCCAGGGTACAGCAAAGGGTCCTCCGCTCCCCATCTGTCTCTCCTGCAATATCCAGGACCTGAACCTCCACGACGTCTGCGCCGCTCATAATAGCACGGTCCACATCCTCTATAAAAAGATATGCTCCGACCGGAAGCTCAAGCCGCTCCTCCGTGCGCAGAGGCAGGATGCCCCAGTTGATCAGATTGGAGCGGTAACGTTTGGTGGCATACTCATTGGCAAGATTGGCAAACCCGCCCAGCACCTTCTGGCAGCTTGCTGCCTGTTCTCTCGATGAGCCGTCCCCGATCTGGTCGCTGACCATAACGCTGCCCAGGGTAATGTCTGCAATATCACACATTTTCCGGGATGCAAGATTTTTTAACAGACTGTTCAATCCCAGATCCGAGGTTCTGCCGTCCTGTTCCCTGCGCTCCGCTTCCAGGCTCCGGACAACCTTTGCCCGGCCTACATAGTCCTTGTCCCGGCTGATCATCGTATATCCCGAT
Source organism: Clostridium sp. AN503 (assembly GCF_040719375.1). Lineage (NCBI taxonomy): Bacteria > Bacillati > Bacillota > Clostridia > Eubacteriales > Clostridiaceae > Clostridium > Clostridium sp. AN503. The sequence continues at coordinate 1,035,940 of NZ_JBFDTP010000002.1, read as the reverse complement.
ATTTTTTCCGGGTTGGAGCGGAAGGAGGACGCCTCGCCGGACGGGATCAGCTCATCCGTGGTCACAGAACCACGATAGGAACCAGCCACTTTTAAGAGAAGGTGTCTGGTAAGGGGCTGCATCTCTGGCCAGTCCGCGATATTGGGGCCCATGACCAGCGCTTCCTCCGGGTCCCCTTTACCAAAATTATCAAAGACCTGGTTTTCGTATATCTTCCCTTCAAAATGGTGGTGGGCCGGACGGTACTCCACATCCAGCTCCGTTGCCGCAGTCAGGCGTCCGCCGTTTCGCACGGTAGCCGCTATGGAACGGGCGTCCATCAGGCAGGCCGCCGCCATCTGCCCCTGCCCCGGCTTGGAGCCTTCCCGGTTCGGGTAGTTGCGGGTCATATGGCGGATACTGACCTGGTTGTTGGCAGGCACATCCGTAACCCCGAAGCAGGGCCCGCAGATCGCCGGACGCAGAGTAGCGCCGCAGATGGCCAGCTCTCCTGCAATGCCCTGTTCCATTAAATCCGCCATCACCGGCAGGCTGGCGGGATTGATCCCCAGATTCAGCCCATTTCCAGGAATCCCACAGCCCTTTAAAATATCCGCCATGGCTGCAATATTCTCAAACATGCCGCCGCTGCACCCGCTGACCAGGGCCTGGTCCACGTAAAATTCCCCGTCCCTCATATGGGACATGATGGAAAATGGCTCTCCTTTATCCCCCTTTATCTTCCGCCCCTCTTCCTCTACTTCCAAAAGGATCTCCTCCATCCGCTCCTTAAACTCCCTGATCGGCATGGCGTTGCTGGGGTGAAACGGCAGGGCGATCATACACTCCACCCGGGAAAGATCGATCTCGATCAATCCGTCATAACAGGCGCCCGGCTCCGGTTTTAAGGCATGGTAAGTTTCCTTCCTGCCATGTTCCTTAAGATACTCCTCCGTCAACCCATCCGTACACCAGATGCTGGAAAGGGCGGCGCTCTCCGTGGTCATCACATCGATGCCCATGCGGTACTCCATGCTCAAGTTCCCGATACCCTCTCCTGTAAACTCCAGGATCTTGTTCTTGTTAAAATTGTTTTTAAAGGTAGCCGCCACCAACGCCAGGGCCACATCCTGGGGACCGACGCCGGGGCGGGGCGTTCCGGTCAGCTTCACCGCAATGACCGGGGGATATGCCAGGTCATAGGTCCTTCCAAGAAGCTGCTTTGCCACCTCGCCCCCGCCTTCGCCGATCCCCATGGTTCCTAGGGCGCCGTACCGGCTGTGGCTGTCGGAACCCAGGATCATCTTCCCGCAACCTGCCATCATCTCCCTCATGTACTGGTGCAGCACCGCACGGTAGGGCGGGACAAAGATACCGCCGTACTTTTTCGCATTGCACATACCGAATACATGGTCGTCCTCGTTGATCGTACCTCCCACTGCACACAAAGTATGATGGCAGTTGGACAGCACATAGGGGACCGGAAACTCTTTGATCCCGCTGGCCCGGGCGGTCTGGAGGATGTTCACGTAGTTGTTGTCCGGGGACACCAGCGCGTCAAATTTCAGTTTGAGCTGCTCCATATTGCCGCTGTGATTGTGGGCTTTCAAAATCCGGTACGCCATTGTGCGCTTTTTTCCGGTCTCCCACTCCGCGCAGGCGCTTCCCGCAGAATTGGCCTCCCTTAAGCTGTCTCCCGCCTGTGCCTGATCAAACGGGACAAATTCTCCCTGTCCGTTTAAGATAACCCTTTGATCTGTTAGTTTTATCATTTTATCCACCTCATCCTTTTTTATAGCTTTTCACAGCTTTCTGCACCTTTTTACGGTCACTGCATCTTAATCCGCGGTATCACGGTTTTCGTGCGCCGCATTTCTTCCAGTACACGCGCCTGCGCCTGACGTTTTTTCAGCGCCCGCTCCATAATAGCTTTTGCATCCTCCGGCGCAAATACTAAGACGCCGTTTACGTCTCCCACCACCAGATCGCCGGGGCAAACGGCAACTCCGCCGCAGCTCACCGGCACATTCACCGCTCCGGCCCCGCTTTTGGCCGCCGTGCCGCAGGTCAGCCCTTTGGCAAAAACAGGGAATCCGGCTTCCTCGCAGCCCTCCAGATCCCGGAAGGCCCCGTCGATCACCACTCCTTCCAGCCCTTTCATGGCGGCGCAGACGCTCCTGTGATCCCCCCAGTAAGAGCTGTCACAATTGCCTTTTCCTGCGATCACCAACACATCTCCAGGCTCAGCACTTAGGATAGCGTCCGCCACGATCGCCCCTTCCCCCAACGGCACATCCACCGTCACCGCAGGTCCCGCGATCCTCACCCTGCCGGTCCGCAGTTTGATCCGGTAATCCATGGCATGATAAACCCCTGCGCCGTCGCACAGCTCCGGCACCGTAAAGGTTTTCAGCTTTTCAATCAGTTCCCGTGAAGGCCGCTCCGGCGCTTTTCTCCCATTTTCATCACACATAATACTCTGCTTTCCTCCTGATCCTCCATAAAGGCCCTGCCGTTTCCCGGGGCAAAATGTTCCGGCAGAATGGTCTGGCAAAGCCTGTCTGTATGTAATCATAACTTGTCTTGACATCATTGTAAAATGGAATTATATTATACTTATCTATTCAAAAACGGAATAAATAATAATTCATAGCAGAAACCACAGAAAGCGGGAAAAGACATGAGAATGACCGACTGGAACTTGATCCAGACATTATATGAATGCCGCAGCCTCACAAAAGCTGCCTCCCTCCTCTACCTGACCCAGCCCACCCTGACCAAGCGTTTGCAGGCCATCGAGGAAGAACTGGGCGTGACCATCGCGGTCCGCGGAAAGCAGGGAGTGTCCTTCACGCCCGAGGGAGAATACCTGGCAGTCAAGGCCGTACAATTTAACAATATGATGCAGGAGGTAAAGGAACATCTCATAAGCTTCAGCTCCCAGCCAGGCGGCGTCCTTACCCTGGGCGCGCCCAATTCCATGGCGCGTTTTGCGATCCCGGAGCTGCTGCAGGAGTATCGCCGCCTGCGTCCCGGCGTCCAGTTTGATTTTATAACCACCCAGAGCAGCCATGTGTGCCGCCTGGTGGAACAGGGTAAAGCGGATCTTGGATTTATCAACGGGGAGATCCCGTTTCAGGGAAAACGCCTGCTCTATAAGACAGAGCAGGCGTATATTGCCAGCAGTGAGGCGCTGGATATGGATCATTTGGAGAAATATACTTATATCACTTACATTAAAGATTCCTACACACAGCAGATCATCGAACAGTGGTGGAACGAGCACTACTACACGCCCCTTCCCCGCGGGCTGACGGTGCGGCACGCGGACATCTGCAAAGAAATGATCTTAAAGGGCCTGGGCTACACGGTGTTCTTCGCCTGGGATTACATGGCGGACTATCCCCAGTTCATCCACCCGCTCTGTCACCGGGACGGCAGCCCGCTGCTCCGCAACACCTGGCTTATATACACGGAAAATTCCATCCGCAAGCCGCAGGTAGATGATTTTATACGCTGCATCACAGCTCACGCCGCTGCCGCGCCTGAACTGTCCCTCAATCCGCCCGGCTCACAGCCAGGGGCAGATTGACTCCCATGATGTTTAAGATCACGCCTCTTGCCGTCTTATCCAGGACCTTTGGGATCTGATCCGCTTCCACAATGACCGGGCGGAACTGATCCTCATGATTAAAGCGCTTAAACTCCAGGGCATCCGTAAAGACAGGCTGGTATTTCTCCCCGTCCTTCATCTTGACCATGGGCGTGCCCTGCCCGTCCTTCTGAAGGGCGAAGATAAAGCTGGCCTTCTTAAAATGGGACGCCAGCTCTTCCTGCAGCTCCGCCAGCCGCTTCGGCGTATCCTCATCGGACTGGGTCCTCAGCTCCTGGGCAAAATACAGGGCCGTCAGATGCAGCTCCGGGTTCTCCACCCAGACCGATCCGTCCGGCATCTCCTTTTTGTCACGCCGCTTCACGATCTCCTCAAGCTGCACCAGGGATTCCTCCCCGCCATAACAGATCTTAAGCGCATTGACCCCCATAGTGTACAGGTTTGTAAAGAACAAAAGCATCTGCCGGTTCCCCAGCTTTAACACCGTCACCGGGATCTTCTCCCCTGCCAGCTTCTCAGCCTCCGCCTTAGCCGCTGCCTCCTCAAAAAACATCATCACCTCATCGTCGTAGGTTTCCTCATCACACACCACATAGGGCCCGCGGGTGCAGCCTGAGATCAGGACAAAAAGCTCGCCTTCCTCGCTGCCGATCCGTTTTACCAATTCCATCTTTCCATCTATCATAGTCGGTTCTCCTTTATCTTTCCATGAAGTACCTTCCCATTATACAGGGTTTCTCCGGCTTTTTCAACTGATACCCGTATGGACTTTTTTCCCTTCTTTCTGTATAATAGGAAAAATGAGTACACAAAAGCTGAAAGGAGTTTTACCATGGAAGCCTCCGGCAGAGCACGAAGAACAGAGATTGACGTGGCAAAAGGATTTGCGCTGTTTTTAGTTATATTCGGACATATTGTAACCATGCACCACACCTTATTCAGGTGGATCTTTGCGTTCCATATGCCCGCTTTTTTCTTTCTTTCCGGTATGACCTTCCGGCCGGAAAAATACCCGGACTATGGGACCTATATAAAAGACAAGGGGAAAAGGCTTCTGATCCCCTATTTTGCCATCACCTTCGGGGCCATGTTCATCTGCATGCTCCGCCCGGATTACCGGCTGCCCATACTGGCGGACGGCTGGCGGCATCAGCTCAAATGGATCTTTTACTATACCCAGCCCCAGAATCTGTACGTGGGACAGATCTGGTTTCTGGTGGCGCTTTTTGTGGCGGACTTGATCGCCCTTTTCTGGATCCGCGTATTTGACCGCAGACCGCTCCTTTTCAGGTGCTACAGCCTGCTTCTTCTGGCAGTGGCCGCCGTACATATCCGCCGGATCTTCCCTTACCTTCCCATCGGCGAGCGGCTGCCCTGGAAGATCGACAGCGCCCTTAGCGCCTCCGTCTTCGTCATCGCCGGGTATTATTTTAACCGCTATGATATGCTAAAAAGGCTGAAGCCCGCGGCCTTGTTCCTGATCCCGGTATGCACCTGGCTCAGCTTCTGGTTCGGGCCGCAGCTCAGTTCCTACGTGAATATCTGCGACTGCTCCTACAGCCAGACGCCTTACTACTATGCCGCTGCATTTTCCGGCATTATGGCTTTATTGTTCGGCGCCCAGCTCTGCCAAAACTTCCGGTTCTGGCAGTTTGTGGGCCGCTATTCCATGCCCCTCTTTGCAGGCCAGACCTTTGCCATCTACTTCCTTGTGGAATTGTATGCCAAAGTTACCGGGATCACTCTCATCCCGCTGGAGACCATGCCGGGTAACCTGGCAAGCCTGGCCCTGGCGATCGCAACTCTTGCCCTGATGCTGGCTTTTGTCTATTCCTGGCATCTTTGGAAGGGACATAAATGGCAGCAGTCCAAATGACTGCTGCCGTTGTTTTAATATGATCTTTCCTCCATCTTCTCCATCAACACCTGATACAACCGCGGCAATTCGATAGGTTTGCCGATATGGGCGTCCATACCCGCATTCTTGGCAGAAAGGACATCTTCTGCAAACACATTTGCCGTCATGGCGATAATCGGGATGGTCTTCGCCTGCGGATGTCTGCAGGCACGGATTGCCCTGGTGGCTTCATACCCGTTCATGACAGGCATCTGAATATCCATTAAGATCGCATCATAATACCCCGGCTCCGAGGAGGCAAACTTCTCAAACGTCTGCTTCCCATCCTCTGCAGTCTCCACCTCCGCGCCATAAGTGCTCAACATTTCTACCGCTATCTCCTGATTGATGGCGTTGTCCTCCGCCAGAAGGATACGTCTGCCAGTAAAAGCAGCTTCATCCCATTCCATAATCTCGAAAACAGCCTGTTCTGCCTCCCCGCCTTCCTGTGTGTGCAGATCCAGATCCACCACAAAAGAGGATCCCTGGCCCGGAACGCTCTCCAGGGCAATCTGACCGCCCATGGCGGAGATCAGGTTTTTCGTGATGGCCAGGCCCAGACCGGTTCCTTCGATCTGGCTGACCGTCATGTTGTCTGTGCGTTCAAACGGAGTGAAAATATACTTCTGCGCCTCCGGTTCGATACCAATGCCGTTGTCCGTGACTGTGAACCGGAAAAAGGTAGAATCTGCACGCTGCTCCCGCTCCCACACAGTAAACGATATGGTTCCGCCATCGGGAGTAAATTTCATTGCATTAGAAAGCAGATTCATAAAAATCTGGTTCAGGCGCAGCGTATCTCCTATCAATCCCGGATGGCTGATGTCAATAATAAAGCTCAGGCTTTGCCGCTTCGATTCACATTGCGGTCGTATAATGGCTTCCAATCCTTTTAGAAGTTCACGAAGGTCGAAGGGCTCGCTGACCAACGCCAATTTACCGTTTTCAATCTTGCTCATGTCCAGTACATCGTTAATGAGTCCAAGCAAATGTCTGGAAGAAATCTCAATCTTGCTTAAGCAGTCCAGCACCCGTTCCGGATCGTTCACGTTGCGTTTTGCTATGGCCGTCATCCCTGTAATTGCGTTCATCGGCGTGCGCATCTCATGGGACATGTTGGAGAAAAAGCTGCTTTTTGCAGCATTTGCCTGCTCTGCCGCAACCACCGCAGCTTCGATCTTCTCCTGGTCATTGTGCTCCTGGGTCACATCCGTAATGGCATAGATGCATTTGGCATCGCCGCTCAGACGAAACGGGCAGATCAGCACCTTCAGCCACATGTCCTGGAGCAGGCAATCGTTATAGGCGTGCAGTTCCCGCTGGCACCTCTCCTTCGGCCATGGCTCCTCCAAAAGCGACTGCAGCCTGTCTCTGAATTCACTGGCCTGTCCCTGCCTTTCTTTATGTAAAAATGTTTCAGCAGGAATGCCTAACACCCGCTCACTGTTTTCAAACACATAGTCCGGCACAGGGCCTTTATCGTTGAGAATATAAATAACCGTATCCGTATTCTCCGAAATGGCCTGATAGATACTAAGTAAAAACCGGTCATTTTCCTGCCTCCTTCTCTGCATGGACCAGTAGAAATAAACACCGGCCGCCAGAGCTGCCACGACAACGCCGATGATAACAGCAGCCATAACCATAGAGGTCCGGATGATCCGCATCCCATCCTGCTCCACCGCACTTAAAGAAACCACTGTGACAAACTGCCAGTCCTTTCCCCCGTCAAGGGGTGCGAAACAAAAGAGCTGTTCCTGTCCATCCACCTGAAAGACCACCGATCCGGTGGCCCCTGCATCCAAAGTCTCAACAAAACCTTTGACCTTCTCAAAAGAATTATCCTTATTGACCAGGAGATCTCGGATATTCTGATAGACCTGCTCATAGCTGTAGCGGATCGGCGGAACAATGATCTGGCCATCCCGCCCCAAAATATAGCTGTACCCTTCTCCGAGATAGGTCGTCTCACCGCAGGCCCTCTGTATAGAGTCAGCAGACAGACTGGCATAGAGCGTATACTCATCATTAAGAACCGTCCCAAATAGCAGAAGACGGTCGCCATCCACGCCAATCAGAGGATCAGACATGGCAAAACCGTCGGCTTCCACCTGCCGCGCAAATCCAGCCGGGATTCCCTTTAACAAATAGGCCTCATCTGTACCGTACAGCGCCTGGCCCTGCCGGTCCATGATCGTTAGTCCGCGGAGCAAATCGTTCTCAAACCGTTGCAGCACATCAGCCTCCATCCGATCATCCTCCACCGCGTTAAGCGTAATAGCCAGATTGTTAAGATTCCGTTCCGACTCCTTTAAAATCGCCACAAGCATCTGGCTTTTGCTGTTTGTAATCTCCCGGATCACCTGGACAGTGGTACTGCGCACATTGGAACGTATGCTTTGGATGGCTGAGATCCCGATTATAAATGCTCCTGTTAAAGAAAGAACAACCATGGTGATAAACAGAGGATTCCAACGGCGGTAACTGCCCGGTATCTCTTTATACACAATAAACTCTCCTTCCTTTCATCAAGGATAACTGGCATCCACAGCCTCAAGCTGAATGCGGTCATATTCTGCTGCAGCTTCCTCCGGCGTAAGTCCACCGATAATATCCAGACACAATGTCCGGATCGTTCCCCAATAATCAAAACGGAGCGACATGTCTTCAATGGGGATCTGTCCGGGTGAACAGAAGTCATTATAAACCGCCTGCAGACTGGGGTTTAAATCAAATTCCTCATTTTGGAATACCGGCAGATCCCCCTTGGTCCCCCTGTTCAACTCGTTCTTTTCATGGACGGTCAAATATTCCAGCACTTCCAGAGACTCAGCCACATGCTGTCCTCCGGCGTTGACGCACAGACGAGTACTGATGGCAGGCAGGCTTACCGTGCCATCCGGCAGAGCCGGAATGCCCTGCATAATATATTCCAATTCCGGCGCATACATCTCAATATCAGGCTCCTTACTGGTAGTAAATACTGTAAAAGCCACTTTTCCACCCCTGAAATTCTCCCAGTCAGTGCTGTTGGCCTTAATACTATCCACATACTCTGCTGTCAGACCGTCACCGTAGTACCCCTTGTCCACCAGTTCTTTAAAGAAACGGAAACCTTCCAGCATATAATCGCCAATCTTAATGCTGCCGTCGTTGAGACCGGCGATGATCTCTTCCTTATTCTCAGATTGGTATATAGGATAAAGTCCCCTCGCCATAGCAGGTACTGTCATGGCGTACCACCGGTTGATTCCAATGGGCGTTATCCCGTTTTCTTTAAGGATCGCGCAGCAGTTTAAGAATTCCTCTTCATTTTGAGGCGGCTCCAATCCATACTCCCGCAAAAGCCCCACGTTGACACAAAGTCCATACGCGGTCATTTTAGTAGGAAGGCAGTATGCCGTACCATTTACAACTGCCTGCTGCCGGGCTGTATCATTGAGTTCCTGAAAAACAGGCTGATCTGAAAGGTCATAAAAATAGCCTTTTTCATTGAACTCCTTGACCATATCCGCATTCACTATAAACAAATCCACATCTTTTGGGTTCTCCAGCCGATTTCTCAGCGCCTCATTATACCCCTCCGCAGTGGAAAGGCCGCTGGCCCGGATTTCAACGGTATCACTCTGGGCGTTGTAATCAGCGATCATCTTCCGGTAGAGACTGGCGCCGGAACCCTCTACTCCATCGATAGCAGTAAACAGATTGATCACGATCTTCTCCGGTTTCTTAGACGCCAGTTGTAAATCATTGGGCTCTCCGGCCTTCCCACAGCCGGATAAAAACGTCATCAACAGAGAGATTATAGTCAACATGACGCTGCAACGTTTTCTCATCTTCATAACCAGCCTTCCATTGTTCTTGTTCTCTGCCCGCATCTCAGCCGCCATCTCATATATCCTGCGGCTCCCTCACACTGCAAAGCACTTCAAACAGCTTTGTTACATCGATCGGCTTAGATAAAAATCCACTCATCCCGGCCTTCATCGCGTCCTCCTCATCCTGCTTAAAAGCATTCGCCGTCATGGCGATGATCGGGATCCCAGCAGCATCCTTCCGCTCCAGGGCACGGATCGCCCGGGTCGCCTCCAGGCCGTTCATCTCAGGCATCATGATATCCATCAGGATCACCTTGAACTCGTCCGTACCGCTGTCTTTAAATACCTCCAGGGCTTTCTTTCCATTATCTGCCCTGACAGCCACAGCTCCCTGCATGGAAAGCATCTCCACTACAATCTCTGCATTCAGGTCATTGTCCTCTGCCACCAGGATCTTCACACCATCCAATATTTTTATATCTGGTCTGAGCAGCATATCCTGCAGATTTCCTGTAGATTCTTCACTCCGGCTGGATGCCGGCGAATCATCTTTTTCAAGAGTTACCGTAAAATAAAAATCGCTGCCCATTCCCGGCTCACTATCCAGCTTCAGACAGCTTCCCATAGCCTGGACAATATGATAACTGATCGCCAGACCCAGCCCTGTCCCCTGGGATTTGGCCACATTGGAACCAACCTGCTCAAAGCTCTGGAAAATACGCTCCTGATCCTTCTTTTCGATACCGATCCCATTGTCAATGACATGGATCGTAAATACAGGTCCCGCTTCTGCCACCGGCTCCTCGGTCACACAAAGCCGGACAGTTCCGCCCTCCGGAGTAAACTTAAAAGCATTAGACAGCAGGTTCAAAATCACCTGCCGAAGACGTATGGCGTCTCCTGCCAGACCATCATCCCGAATGTCCTTTTCCAGCCAGAACCTTATCCCTCTGTTTTTTGCCTCTGCCGTCATCATACTCTCAATATCACCAAGCAACCGGCCCATAGAAAACGGTTCCCTGGATATTTCCATCTTCCCACTCTCAATCCGGCTCATATCCAGGATATCATTGATCAGGCTTAACAGATATTTGGAGGAGGATTTGATCTTCTCTAAATTCTCCCTGGCATTTGACGGCAGGTCGTCCATCATTTCTATCAGATCTGTGAATCCTACGATCGCATTCATGGGGGTGCGGATCTCATGGCTCATCCGCGACAGGAATTCGCTCTTTGCCCGGTTATCCGCTTCCGCCTTCTCCAGCTCGTTGCGCATACGGACCGCACGGATCCGGGAGCGGAAGATCAGGATGACCACGAACAGGATCATCGCCATAAACACCACAACCACAGAAACTGCAAGCGTTGGATTGCCGTAAATAATACTGGAAAGCGTCATCTCAGATGCAGCGATGGATACGATGTTCCGGCTGCTGATGGTCGCCTTCTGCTCCTCTGTCAGGCTGTTGAGCGCCTTGTTCATGATCGTGAGAAGCTCCGACTTCGCAGGCCTCTGAAGCGCGAAACAGATCTCCTGGCTGTCATTGATCAGGTTTACCTGCACCAGATTGGAGTAATTTTTCTGCTGGATGATATACTCCAGATGAAATGACAGGCCATAATAAAAATCCACCCTGCCCCGGTTTACATCCCTCAACGCTTCGCTTGTATCCACGTAATATTCCACATGGTCCGCAATGATATTCTTAGGGAAGGTCCTCCCTTCCATCACAGCTCCCGTAAGCCCCTCGTCCGGATAACCCGACTCCTTGTTGCGCACCAGGATACAGTCCAGATCCACATAGGGCTGAGACAGCGCAAGACCGTAAAATGCAGCATCCTCATCAGTACCGGCGAAAAATCCCATCATATCCGCCTCTCCCCGCTGCATTAGCTCCAGGGCCTCCGCATAACTGTCACCATACACATAGGTAAATTCCAATCCGGAAAATTCCGATACTGCTTCCAGCACATCCGGCACCAGGCCTTTGTGCCCGTCTTCGTTATTGAGACAGAACAGAGGATGCCAGTCCTTTGGGACTGCAACTGTTACCGTCTTCTTCTGAGCAACATACTCCTGTTCCTTCTCATTGAGCACTCTTGCACCACTGGTCACTGCCTCAAAATTCTCAGCATACACCTTTGCTGCAAATTCAGGGTCCGCATCATAGATCCGCTGCAGCGCCATGTTAAGCTCTGTCAGGGTCTGCTGGTCTCCCGGCATGGCAACGATATAAAACGGCTGGGAATCAAAGGAAACCACAAGCTGAACATCCTCCGTGGCATCCGAGCTGTTCCCCATAAGCAGATCCACCTCGCCGCCCTCCAGCGCAGGCTTTAAAGACCCCCACCTTGTTACATCATCATAGCTATAATAACGCAGCTCACAGTCCAGGCCATTGATCCCTAAAAACTCCTTAAGACGCCGTATATTCTCCGTAGCACGATCATATACGCCGATCACCTTTCCATTGAGCGTTCCCAGATCATAGCTCCTCACACTGTCATCGTCCCTGCGCGCCATCAGAACCTGGCGGCTGTAACCGCAGTTGTAATCGGGATAAGCCATATATTTTTCCAGGCCTTCCAAATAGTAACTGCCGCCTATCAGATCAAACTTCCCCTCTGCACAATCCTCCAGCAGGGTATCGCTGTTGGTCTCTATATATTCATACTCCCAGCCGGTATACTTGGAGATCTCCTCCAGGAAATCCACAACAAGCCCATAACGCGTCCCATCCGGCGCCGTCATGGTGAAGCCCTCCACCTGCGGAAATGCCACGCGGAGAGCTTTTTGTCCCTCCTCGGCTGCCCCGGATATCACTGTAAAAAAAGACAACAATACTGTAAGTACCGTAATGACCATAAATTTATATCGAAAGCTGAATCTCTGCTTCATATGACTACCTTTCTGCTGACCGGATCTATGTACAGACTCATCCTGAGCTGAGATATATCCTTTTTGCACCATTTCCGGCCTTTCACCAAAATGCTCAGATAATCCCTCTTCACATTATATCGAATGTGAAAAATAAAAGCAACCGGATACAACATATTGATGTCTCCTATCGCCCCATCTCACCTGTTTTTCATAGCATACATATTCCTGTCCGCCTCCTGAATCAGCTTTTCTATATCCGACTGATCTTCCGGATACCGGGAATACCCGCAGCTTATTCCCGGATACAATACAATATCCGATACGGTAAAAGGCGTGGAGATCTGCTCCACGATCCGCTCTGTCAGAGCATGATAATATGTGGAGGGATTTGTTCCTGCCACTATGATAGAGAATTCGTCCCCTCCTATGCGGAACAGTATGTCGTCTTTTTTAAGGCAGCCTTCGATCCGCGCCGCCACCTCCACAAGAAGCCTGTCTCCCATATCATGTCCATACTGGTCATTCACTTCTTTAAATTTATTTAAATCCAGATAAAAAACGCCAAATGCCTGCCTGCATTCATATAGCTGCTTTATTGTTGCCATAAAGAAACGGACGTTGTATAAACCGGTAAGTGAATCTGTGTTTGCCAGTTCCGTCATCTTTCTTTTTTGCTCGAGGATCGTAAGCCCTCCATAGGCCAGTAATACAAACAGCGTATTTAAGATCAGGGCTATCATGCTCTCCATAACTATGTTTTTCCATGAGACCCATCCGCTTTTAGGGCGCAGGTTCAAGTACCAGGTTCCATTTGGAACTGTGATCGCACCCTTGATGGCATCCGGCATGTCCCTGTCTGTGTTGCTGGTAATGACCTGGATCTCCCCATTTTCAGGTCTTATTTTGAATATCTGATAGAAATAGCCCCGGGACGATAAGGTTTCCAATTCTGCTTTATTAAATATTTCCGGCACATTTAATACAGCCACACTGAACCCCCAAAAAGCAGTCCCATTTTGTCCATCCTCCAGATAAATGGGATTTCTGGCCACCAGGCCAGTGCCCCCCTGGGAAAGCTCATACGGTCCTGACAGAGTCATCCTGCCGGTATCCCTGGCATACCCGGCATCCTCTTTTCTGTCCGGATGGTCAAAAAGGCTGCCGAATGCACTTTCGTTGCCCTCCAGCGGATACACATAGGTCACGATTCCATCCGGCGCCAACTGCAGACAGCGGATTGCAGGGTCATCATCATATAAACGCTCCGCGATCATCTCAAAATCTGTAACCGTGCCATGGTTATTGACTACGATCATTTCAAGTATTTCTGCATTTAACAGCCGGGAATCAATCGCATATTGAACCTTACTGATCTCACTGATCATGACATATCCCGCCTGCATGACCGTCCTCTTTTTCTCTGCTCTTGCCAATAGGAATATGATAAGGGCAGACAACGGAAGCAGGATTAAAAATATGGCGGTTATCGTCCGTTTTTTCTTTTTGTCATCTGACATTCTATAGTTCTCCCTAATAAAATCACCTGAAAATCCCACACGGTGCTCAATCCAGTTCCCTGGCCAGCTTTTCATACAGAACATTCACATCCAGAGGCTTTGCGATATGTGCGTTCATCCCCGCTTCCAGGGCTGCATTCACATCCTGTTCAAAGGCGTTGGCAGTCATGGCGATGATGGGAATCGTCCCGGCATCCGGCCTTGGATCCGATCGGATCATCCGGGCAGCCTCATAACCGTCCATCTCAGGCATCTGGATGTCCATCAGTATGGCATCGTAGGTTCCCGGAGCCGCAGTAAAAAACGCTTCCACAACCAGCGCCCCATCCCCCATGACCTCTGTTTGCGCGCCGCACATGCGCAGGATCTCAGAAATGATTTCTGCATTGATCGCATTGTCCTCTGCGATCAGAAAGCGGCGGCCCGAAAAAAGACCTGGCTTCTCCATGATCCGGGGCGGGTCCGGGACAGGCTGCCGGTCAGAGGACGGCACGATTTCCCCTTTCAGCTCGATGACAAATACCGTTCCCTCCTCCAGTTCGCTCTGCACAGTTATTCTTCCATCCATCAGATCAACCAGCCCCTTTACAATACTCAGCCCCAGCCCTGTCCCTTCCACACGAGATACAACACGGCTGCGGACAAAGGGTTCAAAAAGATGCGCCATGGTCTCTTCCTCCATACCGATCCCTGTATCACGGACCGTGAAACGATAACAGACCCACCGGGAGTCGGACTGCGCCGACAGTTCCTCCACCTTAAACTGTACAGCGCCTCCCTGCGGTGTAAACTTGACTGCATTGCCTAAAACATTGATGAGGACCTGGCTGATGCGCAGGGAATCACCGTAAAAGCAGGCGTTTTGTATCTCTCCAAGCTGAATATCAAAGTCAAGCCCCGCCTGTTCTGCCTGTGGAACAATGATCCCTCCGACCTGCTGTACCAGCTCCGACAGGTAGATCCGCTCCCGGTTCAGTGTGATCTGGGCCCGCTCGATCCGGTTCATATCAAGCACATCGTTGATCAGGTTCAGCAGATGATCGGAGGCCACGGAAATCTTTTGAAGACAATCCCGGACGCGGGCGGGGTCATCACTGTTGGCCTTCGCCAGTGTGGTCATTCCCATGATCGCATTCATAGGCGTGCGGATGTCATGGCTCATTGCAGACAGGAAATCGCTTTTGGCAAGACTGGCTTCCCGTGACAGCACAAGAGCGCGTTCCAACTCGGCCTTCACTTCACGCTCCGCAGCCAGCATGTCCGTCACATCCGACCGCAGAAGACAGACCGTCTTATGATTCTGGTCTCCCCACAGAACATTGATCTGTTTATACCGCAGGCCGGACTCATTCTGATAAGGGAGTACAAATTCATAACCCTCCGGCTTTTCTCTCAACTGCCGGAGCAGTGTTTCCATATGGAACATCCTTTTTATCTTGGCATGATCAGCCTCTGCCCCATAACTGCCTGCCAGCTTATCAAGAATCTTATTATAATTCTGTGCGGCATGAGGCGGCAGATTCTCCAGGATCATCTCCCTGGTATACAAAAGAAATGTCCCATTGGCGACGTTGATGAAACCGGCCAGCTCACAGATACAGGCGATCGACCGGAGCAGCCGCTGCTGTTCCCGGATGGAATCGGTAATATCCGTCCTGGTCAGGCATACCCTGCCCAGCCGCAGGTCAATGGGAGAAACCGTGACATTCTTAGTACGGATATCCTTGTTATCCATCATGGAATACGCAAAGGTATAAGCCTGGCCCTGTTTCAGCCTGTTGAGCATATATTCCGGGTCAAGCCCTTCCCGGAAGCGTTCCCGGTCCCTTGGCACGATCCCGGATCTCAGCAGATTCGCCACCCGGTATGAATGGACGCCATTTCTAAACGGCGCACATCTGGCATTTTCATCCTGGGACAGTAACTTGTATGTGTCCCGCATCAGATCCACATCCGCCACAAAATCATAACCGCTGACGGATAACTGATGGGCGATCCGGCCGGAAATCGTCTGCTCTGTGGTATCCATGACCGTCAAAATCCCCGTGACATCGCCGCTGTCCGGTGTAGAAACCATCTTCATATCAAATCTCACATACCGCCCAAGCGCCTCGCCGGGCAGCATAACAAAGGCATTCTGTGTTTTTACGGTCTCCCCGCGTCCAAAAGCAGCCAGTGCGGGAGCACGCAGATAGGTATCCCGAAATAACTGCCGTTCCGCTTCATCCACGATCAGCCCCGCCAGGCAGGTAAAAAAATCCTCACGGACCGTTCCAAACCGCTCTAAAAGGCCTGCTCCGGTCTGATCGCTGATCTGCAGGATCCTGTCCTCCGTGATATTGCAGTGCCCCATCACCAGGGCGTTGGGGTCCGACTTCTGATGGTGCTGCAGCAGAAGGTCATTGTAATTCTGCCGGACACGGACACGTTCTTCCCGCTCCTTTGTCATATCATTAAAGATAGAATATATCTTCTTTTCACCGCCATCATATTCGATGAGCGACAGGGTGTTCTTGACCCACACATAATCCCCGGACCCTTTTAAGAGACGGTACTCAATCTCCCACTGGCTCTCTCCACTGGCAAAATATGCGTCCAACTGCTGCCGCACACGATCCAGATCATCCGGATGGACGCCTGTCAGGGCATCCTTGCGGTATAACTCCCAGGTGTCCTCAAGCGGCATCTCTGTAGTTACCGCAAGACCCTCCGAAATATACTCGGGGATAATGCTTCCGTCCTCCTCATAGCGGACTACCACCACTCCGCCGGGAAGATTCTGAAGCGTGTTCTGAAAATACTGCTCCAGCCGTCTCTGTTCTGTCACATCGCTGAACACCACATACAAAAATGCATCGCCGTCCGCCCCCACTCTTCTGGCTCCTTCAATACAAATCCACCGGTATTCTCCCAGTTCTTCATGAAAAAGCCTGCAGGTATGCCGCAGCATATCGCCCCCATTCAGCAGGCCGGACACTTCTTTCTGCAAAGTGGCGCGGTCTTCCTCATGAACGCCAATGAACGACACCTGCTCGCTTACCTGGGCGTGCCTTTTAGAAGGCCCCAGCACTTCAAAAAAGGCCGGGTTATGATACAGTGGATAAAGCCGTCCCTGGTCCACCCGGTAGATGCACATGCCGCTGGGGATACTGTCAAGGACATCTTTCAGTTCCTGATAAAACGCCTCTGTCATCGTTTACTCCTCCCTGCCCAGAATAAGATCATTAAGGACCCGGAACAGCCGTTCCGGCTCGATGGGCTTTGCAAGATGCGCATTCATCCCGGCTGCTTTACTTTTTTCAATATCTTCGTCAAAAGCATTGGCTGTCATGGCGATGATCGGGATCATCCCGGCATCGGCATTGATCATATGGCGTATATTGTTGGCAGCTGTCAGCCCATCCATCTGAGGCATCCGGATATCCATAAGGATGGCATCATAATAGCCCGCATCAGACTTACTGAACATCTCAATGGCCCGCAGCCCGTTTTCCGCAGTATCCACGACGAAGCCTCTGCTCTCAAGAATAACCTCAGCTACTTCAGTATTGATCGCGTTGTCTTCCACTAAGAGGACCCGCCGCCCGGTGAAATCATAAACTACTGATTCGCTGCCCGTACCGGCCTCCTCCTTTTCGCCCAGCGCCCTGGAGAACGCTGAAATCAGGGACGACTTAAACATGGGCTTGCTCATCAGCAGATTTACGCCGGCCGCTTTTGCCTCATGTTCAATGGCCGCCCAGTCATAGGCAGTCATGATGATGATCGTAACCTCCGGGCCTACGATCGCACGGATTCGGCGGGCGGTCTCGATCCCATCCATCTCCGGCATCTTCCAGTCAATCAAGATCATATCGTAATGCCTGCCGTCGTCGTACAGATCCTGTATCCGCTTTATGGCCTTATGACCGCTGTCCACCCATTCAGCGGTGATCCCCATCTCTTTCAACGTGTTTACCGCACTTTCACACACCATCATATCATCATCCACCACCAGCGTTTTTAAATCGGCGAATTGAGGATGGGCTTTTTTCCTGTTGCGGCGGTGCAGTTCTTCGTCTGTGATCCCCAGCTCCACATCCACGGTGAACTCCGAACCGATCCCTTTGATGGAACGCACTGTGATCTTCCCACTCATCATATCTACAATACTCTTCGATATGGCCAGCCCCAGCCCCGTACCTCCATATAACGCAGTGGTCCCCATGGATTCCTGGGCGAATGGCTCGAATATGTGGTGAAGGAACTCATCGCTGATGCCGATGCCGTTATCATTGACGATAAAACGCAGCTTAGCGCTCTTTTTTACCTTTTTGCGCAGCTCGGCAGAAAACGTGACCTTGCCGCCCTCTCGCGTGAACTTGATGGCATTGGACAAGATATTGAGCAGTACCTGCTGCAGCTTCATAGCGTCTCCCATATAACAGTCGTCCAGCGTCGGGGACGCGATACATTCGTAATCCACGCCTTTTGCCGCCGCCTGGCTGTAGCAGATGACATTGAGGCCGTTTAAGAAATCCTCCATGGGTATCTTTTCATTCTTCAACAGCATTTTTCCGCTTTCAATCCGGCTCATATCCAGAATGTCATTGATAAGCGAGAGCAGGAAACGGGATGAGATCCCAATCTTTGAAATACACTCTGCAACCTGCTCATCATTGCCGACTGCCTGTGCCGCTATGGCGCTCATGCCGATAATGGCGTTCATCGGGGTGCGGATCTCATGGCTCATGCGGGAAAGGAAGTCCGTCTTGGCCGCATTGGCCTGCTCTGCAGCGGTCAGGGCAGCAGAAAGGATCTCTTTCTGTTCCTGCTCCTGGCGGATGATATCCGTGACATCGGTCCGCGCAATGCACACGCGCCCCAGTTCCCTGCTGATGTAAAAGACCTGGTACCGCTTGACATAGGAATTTTCATGTTCGTCAAGGATCTCGGCCATGAAGTTATAGCTTCCGTATACAGCCAGCGTCTTCCGCATATAACCAAAATCCAGTTTTGCCAGGTACTCACGCCCGGTCTCTTTCCGCATAAAATCTGCTGCGATCTTTCTGGCCGCTTCCTGAAACCGCCCTCTTACCGGCATCATGCCGATCGCATCCGGGTGAAAAGAAACTACCTGGTATGTATCATCGCGGATGTCAACGTCGGAAATGATCTCGTAATCCAGCTCAGTCACTTTGCTGAGGAGCTGCTCCTGGATCTTCTGCTCTGTAACGTCAATGGTATAAAAGAACGCGATCATATCATCGGTTTCAGGATTCCTGTGAAACCGGAAATTTGTTTTGCCCCAGAAAACGCTGCCATCCGTCCGTTTCCGCAAAAACTCGAAATGAAGATCTGTTTTCCCTGAGGAAAACTCTTCCAGCACATGGTTCCGGCTGAGGACTGTGCGGATATACTCGCCATATCTGGAATCCGTTGAGGATTCCGCCAGCTTTCTGACCGCCTGTTCATAGGAATCCCCCGTCTGCGCAATGGCTGCGATATCCGTGGCCTGATAGCTCTCCACCTTATCCTGCGTGACATTGACACGTCCCTGGATACTGCCCTCCATCAAAGCTGCCTGCGTAAAATAAGCCAGTTCCTTTTCATATAACTCCCTGACCTGGTTGCGGGCCAGCTTCTGGTCCGTGATATCCACAAAAACTCCGTAGAAATACACCTCACCGTCGTCTCCGGGCATTAGCTGGGCTTTCACCGATATCCATTTGACGCTTCCGTCCCTGCAGACCAGCCGGTGTTCATCCTGTATGGTGTCCCCGTGGTTCTCCTCCAGGATCAGCCTTTCACGAACGCCATCCAGGTCATCCGGATAGATCACCGCAGACATCCGGTTCCCCAATGCAATAAACTCATCACGGGTATAGCCCAGAAATTCATACAGCCCGTCGTTGGCATCTACGATGGTAAAATCCTTCTCATAACGTACACGGAATACTGCGCCAGGAACATTGTTATAAAGATGTATGATCTCGGCCTGCGCCTTTTTCTGCGCCGTGATATCAATGCACACCGATATAATAGCCGGCCTGCCGTCCTCTGCAGTAACCTCATGTCCCAGATCCTGGACCCAGATATAAGACCCGTCCCGTTTCTTCATGCGGTACTCCACCATGTATTCGCCCCGCACCGCCATTTGACGGGCCACCTCCGCGTCCACCATAGCCCGGTCATCCGGATGCATGCAGTTGGAAACCATCCCTCCGATGTCAGCTACGAACTCCGCCTGATCGCTGTAGCCAAGATACTCCAGCATACGGCCATTCACAAAATAGAAGGGAAACCCTTTCCCGATATATCCGCCCATCATACCGCCGGGCAGCGATGTATTCAGCAGTTCCTGGCGCTGTCTGGTGATATTTTCCATGACCAGTGTCTGGGGATAGTGTTCTTCTCCCATCTGGCTGCTCCCAGGCTCTGAAAACCACAGGGTACGGAAACGCCAATGCTCCCCCCGGTCTCTGACCAGAGTAAAAAAACCTCTTAACCTCCAGCGGTACTGTGAATTTTTCAGGTTCATGCCCACAGACAGATTGCAGATCCGGGAGTCAAGCTCCTGTTCCTGATAGAGTGTTAATTCCACAGAAAAAGGTTCAGGAATCTCCTGAATATCTTTTTCCAGATACTCCTTCATCTCCCGGGAGCTGTGTGCAAACTCATTCTCCCCCGTTCCCACGAAACAGAATTCATCCGCCAAAAAAATATGGGTCTCCTCTACACTGCGCCGTTCAAACCAGGCGCTGCAAAATGCCTGTAAAGTCTCCCAGGCAGTCAATGCTGCTTTCATTTGTTACTCCCTCTCTTTCCGTGATTTCCAAATGCTCAACCAGGACGCTCAAATCCTCTGCCCAGACTCCGATGGAGATACTATCTCCGTGGGAAAGCCGTTGACTAAATGGCATTTATTTGTCATTCAAAATGACAATAATTATATTTTTCCTAATTACTCTATTTTATTTGATTTTAAACCAGAATTCAAGCTTTAGTTTTCAAATTGACAATGCCAATTTAGTGTCATTTTAAATGACACTAAATTATAGAATGAGTGAATGTATGATATACTCGAAAAAGAAGTGTGCACTGGCGGAGCAGGTCCGGGATTGTCGCATTATACCGCGAGTATCTGCTTTGGTTTGTGGAGAAGCCGGGTTATACCGGCATACACCGGACCAGGATCAGATCACGGCTTCGGGAACTGATCAGGGAGCTTCAGAATTGAGCGCGAAGTTGAGTTGGGGCTACTGCCCTTACCTGGATTCCCAGCCTTACCTCCCCATCCATTTCTGAAGTACCGTATAAAGCAAATCTATTTCCAAAGGTTTCGATAGAAAATCATTCATTCCTGCTTCTTTTGCCATGTCTTTATCCTCCTGGAATGAATTGGCCGTCAGGGCGATAATCGGGATTTTTGCTGCGTCAGGATGGTCTGAAGCCCGAATTGCCCTTGTTGCCTCCAAGCCTCCCATGTTAGGCATTCTCATATCCATTAGAATAAGGTCAAAATATCCAGGAGCACTTTGCTCAAAGAGCCTGACTGCTTTTGCGCCATCCTCTGCGAGTTCTGCCTGCGCTCCTTTTAAAGTCAAAATATCCATAGCAATTTCTGCATTGATCGGATGATCCTCTGCTAATAGAATCCGTACATTTTCAAAACAGAAAGAAGTCTCTAATTCCTGTTTTAGATCTATGGGCGATCCAAAGGCCAGGGGAATGGAAAAGAAAAACTCGCTGCCCTCATTTATCCTGCTTTTCACTTCCAAAGTGCCGCCCATAAGTTGCACAATATTCCGACTGATCGGCAAACCCAGCCCGGTACCCTGACTGCGCATTAGATTGGCGCCAGTTTGGACAAAGGATTCAAAAATACGCTCTAGATCCTCTGCTTTGATCCCAATGCCGTTGTCTGAAACCTTGAACAAATAGACAGCCTGCAGGTCAGAGGAGGAGGTTTCCTCCACAGTCAGATGTACGGTTCCTCCCGGCTGCGTAAACTTAATCGCATTAGAAACCAGATTCATCAAAACCTGTTTTAGCCGGATTGCATCCCCTTTCAAATCGGAATGCTCGAAATTTGTTTCACAGCAGAGGGCTATCTCCCGCCCCTTTGCCTGTGTTTGCATCATACTACAAAATTCATTAAGCATCTGCTGTAAGGAGAAATCCTCTTCTGCAATAGAAAGCATGCCATTGTCAATCCGGCTCATATCTAAAATATCATTGATGAGTGCCAATAAATACTGTGATGTCGCTTTTAGCTTCGCCAAATTTTCTTTTATGCTTTCGGGGACATCATCCTTCATTGCGATCAGTGCAGTCGTACCTACAATGGCATTCATCGGTGTACGGATTTCATGGCTCATTCGGGAAAGGAATTCACTTTTTGCTTTATTCTCCGCTTCTGCTCTAACAATGTCTTTTTGCATATTGGCATTTTTTATGCGCAGGTTAGCGATTGCAATAACAACAACTATGACGAGCAGCAAAAAAACTGATATTGCAGTGATCGATAAAATAGGATTGGTCTCAACAAAATTTTTTACTGATACTTTGGCATTTCCAATAGAGACCAGATTGTGATCTAAAAGGGAAATCCGGTCATCCTCGGATAAGCTGTTAATACCCTTATTAATGATGGACAGCAGCTCCGGTTTTGCTGGCACAGGCATAGCAAAACTGATGTTCATCCGGTTTGCCGACAAGGTAACCGGAACGACGTTGGTATAAATGTTTTCCTGCATCATTTTTTCCACCCGTGCAGAAAGCCCACATGCAAAATCCACTTTACCAGTATTTACTGCGGACAAAACTTCATCAATGGTAGTAAAATATATCACTTCGCTTGCTTTTATATAAGTGGGAAGGCAACGTCCTTCTAAAAGACCGCAGGTTAATCCGTCAGCCGGATAGGTCACGGTCCGGTTGCGTACAATCAAGTCATTTAACGCGGCATAGGGCTTGGTCTGTATCAGCTCACTCCGCATGGCATCCGCCGCATCATCAAAGAAAATACCCGCCATGTCAGCTTTGCCTTCGATGACCAGTTGCTGGGTATGGGCGTAAGAGTCCGACAATATATAAGAAAATTGGATCCCATATCGCGCAGTTATTTTTTCCAGCAGCTCTGGTATCAGTCCGGCATGATCCCCATCCTCATAACCAATACAATAAAGCGGATGAAAATAGGCGGGAACCGCCACCGTTACGGTACCCTCCTGTTGAATATAGTCTTTTTCTTCCTCGGTCAGCAGCAGGTTCTGCACACCTGTATCATCGAAATACCGTTTATAAACTTCCTCTGAAAAATGAGGATCAGACAACAGGATAAGCTCCATTGCCCAATTTAACTGGTCAAGCAGTTCCTTATTGTCCGGCTGCACAACCAGATAATGAGGCTGCGCATCAAAATACGCTACCGCACGGAATTCACCTATATCATCTGTTGCATTTCCGAGCTTAAGATCGATTATCCCAGCCTCCAGATCCAGATTAATTTGATTGGAGGCAACATCTTCAGCTGTGTATGGCCTGATTGTGCAGACTAAGCCATTGAAAGATAAAAATTCCTCCAGCCGGCGCACATTATCAGCTGCCTGCTTCACAACACCTATGGTCTTCCCATTAAAATCCCTTAGATCATAACCTTTAATGGCGTCATTGTCCTGGCGGGCCAGCAGAACAGCTTTGGTATTGCCACAGCTATAATCCGGGTAGGCAAAGTATTGCTCAAATGCCTCTGAATAGTAAGTGCCGCCCATAAGATCATATTGACCTGCAATAAAATCCTGCACCATGACATTCGCATCCGTATCAATGAATTCATATGACCAGCCGGTATATTTTGCGATCTCATACAAATAATCCACGACCAGTCCAGACCGGTTTCCATTTTCATCGGTCATCGTAAAGCCTTCTGTTTCTGGAAATGGGATTCGCAGCCGGACAGGGTGTTCTTTTGCGGCATAGGCAGGACTATCCACTAAAAGCAGAATCACAAGCAGGATTGCCACAGTAAGAACTCCTGTTCTGTATTTTTTTAATCTTCTCATAGATTGTTTCATATAAGCTCCTGTTTTTGTGGTTTTAATCCCAGCGCAGTATCAGCCGGTGATCTTTTGCCGGAGAGATGGTCCCTGCCTGTTTGACAGCGGAAGTGACCAGATCAATATTACTGCCCAGCTCGCTGTGGACGTCCAGGGTGGAGGTGAGATAACGTCCGTCAATAGAGGTGGGCCATGCAGCCACGATGTAGCTCTTATCGTCCTCGATCTCTTCTCCGTTAGCCAGGGTCAGCTTTATTACATTTTCATCCCATGCCCGCCATGGGGCGTACTCCATGTTCAAGCCGGAAAAGGCATACATGGCATTAACTTCTTCCCCGTTGATGACTGGGTGCTCCATCAGATTTTTCAGATTGGCGCCGGTAATTTCATAAGTGGTCAGATAGTCCCCGTTGCCCAGCCCTCTCAGATAAAAGCGGTATAGCATTGTAACCTCTCCCTCATAAAACTTCGCATAATTTCCCGCATAGTAAGAACTGTGGGGAATGAGGGCAATCTCAGCTCCGGTGGCAGAACGCATGGCATCAGCAATAAAACTGCTGGTTTCCAGGATTGTAAACTCCTCGGTTGCGGTTCCGATTGATTCATCGGGTACTTGGTTGGCCGAGATGTTTTTAACCATAGCGTCTGTTTGGGCAAGAGCCTGCTCCAAGGTCATCCTGCCTTCCAAATAGGCCTTCAGAGTTTGGTTGTGAAGATCATTTCCAATCCTGTTCGCAAAAAAAACCTGTCCGTTTTCCACACATCTTTGTACGTCCCAAAATTCTTCTCTCAAATCTGCCTGAGCGGATTTCACACTGCTCAGCCCCGAAAAAACTTCTAACAAAGCCTCCTGCCCCTCATCTGTACTGAGAAACGCCAGGATGTCCAATAGAACCTGCTTTTTATTGCTGTCTTCCATAGATTCCTTAGACAGTGCCATGCTGCGCCCCGGTGACATCTGCATCCACCGATCCCCAGGCGTATGAGAGGGGTAACCGAAAAATCCAAGCTCACATTCCGGCTGCTCATCCTCATACAGAGAAAACATGGTCAGTTGTTCCGGCAGCATAGCGATCTCACCTGCGTATAGGGCGCGGCGGTTTCTTGTCAGGCTGGAGGAGAAGTCGCCTTCCACCACGATGCCTCGGTCATAAAGGGTTTTGTGTACCTCGAAATACGGCTCCAGCAGCCCTTTGCAGGAGGCCTGTCCTCTACAGAAAAGCTCATACTGCTTCCGTTTATCCATAGTGGAAAAAACGGCACGGTTGCTAAACCCCAGACCAACTCCGTCCGGAGAATACTTGTAACAGGGGACAAAAGGGCGGATACCCTGTGCAGTAATTTCGTCGCACAAAGTATAAAATGCCTCGACCGTCTCCGGGATTTCCCAGCCATGCGCCTCAAACAGACTTTTGTTGTAAAAGATCCCCTGTACGGAACTATTGATCGGAAGCTGGTAAAGACTGCCACCGGAACTCATGCTGTTTAATACAGCCTGATTGTAAAGAGAAGTGAAATCTTCCGCAGATAAGTCATAAAATATGCTGTCACTTACCGCCATATCTTTTACATAGCCCATAAATATAATATCTTCCAAATCATGCTGTACGCCAGGCTGCTTTACGTACGACTGGATGTCGGGGACGCTGACCTGATCCAGGGTAACAATATCGATATTAGGGAATTGTGCCTCAATGGCAAGCTCCACCGGATCCGAATTACAGGGGGCGTATATGCCGATGGTGATCACCGTTTTATCAAAATCCACAGGTTCACAGGTCAAAATCTCATTCTCCTGGCAGAACCGTGCTCTAACCTCCGTTTCACGCGGCGTGTCGGTGCATCCACCCATGCCCGTCAATAGGCTCAGGACTGGAACGATGCAAAAAAACTTCCGTTTTTTCATTCTGCGCCCCCTCTTTCGTGTATATATTTGACAAACAATTTCTTGAGCATACTCATATCTACCGGCTTGCTGATATGCGCCTGCATGCCGTGGGCAAGGGATTTCTCTACATCCTCTTCAAAAGCGTTTGCAGATAAGGCAATGATGGGGATGATCCCGGCGTCCATATGATCCGATCCGCGTATGGCTGATACGGCATCCAGGCCACTCATCACCGGCATCTGGATGTCCATCAAAATCATGGAATAATATCCCTCAGAAGAATCCTGGAAGCGCTCTACAGCCTCAGCGCCATTTCCAGCACCATCGACGACAAAGCCTAGTCCGGTTAAAAGCTCTGTGACAATCTCACGGTTGATTTCGTTATCCTCTGCCAACAGGATTCTCCTGCCAAGCAAATATGCAGGCAATTCATCGGTGTTCATGTTTTCAAGGTTCTGTTCATTCAATCCGGTGCGCTCCAAGGGAAGTTCTATGACAAATCTGCTCCCTTGCTTCAATTTGCTCTCCACATGGATGGTTCCGTTCATCAGGGTCACCAGATTGTGCACAATCGCCAGCCCCAGGCCGCTGCCTACATGAGAAGAAGTAAGGGAAGACTGTTCCTGCTCAAAGGGATGGAACATTTGCTGCATAAACGCTTCGCTCATACCGATCCCAGTGTCCTCCACCACAAAATAAGCTCTGGTATATCTGCTGCTATCCGTCTGTTCCCGGTAGGTCAGAGTCACAGTTCCCTGTTCAGGCGTAAATTTGATGGCGTTGGAAACCAGATTGATGAGACACTGCTTGATGCGAACGGCATCTCCTAAAAATCCTCTGTGGAAATTTTCCGGGCAATCCAGGCAAAAATTCAGCGCTTTCTCTCCAGCAGGATATGTCTCCAACTGAACAACAGTCTCCAGCAGTTCCTTCATATCAAAAGCTTTTTGTGAAAGCCGCAGCTTTCCACATTCAATCCGGCTTAAATCCAGAACGTCATTGATAATAGAGACAAGATATTCACCAGACTTTTTCGCTTTTTGTGCACATTCCGCTACAACTTCCGGTTTGTCTGCATTATGCATCAGAAGATCATTCAGCCCAATCACGGCAGTCAACGGTGTACGGATATCATGAGAGACCTTGTTCATAAAATCGCTCTTCAATGCTGCTTTCGCCTGCTCCAATTTGATTTGCTGACCCTTTTTCACATAGTAGGAGACCCAGACCAGTGCCATGATCACCACAGTCAGGAGGATAAGTCCAATCATAATGACTACATTCCGCATTCCGTCAAAGGTTGACCGGGCCGTGATCGATATGGGCACTGTAATAACAATGCTGTTTCCCCAGCTATCCGGAAAACTCTGTATCCGCCATGTTTCCCCACCTATTTTAGCGATAAAATTGACTTCCTGCTGTTCTTTCAGTCCCTGCTGCAGCACAAAGATCTGCTGCTCATCCACATTTTTTTCACGCAGGATATGGAGCAGGTTATACCCACCGAAATACTCATTTGCGGTGGACTTGGTTGGCCGCAGTTCGATCACGCCCAACCGGTTCACCACATAGGAAGCGCCCTGATTCTCATATAAAGCTGTGGCGGCGATCTCTGCATAGGTATTTGAGTCCACCAGCATAATAACTCCGAAGAACTCTTTATTCTCTATGGTTACGCCAGAAAGAGGAGACATAAAAACCCAAAAATCTCCTTTTGTCTGTACCGTACAAAAATCCGTCCGAACCTCATCCGAGGTTTTCAGCTTCCTGATCTCCTCCGATTCAGACAGCAGGATCTTATCGCCTGTTAAAGAGATACAGGAGCCATCCTCAGCCAGCAGGTAAAGCTGTTCAACCCCCTGGAGCAGAGGATGTTCCTGGTCCAGCGACCGGACATGGTTGTCCATAATGACGAGAGCCGCCTGCCGTACCTTATCCTCATAATTTTGCCTTAATAGAAACAGCTTTTCCGAAATAAGAGTACTCATTTGCTCGATCGAATCGATACGCTCATTTTGGATAGACTGGTTTAAATGACGGTATGTAACGGTAAACAAAAAAATTTCGGAGATGAGCGCCACCGTCAGAAGAACCGTTATACATCTGATCCGAGGCAGGATTTCCGCTCCGGTTTTTTTCATTTTTCCATTCATCGCTCTTTTCACTTTGTTTCCTCATAATATCGACACTATTTCCACAGTTGGGAGCCGTCGTATATATCCTTGACCGTATTCCAGTATCCCAACTCTTTACACTCTTCAATGATAAGCTGATGGGTATACTTGAACATTTCCGCAGCCTGCTTTGCAAATGCACTCTGATCCCCGTCGGACAATACCTTCGCAACTGCTGCACACCTGCCATGTATTTCCAGTTTTCTGTATGGTTTGGCCCTGTTTATTAATTTGGGTATTTTACGGCCAATCCGGTAATTTTTGAGTACAATCGTATAGATCGACCGCAGGGCGTCCAGTCTAATATGCTCTGTCAAAAATTCCAGCAGAACAACAGGAGCTGGTTGATATAGGCTGCCGTATTTTTTCGCTTCGTCTAATTGCCGGATTAATTTTTGTATTTGCTCATCGGTTACATGAGCCGCAACATGGTAAGCCACTCCCTCTACCGTTAAGGAAAGCAGTTCCAGGCACTCGAAATATCTCCTGAGATGGCTGGCAATTAATTTCGGATCCACTTGAATATTGTTCAATGTATCTATATTTGCAGAAACAAAAATCCCTTTCCCACGGGTTGCCTTTACAACGCCCCATTCCTGCAGGCACTGAATAGCCTGCGTCGTCGTATTTACACTGACGCCATACTGCTTCTGCATCTGGGCATGAGAAGGCAGTCTGTCACCCGGCTGATAATACCCGATCGCGATAAGCCCCAAAATATCCAGGTATACACTGGAATAGCGTTCTTCCGCTGTTTTCATCCACTGGTCAAGTCCCTGAACGCCGATACAAAATGGCGAATCAGCAGGCACAAAGCATTGAAAATCTTCCCTTGAAATCGTAATAAAATGGATATATGTAAGGAAATCTTTGATGACTTCGCTTGCAGGCGCCTCTACTCTGCTCTTTTGGATAAAATCGATAAGCGTCTGCTGATATACGACGCGTGAGTCAAAGTTGTTTTCCCTGTATTCTACTCCCAGGAAACCAAGACCATCAACAATATGAAGGCTTAACTCATTTTCACATCTGGCAATAAAAAAACGCCAGACCAGCTTTGAGTTTTTCCAAAAAAGCTCTGGTATCCTGGGGTTCAGCTGCCGGGCAATTCTTTCAGGGATATCCCAGTCATACTTGTCGCACAGCGATATTCCATGGCATATAAACGGATAATAAAGAATTTCCGCTGTTTTTAAGATATCTGTCATAACAGGGATATTGGGTTCTTTCAAGTTATCTGATAAAGCCTTTTCCGTACCCGCCAGATCATATGCAACCACGGAAAGCTTCCGCTCCTTTGTCTCAATGAAACCGGCTTCAGACAGCATTGCTACCACACGCCGTATGGTTTTGTTAGATACTTTATACTCTTTGCAAAGATCAGCATAGGAAGGAAGGGCCGTGCCTTTCGGCATCCGTCCGGATTCGATCTTATTCTTTAAAATTTCAAATATTCTGTCATATTGGTATTTATCGTATTTCATCTCATCTTTTCCTCATAAGGTATTTTTTCTGATAGCGCCGACGAAAAACTATCCATAGACTCATCATAAAAACAATAACAGTTCCGTCCCTTACGCTTTGCGGCATAAAGCGCCTGATCTGCACAATTCAATAAATCCTCATATTCTGTTGCGTGCATAGGGGCAAGCGAAATGCCCATACTCACACAAATATGAAAATCTTGATACATTCCGCCAATCGATTGAAAAATACGTTCAACCAGTGAAGCGATGTCATTCTTATATTCCACAAAAATCAAGAATTCATCCCCTCCGATCCTGGCAATAATATCTGAGTTTCGCACCGATTTTTGTACTTTTTGTGCTGTTGCATGCAGTACCTGGTCTCCGAACATATGCCCATACATATCATTGGCATTTTTAAAGCAATCCAGGTCAAACAGCAGCAACGCATAATTTTTGCCCACAGAATGTTCTTTAGCGAGCAGTTCTTTTATCTTTCTACGAGCAAAATTTCTGCGGTACAAACCAGTTAAATCATCAATATGAGCTGTTTTCTTCAACAACTCAAGTTCTTTGATTTCCTCATGGATGTCTGTACATTTTCCGATGGCTCCTGTAACTATATCCGTATCATTCCCCAGCCAAAGAGGACGGGCTGTGATTTTATACCATCGCTGCTGCCCTTTGACACACAGGCAGTAGTTTTCCATGATTATAGGATTGTTTGGTGATGCACAGAGAAGCTTATTGTGCAGATCTTGATAGTCGGCATCTTTCATAACCTGCCTAAACAACTGATCTTCTTTCAGATTAACAATAATTTCCGGCAAACCCAGTTGAAGAGCTCCCTCTTCCGAAAATGTTAGGACATCTGTTTCATATGTATATTCAAAAAGAATTTCTTTTGACATTTCAGCAATAAATTGATATTTGATCCGTTCCTGCTCTAAGAGGGCCAATGTGCGGTTGGAAGCCTCTCCGCTTTGTAAGATAGTCCGGGTTATGTCTTTTATTTCTTCTTTTGTAACATAACCAAGCGAATGGAGTTTTAACTCGCTTTCCAACATAGGGCCTATATCCTTCATACATTGAAGCAATAACGGATTAAACACACCACATTGACCGCTGAAAATCATTTCAAAAGCCTTCTGGTGCGAATAGGCTTCTTTATAAACACGCTTGTGGGTCAGAGCATCATACACATCCGCAAGGGAAACTACCTGCGCCTCGATAGGAATTTCATCACCCGCAAGACCATCAGGATAGCCTCCGCCATCATACCGCTCATGGTGCCACCGGCAAATATCCCTTGCAATCCGTACAAGCGCTTCATTTGGATAATATCGTGTTTTTTCCAACATATTCGCGCCAATGCTGCTATGTGCTTTCATCTTCTCATATTCTTCGCCTGTGAGTCTGCCGGGCTTATTTAGAATTCGCTCATCAATAGAAATTTTTCCTATATCATGCAGCGTAGATGCATTTGCGATCAATAAAATTTGGGATTGAAGATAGCCGTATTGATCATTTAAAGCACAGAGCTGCCTTAGAAGCATTTCTGTGACAGTACGAATGTTAAGGACATGCATTCCGCTCTCGCCATTACGAAACTCAACAATATGGCTTAAAACCTCAACCATAATAAGATTGCTTTTTTCTTTTTCCAAAACCTGTTCGGTAACGGCATTTTCAAGAAATTTTTGTTTGGAATAGAGCATGATGGTATTAGCTACACGCCTCCTGATTGTTTTAGGATCAAAAGGCCGATTAACATACTCTGTTGCACCTAAATCATAGGCTGCATCTATATAGGCTGCCGTTGTTTCTGCTGAAATGATAATGACCGGGATACGCTCAATCCACTTATTTTTATTCATCATTGCCAGAACCCCGAACCCATCCATCTCTGGCATCATAATATCTAACAGTATCAAAGAAATCTCAAATTGATAAAATTCCAAAAGCTTTACTGCCCGCAGCCCATTCTCAGCTTCTAATATCTCATACTCATCCTGAAGCATATCTGCAAGCAAAGAGCGGTTCAACTCCGAATCGTCCACAATCAAAACTTTATTTTGGAGTTTCATATCATTACCCTTTCCACTCTATATTTATCAGAGCATCAATACACTCCAGCGTCAATTCATACGTCTTTTTTGCGTTATGAAGCAATAAGACCATATTTTCGTTGGGCATTCCACTGCGGAGCATCTCAGTCAGCTCTATGATACTGTCTGCAAGGGATGTCAGACTCAAATTCAAGGCAATCCCTTTTAACGTATGTGCTGCACAAAAAGCAGTTTTCAGATCATTTTTCTCAATCGCCTCACAAAGAGACTTGAAATTGGTGTCCCTTTGTAAAATCTTTAAATATTTTATGATACGTTCATCACTACCCATTCTACGAACAGCTTCATCGTAATCCCCGGCCATTTTTTTGTAACATTCTTTGACACCCATAGTAATATCTCCAGCTCAAAATATTTATCAATAATACTTTTTCAACCCACGATCTGTGTACCTATACCAAATAATATCACAAAAAACAAAAAATGTCAATTTGTTAGACTATATTACCCATTCTTTCATGTTTGTAACAAAGCAGGATCAGGATTAACAGCAATACCACATTATTGGAGGGTGCAACCTCATACCCTTTCTGCGGCAAACAGCAGGAAGTCTTTTCCAGTCCTGTACGCCCTCTTTTCCGTAATCCGCTTTTTCCAAAATCATAAAAGATTCCAGCAAATTCCCAATTTGGATGATTCAGTATCCGATTCATATAAGCCCATATTTGTCGAAACAGGCTGGCTTTCTGTTCCTTACTCCTTGTACTGACGCGGCAATAAGCCGCTACTTGCAACAGCTTTGATTCTTTGGGCAGAACAGGTATTAATCTGATTTTCTTCACAAAGTATTTCCACCTTCTCATAAGAAAAAAGACGCAAAAGCATATTCGCCCTTACGTCTTAACTTCTTCTATGCTATTTTATATCAGCGTTCTCTTCTGTTACTGACAGTTCTGCATAACTCTCCTTACTCGCTACTACCCTCCGCAGATATTCCAAGCCACCATCTGCACTGCAGACGCCGCAGGAACAGGTCTTAAAATCATGCACCGATTTCGACTCAATCACATCCCCACAAATCTTACACCGAATTCAATTTTTCAATATTTTTTCCATCTTTATTTCTCTTATTCCCCTTCTTAACATCACCCTTTCCGCTGCAACAGGACGATGGACTCGCAATGCCCAGTCATCGGAAACAAATCCACCGGATAAGCCCCCATTGCCTGATACCCCGCTCTCCCAAACACCTCCAGATCCCTCGCCAGCGTATCCGGCCCGCAGGACACATAGACAACCTTTTTCGCCTTCACCGCCGCAACGGCCCGAATAAACTCCTCCGTACTTCCCATGCGGGGAGGATCCATAAATACCACATCTACCGTATCACCAGCCTCTGCCATCTGGCACATAAACTTAGTAGCATCATTGCAATAAAACCGGATATTATCTACCTGATTACACCTGGCATTCTGCACTGCATCACGCACCGCATCTGCATTCAGTTCCACGCCGATCACCTGCTTTGCATGACTGGCGGCAATGATGCCGATCGTACCAATACCGCAGTAAGCATCCAGGACCGTTTCTTTTCCAGTCAGTCCTACAAGCTCGATCGCCTTGCTGTACAGGTACTCCGTCTGCACCGGGTTTACCTGGTAGAAGGACTTTGGAGAGATCCTGAACCGACAGCCGCAGAGCACATCCTCAATGTATCCCCTGCCATACAGGACATGTTCCTTGTCCCCCAAAACCATACTGGTTCCCCGACCATTGATATTCTGAACAATCGTGGTGATCTCCGGATGCTTCTCGCGGAGAGCCTTAACAAAATTATTCCTCGAAGGGAATATCGGGGAGGCCGTCACCAGAACCACCATGATTTCATTTGTGGCAAATCCCCGGCGGACCAGGACATGACGAAGAAGCCCATAACCGGTGTCCTCATCATAGGTACGTATCTTAAACGATTTCAGCATGCCACGGATAGTTCCAATAATCTCATCCGCTATTTCATCCTCGATCATGCAGCTTTCCACTGGAACCAGATTATGGGTTCCAGCCTCGTATACGCCGGACACCGCTTCTCCTTTCCGAAAGCCAAATACTGCATGGACCTTATTGCGATAATGAAATGGATTGTCCATTCCTTTGATCGGATACACCTTGCAGAACTGACCAAGCAGCCTCTGCATATCCGCCTGTTTTTTCTTCAACTGCTCCTCATATGGCTTGTCCAGGTGCTGGCATCCACCGCACCTGCGGGAAACAGGGCACAGACTCTTTTTCTTTGCAGCCCCCTCTTCCCTCTTGTACATGCTCTTGCGGGCAGCACTCTTCCAGGCGGTTGTCTTACTGTCAACCGTTTTCCGATCTTCTTTCTTACAATCTGTTTTCCGGCTTTCTGCTCTCCGGCTTTCTGTACTCCAACCTTCTGTTTTCCGGCACTCTGTACTCCGGCCTTCCACTTCCCGACCGTCTGTTTTCCGCCCTGGCAGCTTCCTCTCCCCAGGCTTCATTGGCTTTGCAAACTTTCCAGAAACTCTCCCTTTCTCCCTATCCGCCCTCTTCGCTTCCATATTTCGCTGCTTTTCACCAGCCACATTTGTTTTCTGTTTCCTGCTATTCCCTGCCACCATATATCTCCTCTATTGATCACAACATTTTTTTCTATCCTAATTTCAGTCTAATTATCGATTCATACATTTCTATATTTATAGATCATTTAAAACAGGCCCTCTTCGCAACTAAAATATTCCCACTAAAATATCTCCTCCACAAGCCCCTCTTGCATTTTCCCTCAATCCGAGTATAATAAATCCCAAACTCACCTCAGGAGGACAACCATATGAACACTACCGCAGCAGATTCCTTTCATTTAGACCCAAACCTCTACACTGGCCGTCCTGCTGACGCCACCGGCCGCCTGCCAAAGGAGCTTTCTACCTACGACCTGTTAGACAGGCTCGCAATCCCATACTGGCGTCTGGACCACGATGCAACAGCTACTATAGAGGCATGCCACGATGTCGATCAGCTTCTGGATATTGAGATCTGCAAAAACCTGTTTCTGTGCAATGCACAGAAAACGGATTTCTATCTGCTTATGATGCCCGGCCATAAGAAGTTCAAAACTGCACGGCTCTCCCGGCAGATCGGCAGCGCGCGGCTGTCCTTCGCAGGCCCGGAATATATGGAGGAATTCTTAAATATCACACCTGGCTCAGTCAGCGTTCTGGGACTGATGAATGATAAAGACCTGAGGGTTAAGCTGCTCATCGACAAGGATGTGATCGACCACCATGAATATGTGGGATGTCATCCCTGCATCAATACCTCCAGCTTAAAGATCCGCACCAGGGACATCCTGGATAAATTTCTTCCATTTGTAAATCATCCATATACAATTGTAGAGCTTCCCTGGGAGGAGTGAAAACTCCTCCGGGAAAGCTCTGCACTATAATGATCAAATCCACTGCCCAAAACAGATTTTCTCTTATCCATGGTTTTTAGACCGGCCGAGTTGCTTCTTTCAGCCATGCCGCCTCAGCCTCCGTCAGATACGGAGAGATCATCTCATAAACCCACTTATGATACTCATTCAGCCAGGCAATATCCTGTTCCTCCATCAGAGACACGTCCACCGGCTCCAAATCGATCGGGGCACAGGTCAGATACTCAAATTCCAGGAATTGTCCATACGCTGTCTTTTCTGCATTCTTACAGAACATCATGTTCTCTGTACGGATTCCATGACTCCCCTCAATATAGATCCCCGGCTCGTCAGAACAAACATACCCCGGCATGAACGGAGCGCTGTCCTGCCTCTCCGGAACGATGCGGAACCGGATCCCGGCTGGACGCTCATGCACATTTAAAAGATAGCCTACGCCGTGTCCTGTGCCGTGATTATAATCCAGGCCGCGTTTCCACAATGGCTCTCTTGCCACATAATCCAGGCTTAAGCCGCTGCAGCCCTGTAAAAATTTTACATGTCCCAGACGGAGCATACTCATCAGCACCAGCGTATAATGCTCCCGCTCAGTATCCGTCACCGGTCCCAAGGCAAAGGTCCTGGTAATATCCGTGGTTCCCTCCAGATACTGTCCGCCCGAATCCACCAGGTAAAGCCCCTGCGGTTTTAAAGCAGCGCAGGTATCCGGCAGTGCATGATAATGGCACATGGCTGCGTTCGCGCCATAGGCGGAGATCGTAGTAAAGCTGGGTTCCAGTGCGCCGTGCTCTTTCCGCAGGTTGTCCAGATAATCCGCGGCGCTGCATTCCGTCATGGGAAGTTTGCCAATATTCTGCTTCATCCAGTAGATGAATTTTGTGATGACTACGCCGTCTTTTATATGGGCTGCCTTCAGATTGGCAATCTCCACCTCATTTTTCTGTGCCTTGGCAAATACTGTTGGGTTGATCCGGTCAATGATGCGGTTGCTGTCGTCTAAATACTGTAATATCGCATAGTTTACCTTTCCCTTTTCCAGCAGGATCCTGGAATTCTTCACCTGCTGGGCATAGGTATATACCTCCTGATAAGGCATCAGAGTGGCGCCCAGACCTTCCAGATAAGATCTGACTTCATCAGAAACTACCTTCTGATTGATGAACAGGAAAAGTTCCTCTTTGGTGACTGCCATATAGGACAGGACGACCGGATTGCACGGAATGTCATTTCCACGGATGTTCAGCAGCCATACGATATCATCCAAAGTTGTGATAATGTGTACATCTGCATGGCATTTCTCCATCTCTGCGCGCAGGGCGGCAATCTTTTCACCGGCAGGAACGCCTGCATACTGCTCTTCCAGGATCCACACCGGCTCTGCAGAAAGCGCCGGACGGTCCTCCCAGATCTCACCGATCAAAGACTCTGTATATGCAAAAGAAACCTGCTTGTCCTCCAGGCGCTTCTGAAGATCCTCGCCCATCCGGGAGCATACCACCCGGCCGTCAAAGCCAAGGATGCCATGGTCCGGAAGGTTCTGCTCCAGATATTCCTCCAGAGTCGGCACTCCCTCCTGGCCCATCCGCATCAGCTCCACACCTGTGCCCGCAAGCTCTGCGGCAGCCTGTACAAAATAACGCCCGTCCGTCCATACTCCCGCCCAGTCCCTGGTAATAACCGCGGTTCCGGCAGAACCGGTGAAACCGGTGATATACTTGCGGCAGGCAAAATGCTCCCCCACATACTCCGACTCGTGGTAATCCGAAGTTGGCACCAGATAGGCGTCAATCCGTCTCTCAGCCATCAGCTCCCGCAGCTTCTCAATCCGTTCTGCAATCTCATTCATATCCTGTTCTCTCCTTATCTGTCTTTCATGATCCATCTTTCCCTATCAGCTTTTCATCGCATCCTCGATGGCTGCCGTAATCCCCTCGCTGTATGTGGGATGGGCGCGCATGGCGCGCGAAAGCTGCTCTGCAGTCAGGCCATTGGCGATTGCCGTCGCCATCTCTCCGATCATATCTGTCGCCCGGGGGCATACCATCTGGGCGCCCACGATCGTGTTGGAGTACGCCTCGAAGATCAGTCTGATAAAGCCATGCTCCTCCCGGGCGATAATGGATTTGCCGTTCCCGTCCATGGTATAGACACCGCAGCGCACCTTCATGCCCAGATTGTTGGCATTCTGCTCCGTGATCCCGACAGTCGCGATCTCCGGCTCTGTGTAAATACAGTTGGGCACGATCGGGAGCGACACATACATCCCGTTTGGCACTGCCTCCAGGCGGATGCTGTGGGAATGCCCCGCAATATTCTCCACCACAAAGGTTCCCTGTGCCATAGCCACATGGGCAAGCTGGGTGCGCGCCACCACGTCTCCGATGGCGTAGATCCCCGGTTCGCTGGTCTGAAAATCGCTGTCCACCGCCAGCCGCCCGTCTTCAATCTTCAGATCCACATCCTCGCCAAACAGTCCCTGCATATATGGAGTCCTGCCAACTGCGACCACCACCTGGCTGGCCTTGATCTGGCTGGTCTCCCCGGTATTATGATCTAAAAGATGACAGGTCAGTCCATCCTCCTTTGTGATCTCTTCCACAGTCGTATTGCAGTGGATGGAAATGCCCTTCTGAGCCAGCTGCTCCTCCAGAGCCGTTGCAACCTCCACATCCATCGGCCCCAGCAGGTGACTGCCCTTCTCCACGATCGTGACTTTTGCACACAACGCCTGGAAGATCGTCGCAAACTCCACGCCGATCACACCGCCGCCCAGGATCACGATCCGGTCATAATTCCAGTTAGGCACCGCCAGCAGCCGGTCGCTGTTGATCACGCCCGGCAGATCGATCCCCGGAATCTTTGGCATCACAGGCTTTGCTCCGGTGGCAATGATAATGTTCCTGGCATGGAAATACTCCCGGCCATTCTCATTTTTCACTTCAACCGTCTTTTCCCGGCGTATGGTGGCTGTCCCTTTCACAAAACCAATCCCATTCTGCTTAAACAGCTTCTCGATCTCCCCGCGGTACTGCTTGACGGAACGCTTCTTGTAATCCTGCATCTTGGCAAAATCAAAAGAAATAAAATCAGTAGACACCCCGAACTCATCGCACTGCTGCATCATAGAAAAAATATTGGATGCGTGAAGCAGCGCCTTAGTCGGGATACATCCCCGGTTAATACATACTCCCCCCAACTTGTCCTGGTCGATCACAACGACCTTCATGCCAAACCCGGCTGCCTTCAGCGCTGCCGTATATCCGCCCGGTCCCGCGCCGATGATCACTAAATCACAGTTTACTGCCATTGTCCCTACTTCCTTCCCCTTAAAGTTCCATAATCTTTTAGATCAAACGCCTCAGATCAGCCCCAGATGGACGCAGGCATTCCAGATCCCATCCTCGCCAATAGGCGTCGTCACATAATCAGCCACCTGTTTTAACGCTTCAATACTGTTGCCCATGGCAACTCCGATCCCGGCTGTGCGCACGATCTCATAATCATTCATGCTGTCGCCGAAAGCCACCGTATGCTCCAGCGGGATCCCATAATACTCGCAGAGACGCTTAAGCCCTTCTGCCTTGGATGCCTCCCGCTCCACGATATCCGCGCCCTCGCCGCTGGAAAACATGGGCAGCTTCAGCTCCGGAAACTCCGCCTCCACCTGCTTTGCCCCCTGCTCCCTGCCGAGATAGACCAGGGTCCGCACCTCCATGTCAAGCAGCTTCCAGGGGTCCTTAAAGACACGTCCCGTCTCCCCCCAGCGCCGGATATCCTGCTCTCTCACCACCTCCGGGTTCATATAATAGTCCTCCGTCCCGGCAGTTAGCCCCACGGCAAAATTCCTTCCCTCGGCAAATTCCAGAATCCGTCTTACCAGATCCTTATTCATGGTGTGGTGATAAATCATCTGATCCCCCACCGTCACCTTGGTACCGTTTAAATGGATCACCGCATCCGGCTCCACCAGTTCCCTCAGCCCGGCGCTGAACTTGCTGTCTAAATCCCGGCCGGTAGCGATGGCAATGTAATACTGCTCCCGCAGCCGGTCGATAGCCCGATATGCACTGTCCGGTATCCTGGAAGCTGAATGATCCAGAAGCGTCATATCCATATCAAAACTGATAATTCCCTTCATTTCTCAAAATTCCTCTCATTTATCCTAAAGATAATGATAACAAATAAAAAACCTGCTGTAAACCTCTTTTCAAAATGGAAATTATCTGCTATAATAAGCTGGTTGCCGAACATCGGGGTATGGCGTAGCTTGGTAGCGCGCTCGGCTGGGGGCCGAGAGGTCGCAGGTTCAAATCCTGTTGCCCCGATTACTGCAAGGTCAATAAAACACGGGAAATCCTGACATCTGTTATGGATTTCCCGTGTTTTATTTTATACTAATGTATTTCATTTATAATTCCAGTCCTTACAGGGCGCCGTGCTCCTTCAGCCAGCCTTCAATGGCATCCCGGTTCGCTGGATTTACTACGCTGCTGACTTCCCTGCCATCCCGGAACAGGATCAGCGTTGGGATCGTCATCACCTGAAACTGCTCTGCCAGCTCCGGATCTGCATCGATATCAAGCCCAACCACCTTGATCTTACCTTCAAACTCCTGCCCCATTTTTACCACAGTCGGCTCCAGACGGCGGCAATAGCCGCACCAGGGCGCCTTAAAATCAATCACTACCGGAACTGCCGAATCTAATACTTCCTCTTTAAAGTTCTTGCCTGTTACATCAATCATGTTATGATCTCCTTTCAATCCTTCCAGAATAGTTTAAGCATTTCCTGCTGCATGCATTCCCTCTTTGTCCTTGAAAAGCTCCTGTTCCACATCTGTCACTGTAATAGTGTCCAGGTAATCATTGCAGCGGTGGTTCATCTCTTCATAAAGCCCATCTATATAACCGCTCATACCGCAGGCTACACGGCAATTCTTATCCGGGTCTCCGCTCCGCCAGCCTGCATCGGCAAATTTGGTGTCCAGAGCCCTGCTGATCTCCCCCAGCGTGATCGTGCGTCCCATCTCATAGGAATATCCGCCTGAAAAACGTCCTTCCCTCGTCTCCACCAATCCCGCCTTTTTAAGCTGTGCCATGACCCGCCGTACCCGGCCGGGATTCGTGCAGATATTGTCCGCCAGTTCCTCACTGCGCTGGGTCGTCCCCTTATGGTGCAGGTACACCAGCGCATGGAGTCCTACGATAAAATCGCTGTTCAATTTGCTTCACCACCTTCTGTCTCATACGGCCAGTCCACAATGCCGCCAAAATCATAAATATT
Organism: Clostridium sp. AN503; assembly: GCF_040719375.1. Taxonomy (NCBI): domain Bacteria; kingdom Bacillati; phylum Bacillota; class Clostridia; order Eubacteriales; family Clostridiaceae; genus Clostridium; species Clostridium sp. AN503. The sequence goes on along the minus strand of NZ_JBFDTP010000002.1, from coordinate 995,861 downwards.
AGTATATCCCATCTTCACCAGCTTGTCTGATGCCTGCTTGCTGCGGACCCCGGTACGGCAGTGCACCAGAATCGCCGCATCCTTGTCCGGCAATTCCTCCGGCTGCTCCTCACCGATCGACTCATTGGGTACCAGGACCGCTCCCGGAATGTGTGCCTGCTCATATTCCTCTGCCCTGCGTACATCCACGACCGTCACATCTCCTGAATCCATCATCTCCTTTGCTTCTTCAGCCGTTATCTTGTGATAGGCACTGCCTGACTCTTCTGGAGCTGCGGCTGCCGTTCCTTTATGGGACCGGGTACAGGCAGCCAGCAGGAGCGCTGCAGCCACCGAAAGCCCGATTGCTATATACCGGTTCATAAAATACCTCCTTATCATCCTGTTTACCTGCCCTCTTATGGGCCGGCCCAAACTGTTACTTTTTTTCTCTCAGTTCATACTGATATGATATCAGTAACAGTTCAATCTGTCAAGCTCTTTTTGGATTTTTTCATTTTTTATTAGAAAAAACAAAAAGCCCTGAACCTCTACAGGTTCAAGACCATACGCCCGGAGCTTATCCTCTTTTGGACTTATCCGGTTTTGATACTTTCGCTTTGTGTTCCACCAGCCGGAGCGTGTTCGCGGGATATTCAATGTGTGAGACCGGACACCTCCGATACAGGGAACTTCCCTGCACTCCTCCCGGAACTGGCGAAATAGTGGAGACGACGGGATTCGAACCCGCGACCTTTGCGTTGCGAACGCAACGCTCTCCCAGCTGAGCCACGTCCCCTTAACATAGCTGTGTGATACCCGACACTGGGTATCACACAGGAAAAACAGTGGAGACAACAGGGCTCGAACCTGCAACCCCATGCGTGTGATGCATGTGCTCTCCCAGCTGAGCTATGCCTCCGTAACTTATTTTAGCACTTATGGCAGATTTTGCAACCCTTTTTTCAAAATATTGATAAAATTCCTGTAAATTCATAACAGTCCATACGGCTCATCTTCTTGACCGAAACACCCGCCGTGGATTGAATCCACAGCGGGTATCACGCTCTTACTCAAAGTAATCCTTATATTCAACCTCAATAGCATATTTCATGCGGGTCATGCTGATATAGAGATGTTCCTTAAGCGCAGCCTCAAGCCCCTTCTCGTCCTTCTGCTCCAAAAGCTCCAGCAAATGGGCATGTTCCTTGATGATGCGCGTGAAATCCGTCTCTGTCACAAAGTCCAGCATTCGGAACCGTGTGTAATGGAGCTGCTGGGCCTGGATAAAATCCCAAAGCTTCTCTCTGCCTGTGGCGGCAAACCAGATGGTGTGCATCTGTGCATCCATACGGTAGAACTGCTCCGGTTCAAAATCCGGCTCCCGGATCAAAAGCTCCTGACAGCGGATCTGATGGCGGATCTCTTCCAAAAGTAGTGGCGTCTGGGTCTCCATAAAATCCCGCATGACCATCAGTTCTACTGCAACCCGCATATAGATCATCTGCCGGATATCATCCAGATTCAAGAGAGTCACATAGGTGCCGGAATACGGGACCGTATTGACAAATCCCTGTTCCTGGAGCCTCCTGAGAGCCTCCCTGACCGGCGTCCTGGATACATCAAAGCGGGCGCAGATCTCATTTTCACTGATCGCCTGTCCCGGCTTCAGTTCCAGGTCCAGAATATCCCGCTTCAGCGTGTCAAATACATAATCTCCACGGTTCTTGTAGCACTTCTCGCTCATGCTTTCCCCCTGTGCCTTTCGGCAGTTTCTTTAAAACATCAGTCTTAAGACGGCTGTTTTCCGATATATGCCTTAATACCGCCGTCTACATACAGGATCTGGCCGTTCACAAAATCAGAAGCTTCGGATGCAAGGAATACTGCGGGTCCGCCCAGATCGGAAGCCTCACCCCAGCGGCCTGCAGGAGTTTTGGATACGATAAACTGGTCAAACGGATGCCTGGAGCCGTCTGCCTGTTTCTCACGCAGAGGCGCGGTCTGAGGTGTTGCAATATAACCAGGCCCAATGCCGTTGCACTGGATGTTGTACTCGCCGTACTCGGAAGCAATGTTCCTGGTCAGCATCTTCAATCCGCCCTTCGCTGCTGCGTATGCAGAAACGGTCTCGCGGCCAAACTCGGACATCATGGAACAGATGTTGATGATCTTTCCGCCGCCCTTCTTGATCATAGCCGGGATCACTGCCTTGGATACGATGAACGGAGCATTCAAGTCCACATCGATAACCTGACGGAAATCTTTGGCTGCCATCTCGATCATCGGGATCCTCTTGATGATGCCTGCATTGTTGACCAGGATGTCTACAACGCCCACTTCAGCCTCAATCTTCGCTACCATGGCGTTCACCGCATCCTCGTCGGTAACGTCGCATACATAGCCGTGTGCTTTGATGCCCTCTGCCTCGTAAGCTGCGATCCCCTTATCAACCAGCTCCTGCTTGATATCATTGAAAACGATGGTAGCGCCTGCACCTGCCATAGCCTGCGCGATAGCAAAACCAATACCGTAAGATGCTCCGGTGATCAGCGCAACTTTGCCTTCCAGGGAATAATTCTTGATGTAGTCCATGTTCCATTCTCCTTTTTCTGTTTAATTTTAGTATACAATCTTATTTAATTGTATACAATTTATTTATAGGTATACAATATCATATCTTTGACCGGTTTGCAAGTGGCAGTTTAAACAAAGATCGCTTTTTATTTTTGTACATATCAGAGAAAGCCCAGTTTTCACGAGGGGAATCATAAAAAGAAACAAACACAAAAAGAAAGAGCCTTTATCTATAGCCTCCTGCGACTATCATATAAAGACTCTCTCCTGGCATTTTCTTTCGGTTTTTCACTTCTTATCAACTCAATTTCGTTTTCTTATCTTTCGATAATTTTTTACTTTTGATTGATCTTCTGTTCGAAACCTATTCAAGTTGAGGTTTTCTGCCTAACCCTTTTTGTTGCTTTCAAGCTCCGCAGGATTTTGTTTCTTGAATCAATCTCCTGTTTCTTTGCTTTGCTCGGATAAGAAAGTTCTTATCTTTGTAGTTCTATAATAACTGATACCATCCTATTTGTCAAGCTATTTTTTAATTATTTGAAATTTATTTTAAAATAATTTGCTTTTTATGTATATATTTTTTATATTATCTGAAATTATCAGATTATTTACTTTAATTTGCTCCATATACCGGCCATAGCGTCGTTGACCAGCCGGTAAGCCTGGTATTTTTTTTCGTAGACCGCTCCCGATTCCGGCCTGGGGACAACCGTCTTTGTGATCCGGACAGTCCTGGCTGCCGCCTCCTGATAGTCTGCATAGATCCCTGCGCCGATCCCTGCTGCCATAGCAGCACCCTGAGCCCCCAGCTCTTTCCCTTCCACCACATCAACCGGGATCTGGAGTGCGTCTGCAAATATCTGTACCCAGACTTCCGAATTGGCAGCGCCGCCCGAAAGGCGGATGCTCTCCGGCCTCTCCCGGTTCCGTAAAAGCCGTCTTACATGAGTCATGTGGGAAAACACCACGCCCTCATAAATGGCTCTCAGCATATGCCTGCGGTCATGATATCCCGTCAATCCGACAAATGTCCCCCTCGCCTGCGGGTCCTCATTGGAACCGTTTAAAAACGGCAGGAAGATCAGGTTACTTTCCTCTGGCCGGATCTCAGAAACCATCCGGTTGATCCGCTCATAAAGACCGGCCCGGCCCCAGGTTTCCTGTTCCATCGGCATCTGAGTCCGGATAAACCATTCCAGATTGCCGGCTGAAGTTGGACTGCTCTCCTCAATGAGATAATATCCCGGGATACAGAACATGGAATTCAAAGATACACTGCCGTCCACAATAGGAGACCGTGCCAGGAATTCATTGATGCTCCAGGTTCCGGCGATCATGCACAGATCCTTTTCTGATACAAGCCCGGATGCAATCCCGCAGGCATTCACATCAAACATACCTGCTGCCACAGGCGTTCCCTCTAAAAGTCCGGTCAGACGGCCGCTCTCTCTTGTCACACCGCCGCAGATCTCCGCGGATTCCTTTAAAGGCGGCAGCCTGTCATAGATCCCACCGATCCCGAACAGCTCCATCAGCTCCCGGTCGTATGTGCCAGTCTTCATATTGATCAGATTTCCGCCCGAAAAATCCGTGTATTCCCCGTTCCTCACTCCCGTCAGGCGGTATCGCACATAGTCCTTCACAGAAAATACCGTGCCGATCCGGTCATATGCCTCCGGTACATGATCCTTCATCCACGCAAGCAGACTGACCGGCTGGCACGCCAGCACTGTCTGGCAGGTTTTCTCAAACACCTTGTCCAGCACGCCTTCCCGCCTCCACCGCACAGGGTATTCCCATGCCCTGGTATCGGTAGACAAGATACCGCTGCAGACAGGGTTTCCCTGTGTATCCACCACATACAGCCCCTTGCCATGTCCGGACAAAGAGACGCCCGCTATATCAGACGGCCGGATCCCGCTTTTTTCCAGCACCGCCCGGATCACCTGCGCATTGGTCTGCCACAGCTCCTCCATATCCCGCTCCGTATAGCCGGACTTCGGCGTCAGTACCCGGGTGGGAAGGCTTGCCACCGCGATCTGACTTCCTTCTGTGTCAAATATAGCCGCTTTTGAAAATGTCCCTCCGTTATCTATCCCCATCAAATAGTTCAAGGCTCCACCTCCTTATGTATGATGTACTCCTGTATGATTTCCATCATAGTACGCAGAGGGCAGTTTGTAAACAAAAAACATATTTCCAAGTTCCAACAGCTCATTTAAAAGCCTTCTAACAAACAACACCGCCGAGGTTTTCAATTACCTTCAGCGGTGTTGCTTTTCACTGTGTATTTAATGCTCCAGGCACAGCGCCCTTTCAGGCGTCATCAGCACCCAGGCGTCCCCTGCTTCTTGTCAAATGCAGGATTGAACGCATAGAAATTCCGGCTGTCCAGATGATCCTGGACATCCCTGAGGGCTTCACCGAATCTCTGGAAATGCACAACCTCCCGCTCTCTTAAGAAACGGATCGGATCACAGACCTCCGGGTCCTTTACCATCCGCAGGATATTGTCATACGTGGTCCTGGCCTTCTGTTCTGCCGCCAGGTCCTCAAACAGGTCCGTGATCGGATCGCCCTTGGACTGGAACTCGCAGGCATTGAACGGGATTCCCCCTGCCGCCTGAGGCCAGAGACCGGTAGTATGGTCAATATAGTATGGCCCAAAACCAGATTCCTCGATCTCCTGGGGAGTCAGGTTCCTGGTCAGCTGATGGACGATAGCGCCGATGATCTCGAAATGCGCCAGTTCTTCTGTTCCAATATCATTTAAGATTGCCTTTCCCTTTTCATAGGGCATAGCGTAGCGCTGGCTTAAATACCGCATAGCTGCCGCAGATTCTCCGTCGGGACCGCCATACTGGCTGATGATGAACTGTGCCATCTTCGGGTTTGTCTGCGTAATATTTACCGGATACTGCAGTCTTTTTTCATATCTCCACATTAACGCTTCCCTCCTTCCCAGGGCCACGGGCTCTTCATCCAGCTCCAGTTGTCAGAGCAGACCTGAGTGATCATTAACGGGCCATAAGCCTGCTCATAAGCTTTCACTGCTTCCTCATTGATCCGTTTTGCATATTTATAGTAGTTCATGGCGTCCTGGTCGGTTGGATGGGTATCCAGATAAAGGAGGATATCGTCCAGGGCAAAGCCGGTTTCGTAAACATTTTTTAACAGCTGGTTTTCACATCCACACATCATCCACGGCACCTCCCCATAACAAATGGCAGATCCAGTTCCGGGAAAATAGTTCCACGGTTCAGTCCCTGTTCCAGAGAATATGTCTGTTTCCATTTCTGCCACGGCACATATCCCATGGCGATCGGCATACCGGACAGCCGGTCTTCACGGACACAGGTGCTGAAAGCCGGAGAAACCGAGGTGGTCTGTGACGGAACCGCTGGCCGCGGCATGATCGGAGTCTGGTCCTGGCACTGACACGGCATAGGCCGGACAGCCGGCTGTACCTGGCACGGCATTGGTTTTATCGGGGTCTGGCACTGGCATGATGCCGGTGCAGATTGCTGCATCGGGCGGATCGGGCGCGGCTGGATATCCGTTTGTCCGCATCCGCAATTGGTATTCATGCAGGGAGGAACCGGCATCTGCGGTCTGCAGGTACAGGTGTTCCGTTGATTGCAGTTACAATCCATATAAGAATTACTCCTTTCCTTACGGAAGTTTCTAGTATCATGGTATGAGGCTCCGGTCGCCTCCGTTACTCCGGAATCTGTATTTTCAGCCGGAGGCATTTCTCCCCTGCATTCTCATCAGGCATCGTCCCGTCTTTCTTCTTATATACCACTCGCTCCAGCCTGCTGCCTCCAGCCATGGTTGTCACACCTGTCTCACCGTCCACATATGATACAGTACAAACAACAAAAAAGGAGATTTTTAAAATGTGTGGATGTAATAACTGGAATAACTGTAATGGATGCAACAATTGTGGATGTGGTGCCAACTCCGGGTGCGGCTGCGGATGCAGCAACAACAGATGCGGCTGCAATTGCGGCAATAACAACAATATAAACCGCAGACTCCGTGAGGCTTACCGTGCAGGTTACGCCGCAGGCTACCGCGACGGCTACGACGAAGGCTTCCGGGAAGGCTTCCGGGCTGCAAACAACAACGGGATCATGCCGCTCAGCGAGATTGCTGAAGACTGCGGCTGTGGCGCTGCACGCAACAACGGCTGTGGATGCAACAGTGCACGCGACAACAACTGTGGGTGCGGATGCAACTAAACTGCAGATATCTTCCTCTATAACCGATCACTAAAACCGATCCCTTGCCGGATCGCCAAACCGGCCAGGGAATTATAAACATCTGAAAATCCTCCAAAACAAAAAGAACCGATATCCCGGCAGATCAGTCGTCTGCCGGGATATCGGCATTTCTATTTAAGCTGTATTCTATTGGAGCGCAATGCCATTTAAATCTGTCAGGACTGCGCTTTCAGGCAGGACTCCCAGTCCAGTGTGCAGCTTCCATCCTCCTTTAATATACAGGGAATTCCGATACCGCCTTCTGCTTTTACAGCATCAAACACCGGTTCACTGTCGCGCAGTCGTATAAACTCTCTTAAGTTGTCTAAGCTGTCCTCGAATTCACAGAAAGTATATGCGATGTCTGATTCCTTCAGCCTCTCTGCAAATGCCGCACAGTCTTCGCACAACATAGTGCCATAGATCTTTAACATAACACTCCTGCCCTCCTCAGCCCGCTTTTCACTTCTGCGGCATTCTCAGCCGCATTGCCTTTTTCATAGTAATACTTGATAATATCCTTTCGGGTGATGATCCCGATAAACAGCCCACGGTCGTCCACTACCGGGACAAAGTTCTGGTTCAGCGCCCGGTCGATCATATCCTCCATGTTGGACTTTGCCGTCACCGGGCGGTAATCCATGCGCCGCCTGATCGTATTGACCGGTATCCCCTCCGCCTCTTTCAAGTTTAAATCATACTGATTCTTTATCCCCCACAACAGGTCACCTTCGGTTATGGTCCCGCAGTATCTGCCGTCCCTGGTGAGCAGGGGTACTGCAGAAAATTTGTGGTATTCCATCTTCTCCAGCGCCTGGCGGATAGAATCATCTTCGTATATATAGGCGATCTCACTCTTGGGTGTGATAAAAAATAATATATTCATATAGCACCTCGCTCATGTCCTGTTTTTGATTTCAATTTATCATAACACATATTTCCAACGATAATGTGAACAAATTATTAAAATCTCATGAAGCATGTACGAGGCCTCCCGGCGCAGATCACAGTCTGGGGACAATTCCTTTTCAGGGAAGCAGATGGGACGGATTTCCTGTATAAAACATGGACAGCCGGTGCATGGCTCTTGTGGATGCTATATAAAGCAGGCACCTGTCATATTCCGTGTGATAAACCTCGGCATCGGCATCCGCAACTATGACCTCATCAAATTCCAGACCCTTTGACATCCGGATGGATGTGACAGAGATCCCATTCATGAATCTGGTGCTTTCCTCAGAGATCAACTGCACATGAAACTCTCCTGCAAGCAGTTTATACAGTTCCTTAGCTGCCTGCCCGGTTTTGACAATGATTCCGCAGGATGCATATTCGCTTTCTGAAAAATCCTTCAGCTTCCGGCGGATCCTGTCCAGTTTTTCCGCATCATCACTGCATGCCGTTACCTGGGGGGCTTCTCCATGCCGCTCCATTGGCTCCAGTTTCCCGGAGTTTTGTATTTTCTTTGCGAATGTGATGATCTCATAGGTGGAGCGGTAGCTTTTCGTCAGCTCAACCAGCCTCCCATCATGATAGATCTGCATCAGGTCTTTCAAGGTATGCCGATGGAGGGGATTGATGAACTGACCATAATCCCCCAGGATCGTCTTGGGGCATGGAAAGAGCCTGTTGATGACAGCGTACTGCACAGGGGTATAGTCCTGCATCTCATCAATGACCAGATGCCTGATACGCCTGCTCTCCCGGATACCTTCAAAGGCTGAATGAAGATAAAGGAACGGGGATACGTCCGCCCATTCCAGGGTCTTTTTCCCCGGCATCACAAGCATATGGGGATATCCCAGCCACTGATAAAAGTTCCTGTACAGCGCAAGGCTGTTCTTTATGACCAGCATGGAATTCAGGCTTTTTAGTATGGTCCTCACCCCCGGCACCCTGTCTCCCATATAATTATCGGAATCAAAACGATCATGAATATCCTCCGCGATCCGTTCCAGCCGTTTTTTCACAGGCATACCTTCACAGGCTCCAAAACGCATCCGGATCCAGTCTGCCTTCGCCGTAAAAGGGCCAAAAACATAGTCCTCCGGCTGAAAAATGGTTTGGGGCATTTCCTCAAGATACTGATCCATCAGCCTGACAAAATCCAGTGTCGACTTGAACCGCACACGTTCCTCCCACTCCCTGTCAGAAAATCCAAGCGGATCCCGGTCCTTATCAAAACTTACGATCCCCTCAAGCTGTACTTGGGCAATATCTTTAAACCCAAATTCACAGACAGGCTCCTCCCCCAGCTCTGGAAGGACCGTGGATATGTAGTCGCCGAATACCCTGTTGGGTGAAAGGATCATGATATTGGCTGCGGAAAGCCTGTCCTTAAAACGGTAGAGAAGGTATGCGATCCTGTGCAGTGCGATGGAGGTCTTGCCGGAACCGGCCACTCCCTGTATGATCATGGTATTGGTATTTTCATCCCGGATGATCTGGTTCTGTTCCTTCTGGATCGTGGAAATGATCGATCTCATCTTCTCGTCGGATGTATGGGAAAGCTCCCGCTGCAGGACATCATCCCCGATATGGACCGAACTTTCCAGTGCGTATTCCAGCACCCCGTTTTTTATTTTGAACTGGCGTTTTCGGGTCAGCTCGCCCTCGATCCATCCAGACGGGGCCTCATACCCGGCAGGCCCCACCTCACAGTCATAAAACATTCCCGCTACGGGAGCCCGCCAGTCAAAGATCAAAAGTTCGTTTTCACGGTGAAACGCAAAGCGTCCGATATAATACTGTGCCGCCTTCTGCCCGTCCTTTTCCCGAAAGTCAATCCGCGCAAAGTAAGGGGATTCCTTCAGCCTGGCAAGCCGTGACCACACATCCACCGCAAACGCACCGGTCCTGTCAATCTGTTTTAAAGCCAGTTCATTCTGGAACATTTCATGAGGATCGATCTCCCCCCGGTAATCCGCCATATACCGTTTTGCATCTCTGTACTCCCTGTCGATCCGCTCAACACTGTCGTTGGCCTCTTTCAGAGCCTCATCCAGCCTTCCCATGATCATTTCCAGATGGGCGGTCTCATCTGGAAATGGATTCTGTTCTTCAGGTAAATTCTGTCTATCTGTCATGTGCGGCCTCCCTCGGCAGGATAAAGCGCTGGGTCGGATAACCAAACTCGATAAGCAGCTCTGCCTCCGCAAATCCCAGCTCCTGGATCTGCCTGCGGTGTCCGGTATCTGCCTTATCCCCTTCTCTGTAAGTAGTGATACTGATTTCTTTTTCCTCGATCAGTTCCTCCACCACCTTCTTTAAGAAAGCCTGGGGAATTCCTTTTTTTCGGTAGAGCGGATGGGTTCCCATAAAATCAATGCTTCCCGTCGAGTATGAAAACAACATCACCCCGATCGCAGCCGAACCATTCTTCAGGATAAGAGCCTGCCTGATCTTGATCCTTCTTTTGAGCTCTGCCACATATTCCTCTTCCTGAAGATGCGGAAACCCGTCTATGACCAGCCTTACCAGCTCCATCCAGCAAGGTATGTCTCCCTCCTCTGCAAAAACAATATCCCATGTCCCGGACTCATCAGCACAAAGCATCTGGCATCCCTCCCCGAATTTAAACTCCAGCTGCAGACGGATAAAATTTTTCATTTTCCCGGTATTTGCCCGGCGACTGCTTGTACATGGCAGTAAAAATATTTGTAAAAGCCTGCTGGGTCTCATATCCCGCCATCGCTGCGATCTCCACAATGGGCCTCGCAGAAAAAATCAGCAGCTTTGCCGCCTCCGTCAACTGCCTCCGCTGGACATAGTCGTGGATCGTCAGGCCAACTGTATCGGTAAAAACCCTGTGAAGATGGTATTTGGAGTAATGCACGGCCTCTGCCACGCGGGACAAGTCAAGCTTTTCCGTCAAATGGGCCTCTATGAACCGGATCGCTGCTGTAATTATTGTAATACTGTCGTTGTCCATATAGACAGCCTCCTTTCATCCTTTCCAGTTTACCAGATTTTTGACGTCCTGTTTTGCTTAATCTTGCTTTTCTGCCCAGAAAAAACGGCATAGCCAACCGCTACGCCGTTTTTCAAACAAGCTTTTTCTTATTCCAGATAATCCAGCGGATCCACTGTCTTATCTCCCTGCTTCATCTCAAAGAATACATTGCTGCCTTCTACCGTATAGTATTTGGTAGGCTCCGCAACATAGCCCATAAGCTGGCCCTTTTCCAGGTATTCCCCTTCCACGGCCGTCACTTCCTTGAGCTGTCCGCAGATCACGGAATAGTCATTACCCAGATCCAGCATCAGGTAATTTCCGATCTCTTCGTTGGTACCGCTCTCCACTACGCGTGCATTGGCCGGAGCATAGACAGGGTCGCTGACCTGGCCCTGGATGACCAGTCCGGGATTGCATTTGTACTGGTCCAGGGTCGGGAAAAATATGGTGGATTCCATGTTGTAATCCAGCACGATATTCCCTCTGACCGGCCACATCATCTTGCTGGCGTCGTTGAAATTCAGCACCAGTGCAGTTGCTGCGTCGATCCCGGTCCCGGCAGCCTGGGCTTCTTCTTCTGCTGCTGCAACCTCATAAGTCTCCTCTGACACAACCGTATCCGGATTGTTCTGTGCCATATTCTCCTTTGCTTCCTGCGTACCAGCCGGCTGTGTATTGGAGTCTCCTGCTACCGGCGTCTGCTGCCCCGGTTCCTCTGCAAGAAATTCCCCCTGCCCCTGCATATCCACATATGGATTCTGTTCCTGCCCGCTTCCTCTTTGGATTGTAACAACACCTGCCGCAGCTACTATAGTCAGCAGGCCCAGCACCAACATGACAAGGAATAATTTATCCTTGAACATCTGATTCATTTTCTCTTTCACCGTTTATCACCTCGGTACTATTCTTACCAAAGCGATATAAGTTATTCAGCCGTCAGAGAAATATTTTTATAATAATAATTTAATATATCTTCGTATCCCCAGCCGTCCCTTGCCATACTGTCCGCTCCCGCCTGGCTCAGGCCGTAACCATGTCCGCTGCCTCTTGAAACGGCGCGTATCCTGTCGCCATCGCCTTCCAGAAGAAAGCATGAGGACGGAAGTCCCAGTGCATACTGGATCTCCTCGCCAGTGTAAGTTTTTGCGCCGATCTTCATCTGTAAAACGTATTCCGAATCATCTTTTTTTACAGTCTGGATCTGGTCTGGAAGCTGGTCTGCCGACACCGGCTGCCCGTCTGGTATCTGGTTCACCAGTCCTGCAAATTCTGCCCGGCTCCATTCCAGGGTACACTTATAATCTGCCCTCGACGTGTCCCAGCGGCTGTCCACGGGCTGAAGATACGGGTAGTCCGCCTCCCCCTTTCTCGTCCGTCCTGCGCTTATGGCATGAAACAGCGGCAGCACATAGCGGTCCTCATATCTCATTACGATCCCCGCCGTCTCCTGGACTGCCTTCCGGCAGCGCCCCAGATTCTCCGCCGCCAGCTCCTTTTCGGCCAGGCTGGTGCTGCCCGGCCGCACTCCAGCCTCTTCTCCCAGGTAATCCAGATCCAGCTCCTCCTCATGGATCTCCGTGCGCCCATTCATCAGACGGTATATGTAGGTCCTTGCAATGACTGCCTGGCACTTCAACGCCTCCGGGCTGTATTCCGGGTTCATCTGACAGACGATCACTCCAGGCAGGTAGTCTTCCAGAGCAAGATAGGTGCGGATGCCGTTCCGCTCCAGAAGGATCTTCCTGGTGACAGTGCCATGTGAGCCGTCCCCCGCTCCCCGGACACCTGCCGCAAGTCCTTCCACCGCTGCCTCCAGCGCCCCGGCAGTCTTTTCCACCTCAGCTTCTCCTGCTTCCACTACGGTATCTCCCGCAACTCCCGCCGCGTCTCCGCTTCCATTTATCAGCGTCCCCGCCGCCTGGTTTTCAGCTTCAAGCCCCGCCTGGATCTCTTTCACGGGACTCACAGCCTGTCCTCCCTGATGCATCCACACAAGGGACATCAGCCAGGGAAGCAGGAGGATGATAATTCCCGACACCACCCATTTGCGCATAAAAAATCCCTCCTAACTGCTATTATCAGTCTATGGAGGGATTTTTTGATTATTCCATTTTATTTAAGTTTTTGCGGTTTACAGCTCTACCTCAACCTTTTTTAAGTGCCAGATGTCACGCACATACTCCTCGATGGTACGGTCAGAGCTGAACTTGCCGCTGCATGCAGTGTTGAGCATGGCAGCCTTTGCCCACCACTTAGAATCGCGGTAAGCCTCATCCACACGCTTCTGCGCGTCCACATACATGCGGAAATCTTTTAAGATGAAATAAGTGTCGGCACGATCGCTGCTCTGGGTATTCAACAGGGAATTGTAAATATCCCGGAACATCTCCGGATCCCGTGGCGCGTAATAGCCGTTGATCAGCTGCATCAGCACCCGGCGGATATCCTGGTCATTGTTGAATATCTGCATGGGATCATACTTGCGGTTGTGCTCCAGCTCGATGATCTCATCGGAGGAAGTACCGAAGATAAATGCATTCTCCTCACCAACCTCTTCCACGATCTCCACATTTGCACCGTCCATGGTGCCTATGGTCAGAGCGCCGTTTAACATGAATTTCATGTTGCCGGTGCCGGATGCTTCCTTGCTGGCGGTGGATATCTGCTCGCTGACATCTGCCGCCGCAAAAATAACCTCCGCATTGGATACCCGGTAATCCTCAATGAACACTACCTTGATCCTGCCGTTGATCGACCTGTCGTTGTTGATCACATCTGCAACAGCGTTGATCAGCTTAATGGTCAGCTTGGCACGCTTGTAGCCTGCCGCCGCTTTTGCGCCAAAGATAAAGGTCCTCGGGATCATATCCATATTCGGATTATCCTTCAGCTGGTTGTATAAGTACATCACATGCAGGATATTCATCAGCTGGCGTTTATACTCATGGAGACGTTTCACCTGCACGTCGAAGATAGAACGCGGGTCCACATCAATACCATTGTGCTCTTTGATATATTTTGCCAGACGGATCTTGTTCTGGTATTTGATGTTCATGAATTCATGCTGGCATTTCTCATCATCCACATACAGCTTCAGCTTGCTGATAGTGGACAGGTCGGTGATCCACTCATCGCCGATCTTTGAAGTGACCCAGTCAGCCAGAAGCGGATTGCCGTGCAGAAGGAATCTTCTCTGGGTGATACCGTTGGTCTTATTGTTGAATTTGTCCGGCATCATCTGGTAAAAATCCTTCAGCTCCTGGTTCTTTAAGATCTCCGTGTGCAGGCGCGCAACGCCGTTTACGGAAAAGCTGCCTGCGATCGCCATATGGGCCATCTTCACCTGACCGTCATAGATGATCGCCATCTTGGCAACCTTATCCTGATTGCCAGGATACATCTGCTGGATCTGCATGATAAAACGGCGGTTGATCTCTTCCACGATCTGATAGATTCGCGGAAGCAGTCTGGAGAACAGCTCGATCGGCCATTTCTCCAGGGCCTCAGCCATGATGGTGTGGTTGGTGTAAGCACAGGTCTTTGTGGTGACCTCCCATGCCTCATCCCATTCCAGGCCATACTCGTCCAAAAGAATCCTCATCAACTCTGCAACTGCCACCGTCGGATGGGTATCGTTGAGCTGGAAAACATTTTTTTCGTAGAACTTACGGATGTCATCGTGTTTCTCCATGTATTTGGTAACCGCGCGCTGTACACTGGCGGAAATGAAGAAATACTGCTGTTTTAAGCGCAGCTCTTTACCTGCATAATGGTTGTCATTGGGATACAGGACCTCACATATGGTCTTCGCTAAGTTCTCCTGCTCCACGGCCTTCTGATAGTCGCCCTTATCAAAGGAATCCAGGCTGAAGGTATCGATCGGCTGCGCGTCCCAGATACGCAGGGTATTCACCACATTGTTGCCGTAGCCCACAACCGGAAGGTCATATGGCACCGCCATCACAGACTGATAGCCCTCCTGAACAAAATGCTCCCGCCCATTCTCCCATACGGTCTTCACATAACCGCCGAACTTGACTTCGGTCGCATATTCCGAGCGGCGCACCTCAAAGGGGTTGCCGTCCTTCAGCCACTCATCCGGTACTTCGATCTGATAGCCGTTCTCGATCTTCTGTTTGAACATTCCGTAACGGTAACGGATACCACAGCCGTATGCCGGGTAGCCCAGTGTCGCCAGGGAGTCTAAAAAGCAGGCTGCAAGACGGCCCAGACCGCCGTTTCCAAGCGCCGCATCCGGCTCCTGGTCCTCGATCAGGTTTAAGTCAAAGCCCAGCTCATCGAGCGCTTCTTTGATCTCATCCCTGGCCATGATATTGATGATGTTGTTGCCCAGGGCACGACCCATCAAAAATTCCATGGACAGGTAGTAAAGGGTCTTTACATCCTTTTTCTCATATACCTTGTGTGTAGCGATCCACTCGTCGATGATAACGTCCTTCACCGCATAAGACACCGCCTGGAACACCTGCGCAGGTGTCGCCTCGTCGATCGTTTTTCTGAACAGGCTCTTTACGTTATATACAACGCTCTTTTTAAATGTTTCCTTGTCAAATCCCATATTCATAGTGGCTTTCCTCCTAATCTGCCGTGCTCTCAGTCACAGTCAGTCTTCTCTACGCCCAACATTCCGGTCTCACCGTTGATGTTCCATTCTTTTGCAAATCCGCCCATCTGGCCCAGCAGGATATAGTTTGCAAGCACCTCTTTCTTGATGGTGTCGGCATGTGCCTTCAGGATCTCTGCGATCTTGTCATTGTTATCCTGGTATACCTTGATGTGGTCGGTCACTTCAAAGCCGGCCTCCTTGCGCATGGTCTGGATCTTGCTCACCAGCTCCCGGACGAAGCCTTCCTCCACCAGCTCGGGTGTTAAGTTGGTATCCAGGGCAACCGTGATATTGTTATCACTCTCCGACACATAACCTTCGGTCTGTGCCATATCGATCAGCAGATCATCCTCGGTCAGGACAACTTCCTCGCCGCCGAAATCAAATTTCAAAGCGCCTTCTGCTTTCAGCGTATCCATAGCTTCGTTTCCGTCGATCTCTGCCAGGGCCTTCCTGATATTGCCAAGCTGCTTTCCGTATTTTGGTCCAACGGTCTTAAGCTGCGGTTTGAAGCTGTAGGAGGTAAAATTGCGCACATCCTCCACAAATTCCACATGCTTCACATTCAGTTCGTCCTCGATGATCTCCACATAGAATTCGGACAGCTCATGGTCCGCTTTCACATACATGGTACCGATCGGCTGGCGGTTCTTCAAATTCGCCGTATTCCTGGCAGCACGGCCAAGCACGACAACCTTCAGCACCTCATCCATATCATCCTCCAGCTGACGGTCGATCAGAAGCTCATCCACTGCCGGGAAATCACACAAGTGTACGCTCTCAGGCGCATCCTTGTCAATGTTTCTCACCAGGTTCTGGTAGATGTCCTCCGTCATAAACGGGATCATGGGGGCCGCGGCCTTCGCCACAGTCACAAGGGCGGTGTAAAGGGTCATATAGGCGCTCACCTTATCCTGCTCCATGCCCTTCGCCCAGAAACGCTCCCTGCTCCGTCTCACGTACCAGTTGCTCATGTCATCCACAAACTCCTGCAATGCCCTTGCGGCCTCAGGAATCCGGTAATTGGCCAGATTGTCGTCAACAGATTTCACCATGGAATTCATCTTGGACAGCAGCCATTTATCCATAACAGTCAGTTTATCGTACTCCAAATGGTATTTTGTAGCGTCAAAATTGTCAATGTTCGCATAGAGCACAAAGAACGCATAGGTATTCCACAGAGTTCCCATGAACTTGCGCTGTCCCTCCTGGACAGCCTTGCCGTGGAAACGGTTCGGCAGCCATGGAGCGCTGTTGACATAGAAATACCAGCGGATCGCATCTGCTCCATAGGTGTCTAAGGCTTCAAAGGGATCCACCGCATTGCCTTTGGATTTGCTCATCTTCTGCCCATTCTCATCCTGTACATGCCCCAGCACGATCACGTTCTTATACGGCGCCTTGTTGAAGATCAGGGTCGAGATCGCAAGCAGGGAATAGAACCAGCCTCTGGTCTGATCCACTGCCTCAGAGATGAAATCTGCGGGGAACTGCTGCTCAAACAGCTCCTTATTCTCAAACGGATAATGGTGCTGTGCAAACGGCATGGAACCGGAATCGAACCAGCAGTCGATAACCTCCGGAACACGCTTCATCTGCTTTCCGCACTTGGGACAGGTGATGGTCACATTGTCAATAAATGGGCGGTGCAGCTCAATGTCATCCGGGCAGTTGGGAGACATACGCTTCAGCTCCTCAATGCTTCCGATGGAATGCTGCTCACCACACTCACACTCCCAGATATTGAGCGGCGTACCCCAGTAGCGGTTCCGGCTGACCCCCCAGTCCTGCACATTCTCCAGCCAGTCGCCGAAGCGGCCTTTGCCTATGCTCTCCGGAATCCAGTTGATCGTATTGTTGTTGCGGATCAGATCCTCTTTTACTGCAGTCATCTTGATGAACCAGGATTCACGCGCATAATAGATAAGCGGCGTATCACAGCGCCAGCAGTGCGGGTAGCTGTGCTCAAAGCTCGGTGCAGAGAATAAAAGCCCCTTCTCCTCCAATGCCTTCAGTACCATTGGATCGGCCTTTTTCACAAAAGTACCTGCCCACGGGGTTTCCTTTGTCATCTCCCCCTTGGCGTCTACAAGCTGTACAAACGGAAGATCATATTTTCTTCCCACCTTGGAATCGTCCTCACCGAAGGCCGGGGCAATATGAACCACGCCGGTACCGTCAGTCAGGGTAACATAGGTATCGCACACTACATAAAATGCCTTCTTGTGCTGTTTTTCGCAGATATCCACTGCAAAATCAAAAAGCGGCTCATATTCTTTATATTCCAGTTCCTTGCCTTTATACCGCTCCAATACAGTATATTCGCCCTCCAGGACTGTATCACAAAGAGCTTCGGCAAGGTAATAAACATAGTCTCCGTTCTTCACCCTGACATAGTCCTCATTTGGATTTACGCAAAGGCCCACGTTGGACGGCAGGGTCCACGGCGTGGTCGTCCATGCCAGGATATAAGCGTCCTCCCCCTTCACTTTGAAACGGGCGATGGCGGAGCGCTCTTTCACGTCTTTATAACCCTGGGCCACCTCATGGCTGGACAGCGGAGTGCCGCAGCGCGGGCAGTAAGGAACGATCTTAAAGCCTTTGTACAGAAGTCCCTTTTCCCAGATCTGTTTTAAGGCCCACCACTCTGACTCAATGAAGTCGTTATGATAGGTCACATACGGATCATCCATGTCCGCCCAAAAGCCGACCGTACCGGAGAAATCCTCCCACATGCCCTTGTATTTCCAGACGCTTTCTTTGCAATGCCCAATGAACGGCTCCAGACCATACTGCTCGATCTGTTCCTTGCCGTCCAGCCCTAAAAGCTTCTCTACCTCCAGCTCTACCGGCAGCCCATGGGTATCCCAGCCTGCCTTGCGGGGCACCATGCAGCCCTTCATGGTTCGGTAACGGGGAATCATGTCCTTGATGACACGAGTCAGCACATGACCGATATGAGGCTTGCCGTTCGCTGTCGGCGGTCCGTCATAGAAGGTATAGGTCTCACCTTCTTTCCGGCTGTCCATGCTCTTCTCAAAGATCTTCTCATCTTTCCAGAACTTCTCAACTTTCTTTTCCCTTTCCACAAAGTTGAGATTTGTAGGTACTTTCTCGTACATGCCTTTCTTAGACCTCCATTCTTTCTTCGGTGTGAAATGACGTTAATTTTTATATGAATGAAACAAAGAGTTCCACTTGCGGAACTCTCGCGCTGCCGCGCGGAGAGTTTTTGATTCATAGGACGTAATTTCCTATGAATTAAAAACGCCCCTTCCCTGCAAACAGGGAAAGGGCGCAAAGTTCATGCCTTTTCTACCACCTATTACTGCATACCATTATATGAGTTCCCGATAACGAGGGAAAACCGGCCCGGCCTACTTTACCTTCAGCCTGCAACTCAGGAGTGATCTTCGCCTGCCGCTGTACTGACTCCGGGCTTCCACCTTCCCCGGCTCGCTGAGGCTTTCCACGCGGCGCTACTGTCTCCGTCTACGTCTTATTTTATCAAGATTCTTCTATATTATATTGATTTACCATGAAAATGTCAAGGTCTGGAAGTGATTTTTAAAAAGACTACTTATACAGACTGGGAAGAGAGCTTTGCAAGCTGGGCTTTTAACAGAGCCAGCTCCTGATCCTTCTCCATCAGAGCCCGCTTACTTTCTGCCAGCTCTTTCTTATTCTCTGCCACCTCTTGCCTGCTTTCTTCCAGCTCTTGCCTGCTTTCTTCCAGCTCTTGCCTGCTTTCCTCCACCTCTTGCCTGCTTTTCGCCAGCTCCTGCCTGCTTTCTGCCAGCTTCTTCTTATTCTCCTCCAGCTCCTTCTGCTGTTCCTCCATCATATTCCTTACCGTATTCCTGTCCATGATCGCCAATGCTTCCGAAAACATTCCAAGCACCTCCTTCACATTCTTCCGAAATCCCGCCATATCTGCATACAGCTCACGAAACCTTGGGAAGCGGTCCTGGATCTGAAAGACATGCTCCGGGTCGTCGTAGGCCAGAAACGACAGCCATGCCTCCTGCTCGGTTTCTATATCTTTATTATGAAGATATTTCCGAAATACGTCAAGAGGTATGTAAATATATTTCTGCAGCAGATCCAGGTCTAATCCGGTGTCAAAAACTTGGGAAGAACGATGGAGATACTGGTTGGGAAATGCATGGAACTCAGCTCCGCTCTTCTCCAGGATAACGATCGTGTATACCGTGCGAAGCTCCCTGTAATCAAAATCACCCTTCCCCCGGCTCCTTGCACTGGAATACTGACGCAGTACCAGATCGCTGGAGTAGCAAGCGGCACGCGGACCTGGAAAGGCATAGGGATATTTTTGTATTTCCACATTTCCCAGGGAATGATCTTCAAGCTCCACCACAATGTCCATGATGACCAGGGAGCCTTCCCCCACGAGCCGCCCGCCTTCGTTCGGGAGCACTCTTCGCACCCGGACCGTCACACCGATCAGGGCCGTCAGAAATTCTGACAGCCTCTCCGGATGGAGCTCTGCATTGAAAATATACTTAAAAAACGGGTCGTAGCAAATACAGAGTCCCGAGACCCCACAGCAAAAATCTAAAAACTGCTGTTGCATATAAGGTGGCATCTCCTGATACCGATAGTAAAGCTCCGGATTCTCACACAGGTAATCCAGGATCTGTTCCGGCGGCGTCGGCTCCCCAAAAATGTGAAGCGGCGCCTCTCCGGCGTGTTTCTTGTGCATGCACATAAGCATACCTCCTTTTTTAAATTCAGTAAAATCAACATTTCAGGATTCTTGCCGGTGAACAACCGGACACGAAGCTGAAGAACTTTGGGCAGGACTTGAATTCCTGACGAAGTATTTATAGAATAGCAGATTTATAAAAATAATTCAATGCTTTTCCAGAGTTGCCATCTTTCATAATCTGTTGGAATGATCATCCAAAATATCCCTTCAAAGCCATGATATGTTATTTTTTTAACATTTGGTTTGTAATTTTCTCCCGACGGTGCTATACTACACAGTAATTTAACAAAAGTCTTACCAAAACTTAATGAGCCAAAGGAGAACTGCCATGAGCCAGAGAAACTTAACCCTGCTGACCGATCTGTATGAATTAACCATGATGCAGGGTTATTTCAAAGAGAAAGACGCCAACGAGACCGTCATTTTTGACGCGTTCTACCGAAGCAACCCCAACAATGGTGGCTATGCCATCTGTGCCGGTTTAGAGCAGGTCATCGAATATATCCGGAACCTGCATTTTGATGAGGAGGATATTGACTATCTCCGCACTACCGGGCTGTTTGGGGAGGATTTTCTGGACTACCTGCGGAATTTCCATTTTTCCGGAGATATCTACGCGATCCCGGAGGGAACTGTCATCTTCCCGCGCGAACCGCTTGTCAAGGTGATCGCCCCGATCATGGAAGCCCAGCTTGTGGAGACTGCTCTTTTAAATATCATCAACCACCAGTCCCTGATCGCCACAAAAGCCGCACGCGTAGTCTATGCCGCCAAGGGTGACGGAGTCATGGAATTTGGCCTTAGGCGCGCACAGGGACCGGACGCTGGTATCTATGGGGCCCGCGCCGCCATGATCGCCGGATGTATCGGCACCTCCAACGTGCTCTGCGGGAAGATGTTTGACGTCCCGGTCAAAGGTACCCATGCCCACAGCTGGATCATGAGCTTCCCGGATGAATTGACCGCATTCCGCACCTATGCCAAGCTCTATCCCACCGCCTGCATCCTGCTGGTGGACACCTATGACACCTTGAATTCCGGCATACCAAACGCCATAAAGGTATTTACCGAGATGCGCGAGGCCGGTATTCCGCTGACCTTTTACGGCATCCGTTTGGACAGCGGCGACCTGGCTTATCTGTCCAAAAAAGCGAAAAAAATGCTGGATGACGCCGGTTTCCCTGATGCAGTCATCTCCGCATCCAACGACTTGGACGAGACTCTGATCACTTCCCTGAAGCTTCAGGGCGCAACCATCAACTCCTGGGGCGTAGGCACCAACTTAATCACCTCCAAGGACTGCCCTTCCTTCGGCGGCGTATACAAGCTGGCTGCCATCCAGGACAAAAATACCGGCAAATTCATACCGAAGATCAAACTGTCCGAGAATGCAGAAAAGATCACTAACCCGGGCAACAAGACCATCCAGAGGATCTACGACAAGAATACCGGAAAGATCATCGCGGATCTGATCTGCCTGGTAGGCGAGGAATATGACACCTCCAAGTCCCTGCTCCTTTTTGACCCGATCGAGACCTGGAAAAAGACCCATCTGGCTCCCGGCAGCTATACCATGCGCGAGCTGATGGTCCCTGTGTTTAAAAATGGGGAGTGCGTATATGAATCCCCGAAGGTTATGGATATCCAGAAATACTGTAAGGGTGAACTGGCAACGCTCTGGGAGGAATCCTTGCGTCTGGAATTCCCCCACAGGGTCCATGTGGATTTATCCAACGAACTGTGGCATATGAAGAACCAGCTTCTTGACAGCTATCATTACAACGACTGAGCTTAACATTTTACGCCGGGCGGAGAGGTTTTCACAAGTCCTCCGCCCGGCGTTTTTGTTCATTTCCTGTTCACAA
Organism: Clostridium sp. AN503; assembly: GCF_040719375.1. NCBI lineage: Bacteria > Bacillati > Bacillota > Clostridia > Eubacteriales > Clostridiaceae > Clostridium > Clostridium sp. AN503. Next base: position 973,864 of record NZ_JBFDTP010000002.1, on the reverse strand, counting down.
AACTGTTACAAACTTTCCACACTTTTGCTAAATTTCTTTCACAATTCCCCGCTATACTATAACTATCAAATGAAAAGCTACCAACTACAATTTGATAAAATTTTTTTCATAATCGCCGACGGTTGTTAAAACCGTCGGCTCCTCCCTTTTTATAGGGCTTTTTCTGCTTCTCATTGAACGTTTTCCCTTACTTCCTCCCCCGTCACATAACCGTCCTGATCCACCGTCATCTGGTATACCTTCGTCTGCTCCGCCTGCTTTGATTCCCACGGGCGACTGTAGGTAAAGATCACCTCCGCAGTCCCCTCCTGCTCCCCTGTAAAATCAAATACAAAGGTCCCGCCCGCTCCCACCAGTCCGCTTTCATGGTAATTCTGGTAGAACCCGGACGCTTTTTCTGAAACGATCCCTTCCGGCTCCATCCTGTAAAGCCATGTGTAGCCGGTGGTCGGGTTTCCTCGTACCTGCTGTATTTTTTCCTGCACATCCCCCGGTCAATGCTGCCGCCAACAAAACTGCCACTCCTGCATATATGCCTCTATTTTTCATATTCCGCTCCTTCCCGTGTATACCACTTTCGTATTGCTCTGTTTTCGTTCATTCTGCCGCACTGCCGCTCTGCTGCATATTCCACACAACCCGTCTGCCGTCGCTGGACGCGATGATGGTTCCCTGCTCATCCGTGCGGTATACCGCCAGATCTTTCACCTTTCCCATAGTGCGTTTATGAGGATATCCATAATCATTTCCCTGGCCGCAGCTTACCACCACCGCGTCCGGAGACACGGCGTCCAAAAATTCCCGTGTGGTGGATGTGCTGCTGCCGTGATGCCCCAGCTTCAGCACATCCGCCTGAAGCTCCAGACCGCTACTGCACATATCCGCTTCCGAATCCGCCTGGGCGTCACCGGTCAGCACAAACGCCGTATCCCCATATACGACCCGGACCGCCACGGACCAGTCGTTTACCGACTCTCCATAATCGCAGTTGGGCGCCAGGACGGTAAACTCCGCCCTGCCAAGCATATACTGTGTCCCCGGCGACGCATCCTCCCAGTCGATCCCCTCTGCTTCCAGCACGTCGTTCAAATGCCGGTAAGTCCAGGTATCATAGGAAACCGGGGAGAGAATCGCCCTGTCCACAAAAAAATTCTCCGCCACATCATCCAGTGCACCTATGTGGTCGCTGTGGGGATGGGTCCCTATGATGTAATCCAGCCGGTCCACGCCCTGGTCATGGAGATATGCGACCACACGAGCCGCTTCTTTCTCCTCCCCTGCATCCACCAGCATAAAATGACCATCCGATTCCAATAACGTGGCGTCTCCCTGTCCCACATCGATAAAATGCACCTTCAGGCCCGGTTCCCCGGAAGTATCCTGAATGATCCGCTCCTGACCGGCCAAACGGTCCGGCGGTCTTAAAAGTTCCTGTCTTCGTCCCTGGGGGATCAGATACCAGGCGCATGCCGTGCACAGCAATAAAAGCGCCAGGACTCTGAGTCCTGTTCGTTTCTTCATATGATAAGCCCTCTCTCTACTGCCGTCAGTTCTTTTGCCCCTGCTTCTGTATCGCCTGCTTTTGATAAAAGAACATCCACACAGCCATGCCGCAGATCACCAGATATCCGATCCAGCTGTACACATCCGGCAGCTGGCCGAACAAAAAGAATCCCAGTATGGCAGAAAATACAATCTGAGAATAATCATATACCGAGATATCTCTCGCCGGTGCATAGCAATACGCGGCGGTGATCCCGAACTGCCCGCCAGACGCCGCCACGCCTGCCAGCAAAAGCCAGACCAGCTGCGCCAGAGTCATGGGCGTATAATCAAACAGCAGTACCGGCAGTAACACCAGCGTGGAAAAGCCTGAAAAAAAACATACGATAAACGGCCCTTTTTCCCCTCTTGTGCCCAAAAGCCGGACAAACGTATAGGCCACGCCCGCACCAAGACCTCCAAGCAGCCCCACCAGCGCAGAAAATCTTGCCATGTCAAAGCCTGTCGGTTTGATGATCAGCAGGCTTCCCAGAAACGCCCCGGTCACTGCCGCCATCTGCACCAGGCTGATCCGCTCCTTTAAAAGCAGCAGGCTGAACAGGATCGCAAAAAACGGCGACATTTTATTCAGCATGGAAGCGTCCGCCAGAGCCATATGATCCACCGCATAGAAATTGCACAGGATGCCTATGGTCCCGAAAATGGAACGGGTCACCAGAAGCTTAATATTCTCCCGCTTCCCGGAAAATCCAACATGATCTTTTTTCATAACCGCAAGCGCGAAGAAAAAGCAGAGCAGATTGCGGAAAAAACTCTTCTGCATGGACGGAATATCCCCCGCCATACGGATAAATACATTCATCAGCGCAAAGCTGAAAGCTGATATAATAATGCAGATGATCCCTTTCTGTTTCTGGTTCATAGTCTTCATGTTCCTCATTTCTTTTCATTATCCTTTTTACTCCAAACTGTATTATATCAAATAATTTCAATAAATACATCCGGTATTTGTACGGACATCTTTTAGTTCAATAGGCAAAACAGAGAAAATCCGGCGCGTTTTTTATTCAATATTTTTGACAAAAAAGGTGTCGCACCCTGGGAAATTATGGTACAATTTTAACATGAGGTTCTATAAATTATTAGGGGGATATTATTATGGCAAAAGAAATGATTGCTATGCTTCTCGCCGGGGGACAAGGTTCCCGCCTTTATGCCCTGACCCAGAAGCTGGCAAAACCTGCAGTTCCTTTCGGCGGCAAATACCGTATCATCGATTTCCCGCTGTCCAACTGCGTGAATTCCGGTATCGACACAGTCGGCATCCTGACCCAGTACCAGCCACTGGTGCTGAATGAGTATATTGGGAATGGCCAGCCCTGGGATTTGGACCGGCTCTACGGCGGCGTACATGTGCTTCCGCCCTACCAGAAGGCGACCGGCTCTGACTGGTACAAGGGCACTGCCAACGCGATCTACCAGAACATCCCATTCATCGAGCGCTACAATCCTCAATATGTGATCATCCTCTCCGGAGACCAGATCTGCAAACAGGACTACAGTGATTTCCTGCGCTTCCACAAGGAAAAGGGCGCGGAATTCAGCGTGGCTGTCATGGAGGTCCCGTGGGATGAAGCTTCCCGTTTCGGCCTGATGGTTGCCGATGACGACGACCGCATCACCGAATTCCAGGAGAAACCGAAGAACCCCAAGTCCAACCTGGCTTCCATGGGTATCTACATATTCAACTGGGATATCCTCCGCAAGTATCTGGTCGAAGACGAGGCGGACCCCAACTCGGAGAATGATTTTGGCAACAACATCATCCCGAACCTGCTCCGCGACCAGAGAAAGATGTATGCTTATCATTTCAACGGCTACTGGAAGGATGTGGGGACCATCTCCTCCCTTTGGGAAGCCAACATGGAAGTGCTGGATCCGGAACACAGCGGCATCAACCTGTTTGACACTGACTGGAAGATCTACAGCCGCAACAGCGGTATGACCGGACACAAGATCAGCGCCACCGCGAAGGTTGAGAACTCTATGATCACCGACGGCTGCCGTATTGACGGCCATATCTCCCATTCCATCCTCTTTGCAGGCGTAAAGGTGGAGGAAGGCGCTGAGGTGGAGGACGCCGTGATCATGGGCGGGTGTACCATCAAAGCAGGCGCTGTGGTGAAACACTGTATTCTTGCTGAGAATGTCACCATCGGAGAGAACGCCGTGGTCGGCGCTATGCCTTCCGGCGATGAGAAGGGCGTAGCTACCGTAGGCCCGGGCGTCGAGATCGGCGCAGGCGCCAAGATCGGTCCCAATGCCATGGTCAACAATAACGTAAAAGGCGGTGAAGAACAATGGTAAATTCCAATTCCAATGCCCTGGGCATCCTTTTTCCAAACAGCTACGATTCCCTGGTTCCCGAACTGGTGGGCGAGCGCCTCATGGCCTCCATCCCGTTTGCGGGCCGTTACCGCCTGGTGGATTTCATTCTGTCCAGCATGGTAAACTGCGGGATTGACAACGTATCGGTCATCGTCCGCAAGAACTACCACTCCCTCATGGATCATTTGGGTTCCGGCCGTTCCTGGGATCTGACCCGGAAAAACGGCGGCCTTAACATGGTTCCCCCCTATGCGGAAAAGACCGTCAAGATCTACAACGGCCGTGTGGAGGCATTAGCCAGTATCCTTGATTTCTTAAAAGAGCAGAAAGAAAAATACGTAGTGATGGCAGACACCAACCTGGCAGTGAACTTTGATTTCAACGCACTGATCGAAGCTCACATGGAAAGCGGCGCTGATGTGACCGTTGCTTACACAAGGCAGCCTCTGCCCCAGAGCGCGTTAGAAGCCCCCCATACCAGCAAGGATATGTACTACACCTTAAGCATCGACGGCGGCGGCCGGGTGAACGAGATCCAGATCAACTCCAAGGAAACGGGCGACCAGAACTTCTCCATGAATATCTATATCATGGACCGCCAGTTCCTGATCGACCAGGTGAGCAGCGCATTTGTCCGCGGGCAGATCTTCTTTGAGCGCGATATCCTGGCCCCGAACCTGGACAGGCTGAACGTACATGCATTCCGCTATGAAGGCTACGTAGCCCGCATCTGCGACATGAAGAGCTATTTCCAGGAGAACATGAAGATGTTGGACGACGCCAACGTGGACGCACTGTTCGGTGGCAGCCCCATCTACACCAAGATCCGCGACGACAACCCGACCCGCTATATGAGCGGCGCGGCTGTGAAGAACATCATGGCTGCCGACGGCTGTCTGATCGAGGGCGAAGTGGAGAACAGCATCCTGTTCCGCGGCGTCAAGATCGGCAAGGGCGCAAAGGTGAAGAACTGTGTGCTGATGCAGGATACGGTTGTGGAGCCGGGCGCGAACTTGGAGTATGTGATCACCGATAAGGATGTTGCCATTACCGAAGGCAAAGAGCTAAAAGGCAACGACTCCTTCCCGGTGTATGTGGCGAAGTACCAGAAGGTATGATGCATATTTGATTGATACAATATTGAAACCGCAGCTCCTGCCGGATCATCCGGCAATGGAACTGCGGTTTTGTTATGAAAGGAAGAACGTCTCAATCACTTCTGCAACACCGTCGTGGTCATTGTCATTTACCGTGACATAATCTGCCGCCGCCTTAAGCGGATCCACGGCATTGGCCATAGCGATCCCCAAACCTGCATACTGTATCATCCTGATATCGTTAAAGCTGTCCCCGCAGCAGGCCATATCCTCTCTACGGATCTGAAGGAGCTTCAGCAGATGCTTGAGTCCATATGCTTTATCCACATTTTTCGGCGTCACCTCCAGATAGCATGGTTCCGATTGAAACACCTGCGTCTCATGAAAATACCGGTGGGAAAGCACTGGACAAATCGCCTCAAGCTCCTGGGGCGGGCCGGTCAGCAGGCATTCATTGACCAGAACATCCGCATGATTACCAAAATCTTTACAGTATCTCAACGGCAAACCGCTGACCGCAGATTCCGTCTCCATATAAGCATCCGGCTCTGTGCCCGCCAGAATCATGCCCTCCCGGTAAACAGCAAATCCCACCTGATACTTCACCGCATCCTGCCAAAGCCGGATCGGTATATGGCGCGGAAGCTTACGCTCAAAGATACACTGTCGGGTCCGGCAGTCAATGATCTTTCCTCCGTTAAATGCCAGGATATAGCTGCCAAATTGCTCCAGGCACAGCCTTTTTGCAACAGGATAAACTCCTTCCGGCGGACGTCCCGATGCGAGCACCACCCGTACGCCGCGCTCCTGCAGCCGTATGACCGCTTTCCGCGTATGCTCCGGCACTTCTTTTTCTGAATTCGCCACAGTCCCGTCTATGTCTAATACTAACAGTCGGCAGTCCATCATCAACCTGCTTTACAATCCTTTTTTTAAATATTCCTGGCGGGTCTCCTCGGGAACCATGCGGCCTCCTGTCGCCCATGCAATGTGGGTGGCATTCTTCATTTTATCAGACAAGCCAGCCTTCTCTGCATACTGGTTTAAATCCTCCGGGCGGATCAGACAGGCAAAAGCCGCGCAGGAACTGGGTTCAATAAAAATATCCTCTGTCTCCAACAATCCTCTCATCAGGTCATACAGCTTTTTATCCTGTATAGTCGCAATACCGGAGAGCATTGGCTGGATCACCCGTCCAACAAATGCGGAGGGCCGCCCTACCGCCAGGCCGTCGGCATCTGTTTTCCCGTCAATTCCGATATCCTTGACGCTCACACCGTCATGCAGCCCGGTCGCCATCCCTAACATCATACAGCAGGCATGGGTTGGCTCCGTAAAAAAGCAGTGCACATTGTCTCCAAAAATCTGCTTGATACCATAGGTGACGCCGCCCGGCGCACCGCCGATCCCGCAGGGGATGTAGATGAACAGCGGATGCTCCCCGTCAACCGGGATCTTCTGCTCCTCCAACTGCTTTCTGAGACGCTCCCCGGCCACACTGTATCCCATAAAGAGATTCTGGGAATTTTCATCATCCACAAAATAGCTCATGGGATCTTTGTCTGAATTTTCCCGCCCCTGCTCCACTGCCGCACAATAATCATCCTCATATTCAATGACCTCTACACCACGGCTGCGGAGCAAATCTTTTTTCCACTGTTTTGCATCTGACGACATATGTACAATGACATGAAACCCCAGCTTCGCGCTCATAATACCGATGCTCATCCCCAGATTTCCCGTACTTCCGACCTGGACCGTATACTGTCCGAAGAACTGTTTGAACTCCGGTTCTGCAAGAACGCTGTAGTCGTCGGTTTCTTTAAGAAGTCCTGCCCCTATGGCCAGATCCTCCGCGTGCTTGATCACCTCATAAATACCGCCCCTTGCCTTGACAGAACCCGAAACAGGAAGATCGCTGTCCATTTTAAGCATCAGCTTCCCGTCTACCTGAGCGCCAAAGGACCGGTTTAAAAAATCCTTCATATGGGGGATCTCCCGAAGCTCTGATTCTATGATCCCGTCCGTAGGCTCCAGCTCCGGAAATACCCGCTTTAAATAAGGCGCAAACCGGAGCAGCCGGTCGCTGGCATCCTGGATCTGGGAAGGACTCACCTCCTTGATATCCTGCTCCTTCTCCGGCACCTGTTTCTCATTCAGCCAAAAGGTCTCCTTCAGCTTACTTGCATCTGCCACAGCCGGTATTGTATTGATTAAATTCTGTAATTCTGCATTCATGTTTTATTCTCCTTTTGAACCATATACCCATTGTGGGGATCTAAAAATTCTTTTGTCAATTTCCTGACCTCCGGCGCCAAAAAGACTAACGCCGCCATATTGGGAATGATCAGAAGCCCAAGAGCAATATCCTGTATGGACCAGACCATATGAACGGTGCTCATGCTCCCCAGAAGGATCAAAAAGGGGAACACAAAACGGTAAACAGCCGCCCATTTTGGCTTTTTTAGATAAGTCAGGCTGACATGCCCAAAATACCACTGGCTCATAATGGATGTCCCTGCAAACAGGATCAGGCTAATATAAATAATATTCTGCAGCCCCGGAAACACCTTCTCAAACGCGGCTGCCGTCAGTGTCGCCGCATTCGTATGGTCTAAGTTCACTCCGGTGATCAGCACCGTAAATCCCGTGGTACTGCAGATCAGCATCGTATCGATAAAAACCTCCACCACACCATAGAATCCCTGACGTACCGGATGATCCACATCAGCGGACGAATGCAGCACCGCAGCAGAGCCTTCCCCTGCCTCATTGGAATAAAGCCCCCGCGCCACGCCATAACGCATCGCCTCCCGGACTGTGATCCCGGCCAGCGCGCCCCCTCCCGCCTCCAGGGAAAAAGCTCCGCGGATGATCGAGGCAAGCATCTCAGGAATATGTACCGCATTCATCAAAAGTACCAGGATACCGCCGGCAATATAGAGTCCCGCCATGACCGGAACGATCCGCTGGGCCACATCCACCAGGCGTTTGAAGCCGCCGCTGATGACCAGGCTCATAACTGCCGCCAGCAAAAGCCCCATGACCAGCCCCGGCATGTGAAACGCCTCTCCCGCCACCTGCGATATGGTGTTGGACTGGATCAGGGTAGCGCCTGCATTCTGGATGAACAACAGTGCTGCGACCAGGGCTCCGGCCCGCTTCCAGTTCAGTCCATTTGCAATATAATACATGGGGCCGCCGGTTATGTTCTTCTTCTCATCATAGCCGTGGTAACGGATACCCAGGACAATTTCCCCGAATTTCGTCGCCATTCCAAAAAATGCGGCAACCCACATCCAGAACAACGCCCCGGGACCTCCTGCGAGGATCGCCGTGGATACCCCCACGATATTGCCGCTTCCCACACAGCTTGCGATCGCTGTGCAGAGGGCCTGATAGGAGGAACAGCTGGAACCTTCTTTTTTCCCCGATGATTCCCGGTTTCCTTTCTTCCGGCTGCTTTTAAACAGTCCCTTCCAGATCAGGGGAATACAGCGAAGCTGGATAAAGCCGGTTGTAAGTGTATAAAAAAAACCAAGTCCCAAAAGCGCTGCTAACAGCCAGTCGCCCCACAAAAAGTCTGCGACCGTCCCCAAAAAGGATTCTATTATCTCCACGTTCCAACTCCTTATTTCAACAGGTTTCTTCCTTCCGCATCCGGCAGCACGGCTCCCATTAAAGCAGCCAGAGTGGGCGCCACATCGATCAGCCGCACGCCTTCTACATGCCCTTTCGTGATTCCCGCTCCCGCTATCATAAAGGAAGCGCGCATCTCGGCAAATTCTTCGCTGTAACCGTGCTGGGCCTTCTGGGTAAGGCGGGTCCTTACATAATCCCCATCCACATCATCGCGCAGTTCATAACCCTTCTTCGATACCAGCACATATGCCGCCTGTGGGAAACCACCCCGCGCCCTCGCTTCTTCTCCGGTCAGCACCTCAAGGATTCCGCTTTCCGGGTCCTCCCTTAGCTGTTTCATCACCTTTTCCAGCGCCTCCGCCGCCTGAGTGTCAGACGGATCTGCCAGACGTACCTCGGCTGTTCCCCCTGCTCTCTGGCTGAAAGCTCTCCAGCTTACGACCTTTCCGTCCTGATCCGTCTCGATCAGTCCCGCTTTCTTTAAAAGGATATTCGGAGATATATTGTGGGTATTGTCCAGGGAGCCGTGATCGGACACCACACAGACCACCAGATGTCCTCCGGTGATCCTGTCTGCTTCTGCGATCAATTCTCCCAGCATCTTATCGATCTTCTCAAGGCTGGCTGCTGCTTCCTTACTGTATACGCCATTCTGATGGGCGCTTTCATCAAAGCTGGCAAAATAAGCGGATAAAAAGAACGGTTTTTCCGCTGCCAGCGGCGCAAGCTTATGCTTCAGCACCCAGAGCGCCGCTTTTCCCCGCTGTGCATCCCCTGCATCTGATAGATCAAGGCCACCGGCATACCGACCGATATCCGCTTCCATCTCGGCGATCAATCCCTGCGGAACCGCCACCGCATCGATAAACTGGCTGTCCAGTTCCGAGCCGTCCCACCAGTATTCCGGGGCAATAAAATCACCTTTAGCTCCTACAGATGTAGGAAAGGCGACACTTGCACTGCAATAGCCATTTTCTTTGGCAAGCTCCCATAATGTCTTTACGTTCCGGTTGACAAACCAGTGCCATGCCCCCAGATGTTCCCCCGTGGGATCAAATATACCATTGTTCACGATTCCATGGGTTGCCGGATTGGTCCCGGTGATCATGCTCTGGTGACAGGGGTATGTAAAGGTGGGAAACACGCTTTTCATCCCTTCTCTGGCTGTCAGGCCGCCTTCCACAAAATAACGGGTGATATTGGGGAGACTGATCCCCAGCCGTTCCTGTTCAAATACAAACTCCGGTTTTAAGGCATCCACCGATATCAGGAGGATACTTGGGCGGCTGTCACTGTTTATCATCTTAGAATCCATCATCTCTTTCATTCCTTTCTCTTGAGACCACCACTCTCACACCAGCGTTTTCAAAAGCCTCGATCTGCTCGCCGGCAGCTTTGGAATCTGTAATGATCATGGATACCGCATCGATTCCACACATCTTCACCAGAGAATTCACCCCCAGTTTAGAGCTGTCCGCTATGACAATGGTCCGTTCTGAAGCTTCCATCATCTTATTCTGGACCAGCACCTCATCCATCCTCTGGTAAGTGATCCCCCGCTCCACAGAAATGCCGCAGGTCGTGAGAAAAAATATGTCCACATTAATCTTAGAAAAAATAAGCGTCGCTATATCAGATACAAAGGCCTCTTCATCCGCGCGGTACACGCCCCCGGTCACTACCAGGGTTATCCCGTCAGCGTCCGCCAGTTCATTTGCCACAGCAAGAGAATTGGTCACCACCGTGAGAGAACGGAATGTCTCCTTGATCACCCTGGCGAGGGCAAGAGCGGTCGTTCCGGAATCCAGGGCGACAGACTGTCCCTCATGGATGTGTGTGGCAGCCTCTCTGGCAATTTCTTCTTTATAAAAAGAACGTTCTCTCTGTCTTTTCTCAAAGGAGGTATATAACATTCCTTCCTCCGGCTGGGGATCAAGGCGCATCGCGCCCCCGTGGATGCGTTTTAGCATGTTTCTCGCCTCCATATTCTCCAAATCCCTCCGGATCGTCTCCCTGGACGCTCCAAACAGATTGCAAAGAGTAATCGTCTTTACACTGCCTTCCTTCTCTAATAGACTTAATATTTCTTTATATCTCTGTTCTGATAACATAAATCATGCTCCTTTTTTCGTGTCAAACTCGTTTCCTACCCAAAGCATAGCACATTATCACACACATTTCAACACCTTTTCAAAAATTTTTGCACATAATTACATTATATTACCCATAAAAGCATCGTGCACCTCGTTTTATTGCAACTTATTGCAACTTTTTGCACATTTTTACTTGACATTACACACAAATGCAACTATACTAAGAACTGTCAAATTCGTTTCACAAAACTTTTCCATATTACATTTATGAGGTGATTGATTATGTCTGAACAGAAGAACAGAGTATTAGACAAAAAATGGATCTCGTTCGGCACGCTGATGCTTGGCGCAGGAACAATCTACAAACTGGGCTTTTTAAAGGATGCCTTTTATGTTCCAATGCAGGAATTCATGGGGCTTTCCCACACGCAGATCGGAACAGCTATGAGTATTGCCGGGTTGATCTCTACATTTGGCTTCCTTGCTTCCATTTATTTAACTGACCGTATTTCCAAAAAAATTATGATTCCCCTGTCGCTGGTCAGCATCTGCCTGTGCGGGCTGTGGCTCTCCACGTTTCCATCCTATCCCGTATTCCTTCTGATCTACTGCCTGCTCGCCATATGTGCGGATATGCTCTACTGGCCAACGATGCTAAAGACCGTAAGGCTTTTAGGCAATGAAGATGAGCAGGGACGCATGTTCGGCATTATGGAAGCAGGCAGAGGCCTGATGGATACGATCGTCGCTTTCTGCGCACTGGGGATCTTCTCCGCATTCGGAAGCAATGCCACGGGCCTGCGCATGGCGATCCTGTTTTATTCCATCGTACCCGGCATCATCGGCATTATCATGTATTTTTTGCTGGAACCGGATGCAAAGCCGGTCAAGGCGGCAGAAACCGGCGACCATGTCAGTGCAAACAAGCAGGCATGGGAAGGGGTTGTCCGTGCACTCAAAGACAAGAGGATCTGGCTTGTCTCCTTTAATATATTCTTTGTTTACAGTGTATACTGCGGACTGACCTACTTTATTCCGTTCCTGCAGGAGGCATACGCGCTGCCCGCTGCCCTGATCGGTGCATACGGTATCATCAATCAGTATGGTCTTAAGATGTTAGGCGGACCGGTCGGTGGGATTGTCTCAGACAAGGTCCTGCATTCCGCCACCAAATACCTCCAGATTTTGTTTGTTATCGTAGCGGCATCCCTGGCAATTTTCTCGTTCCTGCCCCACCAGAATATGAGCATCATTCTGGGCATGACGATCACCCTGTGTATCAGCGCCTGTGTATTCAGTATGCGCGCCATCTTCTTCGCGCCGATGGATGAGGTGGGTGTTCCCCGTGAGATCACCGGCTCCACCATGTCAATCGGCTCCTTTATCGGTTATCTCCCCGGCGCATTCATGTATGCCGTCTACGGAAATATCCTGGACCGCACCGAGGGATTGGCCGGATACCGCGCTGTATTCTTCATCATGGCGGCTTTTGCAGTTGCCGGTTTCCTGCTGAGCTCCTTCATTTTGAAAAATGTGAAGAAACAGAATCAGGCATAACATCTTTCTGGCTGTAAATGCAGCTGCTTCACAGTAAAACGCAAATATACATAAAAGGATTTGATGAGATTTTTTATCCCGTCAAATCCTTTTTATCCGTGTTCCTGCTCCTAACACCTGCTCAATTTATAGCCCCGCGTTGATCCTGCCGCCCTTCCATCAGGTCATAATAAAATATATACTGCTGCAGGACTCCCCGGAACCCTTTATACTTCCGTTTTGGAAAGCCTTTCGGATAATGTGCCTCAAGGACCTGTTTAATATGGGTGTCCACCGGAAATGCATCCAGATGATGAAGTCCAAACAGACAGATACAGTCCGCCACCTTACCGCCCACCCCGGGAAGCTTCAAAAGCTCCTCCCTGGCCCCGGCATAATCCAGCCCCTTGATCCGTTCCAGATCCACTTCCCCTGCCGCAGCCATCCGGGCCGTCCCCACCAGATACCGGCTCCGGTACCCCAGTCCATAAGACCGCAGCTCATCCTCGGAGGCAGCCGCCAACTGCTCCGGTGTGGGAAATTCGTAAAACCCGTCCCTGGGGGTCCCATAGTGTTCACAGACCGTATCGATACATTTCCGGATCCGCTTGATATTGTTCTGCTGTGAGATAATAAATGAGACGGTCATCTCCCACAGATCCTGGTTCAGGATCCGGATCCCGCTGCCGAAAGCGGCTGCATTTCGCAGATACCGGTCTTTTTCACTGATCGCGTCCATGTATGCACTGTAGTCTGTATCCAGGTCAAAATAATACCTCCAGAAATCCTCATATTCCTGCTGCACGCAGTGAAATACCACCGCCTCCTCATCCTGCTCCAGTTCCAGCCTCCGGCCCCCCGCGATAAGATGGAACCTGCCATCCTCAAGAGGCCGCATGCGGAAGCACTGGCCGGATTCGCAGATCTGTCCTATGGAAAAATTCTTTGCCGCTATGGTTGTTCTTTCGTCTTTCATCACCTTATATCTACTTTCCAAACACTTCAGCCGCCGCCCTCATATTGTCCATGATGGGCACCTCAAAGGGACAGCGGGTCTCGCAGGCTCCGCACCGGACACACTCTCCGCCGTGATGGGAAAGAAGGGCGTAATGCTCCCGCACTGTCTCCGGCACTTCCCCCTGGGCTTTTGCCAGGTTCAAAAACTTTGTGACCGAAGCCACATCAATATGGCGCGGACATGGAGCGCAGTGACCGCAGTACATACAGTGTCCCCTCCAGCTTATGTTAGGGAAGGAAGCAAACGCCGGCGCATAGTCTTTTTCTGCGTCGGCTGCCCGCTCATAAGCGGCGCTTGCCTTTAACTGCTCCACCGTGCGGGCGCCTGCCAGCACCGTGGCAACAGCCGGTCTGGTCAGCGCGTAGTGAAGACACTGGCTGGGCGTCAGCGCCTTTCCGGCCGGAGACAGCTTTTCATCCAGCAGGTCCCCACCGCCAAAGGCTTTCATCACCGTGATGCCGACCCCCAGACGCTGACAGGTCTCATACAGCTCCTGGCGTTCCGGATCAAAGTTCACAAGCGGCTCGCGGTAGTTTTCCCCGTTCCACAGCTCCTCCACATCCTCCCCGGCCGGCTGCAGATCGTAACAGGGGTTTACGCTGAACATCAGCACTTCGATATGGCCGCTGCCTGCCGCTGCCAGAGCCACCTGCGGGTTGTGGCTGCTGAGACCGATATGGTGGATCCTGCCTGCCGCCTTCAGTTCCTGCGCATAAGCAAGGACTGGTCCCTCCAGTACATGCTTCCAATCCTCTAAAGAATCCACATAATGGATCATCCCAACTTCAACGTAATCTGTCTGAAGCTGCTCAAGCATCTCCTCAAATGCAGCCCTCACTTCTCCGATCTCCCGGGTCCTTGTATACTGCCCATTCTTCCAGACAGAGCACAGATGGGCCTGCAGGATAAACTCCTCCCGTCTCCCCAGAAGCTCTGCCCCCACGCTGGTGCGCACAACCGGGTTGGAGGTATAGAGATCTATGTAGTTGATCCCTTCCTCCCGGGCTGCGTCCAGAAGCGCCTTCGTATTTTTTCCGTCATTTTCTGCAAACCCCTCGCAGCCTATGCCAATCTCACTCACCATTAAACCCGTATTTCCAAGTCTTCGGTATTCCATCCTCCATACCTCCATTTTCACTTACATACCATAAATATATTCAGGCGCCGATCCGGCACTGCCTTCATGAACCGGTCAGACCCTCAGAAGCTTTCTTATAAAAGAAAGCACTGCGCCTGAAACACTGCAGAAAAACAGACCGTTGCGATGGGCATAGACTGCTTTTATAGCCGCATACGCCCCTTTTAAATGACCGCTCCATATCTGCGCATCCCCAGGGATCTTTAACAGCAGCGTCCCCGCTGCCACAACCACAACCATGCAAAACAGAAACGGAAGAAAGCCTCTGCCCACATCGTACTTCTTCATGCGCACGCCGCCCCCGGCCCCCTTCTTAGAAAGGATCCAGAGACACCAGATAAATCCCATGAATATGGCAATTCCCGCAAACCCGGCATAGACTGCCAGGCCATAGTTGTGTTCCTCGGCCACATACCGGATATCTCCCAAGGTCTGTCCGTGATCCCAGAAGGAGCGCATCATGACAACCGTCATCGCTGCCATCAAAAACGCTGAGGCAAGCTGCATCAGACGGGACAAAAGAACGACTATCCCTGCGCCTGCCGCTCTCATGGTCTGATATGGATCTTCTCCCGGATAACCGGCCTGTTCCTGCCTCGTGTCATCATGCTCTCTGCGTAATGTCTCCATACGCTCCAGGCTTTTCCGGCTTTCCTCCGCGCGCGTCCGAAGCCTGGACAGCTCACCCTCCATCTTTTTCAGCCGCGCATCCTTTTTGTGCATTTCCTTTTTACCGGATTTGGAAACGGAGCCTCTATCCACCCTCTTCCTGGACCTGCGCGGCCGGGATGCCAAAGCCTCCCGCTTCAGGCGAATTTCTGCTATATCCTCTATATATTCTATATGTTCCTGCTCCTCATACCCCTCTGTCTTTAACGGCATACCGCAGTTGCTGCAGTAATTGCCGGTTATCTCACATCCGCATTTCGGACATATCATCGTATTTTCCTCTCCTGGCTGTCTCTATGTATTCCCGACTATCAGTATACTATATCCTTCTGAAAAAGATATTAATTTTCTCTTGCGATATTTTAAATACCAGTAGTTGATCAGAGAAAGATCAGCACAAGCGGAATGCCAAATGAGAGCAAAAGCCCTGCCGCCAATACAAATTTTAATGCTTTCCCATACCGGGCGCGTAATACCGGGATGCACATAAAGCCGCAGGCAACGGCTGCCGCCGAAAAGGCATTGCCCACAATCCCATTGAGAGGATCTCCTGCTCCGTAAAACCTTATGGTATGGAAGAACTCCCATTTAATTTCACTTCCAGCAGTCTCTGGATATCTCCAAGCTGATCTCTGCACGTGACCCGGTAATGGATCCAGCCGCCGTCACCGCAGGGGTATCTGTTATCAATATATGCCTGCGCATACTCGCTCAGCTGCCCATAAACCGACTGATACTGGCGGTCCGACAATCTCACCATCACGGTAAATCCATTGTCCTCCGCAAAAATATTGCAGATTAGCTGCTTCTTCCGGTGGGCAACGCCCCAGCCATAATTGTTGCCGTAGGGAAAAACAATCTTCTGTTCCGTTTTGTATGTTTCTGTCAGCCAGCCATTCAGCAGAGTAAACCACTCCGCGGCTGCTCCACAATATGCAGTCAGATCCGTCATTGTGGGGACTTCTTTTTTGTTCAGCATTCTTTCATACATAGCGTTCTCCTTAAGGACATCCCAGTCCTTACAGATATACTATCATGGGCCAGTAGAATTTACAATACATCCTGAAACCCTTATTTTAGCTGAGGATCCTGCCGTCCTGCACAGTGATCATCCGGGTGCTGTTTCCTGCAGCTTCCGGTGAATGCGTCACCATGATTATCGTCTGACCGATGCCCTGATTGATCTCCCGCAGAAGCTTCATGATCTCAGCGCCGGTCCTGCTGTCCAGGTTCCCCGTTGGCTCGTCAGCAAACAGGATCTCAGGACTGCCAATCAGCGCCCGGGCGATTGCCACGCGCTGCTGTTGGCCCCCCGGATAATTCACGGGGCGTATGCCTGCGGCGGTTGGAAAGCCCGACAACCTCCAGGATCTGATTCAACTGCGCCTGATAAGCCCCCATCTTTTTCCCATCCAGGAGCAGGGGAAGCATGATATTTTCCTCTACGCTTAGATTGGGAATAAGATTATAAAACTGAAAAACAAAGCCAATTTTCTGCCGCCGGATACGGCTCATCTTCTCATCCCCAAAACAGGAAATATCCATCCCGTCCAGAAGGACCTGACCTCTGGTCGGTGCATCCAGTCCACTAAGAATATACAGCAGCGTGCTTTTCCCGGAGCCGGACGGCCCCATGATGGATACAAATTCCCCCTGCATGACCTGTATGGAAATATCCTCAAGGACCCTGGTCGTTGTGAGCCCCGTATGAAACTCCTTTACGATATGTTTTCCCTCAACGGCAATCCTGCCTGCTGGCAATTTCATTGTAAATACCTCCTCTGATCCTATTCAAATTTGATTTCCTCCACCAGATTCATGCGGCGGCTCTTGTAGACCGGAACGACAGAACCGGCCAGCGTTACAAGGACCCCCATTGCGCCGGCAAAGAGGAACATCCCCGCGTCCAGTTTTGGCGTCATTGCGATCCTGGGACCGGCCACAAGAAAGATCGTCTGTATTTCCATGTAAGAGACGGAAATGGCTATGGCCGCTCCGATCAGGCCAGCGGAAAAGCCTTCTATTAAAGTCATTTTCACATGCTGCCGGTTGGAAAGCCCAACCGATTTATACATGGCGGTACTCCGGCGTTTTTGCATGTAATTGATGAGCAGGTTATTGATGATTCCCACAGCCGCCAATAGCAGGATAAAATAAGTCATGCTGTGCATTGGCTGCAAAAATGCGCCTACGGTAGACAGTGCATCCTCATTGAATTCTTCCACTGTCCTGCTCCAGTTTGAAGTTTCTCCAAATAAATCCCGGATCTGTACCATAACTGCGTCCGGGTCGGCGGCGGTATAGGCCAGGAAGCCGTAAACCGACGCGCCAAAATCAGAAACCGCATAAGCAGATGAGATCACCGCTTCCACATCCGTAGCCCTTGATTTAAAGCTGCCCACGATCTGATACTCATTTTGTCCGGCTCCTCCGGTCAGGGTGATCCGGTCCCCCACGGAAAATCCGGTTCGCTCCAAACCACTCTCACTGAACAGAATCACCCGTTCGTCCGCAAAACTTAAAAGCGCCTGTTCCTCCATATCCTTGTCCGTATAATGGAGCGCCATCATGGAGTTGTACCAATCCAGGTTATCGGTGGCTTCCAGGCGGGTGAGTACTGTTTTGCCAACCTGCATTTGATCTTTGTAAACATAGAGCGGCAGCACCTTTTCTACTCCTTCCAGTTCCTTCACCTGCTCCACAAATTCCGGCTCCATCATCCCGTCCGCAAATCCCTGAAGCTCTGCATCCCGGAATACGTCCCCCACGTAGGCTGTCACAAAACTGCCCACAACGGTAATGGCAATCACGGCTGAGATACTGATAAACAACAGCGTGATATTTTGCGCGGTGTTTTTATTGTCCCGCATATTTCGGGTGGCAAGCCTGCCCACATTCCCCAGAAATGCCCCATAGATCGGCTCTAACCCTCTGGAAATCAGGTTCGTGATCACCGGTACGGTCAGAACTGTGGCAGCAATCATCCCCAGCAGGGAGAGCCCTCCTGCCAGATATAAAAGCTTTCCGGACGCCAGCTTCGGCAGAAGGACGGACGCCGCAAAAAGGACGCCTCCTGCCCCTACAATCCGGCGCCGCAACAATCGCGTTTCCTCCACACAGCCCAGGACCACATCCTTAACCGGCAGGCGGCTTGCCCTGCGCACCGGAAGCCATGCAGAAAGCAGAGATACCGTCACAGCGACGGCAAACGAGAAAACAATGCTGGATGGAGCGATCACAACAGGAATCTCTGTTCCCTGGGAGAGAGACCTGCCCATCCCCCGCAGGATCACATGTAAGACCAGCGCACCGATGGGGATACCGGCCAGCCCGCCTGCGATCCCATAGAGCGCGCTCTCCAACAGAAGAATACGGGTCACGTTTTTTTGTGTCGCGCCAATACTGCGGAAGGTTCCGATCACCGGCAGACGTTCCAGGGTGATGACCTTGTAGCTGCCATAAATAATATAAACGCTTATGGTCAGGGAGAAAAAGCTGATCAGGAAAAACGGCATGGATTTTTGCCTTGCGTCCGCAGCGATCTGCGCTTCATTTACCACTTCCGAAACCCGATATCGGCCGGCAGGCAGATTCATTTCCAGCTGATGCTTCAGCTCAGGAGTAGAGACGCCCTCGGCAGGCTTCACTAAAATCCTGGTATGCCCACCTGTCTGTCCCAATACCCCGGACAGCGTGGATACAGGCAAAAGGGCTGTGGCCCCTCTTGTATGGCGCAGAAAAACCGTATCATATGCGGCTATTTCCGCAACCTGGAAAGAAAATGGCTGTCCGCCGATCAAAAGTGTGATGACATCGCCCTTTTGAATCCCGTATTTTGAAGTAAAACGGTCCGGCAGGATGACGGAATTTCCGGTAAAACCGGTTATCTCACCGCCATTTACCAGGCGGAGTGGATTGATCCTGTCAAGAGCTGACAGATCCGCCGCGATCAAGTCGATGGTTTCGTAGTAACCCTTTTCATGATAGAGGGCTGTCCCCTCCACCATGCATACGCTGTTCCCGATGGATGGCAGCACCGGCAGGGCTGTCCCTTGAATCACCCCATCCACCGCGGTCACCGAGACGGTCGCGCTTCCGGCTATCCCCCGCGCCATTTTCTGCTGGGCATTTTCATAGGACGCGCCGATGGAAAACGACACAAACAGCAGTGTTGTGGACAGAAGGATGGACAGAAGCATAACGGCAGTCCTCATTTTTCTTTCTTTGACATTCGTAAAAATATACTTCCAAATGACATTCATATAAACACCTGCTTTCTTTGGGATGGCTCGTGAACGCGGCCGGCCAAAAAAAAGGCTGGCAGCTATCACTAAAACCATGATAACCTGCCAACCTTAATCTGATATTGAAGTAACCTTAATTTTCCTTAACCGTTTAAAAACTCAATGACAAATGCCGTCCCAACCGCAGGAATGCTTACAACCCTTATTTTACCTCCATGCAGTTCTATAATATTTTTTGCGATCGCCAGCCCCAGGCCGCTTCCCTCGGGTTTTTCCTCCGTGCTGGTTCCCCGGTAATAGCGGTCGAAAAGATGCTCTGCCTGTTCCGGCCTTATACCCGCTCCATTGTCAGCCACTTCCACATTCACCACGGTATCGGAAACCGATATCCGCAGGGATACCTGGGTATTCTCCTCCCCGTGCACGAAAGAATTGATGATCAAATTGCGGAAGGCCCTCGTGAAAAGTATCCGGTCAAACGAAAAGGAAACCGTATCCGCCGTGCTCTCAAAATGAATGATCCGGTGTTCATACTCCAGGGTGTTCAAAACATCGATCGCCAGCTCTTTCAGAAAACGGACCAGATCCTGCTCCGTCCGGTTAGCGGGGAGCATTCCGTTCTCCAACTGGTAAGTCAGTTTCAGGTCATCGATCAGCGCCTCCATGTAAGAGACGTTTTTCAGCATGATCTCCCCATAACGTCTGCACTGCTCTTCGCTCTTTTCGCCTGCCTCTCCCAGCAGTTCCGCATACCCTCTGACAGGAGAAAGTGGCGTCTTTAAGTCATGGGTGATATTGGCGATCCATTCCTCGCGCATCGTTTCTGTCTGCGACCGCAGCTGGTCACTTGCCCTGATTTCCGCATCCAGAGTGTTCAGGCTCTCATACAGATCATGGAACATGCCGGAATCGTGTACAGGAAGGTAGCTGCGGACGGATATCTCCTGCACGGCGGCTGCAAGGCGCTTCATCGCCCTGGTTGTAAATAGACCATAGAGGGCGCCCGAAATCAGGATCATCAAAAGCAGCGCCGCCAAAATCGGCAGGAGTATAGCCTTGCCGCCTGCAAACCGCTCTCCGTTCAGGTACATCATAACCTTTGAGATATTTACAGGAAAGTACAGAATATAGGCGTAATCTTTCCCGTCATTGGAAACTGTGCCTGCAAAAGCGGTCATCTCTTTATCTGCCGCTCCCCCGGTTTTGCATAGCTCCAGCAGCTCCACCCAGGAATATGTGACGCCAACCCATTCCGGCTTCTGATAGCTGTATACTTCCCTGCCGGAAGCATCCAGAAGCTGGACGCCAATCCCATAGTCCTGCAGTCTGGCAATCCCCGCCTGCCTGATCTGGGGAAGCGTATCAATAAATATGATCTGATCCCTGAATTCCTCTGTAAACTGACTGGGCCAGTCGGTTCCCGCAATGCTGCCGTCCGGCTTCTGGATGGTGACCGTCAACAGGCAAAGACAGACCGCCAGCAAAACCGCGCCCAGCAGCGACAGAAAGAAAATAAAATAGATGTGTAAAATCGTGCGGTATCCTGAGCGTTTCATTTATCAGATCCTCTTTTTAAGCTTATAACCCAGCCCCTTCACGGTGATGAGCTGTTGTGGGTCCGAGGGTGTATCCTCTATCTTTTCCCGCAGATGCCGGATATGCACCATAATGGTATTGTCACAGATACTGCTGTATTCTCCCCATACCTGCTCATAGAGCCGTTCCTTGCTGATGATTTTATCCGGGTTCTCCATGAGATAGGTGAGCAATTGGTACTCACGCCCAGTCAGCCCGATTTCCCTGTCTTCTTTATAGACCCGGCAGCTTTCCTGGTCAATGGAAAGCCGGCCGGCAGTCAGACGGGGGGACTGCTCCGTCATGGCAGCCATCTGATACTGCTGACGGCGAAGCTGGGCCTTTACACGGAACACCACCTCCCTCGGACTGAACGGCTTAGTGACATAATCATCGCCGCCGCAGGAAAGCCCAAGGATTTTATCGATATCATCATTCCTGGATGACAAAAACAGGACCGGGCAGTAGGAAAACTCCCGGATCCGCCGGCATACCTCCAGCCCGTCGATGTCCGGGAGCATGATATCCAAAATAACGACGTCCGGGCGAAAGTCACGGCAGAGCTTTAACGCATCAGTTCCGTTCAAAGCCTTCTGTATGTTTGAGAAGCCCTCTCTTCTTAATACTTCCTCCATCATGTCAACAATGTCTTTTTCATCGTCAACCAGTAAAACCTTATTATCCATTCCCATCTCCTGCGGCTGCATGCCTGTTCACAAGCGGGTAACAGATGCGTTCCTTTCCATGCTTATCCATGTGTTCACCCGCTTTATGATAATTAAAGTATCTATCTTTAATTCATATGATACGGGCGTCTTAAATAAAAATCAAGTACCGTTTTAAACGAAAAAGAAATGCCAAAATCATCCTGTGACTTTGGCACCCTTTCCGCTGGTTTCTTCAGGCCCTTCCTGCTGAACCGAAGATCCTTATTTTTTCGCTTACAACCCGCTTCATATTTTTTTCGTCATATCCAGCCATCTGGCATAAGATTCAGGAACCGGCTCAGAATGATGCATTGCAGCGTTTACCACTTCTGTATATATATTGATTTTGAAATCCCATGGCTGATACATCTCTGAAAATCCATATCGCTTAAACCGGATCCGCCATGGAGTACCAACGGTACCGATCGATACAGCCAGAGCATCGATCCCCGTCGTTTCTACAAAATCCCCTGCCTGTTCCGGATCTGTATAAATTGCTCCGCTTCCACGGACGCTCCGAAGAGCCTGGCAAGCCAAACCACATTCGATGTGTTTTCTATATTTTCTCTATAAGAAAGCATGGAACCGTCATACATCACCGAGGAAAAGCCAAGATGCAGTACGCGGATAATGTTCTCTATAGATACACCATGATCAAAATGAACTGCTACCGGAACCTTTGAACTCTGTGCCGCAGTCATGATCATACTGCCTATGTCTATTAGCGGATGAAAATTGTACTATTTATTTGCCAATTAGTAACTTATCTGCTATCTGTACTGGAAAAACCAGGTTATATATAGACAAAACACTTATTTATGAGTTTGATTCTGAAGATGAAAAAAACAACCCATATTCTCAACTTTCACAAGAATTAGCAAAGAAAATTGGAGAATATATTTCCAATCCCATGTGGTTTCCAGATTCAATTCAAGGGAAAAAATTTATACACGATTTTATATGACCGAGGAAGATTGGTTAAATGCAGTAGCTGACAAAGACCCATTTAAACATTTATGTCTTGATGTTTATATTGAAGATGACAAATAGTTTATCCAAATTGTGCCTATCTCCTACGTAATTTTCAAAATTTAATTACACTATTTTAGGGCGGGTCACCATAACAGTCCCCGCCCATTCCCAGTTACTCCACGTACCAGTCGCCGGTCCCGTCCGCAGGGTCACATACGCTGCCATTCCAGCACTCATAACTGCCAATTTCAAGCTTTCCCAGCCACTCTTTACGACATTCACACAAATATGCCATGCTACTCGCAAACCACCAACCGATTGCACCCTCATCTGCAAATATCTTCTGTTTTGGCGTTAATGCCATCGGGCTCACCTCACTTTCTTGGACTCAAAAAGAGGCAGCCGGTGCTACCTCGGGTTTTTTAGGTAGAAAAAAAATAACTTGGACTCTTCTTGGTTAAGTAATAACTATATATTTATATCATCTATATATTTACCAGCTCCCATGGTATTTATTTTAGTTTTTAAGGTAGCCGCCAACGTTGCCGGATTTACCCCTTTGTCTATTTCTTTTCTGACCATTTTGGTGTATGTAGGATGATCAAACGTATCATTTCTTCGATGATATGGTAACGCAGATGCAATTGTCAGTGGTCTGATTATTTTACCTGTTGTTTCTTTTTTACTACCTGGCAACATTATTCCATTCCAATCTTTATTATATAAATCTTTCGGATACTTATGTACAGCAGCAATACAACTGGGAATAATATGATGTGCTTCTCCTCCGGCAGTTCCTGCCCCTAACGACGCTCTTAATTCTTGCGGGCTAAGATATTGCCCCTCGTGAACACCATAGGTGGTCTCATCTTTTTCACCAGGGTCAATTACCATATAAATCGCATTTGGATCTAAGTGACCATCGCGCTGAAGATGTTCAATAAGTTCTTCATGACTTTCATGGACAACGTCATCATAATGAACAGACTCTAACTCAGTTAATTCACTATCTGTAATCTTTATTGACTGATTCTGCACAACAGGCATCATTTGACATGTTGTCTGGTTTCCTATCGCACTTGCTATATTCATTAATCTTGTCTCATTGGCAACCTTCTGTCCTTCTTTCTTTTTTACTCGCTCCATCCCTAGCCCCCCACAATTTGATTACTTTCATTCTAGCTAATCATAGCCAGGACTTCAATAGATTCTTGTGAATGACCTATTACATGGGGCAAATAACTAAAAGAAAATCATGTACTTACGATGAATATTTCAGGACATGGCCATCGTCTGCTCGATTCGTGGATCTGACGCTCTGTCCATGCATCCTTACCTCATTTCGTGTTGTTTTGCAATATAAAAGAGGCAGCGCGGGACTACCTCATATTTTTCCGATGCTTTTAGAGAGTATTCTCACTACTCAACTGGCTATAATTTTTCTTCGCAAGCGGCACATCCAGAATCGAACCGGAACCCAGGGTACTGCCCTGTCCATCTGCCATTGATGGTATGCTCCACACGATGCCAGGAATGCACTATGTGCGCTTACGTTATCCGATATCCTGGCAAATCGGATTCAGGGCACCCATCTGCACCGGGCAGAAAGCCCGCATCAGCCACCGGACTGTGACACCCGGCGGCTGTCTCTTATGTGAATTAATTATGTTATCCATGTGTCCGATTTTACCAAATTTTCTTTTTCTTTGATTATTTCATCTATTATTTCCATATAGTCCTCATAAAATGAAGTCTCCTGCTCATTCTCCATTGATGTGCCCAGCATATTCCACATAAAAACAAACATTCCAACTATGATTACAAAAGTTGGTGAAGCGGTCAAAAGTATAACAACCAAAACCAACAGTAAGAACAGAATCTTTTCTAACCCACTAAACTGTGGAAATGCCTGCCACGCTGTCCCGAAATCCAATTTTTGAAAAAGTGATATATCTTTTAATGAATCCATGATGAATGTTCCTAAAACCGTTATTATAAACGGTACTAGAAATAAGTACCACCAGTTATTGATTACCCCCAACGCCCTTTTTCTGTTATTTAAATAACGTCTGAATTCTCTTAGCCCTTTCAATGGCGCATCAGCATACTTCTTTCTTACGTATGTATTCCATTCATCATATGTTTTAAAACGGATTCCTTCCATCTTCTTCATATCAGATTTCTTTGGTTCTTTTGATGTGCATAGGTCTTTATAAATGCAAAATTCCTTAACACTGTTAAAATCATATATTTTTTCTCGAATGCTTTCCTTTTTCGCCATGCTATCCTCCGTTCTCATCCTATCATACATCAAACATCGGCAAAATGAAAGTATAAAGGAGGACCGGCACCCTGGCTTCCAGGCTCCGGATTTTCAATAGAAAAGGCTCCTGGTCTCCCAAGAGCCCTAATTCCATGCTATTATTATAACACCCCTATTTCAAAATGTCCTCACTTTTTATAACATCTTGCCCTAACCTGATTTTAACGTATTTTTATACCTAATTTAAATGAAGAATGATATCATTGCACTGTTAAATTGCCCGGAATGCGCACTGCAAGTTAGTGTTAAAGCCTTGACCTGCCCACATTGTGGCTACCCACTAGATAAAAGTCTTGTCAAAAGAATACGCGGATCCGGCAAGCGCAGGCGACTGCCAAACGGATTCGGAAGTATAACAGAACGGCGGGATAAGAATTTAAAAAACTCATATTGGGCCAGAGTATGTATTGGAAAAAAAGAATTTGGCAAACCAATTCTGAACCCCCTCAAACCACAATGCTCTTTTTCCACCTATAATGCTGCTTATGCCGCCCTTGTCGAATACAATAAAAATCCCTACGACTTAAATGGCGATATCACGGTAAAAGAATTATATGAAAAGTGGTCAAAGAAATACTTTTCAGAAGATGTCAGAGCGCGCCACATAAAAGGTGTAATGGACAGTGGTTTTCGCATTGAAACCAGAGGAAAAATGAAGGGTGAAAAAGTATATGCCTCTGCGGGAACCAAGGCACGCATAAAATCCATATTCAACCTGATGTTGGACTATGCTGTAGAATTTGAAATTGCAGCAATCAATTATGCCAGAACGTTTGATATTTCAGATGAGATCGTAAAAGAACAAGAAGAAACCAACCGGGATCACATTCCATTCACAAAAACCGAATTAAATCTATTCTGGGACAATGTCGGCAAAATAAAGTTTACGGACTGGATACTGATCCAGACTTACATGGGATGGCGCCCACAGGAACTTGCCACGCTCCGATTGGATGAAATCGATCTGGATCAATGGTATATGCAGGCAGGTATGAAAACTGACGCCGGAAAACCAAGACTGGTTCCCATACATAGTAAAATCCGCAATCTTGCCAAGAAGAATTACGAATACGCAGTATCCATCAATAGCGAATACCTTTTCAACGACAAGAGCCAAACACACTCTGGTTCTTGCAAAATGTCCGATGATAAATATCGGCATCGCTTCGACAAGGTCATCCAGGTACTTCATATGAATCCACTCCACCGCCCCCACGATCCGCGCATGACCTTTATCACTATTGCAAAGAAGTCCGATGTTGATGAATATGCCATCAAAGCCATGGTTGGACATAAGGTTCAGGACATCGCAGAATCCACCTACACCGTGCGAGATATAAAATGGCTAAGAACTGATCTTGAAAAAATAAGCGAGGAGAATTTAAACTAATCCTCCTCGCCTCTTCTACTATCTTGGTACTATATTCTTTAGAATTTCCCTTCCTTCGCCGCTTCTTCAATCGAAACAGCCACAGCTACAGTCATCCCAACCATCGGGTTGTTGCCTGCGCCGATCAGGCCCATCATCTCTACGTGAGCCGGAACGGAAGAAGAACCTGCGAACTGAGCATCGCTGTGCATACGGCCCATGGTATCAGTCATACCGTAGGAAGCCGGGCCTGCCGCCATGTTATCCGGATGCAGGGTACGGCCGGTGCCGCCGCCGGAAGCTACGGAGAAGTACTTTTTACCCTTCTCGTTGCATTCTTTTTTGTAGGTGCCTGCTACCGGATGCTGGAAACGGGTCGGGTTGGTGGAGTTTCCGGTGATGGAAACGTCAACGCCCTCTTTCCACATGATCGCAACGCCCTCGGTTACGTCATTGGCGCCGTAGCAGTTTACCTTGGAGCGGAGACCGTCGGAGTAAGACTTTCTCCACAGTTCCTTCACTTCGCCGGTGTAGTAATCCATCTCAGTCTCAACATAGGTGAAGCCATTGATTCTGGAGATGACCTGCGCTGCATCCTTGCCTAAGCCGTTTAAGATAACGCGCAGAGGTTTCTGGCGAACCTTGTTTGCCTTCTCAGCGATA
Organism: Clostridium sp. AN503; assembly: GCF_040719375.1. Taxonomy (NCBI): domain Bacteria; kingdom Bacillati; phylum Bacillota; class Clostridia; order Eubacteriales; family Clostridiaceae; genus Clostridium; species Clostridium sp. AN503. The sequence goes on along the minus strand of NZ_JBFDTP010000002.1, from coordinate 946,927 downwards.
CCGATCGCGCCCTCTGCTGCTGCAAAGGACTCATGGCCTGCCAGGAAACAGAAGCAGTCGGTATCCTCTTCCAAAAGCATCTTGCCTAAGTTGCCGTGTCCCAGACCTACTTTACGCTGGTCAGCAACGGAACCCGGGATACAGAAAGCCTGAAGGCCCTCGCCGATGGCTGCCGCTGCGTCAGCTGCTTTTCTGCAGCCTTTCTTGATGGCGATGGCTGCGCCAACGGTGTATGCCCACTTTGCATTCTCAAAGCAGATCGGCTGGATGCTCTCAACCTGCTTGTACACGTCAAGACCTGCGTCCTTCGTGATCTTTTCCGCTTCCTCGATAGAAGCAATGCCATAGCTGTTTAATACTGCATCAATCTGTTTGATGCGTCTCTCATATGATTCAAATAATGCCATGATATGTAGTCCTCCTTCAATTATTCCTGACGTGGGTCAATGATCTTTACTGCATCTGCTACACGGCCGTACTGACCTTTTGCTTTTTCCCATGCAGTGTTCGGGTCATCGCCCTTCTTGATGAAGTCAGTCATCTTGCCAAGGCTTACGAACTGATAGCCGATAATCTCGTTGTCAGCATCCAGTGCAATGCCGGTAACATAGCCTTCCGCCATCTCCAGATAACGAGGACCTTTTTTCAGAGTGCCATACATGGTTCCCACCTGAGAGCGGAGACCCTTACCTAAATCCTCCAGACCTGCGCCGATCGGCAGACCGTCCTCGGAGAACGCGCTCTGGGTCCTGCCGTATGCGATCTGTAAGAACAGCTCTCTCATAGCGGTGTTGATCGCGTCACATACCAGATCGGTGTTGAGCGCTTCCAGAACAGTCCTTCCAGGAAGGATCTCAGCCGCCATAGCAGCGGAGTGGGTCATACCGGAACATCCAATGGTCTCTACCAGAGCCTCCTGGATGATACCCTCTTTTACGTTCAGAGTCAGCTTACATGCACCCTGCTGCGGAGCACACCAGCCCACGCCGTGGGTCAAACCGGAAATATCAGAAACCTGTTTGGACTGTACCCATTTTGCTTCCTCCGGGATCGGAGCGGCGCCATGATGAACGCCCTGTGCAACTGTGCACATTTCTTCTACTTCATGTGAATAAATCATGTTAAAACTCCTTTCAACTGTGTAATGTCCTGAAGTACGCGTTTTAACAGCCTGCAGCCGCCCGGCCTCTCGCAACAGGCCAAAAAGGCGGCACACAATTTGTTAAATTTATCACACCATACTTGATTCTATTTTCTCACAAACATCTGAATTAGTCCAGTGATTTTTGTATTTTTTTGTAAGAAGTTATCGCATTCATAAGGCCCCGCCTATGCCTGCCCGCCCGTGACTGTCTGTGAATCCGTCTCCGCCGCCGGTCCGCCTGCAAATTCCGGCTGCTGAAGCTTCAACTGACGCAGTTCTTTTAAGATCCCCACCACGATCACCGTCGCCAGCACAAAGGTCAGCATATCCGCGATCGGCTGAGCCATCTGGAGGCCCAAAAGTCCCATGGTCCGCGGCAGGACTAACAGCGTGGGGATCAGAAACAGCCCCTGCCTCCCCATGGCCACAATGGATGCCCTAAAGCCGTAACCGATGGACTGGGTCAGCATATTGACCATGATGACCCAGGCCTGGAACGGCATGGTCAGCAGCTGGAGCCGCAGGGCCAGGGTACCGATCTCGATCACCTCCAGATCCTCCCGCCGGAAAGACGTGATGATCGGGCGGCTGATGACAAACGCCACGATGCCGAACACGGTCAGCATGGCTACCGCCACCTTTACGCAGAACCAGTACGCCTCCAGCACCCGGTCGTAACGCTTTGCGCCAAAGTTAAATCCGCATACCGGCTGGAAGCCCTGTCCAAATCCGATCAGGCTGGAATTGATGAACATCATAAATCTCGTAACAATGGACATGGCTGCGATCGCCGCGTCTCCATAAGGCCCGGCTGCAAAATTCAGCACCACCGCCGCCACACTCGCCAGCCCCTGGCGGCAGAAGGACGGCAGCCCGGCATGAAGGATCTCCCCATAAACCTTCAAGGTTGGACGGAATTTAGAAACCTGGATCTTGATACAGTCCTCATGGGAGTTGCACTGGTAGAGCAGGATACAGAAGCTGATCATCTGGCTCACCATCGTCGCGATCGCCGCCCCTGAGATCCCCATGTGGAACTTAAAAATAAAAATAGGGTCCAGAATCATATTCAGTATGCCTCCGGTGGTGATCCCGATCATGGCAAACATGGCGCTGCCCTGTGCCCGGAGAATATTGTTCATTACAAAAGAGGTCATCATGAACGGAGCCGCGATCAGGATATATCTGGCATAATCCTGGGCATAAGGCGCAATCGTATTCGTTGCCCCCAGGAAAAATACCATCTGTCTGGAAAACAGGGTGCCGAATATCATGATCAGGATGCCAATGGCTCCCGCCGTAAAAAATGACGTGGCAGCAAAAAGGCTGGCCCTGTCCTCATCCCGATTCCCAAGGGAACGTGAGATATTATTCCCACTCCCCATACCCAGCGTAAAACCGATCGCCTGGATCATCGCCATGGCGGAAAACATGATGCCCACCGCACCGGAGGCGCTGGTCCCGATCTGGCTCACAAAAAATGTGTCCGCCATATTATAAATGGATGTCACCAGCATACTGATGATCGTCGGCACCGCCAGTCTGGGAATCAGCTTGTTCACCGGAGTCTCTATCATCTGTCTGAATTTTTCTTCCTTTGTTAATATCCCTGCCATATCTGTATTCTGTCTCCCCTCTATCCCTATATTCTGCCTGTATCCGAAACCCATACCCTAAGTCCATATCTGAAGCATCCCGTCCATCAAAGCCCCTTCACTGCTGCCGCTCCAGGCAGCCTCCCAAGTGTCCGGGCATAATAGGCCAGAAATACGATCCCCTTCGTGATGCTGGTGATCGTCAGCGCCCACCAGATCCCATCCAGCCCCAGCGCCGTACCTGCTAGCAGGACTGCAAGAGGGATACGGGCAGCTGTGAAGATAATGGTCAGGACCGAACAGGACATGGTCTTTCCCATCCCCTGCAGCGCTCCCACAGTCATCAGTTCCACACACATGGGCATCTGTCCATATCCGATGATGACCAGATAACTGATGCCAAGAGGCACCACTTCCGGCTCCCGGATAAACAGGCGGAACACCGGCTCCGCGCCGAATACCAGCAGACAGGAGGTCATGACGCCCCATATGCCAATGACAGCCAGCGCCAGCCAGTAGCTCTTTTTGACCCGTTCATACAGCCTGGCCCCGTAATTCTGTCCGGTAAATGCATTCATCGCAGAACCAAATCCCTCTGCGGTCATCCAGGAAATACATTCGATCTGACCACCCACACGCTGTACCGCCACCGCAGAATCCCCCCAGGACGCTACCATTCGGGTCAGTACCATGGATATGCTGGAATACAGCATACTCTGCAGGGACGAAGGAACCCCGAGCTTTAACATCGTCCGGATATAACGGCCGGAAGTCTTCTGCCAGAACCTGATCTTATCAAACAGCACGGTATCTCTGGATGCGCGCCGCAGCATGACCAAAGTCACTACAAACTGTGCGGTCACCGTAGCAACTGCTGCCCCCACCGCCTCCAGCCTTGGAAACGGCCCCAGGCCAAAGATCAGCACTGGATCCAGGACCATGTTCACCGCCAGACCGGTACAGTTTGCCAAAAACGGCGTACGGCTGTCCCCAACAGCGGTAAACAGCCCCGTCAGCGTCTGGTTTAAAAAGGAGAACAGGATCAGTCCGCCTGCGATCCGCAGATAATCAACTGCCTGCTGAACGGTCCTTCCATTGGACAATCTGAAAAATCCAATAAGCTGCGCAGAAAAAAGATTCACAGCCACGGCAAAGGCAAATGCCAGGAGAACCGTCATCTGCAGGGCGCCCCGCCCATACTCGGCCGCCTCGCTCTCACTGCCCTCCCCCAGGCTGTGGGCCACCTTGATCTGTCCGCCCATCCTGGCCAAGGTCACGATCCCGGTCGAAAGCCAGGTGTACATGCCCGCAGCTCCGACCGCCGCCACCGCGCCGCTGCCCACGCTTCCGATCCACGCCATGTCTGTTAAGTTGTATGCGGTCTGCACCATAGAGGTTGCCATGATCGGCACCGCCAACCCGGTCAGGGATGGCAGGATGCTGCCGTGCAGCAAGTCAATATGCCTGTTCTTTCGTTCCATTCCTAAAGTACCTTTCTATTTGCTGGTTCATCTATACGTTCGGGATTTTCTGTTCAACATAAGTCAAAATTTCCGGAACTTCTCGAAAAAGAGGGGTGCTGCGACAGATATCGCAACACCCTGCTTGAATTATTCAACTATTCTGTTAACAGTATAGCATAGAACTATGTAGATTCTCAACTACTTTTTCCCACTTAAGTACTCGTGGATGCCCTTGGCTCCCTTTTTACCTGCTTCCATAGCCAGAATGACCGTAGCCGCGCCGGTCACCGCGTCGCCGCCTGCAAACACGCCCGGCCTGGTGGTCTGCCCGTTCTCCGGTTCCGCCACGATGCAGCCACGCTTATTGCTCTCCAGCCCCTCCGTGGTGGAGGAGATCAGCGGGTTCGGGGAGGTGCCCAGGGACATGATCACCGTATCCACATCCATCGTATAATCAGAACCCGGGATCTCCACCGGCCTTCTTCTGCCGGAAGCGTCCGGCTCGCCCAACTCCATCTTTCTCACACGGATCCCTTTGACCCAGTCATTTTCATCCGTCAGGATCTCCACCGGATTTGTCAGCAGTCGGAAATCAACGCCCTCCTGCTGTGCATGATGGACCTCCTCCACACGGGCAGGAAGCTCCGCCTCGCTCCGGCGGTACACGATGTAGACCTCAGCGCCCAGGCGCAGCGCGGTCCTTGCCGCATCCATGGCCACGTTGCCGCCGCCGACCACAGCTACCTTTTTCCCTGCCACGATCGGGGTATCGTAGTCCTCACGAAACGCCTTCATCAGGTTGTTTCTGGTCAGGTATTCATTGGCGGAGAACACGCCGTTGGCATTCTCGCCCGGAATGCCCATGAACTTCGGGAGACCTGCGCCGGAACCGATGAATACAGCTTCGTACCCTTCCTCATCCATCAATTCATCGATGGTCACGGACTTGCCGATGATCACGTCTGTCTCAATCTCCACACCCAGCTTCTTCACGTTCTCGATCTCAGCGCGCACCACCGTTTCCTTCGGCAGACGGAACTCAGGGATACCGTAGGTCAGAACGCCGCCCGGCTCATGGAGCGCCTCAAAGATCGTCACATCATAGCCCAGCTTTGCCAGATCCCCGGCACAGGTAAGTCCTGCCGGGCCGGAACCGACTACAGCTACCTTCTTCCCAAGCTTTTCCTTGGCAGCCCTGGGGACAAATCCATTTTCCCGGGACCAGTCCGCCACAAAACGCTCCAGCTTCCCGATGGAGACCGGCTCGCCCTTGATACCGCGGATACATACGCCCTCGCACTGGCTTTCCTGCGGGCACACGCGGCCGCAGACTGCCGGAAGGGCGGAGGCTTCCGCGATCACATTGGCTGCCTCCTCAAAATTGCCAGCCTCCACTTCCTTGATAAAACCGGGAATGTTGATGGAGACCGGACAGCCGCCCATGCACTTTGCATTTTTACATTTCAGGCATCTGGAGGCTTCCTCCATCGCTTCTTCTTTATTGTAGCCATAGCAAACTTCTTCAAAATTGGTTGCGCGAACCTTTGCATCCTGCTCTCTCACAGGCACTTTCTTTAATACGTCCATCTTCTTTGTCCTCCGATTGTTCCTGGTATCCGTAACGGTCAGTTGCAGTTGCCGCAGCCGCCGTGATGAGTGTCGCCCTCTAAGGCTTTTAACATCGCCCGGCCTTCTTCGGTCTTATACATCTGCTGGCGTTTCATCGCCTCGTCAAAATTCACCAGGTGCCCATCAAACTCCGGTCCGTCCACGCAGGCGAACTTTACCTCATCGCCTACAGTCAGACGGCAGGCCCCGCACATGCCGGTCCCGTCCACCATGACCGGGTTCATGCTGACAATCGTATGGAGTCCCAGCTCCTTTGTCAGCTTGCAGACAAACTTCATCATGATCATCGGTCCGATGGCCACACACACGTCGTAGTGTCTGCCCTGGTTCTCCACCAGATCCCTGATCACATCTGTCACCATGCCTTTTCGCACATAGGAGCCGTCATCGGTAGTTATGTACAGATTGCCTGCCACATCCTTCATCATGTCTTCCAGGATCAGCAGTTCCTTATTCTTGGCTCCCACGATCACATCCACATCGATGCCGTGTTCCTTCATCCACTTCACCTGCGGATAGACAGGAGCGGTTCCCACACCGCCCGCCACGAATAAATATCTGCGTTTTTTCACTTCTTCCAAGTCTTCCTTCACGAACTCGGACGCCTGCCCTAAGGGTCCCACAAAATCCTGGAACGCGTCTCCTGCCGCAAGGAGCGACATCCTCTGAGTGGAGGCTCCCACGATCTGGAACACGATAGTCACAGTCCCCCGCTCCCGGTCATAATCGCAGATTGTAAGCGGGATCCGTTCCCCCTTCTCATCGATCTTTACAATGACAAATTCACCCGGCTGACAGGACTTTGCCACCCGCGGCGCTTCCACATCCATGAGGAAAATCTTATCCGCCAGCTTTTCCGCTTTTAAAATCTTATACATTTCCATCCTCCTGATCATCTTCCTGTATATTCGGCTTCCCATTCATGATTCCGCCGTTGTCACTCTCACTCCGTCTTTTCATAAGTCCGGTAGGTATAGCACAGGTCAAAATACGTCTGCTCATCGCTCTCTGTCCTCAGCTCCCACCCCGGCAGTTCTTCCAGATTCGGAAATCCCGTGTCTGAATCGTAAGCAAAATCGATCCAGGTCACTTCCGCCCTGTCACACAGGGGCAAAAACTGCTCATAGATGCTGCCTCCGCCGATGATATAAATATCTTCCGAGGGATACGCCTTCAAAAAGGAAAGCGTCTCCTCCATGCTGTGGCAGACCTCCGCTCCCTTCACCTGATACTCCGGGTTCCGGCTCAGCACCACATTGGTACGTCCGTATAACGGCTGTCCCCCAGGAAGGCTCTCCAACGTCTTCCTGCCCATGACAATGACCTTTCCCAGGGTCATCTCCCGGAAACGCTTCTGGTCATGGGGGATGCTCACCAGCAGCTGACCCCTGCTGCCGATGGCCCAATGTTTATCCACTGCTACGATAATATTCAAACAGATTCCTCCCCATCCTCCGCAAGGATCAACTCTTTCCCGTAAGGAAGGGATACAATCCAGTCGCAGAAGGTATGCCACTCTAAAAGCTTATGGCTGCGTCTGGCAAAATAGATATTGATCAGCGTCTCGTAATTCAGCGTGCAGGTCCGCATCTGGTTGTAGCTGGACGGAAGCAGCTGGATCAGATCATACCAGTCTGCCTTATCCTTCGTCTCCATATATTTAAGCCGGATCTGCTCCAGCTGTTCCACCACTGTCCCCATAAATGCCAGGGTCTCCGGCGTCATGTGGTCCGTGCTGAAATCATCAAGCTCAAAGGGCTTGCTGTGGATCTTGTGCATGGTGCTGGTGGAGTTCGCCACCGTCCCCACCTTATAAGTGTCATATTCCTTCCACCAGTACAGCGGCGCTGTAATATCTACCGATACAAAAACCTGGCGGATATATTTACGGTGATCACTGCCTGCTCTGCGAAGGCGCTTCGCCAGCCCCAGATCATTGGGGCCCAGGATATAATTGCCATCCTCATCGTAGGCGCTGTCCATCCTGTTCCAACTGTTCATAGGGTTACGTGCGCCGCGGATCGCGTTCTCCAGGTTCATCACACTGGTACGTTCTAATTTGATCATCCTTCCTGTCCTTTCATCGCATATTGCCTGCCCTCTATTATAACGAAGCCATATCAGGCTGACAAGCGGAATTTTACATAAGATTGTGTGATATCATACCACAAACTACAGCAAAAAATCAATACGTGTCCTGCAGGTTCCTCTGTTACCGTAAGGATACCTTTGCATATTTCCTGAATCTCTCCTCCCCAAACATCAGGCGATAGATTCCACACAGTTCCACATCCACCTGCGGTTCCTCCTCCTTAAGCGGCAGATACAGAATATCAAAATCTACCCCAAACAAACAGGACGACACATTGGTCTCCCGGCAGCCGTTCCTCAGATAGAACTTGATTCTCCTGCTTCTGATCTCCCGCTGCGCCTCATCCGGCGCTGTCCGCAGAGACTCACACTCCAGAAGGATACCATTTCTCTCCGGAAAATATTCTTTGACCATCTGCAAAAATTTACTGCCATAGCCGCCGCTTCGATACTCCGGGCAGACCGCCAGAAAATCCAAAAGCATATATCCCCGCTCATCATTTCTCGTAAAATACCCATATGCCCTCAGCGCCCCATTCTCATAAAGCCCCAGACACTCATAGATCCCCCGCTCCAACCGCTCAAAAAACGCCTCCACCGGCGGCAGCTCGCTCTTCGGAAAATCCGTAGTCATATAAGTATCATAAATCTCCTTCACCTGTCCTGCATCCAACACTCTTAACTCTGTCATACGTTCACCACATTCTTTGTTCACCATATTTTCTTCGTTTTTCATATTCTCGTTGTTTTTCATACCGTCTTCCATCATCAATCTTTTCTCCTCTTCCTGAGAAAACGTAGCCGGAGATTCCGCATTTTGCGGCAGCGGCGGCCCTTGCGCCGGAGCAGCACAGATTCCGGCGACTTTGCAGACCATTAGAAGCTGTTGGCATACAGGATTTTCTGTTCTGCAAGGGGAAGGGGTTGTCTGAGCGCAGGCGAGTTGCCCCTTCCCCTTGCAGGCTTTTAAGAAAATTCCGGATGCCTACAGCTTCTTATGGTCGAAACCGGAGCCGGAATCTGTGCTGCTCCGGCATGAGGGCCGCCGCTGCCGCAAAATCCGATATCTCCCCTGCCTTGTTCTTTTTCATCAAGAATGTTATACTATATTATTATGAACAATTCAATTTTTTTCCGGCTCCGCTCCCTGCCGGACCGCACCGCAGACCGTATCCTCTTTGCCTGCGGGCTGTTTCTGGCTGTCAGCGAAACCTACAAACAACTGTTTTTATATTATTTCATCAATCACAGAAGCTACGACTGGTGGTTTTTCCCCTTCCAGCTCTGCAGCCTGCCCATGTATCTGTGCCTGCTCCTGCCATTTATAAAGGACCGGACAGTCAAGACCACACTGTATACCTTTATGCAGGACTACAACCTGCTTGGGGGCATTGCAGCGCTCCTGGTGCCGGAGGGATTTCTGGGCATCCACTGGACTCTGTCTGTCCATGGCTATGTCTGGCACACCATGCTGATCCTGATCGGAATCTTTATCTTCCTGACCGGACGGTCGGCGTTGTCCGGCAAAGGCTTTGCCCGCACGATCCCGGTCTTTGTGATCTGCTGCTGCATCGCCACGCTGATCAATATCTATGCTCCGGGACATGGACGGGCGGATATGTTCTATATCTCCCCCTACTATCCCACCACACAGATCATCTTCCATGACATCGCCCTGCGCATCGGCATCCTGCCCGCAAACCTTCTGTATCTGGCAGTCATCTGCCTGGGAGGTTATGTAGTGCACCGTGCCTTTAGGCGGATATCCCGGATATTGTACCACAAATAAACGATTTAATAAAGAAAAAGCATCAATCATCGCTGACTGATGCTTTTTCTTTATATAAAACGATATTCCACGAATCAAAAATACCTGCTATTTAAGGATCTGCTCCTTCTTCTCAAGGATCGCTTCCACTGCTGCGCAGGCCGGGCAATCGCAGAATTTGGCTCCGGCAGCCTTGATCTCTTTCGCATGTGCCGCCACATTGGGCGCTGCCGCTCCGAAAACCTGGCTCCCTGCATCTGACTCTGCAAAACCGATCAGATTGTCAATCGGCATGATATCAGCTTCCAGCTCTTCTATGTATTTCTTTGTCTCTGCCGCTTCGCCTTCTGTCCCAACCGCATCCAGCCAGGCCTGGGCTGCTTCCCTTGTCTCACTGCTGCAGGTCGCCGCAGCGATCAGTTCTTTTGTCTTTTCTACTACGTATCCTAATACTTCTTTGTCCATGGTTGACCTCCTTCATGTCTTTTCAGCTTCTTTTATCATACCATAAATATCCTGAGCCTGCCATTACATTTTAACTTGCCGCCTGACTTTTCATATGATTCCTTGCCAGTTTCCTGCGGATCAGGATATAGCAGATCACATGGGCCGTAAACGTGATCGTCCAGGACACTGGATACGACAGATAAAGTGTCTTAAGGGTCCGGTCTGCCGCAAACACCGTAAAGATCCACAGTACCCGGAACGCACAGGCCCCGGTCAGCGACACGAGCATAGGGATCACCGAATACCCGACGCCGCGCAGCCCGCCCACCATCACATCCATGATCCCACACAGGAAATAAGGACCGCTTATGAGCCGCAGCCGGTTCATCCCGTACTGGATCACCTCCGGATCGGAAGAATAGATCCCCAAAAGCTGACGGCCAAACAGGACTGCTCCGTCCCCCATCACGATACCCACCAGAACCACAAAGCCCAGGCAGTACAAAAGGATCTTCGTCATCCGGTCAAACTTTTTTGCACCAAAATTCTGACTGGTGAAGCTGAGCGCCGTCTGGTACACCGCATTCATGGATGTGTACACAAACCCTTCGATATTGGCCGAAGCCGTATTGCCCGCCATGGCGATGGAACCGAAGGAATTGACAGAGGACTGGATCAAAACGTTGGAAATAGAAAAGATCGCTCCCTGCAATCCGGCGGGAAGACCGATCTTTGCTATGAGCATCAGCTTGTCCTTCGTCATCTTCAGCCTGTCCTTCCGCAGCCGGTACGGCGCGTCAGAACGCACCAGACACTGGACGATCAGCGCCGCGGAGACACACTGCGAAATGACGGTGGCGAGGGCAACGCCCGCTACCCCCATAGAAAACGCAATCACAAAGATCAGGTTCAGCACCACGTTGATGATCCCCGCTGTCAAAAGGAAGTACAGCGGCCTTTTGGTATCGCCCACGGCCCTCAGGACCGCACTTCCAAAGTTGTAAAGCAGGGTCACAGGCATCCCGACAAAATAAATCTTCATATAGAGAGCCGCAAGCGGCAATACATCATCCGGCGTTCCCATCATTTCTAAAAGCGGATCTGCAAGCAGGACTCCCACTACGATCAGGAACACGCCGCCAAATACCGCCAGCAGCATCGCCGTATGAACCGTCTCCTCCAAATCCTTCCGCCTCTGGGCGCCGTAAAACTGGGCCACAAGGACATTGGCTCCGACGGACAGGCCGATAAAGATATTGACCAGAAGATTGATCAGGGACGACGTGGAGCCTACCGCCGCAAGAGACTCACTTCCTGCAAATCTTCCTACCACAATAATGTCCGCCGCATTAAATAAGAGCTGTAAGATCCCGGACAGGATCAGAGGCACGGCAAACGCCACGATCTTGCCAAAAAGCGGTCCATTGCACATATCCATCTCATAGGAACGGACCGCCTTCTTCCGTATATTCATAATCTGTTTCTCCCCTGCCTTCAGTGTCAAACGCACAGGGCGGTCGACGGCTGAAAGCGCTTACTTGATTTTGATACATACGATTCTAGCACGTTCCCCTGAGAATGGCAACGTTGGAATCATACATTTTACCGGCCATTTTCCCTGATCAGCCTCAGACATGTTTCCAGCGCTGATTCTCCCGGTCCGGAAATATAGTCTGGCTCCGTCCCAAACTCTTCGCTCCCGGTCCCATCCTGCACCGTTCCATAAATCCAGGCATATCTGCTCACAAGTCCGCTGTTGGGCAGCACGATCATCAGCGGATCAGACCCGATGCCGTCCCCGCCGGTGCGGGTTCCGACGAGAGCCGCCCAGCCTGTCGTCTTACAGAAGGACGCAAAAGATTCTGATGAGGAATAAACATTTCCACTCACAAGGACCCATATCTTTCCTTGAAACATCCGCTCCCCATTAAGTGACTCTATGTACATCACATCCGGCGCATACAGATCCAGCTCTTTTAAATCCTCCTGATTCATCTTTTCCGGAACTCCAATATGTTCCAGAAGAGGTTCCACCGCTTCCCTCTGCCTTCCGGACCAGCTCTTCAGCATCTGCTCCCTTATCTGATCAACTGGCGTATCCAGAGAAAAAAACACCTCATGCAGATCAGAGTTGTATTTCCGGTTGATCTCCCCATCCTTTACAAACACATAATTCAGCCAGCAGAGATCCTTTTCCGTGTTGGGGGCCACGATCAGGTCCATATAGTAGGGCATCCCTCCTCCCCCGTTTTCCCTTATATCTATGATCAGATTGTCATAATCAGCCACCTGCCTGTAAAAGTCAAACAGGATCTCTTTGTCCTCATCGTAGGAATCCATATCGAAAGCAGCGATGGACAAGTAAGCCGTCTTTCCCTCTTCGATAATCTCCGTGTGCACATTTTCTGCCGCATTCCCCTGATCAATCCCGAATTCTTCCATAGTCTGGTCATAGGCCGAGCTGAAAGAAGCTTTTAAAAGCTCCTTCCATGCAGACTCATTCCTTACCACCGGATCACTGAGCCAGTCAGCGATCCAGGGCCTGTACCAGTCAAGTTCCTCCGGCCACTGCCCTGAGTCCTGATACTGTTTGTATCCCCTCACCTCACTGGATACTGTGTAGGGATCATAAACGCTGAGATGGCCGATCCCCTTCATGGAATCCACCAGCTTCGATACCTCAATATAGAAATCCACGTCTGTCCCAGCGGCTTCCAGCCGCATTCTTCCTTCTTTATAACTGGCATCCAGGTCTGCCCCCGCCTTACGTCTGGCAACCCCCACATAAGGCCAGTTCTCCCGGATCGACCGATACAGGTAATCATAATCCTCCAACATCTGCTCCTTTGTCAAACCGATCCCGTTTCTGGTTTCCTGCGCTTCCAGATTCCCATAATACAGCTCATTAAACCGCTCATCCAGTGTGAGCTCCCCGGATGCCTCTGCCGCCTCCGCCTTCACTGAACCCCATCCGGCCACAAGTCCTGCTGCCAGGGCCAGCGCAGCAAGCGTTACCCGGACTTGCCTCCTGCCCAGACAGGGAGATTCCCGTCTCTTGAACGTTTCCTGTAACTGCCACATCCTCAACCCCTCCTTCAACATGGATAAAATTAATACCATTATACTGCCCGGCATTCCTATTGGCAAGAACTGTACAAAAATCACGGAAAAGCCATACCAAAAAGCTGCCGCACCTTTGACCTGGAGGATACGGATCTCCCGATCAAAGGCGTGACAGCCTCTCTTAAACAATTATGTATTTTCTGAAGAACAGCCTCAGATCAGGCGGTAAATGATCAAAGCCACCGCCACTCCAATGATGCTTGCCATAGTGATCTTGATAGACAGGCCAAAGGTAATGACCAGTACCCCAAAGTTCAAGATTAACGGCGAATCCAGCCCAAAGGACTGACCAAAATTCAGCCATGACAGCCATGCGGTCCCCTCCGCCAGGCTCCCCAGGAAACCTCCCAGAACAATCCCTGCAAGCAGCAAGAGCAGAAGTATCCAAAAATTCTTATTTCTCATCTTATGTCCTCTACATCATCTCAAAAAACTTGTCGTGGATAGCCTCCACCGCTTTCGACGCATCCTTCCGGTCCACCAGCACAGATATCTTGATCTCACTTGTGGAGATCATGTTGATATTGATGTTGGCGTCATACAGCGCCTCAAACAGCTTGGCAGCGACGCCAGGGTTATTGATCATTCCGGCTCCCACCACAGAAACCTTTGCCACATCCTCATTGGTCTCCAGACGGTTAAAGAGTATCCGGTCTTTATTCTGCTCCAAAAGCTCAGACGCTGCCTCTAAATCGGAGCTTGCAACGGTAAAACAGATATCTTTTCCGTCCTCATGACCAATTCCCTGAAGAATGATATCCACATTAATATTGTTCTGGGCCAGCAGGGAAAACACCTTAAATGAGGTGCCGATCTCGTTAGGCACTCCGATCAGCGCGATCCGCGCGATATTCTTGTCCACAGCCACACTGCTGATATATGATTTCTCCATGCGTTTTACGACCTCCTTCACTACGGTTCCGGGATTGCCCGTGAAGCTGGATAAAACCTCCAGCCTGACATTGTATTTTTTCGCCATCTCCACCGACCGGTTGTGCAGAACCTGCGCCCCCAGCGTGGCAAGCTCCAGCATCTCGTTGTAGGTGACCTCATCCAGTTTCCTTGCGCCCGGTACGAGCCTGGGATCCGCCGTATAAACGCCGTCCACATCGGTATAGATCTGGCAGAGGTCCGCATGAAGCGACGCCGCCAGCGCAACCGCCGACGTATCCGACCCGCCCCGGCCAAGGGTGGTTATGTTCTCATTGCGGTCGATCCCCTGAAATCCCGTCACAATGACGATCCTTTTCTGGCTTAACTCCGCTTCCAGCCGCTCCGTTTCCACCCGCTTGATCCGGGCCTTCATGGACTTGGTGTTGGTCACCATGCCGGACTGCCAGCCGGTCAGGGAAATGACCGGGCAGCCCAGAGCTTCCACCGCCATAGCGCAGAGCGCCACGGAGATCTGCTCTCCAGTGGCAAGCAGCATATCCATCTCCCGGCTGGAGCCATGAGGATTGATCTCATGCGCTTTTTCAATCAGTTCATCCGTGGTGTCTCCCTGAGCCGACAGCACCACAACTACCTGATTGCCCGCACGATACGTATCCGTGATGATTTTTGCCACATGGCGGAGCCTGTCCGCATCTGCGACAGAGCTTCCGCCGAATTTCTGTACGATCAGAGCCATATGGTCTTCTTTCCTCCTATGCTTTCTGTTCCTTCTTCGCCATCATCGGCAGGATAAACCCAAGTCCCACCAGTACGAACGGGGTAACAATGTTGAGCACCAGCTGGAACGGATCCTCAGAATAGATACCAGTGAGGCAGGCAAATGCGGTAAAGCCAAAGCACCATGCGCCCAGAATGATTCCCAGTGTCTTATTTTTCACAAAACGATATTCCGCAGGGAATTTCTCGCCGGCCTTTTTCAGCGCAATATATGCCACAAATACCCACAGATAACGCAGAGGCATACACACGGAATTTACCTTTACCAGCCATCTGACCAGTACATCCACATTTTTAATACCAAATGCCGGTACTACGATCAATACGCACACGATCGCCATGATCAGCTTATGTCCGTTCACATATGCGCCATGTTCATTCTGCTTAAACATCTTTTTCGGAATGAACCGCTCGTCCGCGCTGTCAAGCAGCATCCGCAGAGGCGCATCGATGGATATTACCATAACGGAAAACTGGCCGATCAGGTTGGTGATCGCATAGATGATCACAAAAAGGTTGCCCACATGATAATACTCTCCCAGCTTCTGGAATGCATAGTAAGCGCCGTTGGTCATCAGATCCTGAGGCACATTGTTGGAATCGAACATCATGCCGAGAGATACGGTTCCAAGGATAGCGGTAACCGCAACCATGACCGCCAGTGCGATCATACCCTTTGAGAAATCCCTGGCAGGGTCCTTCATCTTATTTACATATGGTGAAATCTTCTCACAGCCTCCCACCGCAAACACCAGGATGGACAATCCCATAAAGAACTTTGCGTCAAAAGTCGGCATGAAGTTCTTAAGCGACCAGTCGATTTCCAACAGGTTTGCATCCGTGATAGCCGGCGCCGCGATCATCATCAGTACAAACAGCATGGACATGATGAACATGGTAGAACCAGCCAGTGTGGACAGCTTCTTAAGCATGCTGACACCTTTGCTTGCCAAATACATGGCGAAAATAAAGATCACCAGGCAGATGATCTGCAGGATGGTCGTGTTCATGCTGCTGGCGCGCTTGTCCTGGAAGATCGCCCAGCTTGCAGCGATCACCGTAGAACTTGGTTTCTGGGAAATATAGGGCATATGCACCACCCAGTATGTCCAGCCCGCATAGTAAGCCATCTGCGGCCCGATCGTGGCCTGGATCCAGGAGCTGACACCGCCGCCCGCGTTCTTGAAGGCAGATCCCATTTCGCCGACCATCAATGCATACGGTACAAAATAAATAGCAAAAATCATGATCCATGATACGATAGCCTTCAGCCCACCGTACTCGGAAAAGCCGTTAATTACATTTCCAAAGCCCCACACTGTGGAAAATGCCATAAATGCCAGGCTGTACCATAGGATTTTCTTGTCCCCGCCTTTTTGTTCCATTTTCTTAATCTCCTTTAGTTATATTATGGACTGTTAACACATTAATCTGTTAAACAATCCCAAAACCGACAATGTGGAGAGAATCTGCCATGAGATTCTCTCCACACACGTACCGTCGAATTATAGCATAAATCCGCATAAAAGGCAACCTGCAGGAAAATGCCAGATAAGCCAAAATGAGCACTGAAAAACCTGATTTTTTCAAAGAACCAGACTTTTTCAGCGCTCTTCATCCTTTCATTTAAGTGTTGCTTTTTTCGTCAGCAGTCCCGGTCTCAGCGTCATTTTTCCAGTACGATTTCAGATATGCTTCCGCAGTGTCAGCGCTTACTGAAAACTTTGCCTGAAGTCTTCCGCCCGCCTCCTTACGGGAAAGTCCAAGCTCCTGGCAGGTCTCCACAAGGGCTCTTACGCCTTTAGCGATGCCGATCGCCTCTCCTTTCGTGATACCGATTGCCTCCCATTCTTCCCGCTCCATCTCCATATGGCGTTCTTCGTCATATTCTGTCAGAAACATTGTCATCACCTCCGCTTTATGTCCTGACAAGATATCCTCTAAGACACCTTCCCGGATACAATCATTAACCGCCTGGTCCAACGCAGTTTCCACAGGCAGCCCGCTCCTCTGATAATCCCGGATCTTCTCAACAAACTGGGCGTACTCCTTAAGCCTCCTGCAGCTTCTCCATCAACTCCCGGTTGTGACCACTGTTGATGTTCAGCATCGTAGCCCGTACCTCCAGACACGGTATCCTGGATATCCTCTCACTGCTATCCTCATGCCCGTTTACAGATATCTTAAATGCATCTGAAAGCAGCAGTTCTTTCCGGTCAGGCGCTTCCTGCGGTCCGTTGTAAAATACAAAATACTGAGGAAATGGCAGCGGTTTTAAACTGGTGCTGAATATATTGATCTTGTGCTGATCAATATATTTCTGATACAGCTTCGCAAAATAGGAAAGCCCGCGCACCGGCATGTTAGGGTTGTAGGAGCTTTGATGTTCCCACAGGTTTAGGGTGTTATCGATCAGGAACGACATGTCATTCTTCATATGGATGTAAATGGCATCCTCCAGTGTCGTGATCTCCAGATCATCGGGATTGTCATAGTGGCTTTTATTCAGGCCGTTGTACAGATCCAGAAGATCCTCCGGTCTCTTAAAAACCATCACAAATACCTTGTCCTTGTGTTTTCTGTTTCTTCTCATTGCTGATACCTCCATTATAAGATGTTTTAGATGTGTTTTCAATCATGAAATCCGCCTGAGACAAGAGAAATGTCCAGACAACGGAAAACTGTAAAAACGCTGATACAAATGGTAGAATTCATGTACTGCATCAAACCAGGAAATCTCCGGCGAGCCGCCGTCAAAACTGCAAAAAAGATTTCGGAAATTGTCGCGGGAAGGAGTCCCGCGGAAAACTGTCTATACTATACAATACCCATCTGCTGTTGTCAAGAAATGATCGTCATCAGCTTCCACATTTTACAGCTGCGGCAATCTGGTGACAAGGCAGTGTAATGGTTCAAATTCCGTTGTTTTCAACATCATTCCCTGTTGTAGGCTGCTTCATAATATGATAAGATGAAATCACTAAATGGGAAGTTACAGAGGTAAAATAAATCATATATGAATTACAACCACTTGGGATTCAAACAGGGCGGCGAATAGAATGTAACAACTTTACAGAATATGATATGGCTGTTCATGGCAGACATGATTGCTATGAACTGCATGAAGATTTATTACAACTGTTGAATGAGAAAGCAAAAATTATCCGAAGAAAATTTCTATAGGGTAGAAACTCAGTCATGAAGGAGGACAACATGGACGTAGAACTGATTCCGGCGTATTCGCATAAGGAAGAAGTGAAAACATTGTTTTCTGAATATACAAATATGTTGATTGCGGGAGATCCCAGCTTTGAAAAATATCTTAAAGTCCAGAATTATGATGAAGAATTGGAACATTTAGAGGCGAAATATGGTATTCCTGCGGGGAGACTTCTGCTGGCGTATTATGACAATAAATTGGCAGGCTGCATCGGACTGCGAAAGATTGATGAAGCTAATTGTGAGATGAAGCGCTTATATGTACGGCCACAGTTTAGAGGGCAGCATATTGGAGATTATTTGGTGCAAGAAATTATCAGAGCTGCAAAAGAAATCGGATATATCCATATGTTGTTAGACACATTGCCTTTTTTGCAGAGTGCAGTACGCCTGTATAAAAAATATGGTTTTTATGAAATTAAAAGTTATAACGATAGCCCTATGGATACATCAATTTATATGAGGCTTGATTTATAATTTCCGGCTTGTCAGAGAGAAAACTTTCAATTAGTCCACAGAATTTCACAGGAGGAACCAACCATGGGTTTATTTAGCTTTGGAAAGAAGAAAAAGAAACAGACTGAGAATCAGGAGGCAAGCGGCTTCATAGGCTTTGTGCTTTTGTCCGAACCATCCTGGGACAGGGAGCAGTTCGTAAAGGATCTTAAGAAAGACTGGGACATCGACGCCGCGCCGGCCATCGATGACGAAGAGGATGAAAAATACAGGGATATCCTCGTTCTGGAGCTGGACGGGATGCGCCTGGCTGTCAGCTTTATGGATATGCCGGTTCCCAATGGAGAGGCGGAAACATATGCGGCAGCTAATTACATGTGGCCCGATGCTGTTGAGACGACCAAAAAACATAAAGCGCAGATCCTGGTTGCAGTGCTTGGAGAGGACGCCGGCCCGTTTGAACGCGGCAAACTGTTTACCAAGGCGGTCTCCTCCTGTCTGAACCAGGAACATGCCGTGGCTGTGTACACGGATGGAGCCGTATTTCAGCCTGAATTTTACCGCGACTTTTCGATGATGATGAAGGACGGGACGCTTCCTGTCATGAACTGGGTATGGTTTGGGATCCACCGGGACAAGAAACAGGCCGGGATCTATACTTATGGCATGAAGAAATTTGGCCGGGACGAGATCGAGGTCTATACGGACACGGAACAAGCAGACTTCAATGAGATCCACAGCTTCATGCTGGACATCGTCACCTATATTCTGGAAAGCGACGTCACCTTAAATGACGGAGAGACCATAGGCTTTACTGAAGACCAGAAGCTGCCGATCACGCGTAGCAAAGGAATCGCCCTGGATGGCCAGACCTTAAAGATCGGATATGGAAATTGAATCCGGCAGATCATTTTACCAAAAAGAATCAGAGAAAATCCAGTGAGGAATTCCATATGAACAAGCCAGATATACCAAACTGCCCCATAACCGGGGATCACAGTCAAAAAGCAAAAGCATATTTTCTGGAAGGTTACAACTGCGCCCAATCCGTCCTTTTGGCCTTCCATGAGGAACTTGGGCTGGACAAAGACACAGCGGCGCGTATGGCCTCCTCCTTCGGCGGAGGGATGGGACGCCTGCGTGAAGTCTGCGG
The DNA here is from genome assembly GCF_040719375.1 of Clostridium sp. AN503. Lineage (NCBI taxonomy): Bacteria > Bacillati > Bacillota > Clostridia > Eubacteriales > Clostridiaceae > Clostridium > Clostridium sp. AN503. Next base: position 927,168 of record NZ_JBFDTP010000002.1, on the reverse strand, counting down.
CGCTATCAGCGGCATGTTTCTTGCCGCAGGGCTTTTCTACGGCTACAGTGACCCCAGAGACACCGAAGGAAAAAAAGCCCAGTACGAGCGCGTCCAGGCGCTGGCAACGGACTTCCGTGACAAGAACGGCAGCATTGTGTGCCGGGAGCTTCTGGGGCTGGACCACCATGTCGATGCCCCTACTCCCTCCGCCCGCACCGCCGCCTACTATAAAAAACGTCCCTGCGCGGAGCTGGTGGCTGACGCCGCAGGGATCCTGGAGGCTATGATTCTGGAAGCCATGATCTAAAAGGCCGGGACAAATGCCCCGGCCGCAGATGCTAAAGCTGTTTCCTCACGATCATATACTCATCACCCAGACGATAATAAGGACAGTTGAAAAAACGATCTGACAAAAACCGCACCATCTCATCCTCATCTAAGTCCATGCCGCAGGTATAACATTCATAATCATCATCATACTCATAATACATACAGCTCTCACAGTTGGACTGCTGTTTTTCTTTCATATATCCCATTCCTTTCCAGCGCTAAAAAATCTACGCCTGCGGGCTCTGTGCCAGACGGACCTCCAGGCGCTTCGTCACCTTCCGGTTATACCACAGTGACAATACGCTGCCGGTCACCCAGCCCACCGGCCAGGAGAGCCACACGCCCGTCACGCCAAAGAACCCTGCAAACACAAACGACAAGACCACTCTCAATACCAGATCCGAGAAGGTCGCCACCATAAATTCCTTCATGGAGCCGGAACCGCGCAGCACCCCATCTGATACCAGCTTCATCGCCACCACAATGTAGAACGGTGAGACGATCCGCAAAAACTCCACGCCGGTCTGCATCGCCACGGTGCTGTCCTCCTTCATGAACAGGGACATCATCTGGCTGCCGAACCCAAAGAACGCCACAAGAAACGGCACCGTCAGGATGATCCCCAGCTTTACGCCGCCTTTCATTCCCTCTTTCACCCGTTCGACCTTCCCGGCGCCGATATTCTGCGCCGTAAAGCTGGAAATACCATTCCCCAGGGTAGTGAAACTGGTGAGTGTAAATGTATTCAGCTTCACCGCCGCCGAATATCCCGCGATAACGGAAGAACCAAAGGAGTTGATCAGTCCCTGAACAAAGATATTTCCGATGGAGATAAAGCTCTGCTGCAGGATACTGGGTACTGCGATCAGGCTGATGCGCCCCAGCATTTCCATGGAAAACACCACCGGCTTTTTCTCGGTCTTCACGCTCCTTAACCGGACCACCATCGTGACAAGCGCCAGCACACAGGCGATCCCCTGCGCGATAAAGGTCGCCCACGCCACACCAGCCACGCCCCAGCCAAATCCCGCCACGAACCAGTAGTCCAGCACGATATTGCCGAGGGAAGAACCGATCAGAAAATACAGCGGCGTTTTGGAATCCCCAAGGGATGTGAAGATCCCGGTCGCCACATTATATAAAAACAGAAACAAAAATCCGGCTATATAAATCCTCAGATACAGATCTCCGGACGAAAAAATATTCTCCGGGGTCTGGATCATGCGCATCAGCCCGCGGCTTCCCAAAAGTCCCGCGATCGTCAGGATCACCGACAAAGCAGTCGCTGATATCAGGGTCGTATAGACTGCCGTCTTCATCTGGTCATACCGCTTTGCCCCGAAAAACTGGGAGATCACCACGGAACAACCGATATTACTCCCCACAGCGATAGCCATGAAGATCATGGTGATCGGGTAGGAAGCCCCTACCGCTGCCAGCGCATCCTCCCCGGCGAACTTACCGGCGATCACGCTGTCTGCAATATTGTAGAGCTGCTGGAATATAACGCTGATGAACATTGGAACGGTGAATCTCCATAACAGGTTTTGTGGATTTCCTTCTGTCAAGTCTCGTATCATGTGTTTTGTCCTCTCATCCTATTGATTCCCCTCAAACCCCTCATGAATTATAGCACTTTTGAAAAATTCTGCAATCACTTTTCATGCGACCGTGATCGCCTTCTGAAGGGTAAGGGAATAGATCACCTTCTCTTTGACCGGCTTTCCCGTCATCTGCTCAAGCGCCCGCTCATAATAATCCAGCTGTTTTTTATAATGCTCCACCAGGGTCTCTTCCCGGCTGATCTTATCTGTCTTATAGTCCATCAGCACCAGACCTTCTTCCTCTTCGAAGAACGCATCGATAATACCCTGGATCACCACCAGCTCGTCTGAATCCCCGGCTCCCATATCCCGCGCGGGTATTCCCATAACAAACTGCTGCTCCTTGTGAAGCCGCCCTTTGGCCTGCGCCCGCTTCATGCGCTGCCCAAACTCCGAGGAAAGGAAGGTCCAGACGGCGCTGCTGTCGATCAGACCGCAGCTCTCCGCCGTCATCTGATCTCGTTCCACCATCCGGGCAAGGTACGCCTCCACGTCCGCCTGGCTCTCCATCTGGTCGAAAGGCAGCAGCTCCATGACCCGGTGATACGCCGTACCTCTCGCCGCACCGGCGCCTCCGTCCGGGGCAATATCACTGTAAGATATGGATTCCTCCTGCTTTCCGGCATTCTCCCACCGCTTTGTAAGCCATTCCTCCCAGTCGGGCGTCAATGGGCCTTCCATGCAGACGCTCTCCGCCTCATCGGTCATCTGTCCCTGCTTTTTAAGCTCCGACACGGACATCTTGGTGTGCAGCCGGATATCCGCCGCATAAGGATAGGAAAAACCCAGATGCCGCTCCAGCTGCCGGCGGTAAGCGCCGTCATACTCCCTCTCCGTGTCAAGCCCCAGCAAACGTTCTCTCGACTGTCTTGTCTGGATCTGCCTTACCATCTCGCCGCCCACAATCTCTTCAACCGGCACCTCTGTCATACGGATGCGCGCCTGACCGCCGCTTAAACACATCAGGATCCAGTCCAGATACGAGCCTGCGGTAGCCAGAATGGTATAGGGGATCTGTCCGTCCACAACCGGGACCTGTGCATGCTTCTCCAGATTCTTTGCCAGATAGCGGTCCGTTCCGGTCATGATAAGCTGCTCCTTTGCACGGGTCATCGCCACATAAAGCACCCGCAGCTCCTCCCCCAGATTGTCCAGCTCCATCTTCCGGCGCAGGGCATTCTTTTTTAAGGTTGTGGTCTTCAGCCGGTTCTCTATATCCAGGTAATCTGTCCCGATCCCCAGCTCCGGATCGATCAGTATCTTCCCGTATACATCCTGCCGGTTGAACTTCTTTCCCATCCCGGCCAGGAACACAATCGGAAACTCCAGGCCCTTACTCTTATGGATGCTCATGATCCGTACCGTGTTATCCTCTTCCCCGACCGTCACAGCCTCACCAAAATCCGTATGATACTTCTTCAGTTTTTCAATATACCGGACAAAATGGAACAGTCCCTTGTAGCTGGTCTGTTCATAATCCGCGGCCTTCTCCACCAGCATGTCCAGGTTTGCCTTTCTGGTCTCCCCGGCAGGCATGGCCGCAACATAATGGTAATAGCCGGTCTCTCCGTAAAGCCCATAGATCAGCTCATGGATCGGAAGATAGGTGCTCTGCATGCGGAAGTGTTCCAGCATGCGCTTAAAATCCTTCAGCTTCCGGACCGTTGCTCCGTCGGTCCCAGCCTCCTGACCGGCGGTTCCTGCCATTTCGCCGTTTCCTTCAGACGATTCCTCATGAGACAACAGATAATACCGGACCGCTCCATACAGCCCCCGGTCCTGCCCTTTATCGGCGCAGGATCGGTATTTCGCCATAACCTGCGCAAGCTCTTTGTCCGTCAGTCCCACGACCGGCGATTTCAGGACCGCCGCCAGGGGAATATCCTGCATGGGATTATCTATAACAGACAAAAGGCTTAAGACCGTCTCCACCTCCAGCGTGTTAAAATACCCCATCCGTGACTCCGCAAAAGCAGGGATTCCTTCATTCATCAGCACGGACAACAGAGTTTCCGTCCATCCGGCGGCGCTGCGAAGAAGGATGACGATATCCCGGTATTCTGCAATCCGGTACCCCCCGCAACCGTTTAAGCGCTTATCCCAGACCAGCATTCCGTGCTCTGTATCCGTCAGCTCCCGGATCCTTCCGGCTATGAGCTTCGCCTCCAGTTCCTTCGCCGTATAATCTGCCGCATCCTCATCCATCTGAGAAAGCGCAGCATCCCCCGTATCCATCACAAGCAGCTCCGGGATCCCGGCCAGACGTTTCCCCGGATCATCCGGGCGGCGCTCTGCGCAGTCCTGTGCTTCCTCCACCTGCCCGGGAGACTCCGGCTCCGGGAATTTCGCTCCCGGATGCAGCGCAGCATCCTCCGTATAGCGGATGCTCCCGAGATTCTCCGTCATGATCTTATAAAATACATCGTTGATCCCGGAAAGCACCTGCTCCCGGCTTCGGAAATTCTGGTGCAGCTCAATCTTTTTGCAGCCTCCGTCCCCCTCATCGTACGGCTCGTAGGTATCATATTTTTCCAGAAACAGCTCGGGCCTTGCGAGACGGAATTTGTAGATGCTCTGTTTCACATCCCCCACCATAAATACGTTGTTCCTGCCAAACCGCTCCCTCGATACTGCATGGAGAAGGGCCTCCTGCACCAGGTTGCTGTCCTGGTATTCATCCACCAGCACTTCCTCAAACTGCTGGCTCAGTTCGTCTGCCGCTTCCGTGTACACCGTCTTTCCATCTTCCTGGCGCATCAGCACCTTCAGCGTCTCGTGCTCCAGGTCATTGAAATCCACCAGGTTCCGCTCCCGCTTCTTTTCCTGGTAACGGCTGGCAAACTCCTCCGTCAGATCTAAGAGCACGGCCACCGCCTCACTGGTGCCCTCTAAGTCCTGCATCATCTCCTGGGGCGGCGCAAAGCAGTAAAGCTCCCGCATCTTGCCCACAGCCTTCTTTACCCGGTCGCGGCACCCGGTCACATAAGACTTTTTCTCCGGGTCCACCTCCTTGCTCCGGACTGTCGCCAACCTGTCCCAGGCAATCTGGGCGAGACAGCCGTACAGGGCTTCAAAATCCGGCGCCCCGCAGACCAGGTCAAGCTGGCGGGCATCCTGGGTGAGCATGGGCGCATAAGCGCACAAGAATTCGTCTTCCTGGCACACCAGGAGCGCATCCGTAATCTGAAGCTTCAGCTCTGACGCCTGCCGCTTTATGTCCTCCATGAGAAACTCCATCCAGGCACAGTCCATGGAAAATCCAGCGGACAGCTCCTGGCGGCACTGGGCGATCCACTGTTCCGGATAAGGATTGCTCTGGGAAAAGGTATACACCTGCATGATATAATCCTCTATCCCCGCGTCCCCCTTCCCCTGGGCATAGGTCTCCACAAACCGTTCAAACCGCGTATCCTTTAAGTCATAGCGGTCCTCCAGCATTTCCTGCATCACATCGCCCCGCAGCAAAAGCAGCTCGCCCTCATCCCCGATCTTAAAGGCGGGGTCCAGATCCAGCAGATTGAAATGCTCCCTTATGACATTCAGGCAAAAACTGTCGATGGTCGTGATATGGGCATGATGGACCAGGGTCTCCTGGATCTGCAGGTGCGCATTCTCCGGGTCCCCGTTCAATTTTTCTTCAATGGCAGCGCCAATCCGTTCCCGCATCTCCGCAGCCGCCGCATTGGTAAAGGTCATCACCAGCAGCCGGTCGATATCCAGAGGATGCTCTCCTTCCGTCACCATACGGATGATCCGCTCCACCAGCACGGCGGTCTTTCCGCTGCCCGCCGCGGCGCTGACCAGCAGGTTCTTCCCACGGCTCTCGATGACCTGCTGCTCTCTTTCGTCCAGTTTACTGATCTTGCTGACATAATTCCTCCCAGATCTCTTCTGTTTTCCTGTTCTTCCATCTCCGGTAATCATACCCGGCAGTCTTTTTGTCAAATCCGCACACCGCATGGTACGGGCAGTAATCACAGGCAGTCCGCTGCCCGCTCTTGTACGGCACTGCGCCAACCTCCCCGTCTAATATCTCCCGTCCGGCAGTCTTCAGCTTCTCATGGACAAAACGGCGCAGATATTCAAACCGCTCCCGGCTGGCGACGGAGGATTTCCCTTCCTGCACGGCATCATCCTTTAACACCACCGGGATAATATCGGATTCTTTTTCAATGGTATTGTCCAGATGATGGATGGCATCCAGCTCACTGTTGATCAAGCCGTTCATCTTCAGCTGGCGCAGGATCTGTGCATTGATGGACTCCTGATCCGTCTGTCTTGATTTCTGGATCATCGGGTCAGCGATATTGTAATAGAGGATTCCCGCAGGGACCACCTCCTTATCCGGATAGCTGCGGCCGGTCAGCTCCATCACCGCGTCCATGTACACCACAAGCTGGAGCTGGAGGCCATAGTACAGAGCCAGCAGATCGAAGGATGTGCTGCCGGATTTGTAGTCGATGATCTTTACGTATACCTGATCTTCATCCTGGCATAAGTCCATGCGGTCGACCCTTCCCTTAAGGTGCAGGGATTCGTGATCCGACAGGGCGATCTTCATGGCTTCCAGATTGTCCGCAGCGGAAAATGACACCTCAAAGCCGGCGGGGGTAAAGTCCCCTCGTTTGATCTGCTGCTGCAATGCCCAGATGGTCCGTTGGGTAATATTCTCCACTCTGCGGGCAAGATAGGCGTTTCGCGCGGTACTGTTTAAAATGGTATTGCCGTAATCCGAGGTCACCTGCTCCACACACTGTTTTACCAGTCCGGTCCGCTCTGCGTCGGTGATAGACCTCCAGTCACGCCCTTCCTCCTCCACCTTCCTAAAGCATAAGTCGATGGAGTCGTGGAACAGGTTGCCAATATCCGCCGCCGCCAGCTCAAACCGCTGCCGCTCAGAAAGCTCCAGCCCGTATTTCAGAAAATGGGCGTAAGCGCAGGCTGCATACTGCTCAAGCCTGGTCACGCTGCCGCTCAAGATATTGCCGTAGAGCGCCTGCGCCACCGCATGTCCAATGCCCTGCTTTTCATATACATAAAAGGCCGCGTCCACCAGACGACGGGCTTCCCTTTTGTACTCCTCCGAGGTGCAGAACCACTTATACAGTTCTAAAAACTGCGCTTCCGGCTGCGGCCTTGTGCCAGGCTCCGTCCCGTCCTCCGTCTGCTGTCCTGCGTCTGATCCCGATCCCCAGTCAGGCGTAAGGCCTCCGTCCCGGTACTGCCTCAGTCCGCCGATCAGCTGCTGTCTGGCCTCCACGACCGTGTAGGCTGCGCTCTCCCCACTTTTTTCAGCCTCCCGGCATTTTAACCGGGGAAAGATCTTTTTCAGTTCTCCGATCAGATAGGACGGCCTCCTGCTCTTCCCGTCATTTCCCACAATGGAAAAGGACACCACCAGCTTCTTTGAAGGCTTTGTCATCATCAGATACAGGTAAAACCTCTGCTGGAAGCTCTCCTCCCTGGCGGTCGGCGCCAGCTCCAGCTGGTGCTCCCCGAAAAACTCCCGCTCCCGGTCAGACAAAAGACTCCCGCCATCCTTCCTCGCGGGCACAATGCCGTCATTCACGCCCACAAAAAACAGCGCCTTTACATGAGCCAGACGGGACCGGGTGATATCCCCGACCACAACCCGGTCCACGGTCGCCGGTATCACTCCTACAGAAAGCTCTGCAAATCCCGCATCCAGGATCTCCATAAATTCTCTCCGTCCCACCTTCTCCTCGCCAAGCAGCTCCGAAAGGCGCTCAAAAAGCTCCTCCACCAGACCGTATACCTGTCCATACTCCTTGGCCAGCCGGAACTGCCGGATGCCGGCAAAATACTCCCGGTACGCCTGCAGCTTCTCCTCCACACCACAGTCCGCGAGAAGCTGCCGGACCGCCTGCACCATCACAGCGATGGTGACATGCTCCTGCCGGAATGCATCCTGCATGGCAAACAGCGGAGCCATAGTCTGGTCCTTATAGGCATTTAACTCCGCCAGGTTTAACCCCGCCGCCCCCCGGTAGGTCCTCTCCCAGGTCTCCCGCCAGCGTTTGCCGCCGCGGATACCCAGTGCGATCACGTAATTTTCCAGACGGTCCGTCATCTCCCGGTCACGGCTCACCAGCCCGGTGCGGAGAAAACGGAACACGCTCTCATAATCAAAATCCCGCCGCACCGCCTCAAGGGCAGCCCGGATCAGCTCCACCATCGGGTTGTCCAGGATATTCTTCTTATCATCCAGGAAATACGGGATCTCGCTCTGCTCGAACTGGTGAGCGATCTCCTTCCCATAGCCGCTTAAATCCCCGGTTATCACCGCGATATCCCGGTACTTAAGCCCCTCCTCCCGAAGAAGCTTTTGGATCCTGTGGACCACGCAGGCCACCTCGCCGGATGGGTTCACCGCCTGATAAAGCTCCAGGCTCCCATCCATCTCCCCGGTATAGCTGCCGCGCCCATAGCGGAACAGCCTCTTTTCCAGGAATGCCAGCTCGCCGCCCTCCGGGAACCGTCCTGCCTGTGCCTTCTCCCCTTCCGCTCCGCACCGGTCATGGCGGGCAGTTTTTTCCATCTGGATATCATCGAGCTTCTCTATATTATTCTTCTCTGCCAGTTCTGAGAGCCTTACGGTCATCTGGCGGCTCATGTAAAACAGGTTCTGGACTCCCATGGACCGGTACATGGATATCTCCGGGTCTGCCGTCACCGTCACCACTACCTGCCTGGCATATACCATAAACAGCTCGGCCAGCCGGTACTGTACCGGCGTAAAGCCTGTATATCCGTCCAGAGCGATCACGCTGTTCTTCAGCAGTCCAGAATCCGGAATGACCTTGCAGAGAATATCCAGCACCTGCTCGCTGACCACCCCGTTCTCATAATGCTCCCTGATATAATCCTGGAAAGCGGTAAACACCACTGATAAATCCTCCAGCTTCTGCTTCAGCAGCGGACTTCCCGCAAGGGGCGCCATTTCCCGCAGGGTGTCCGGCGTGATCCCGTACTGATAGAACTCCGAGAGCTGGGACTTCATCTGGTTGATGAATCCAGTCTGGCTTAAATGACCGGAGAAAAGGCCCAGCTTCTTTTTCTGGGCCGCCGCCACCTTCCGCAGCACCATGGACTTGCCCATATCGTCCAGAACCTGCAGCTTTGCCACTGCCAGCTCCTCAAAGATCCGGTAGGCCAGACGGTTAAAGCTGACAATGTCAATATTCATCGTGCCATGCCCCGGATGCGCCGATACAATATCCTTCTGCGCCTGCATGGTGAACTGCTCCGGCACGATCAGAAAATACTGCCGGTCCGGATGCTCTATAGAAGAACGAATGATCTTATCATATAAAAAGGTGGTCTTACCCGAGCCAGAACCACCCAGAATCAACTGTAAAGACATATTGCTGCCCCTTTCCAATACTGATAATAAGTAGTATATCATAAAAACGAGAACCGGAGAATAGATTATAACAAACATGCACGGAGGTCTCCCATGAGTTCCAAAACAAAAATCGTTGTACTGCGAATGAAAGAAATCATATATACCGCCATTTTTATCGGTCTTGGCATACTGCTGGTCACACTGCTCTTCATCATGTTCCGTCCAAAGAAAGATGCACCTGCCGCCTCCGACCAGGTTCTCTACATACCCGGCGTCTATTCTGCGTCCCTGACCCTCGGCTCCCAGGAAGTAAATGTAGAGGTAGCGGTAGATTCTGACCACATCTCCTCCATCTCCATGGTGCCCTTAAGTGATTCGGTCGCCACCATGTACCCGCTGGTGCAGCCGTCCTTACAGAGTCTGACAAAACAGATCTGCGACACCCAGTCCTTAGAGAACCTGACCTACTCCGAGGATGCCCGTTACACCTCGCAGGTACTGATCCAGGCCATAGAGAAAGCCCTGAAAAAGGCAGAAGTAAAGTGACCATAAAAAGAGGGCGCCGCCTGACCACCTGTATAAGGTGATAAAGCGGTACCCTCAGCTTATGTCTGTTTATCTTATTCAGCCTTGTCTTCTGGTCCAACCCAGCCAGCTTCGCCTGCTAAAGTTTCCAGCCGGTCTTCTTTCGGCTCTGCCGCGCTGCCCTCATCCTCCGGCTGCGCCGCCCCGCCGTCTGCGATCTCCTGTTTCGCTTCCATGGTCTCCGCTTCCAGCTTCTCAGCCGCAGTCAGATCCTGCACCGGCTCCGGGATGCCCTTGCAGCGCCGGAATATCTCCATAAACTCTTTGCCGGTGATGGTCTCCTTCTCGATCAGGAACTCTGCGATCTGATCCATGACCTCCCGGTTCTCAGAGAGGAGGCGTTTGGCCTCGTCGTAGGATTCCTTTAAGATCCTCATGACCTCATCATCCACTTCCGCAGCCGTGGCGTCACCGCACTGCATCACCATACGTCCCGTCAGGTACTGGTCCTCCTGGGTCGCAAGACCCATAAGCCCGAACTTCTCGGACATGCCGTACTGGGTCACCATGGCGCGGGCCAGCCTGGTCGCCTTTTCAATATCATTGGCAGCGCCTGTTGTCACAGTGTCAAACACGATCTCCTCAGCAGCACGGCCTGCCAGACAGCCCACCAGCATCGCCTGGAGTTCCTTTTTGCTGTTTAAGTATTTTTCTTCCTCCGGGACATGCATCACATATCCCAACGCACCCATGGTCCGGGGTACAATGGTGATCTTCTGTACCGGCTCCGCATCCTTCTGCAGGGCGCTCACCAGTGCATGACCCACCTCGTGGTAGGAAACGATCCGGCGTTCTTCCTTGTTCAGCACGCGGTCCTTTTTCTCCTTGCCCACCAGCACCACTTCCACGGCCTCGAATAAGTCCTTCTGGCACACAGCGCTCCGTCCCTGCTTGACTGCAAGGATGGCCGCCTCGTTGATCATATTGGCAAGGTCGGAACCCACTGCCCCGGAAGTCGCCAGGGCGATCGCATCTAAGTCCACCGTATCATCCATCGCCACATTCTTGGAGTGCACCTTCAGGATATCCACACGTCCTTTCAGATCCGGTTTATCCACGATGATGCGCCGGTCAAAGCGTCCCGGACGCAGAAGGGCTGGATCTAAGACCTCCGGCCGGTTGGTGGCAGCCAGCATCAAAAGCCCCTTTGAGGAATCCATACCATCCATCTCCGAGAGCAGCTGGTTTAAGGTCTGCTGCTGTTCAGTATCACTGCCGCCGTATCCGCTGCGGCTTCGTCCAATGGAGTCCACCTCATCGATAAAGATGATGCACGGAGCCGTCTGCTGCGCCTGCTTAAACAGATTGCGGACACGGGATGCGCCCACGCCCACATACAGCTCCATAAAATCCGAACCGGACAGGAAATAAAACGGCACCTGCGCCTCTCCCGCCACGGCCTTTGCAAGCAGGGTCTTACCGGTTCCAGGCGGTCCCACAAGCAGAGCGCCCTTGGGCAGCTTTGCCCCAATATGGGTGTATTTCCCCGGATTGTGCAGGAAATCCACCAGCTCCACCAGGGATTCCTTCGCCTCATCCTGACCAGCCACATCTGCAAAGGTCACGCCGGTCTCCTTCTGCATATAGACCTTGGCGTTGCTCTTGCCCACACCGCCCATGCGCTTCATCATAAAGTTCATGAAAATGACGATAAATACAAATGGCAGCACCAGTCCCAGTATGGACTCCAGCATGGCTGTGGTATCCTGACGCTCCCGTTTTACCTCCACTCCGTTGCCGAGGAGACGGTCCGCCAGGCGGTAATCCCGCTCCATGGGGATCGTGTAGGTCTTGATCGCCGGGTTGAATTTATCGGATTCTTCCTTATACTGGATATCGATCTGGGCATTCCGCACAGTGACAGACGCCACCTCGCCCTGTTCCACTTCCTGAACAAACTGGTCGTAGCTGATCTCCTTCTGGCTCCGGTCGCTCATGTAATTCTTCATCATGGTCGCCGCAAAAAGCGTGATCATTGCGGCAAACAGCATGATCACAAGCTGATTCTTTGGGAATTTATTATTATTGCCGTTATCCCCCGGCTGGTTGTTTGCATTATTATCCATATTGGGTAATTTCTCCTGTTCCTCTTGTATCCATTGGCTGTTTTACACAACTATTCCTCATTATACTGGGTGTCCTGAAAGAAATCAAGGAAACTCCTCTTAAAAATATTAAAATTTTAAAAAGTTCTGGATTTCCGCAGCATGGGATTGTATAATGGACGGGTTATTTTTTTTGCAACTGTTCACACTATCAGGTATCATCCCCATACGAAAAGGAGGTTTCAAAATTTATGCCAGTAAAATATGTCTTCGTCACAGGCGGCGTTGTATCCGGTCTGGGCAAGGGAATCACTGCTGCATCCTTGGGCCGCCTCTTAAAAGCGCGCGGCTACAAAGTCACCATGCAGAAATTCGACCCATACTTAAACATCGACCCGGGCACCATGAACCCGGTCCAGCACGGTGAAGTGTTCGTCACGGACGACGGCGCCGAAACAGACTTGGATCTTGGACATTATGAGCGCTTCATCGATGAGAGCCTGACCCGGAATTCCAACGTGACCGCCGGCAAGGTATACTGGAACGTGCTCCAGAAGGAACGCCGCGGAGACTTCGGCGGAGGCACCGTACAGGTAATCCCCCACATTACCAACGAGATCAAGAGCCGGTTCCACCGCAACTACTCCACCACCGAAACAGAGATCGCCATCATCGAGGTGGGCGGCACAGTCGGCGACATTGAGAGCCAGCCGTTTCTGGAAGCGATCCGCCAGTTCCAGCATGAGGTCGGCCGTGATAACGCCATTCTGATCCACGTGACCCTCATTCCCTATCTGAGAGCATCCGGAGAATTAAAGACAAAACCCACCCAGGCAAGCGTAAAGGATCTGCAGGGAATGGGGATCTGGCCGGATATCCTTGTCTGCCGCAGCGAGCTTCCGTTGGACGACAGCATCCGCAGCAAGATCGCCCTGTTCTGCAATGTACCCCCAACCCACGTGCTCCAGAATCTTGACGTGGACGTGCTCTATGAGGCCCCCCTTGCCATGGAGGAAGAACATCTGGCGGAGGTGGCCTGTGAGTGCTTAAAGCTGGACTGCCCGAAGCCGGATCTCACGGACTGGCGCGCCATGATCGATGCCTGGAAGCATCCTCAGGATGAAGTCACCGTGGCTTTGGTCGGCAAATACATCCAGCTTCACGACGCCTATATCTCCGTGGTCGAAGCCTTAAAGCACGGAGCTGTTGCAAACCATGTAAACGTCAATATCAGATGGGTGGATTCGGAGGAACTCACCTTAGAAAACGCAGAGGAGCTGCTTGGCGGCGTGAGCGGGATCCTGGTACCCGGCGGCTTTGGTTCCCGCGGAATTGACGGAAAACTCATCGCCATCCGCTATGCCCGTGAACGCGGCATCCCATTTTTAGGACTGTGCCTGGGCATGCAGCTATCCATCGTAGAATTTGCGCGTGATGTAGCAGGCCTTGCCGACGCCCACAGCTCCGAGCTGGACCCGGGCACCTCCCATCCCGTCATTCATCTGATGCCGGACCAGAACGGCGTTGAGGATATCGGCGGAACCTTAAGGCTCGGCTCCTATCCCTGTATCCTGGATAAAACCTCCAAAGCCTATAAGCTGTATGGGGAGGAGACCATCCATGAACGCCACCGCCACCGCTATGAAGTCAACAACGATTACCGTGCCGTCCTGGAAGAAAACGGAATGATGCTTTCCGGCATCTCTCCCGACGGAAGGATTGTAGAGATGGTTGAGATTCCTTCCCACCCATGGTTTATGGCAACCCAGGCCCATCCGGAGCTAAAATCCAGGCCTAACCGCCCCCATCCTCTTTTTCGCGGATTTATAGAAGCGGCTGTCAAAAACCGCTGACATGTTTTATCCAGCAGGACCGGCTTTACACAGGCCGGTCCTGTTTTATATCCGCCCTGTTTCTATATTTGCAGAAATGCTCCGTCTTAATACATCTATTTTCACTTCATTTCTAATATTTCAAGTTATATTTGTATTGACATTTTTTCTCAACAAGATTATAATTGATAATAGTTATCATTATTAATTGTTTCATACGAAAGAGAGGGCTTTTTATGTCAAAGCATTTATTTTCCGACATCCGCATCCCGGTATCAGACTCCAATCCATCCATTTTCCGCCACGAGGACTTATGTGTCAAATGTGGGCAGTGCCGCCGCGTGTGCGAGGAAAGCGTTGTGGTGGGAAAGCTCTACGATCTGTTAAAGACCGGTGACGAACCGATCTGCATCCATTGCGGACAGTGCACCAACGTATGTCCGGTCAATTCCCTGACAGAGCGCGAGGAATACCTCCAGGTCAGGGCTGCCATAAAAGATCCGGAATCCATCGTCATCTTTTCAACCTCCCCTTCCGTCCGTGTAGGCCTTGGAGAGGCCTTTGGCATGCCAAACGGCAGTTTCGTGGAGGGAAAGATGGTCGCCGCCCTCCGCGCCCTGGGTGCAGACTATGTCCTGGACACCAATTTTGCTGCGGATATGACCATTATGGAGGAAGCCTCCGAGCTGGTCTCCCGCGTTACGAAGGGAAGCGCTCCTCTGCCCCAGTTCACCAGCTGCTGCCCGGCGTGGGTCAAGTTTGTGGAGACCTTTTATCCGGAGCTTACGGGCCATATCTCCTCGGCGAAGAGCCCCATCGGCATGCAGGGGCCGACCATCAAGACCTACTTTGCAAAGCAGATGGGCATTGATCCGAAAAAGATCGTGAATGTAGCGCTGACCCCATGCACCGCCAAAAAGTTCGAGATCCGCCGGGACGAGATGAACGCCAGCGGAACCTTCCACGGCGACGAATCCATGCGGGATATGGACTATGTGATCACCACCAGAGAGCTGGCAAAATGGATGAAAGAAGAAGGATTGAACCTTGCGTCCTTAAAGGACAGCTCCTACGACCCGCTGATGGGAGAGGCCTCCGGCGCAGGCGTGATCTTCGGCAATACCGGAGGCGTCATGGAAGCCGCTGCCCGCACCGCATATTTCCTGATCACAGGGGAGAATCCGCCAAAGGATTTCTATACCCTGCTGCCGCTGCGCGGCGTAGACGATGTACGGACCGCCGAGGTTACCATAGCAGGAAAAACCCTGCGCATTGCAGTCATCCACGAGATCCGCAATGCCGTCCCAGTTCTGGAGCAGCTTAAAAACGGAAACTGCCCTTATGATTTTATCGAAGTCATGACCTGCCGCGGCGGCTGCATCGGCGGAGGCGGACAGCCCAAAACCGAAGTGCCCATGACCGACTCGGTCCGCTTCTCCCGCATTGCATCCCTCTATAACCGGGATCTGGACATGCCCCTGCGCTTAAGCCACGAAAATACGGAGATTCAAAAACTGTACCGGGAATTTTATGGAGAACCCTTAGGCGAGCTTGCCGAACAGATGCTTCACACCGTTTATCAAGACCGCAGCAGCGACCTGGGCAGATAAACCAGTTTTCTATACATAAGAATACCATCACCACCTCATACTATTCATGAGGTGGTGATAATTTATGCTGATACAAGGACCAGAGGGAGCCGAAAGAAGAAAGGCCCCAGTAAGGGAACCTGACAAAACCCCGAAAAAAGAGCCGGTGCGGGAACCGGCTACCGAACCGTTCAAGAACGACCCGTACGGCTTCGACGATCCGGATTATCTGGACATCAAGGCCTGCTCCGCCACAGACTGTACAGGTCTGATCCCGGCGCTTCCGCAGACGGATTCGGAGATGGAATCTTACGCCCAGGTGTACCATTATCCGGGAGACATTTTTCACGATTGACCGGGACCAAAACCCGGCAGGCTATTCTGCAAAAACATCCGGCAGAAAGGATCATCTTCCCGCCGGATGTTTTTCTGCCCATCCTCATGCCGCACTACGCTTTTGTAATATCCCCCAGGATCTCCTTTTCTGCAAACAGCGCCGTCGCACCGCCCGTGTGCCAGAATACCACCGTGCTGCCCTTTTCTACCCTGCCGGACCGGATATGGTCCAGCATACCGGCAAATGCCTTTCCGGTATAGACCGGATCTACAAACAGGCCTTCCTCCCGCGCCAGAAGCCGGATCGCTTCGCTGGCAGCCTCGTTGGGAATCTCATACCCCGGCAGATAATACCCCAAGTCCGTATGGATATCCTCATGTGCATCCACCCTTACATCCTCCGCACCGATCAGGGCCAGGCTGCGGTTCGCCAGATCCGCACACCTCGCCGGATACCCGTCATCCTTAAAGCTCACGTTGATCGAAATAATCTCCGCATCCGAACCTGTGAGCTTCCGTCCCGCGTGCAGGCCGGCCATGGTTCCGCCGGTACCGGTGCCATGGAATATATAGTCCGCATGGATGCCCGCTGCCTCCAGCTGTTCCTCCAGCTCCACATACCCGTCAATAAAACCCACGCTTCCCACATCGCTGGCTCCGCCCATCGGCACTTCATAGCAGCGGTGCCCCTCTGCCTCCAGTCTGGCCATATGTTCCCGGGCCAGCACAAAGGAACGTTCTTCCGCGTCCTCCTCCGTCTCGCCCGCCTCGATCTCCACAATATGTACCTCCGCCCCCAGGATCTTATCCAGCAAAAGATTGGACCGCACATCCGCCTCATCCGGCTTTACGATCGCCACCAGATAGATCACCGGCTTCAGGCCGCGCCTGCGGCAGGCGCATACGGTCTGCATGGCATGGTTGGACTGGGTGGCCCCAAATGTGAACACATACTCGCAGCCCCTGGCCTCCGCATCGCCGATCAGATACTCCAGCTTCCGTATCTTGTTGCCGCCAAACAAACTGATCCCGGTAAAATCATCCCGTTTGATATACAGCTCCACGCCCAGCTGCTCTGACAGGCGGTCCAGCCTGTGCAGCGGCGTAGGGAAAAATCCCAGCTGCACTTTGGGCAGCCCTGCCAGCAATGTTCTCGCTCTCCCGGTCTGAATGCTCATACCTTTTCTCCTCCTATCCCATAATCGCCGCGCTTCAAAAGCTTTCTCAAGTAAGCAAATGTTTTGCGCTCACCCTTATCCTTCAGCATTTTAAGGATCTTCTCCAGCTCCGCCTTGGTCTCCGGATTCATGACTCCCTCCAGATAGGGCTGCTCATGTAAATAATATTCCCATGCAGCCGCATCCGTGTAATCCTTTCCGCGGTAAACCCTGGATGCCGCGATCCGGTCCATCACCATCTCCACCAGATAGCACACCGGCATCCGGCAGCCCACTAACCCCTTGCTGGTTTTGGAAAAATCAATCCAGTATTCAAAATGGTGCTTGTTGCGCCCCTTGTGGTGCAGCCATGCAGTGGAATAGCCCTTTTCATCCCGCTCCGCAGCGTTAGGGCTCCTGGTACCCTGATAGTACCGGACGCCGGTCAAAAACTCCGCCGGACTGTATTTTGACAGATCATGCAAAAGCCCCTGGCGGTAAAGTCCCACCCGGAAGCAGTTTTGCATCACCAGCAGTTTGTGTTCTGTGATCGTCACCAGATGGCGCCACGCCTTGTTTCCATCCATGTCATACCTCCTGTCAAAGCAGAGCCATAAGCTTCTGCCATATCTTTTAAGTTTATCACAACTCCCCTGCGGATACTAGATTTTTTGTACTTTTTTCTTTATTTCCTTATTTTGTTAAAAAATGCTTTTTTATCCAGAAAACCGTTTGACACCACCCTCTTTCTATGCTATTCTTAGGGCAGTTGCCGAAGCGGCAATAAATTCTATTTTTTTATGGACTTTGGAGGTAGTATCATGAACAAAGGTACAGTTAAGTGGTTTAACAACCAGAAGGGCTACGGTTTCATCAGCGACGAGCAGGGCAACGACGTATTTGTGCACTTCTCCGGTCTCGAGATGGACGGCTACAAGACGCTTGAAGAAGGCGCGCAGGTTCAGTTTGAGGTAACAGAAGGTGCAAAGGGCCCGCAGGCCATTCATGTGACCACACTGTAATTCAGATATCCTGACCACAAAACAGCCATCAGGTTTTCCTGACGGCTGTTTTTCATTGCAGTATTTCTCTCATGCTGACCGTTTAAAAGCCGCATGATCCTACTTGATCCAGGGCTTTAAGGAAGTCCCGATCGTCCCCTCCGGCATATCCAGACCAAAATTATCCGTGATCGTAGCTCCCACCGCCGCAAAGGTATCGGTTTCCGGCAGCGGTCCGCTTCCCTCCAGGGACTTAGAATAGATGAGTAACGGCACTTTTTCCCTGGTGTGGTCGGTCCCCGTATAGGTCGGATCGTTGCCATGGTCCGCCGTGATCATCAGCAGGTCGTCTTCTCCCAGTTCCTCAAGAAGTACTCCCAGCTTCTCATCAAACCGCTCCAGCTCCTCTGCATATCCTTTTGGATCACGCCGGTGCCCCCAGAGTGCGTCAAAATCAACCAGGTTCACAAAGCAGACGCCGTGAAACGGTCTCTTCGCGATCTCGATCGTCTGCTCCATCCCATGCACAGAGCTGTCGGAATGCAGCGCCTCCGTGATCCCGCAGCCGGCAAAAATATCATTGATCTTCCCGACTGAGATCACATCCAGCCCATGATCCTTCAACGCATCCAGGGCGGTCTTTCCAAAAGGCTCCACCGCATAGTCGTGGCGGTTGCTGGTCCGCTTAAATTCCCCGCGCTTCTTACCCACATAAGGGCGCGCAATGACACGGCCCACCTTCCACTCATCCCTCATGGTCAATTCCCTGGCAATCTCACAGCAGCGGTACAGTTCCTTTAGATCAAAGGTCTCCTCATTCCCGCAGATCTGCAGCACGGAGTCCGCCGATGTATATACGATCATATGCCCCGTCGCAATCTCTTCCTCCGCAAGTTCATCCAGGATCGCCGTACCGCTGGAGCTTTTGTTGCCGATGACCTTGTGTCCCGTGCGCCGTTCCAGTTCTGCGATCAGCTCCGGCGGAAACCCGGTCTCTGTAAAGGTGATAAACGGCTTCTCCGTCCGAAGGCCCATCAGCTCCCAGTGGCCGGTCATGGTATCCTTGCCGCGGCTCTTCTCACTCAGCTTCGTATAATATCCCAGCGGATACTCCGCCGGCGCCACCTGCTTTAACGGATGAAGATTGGCCAGGCCCAGCCTTTGCAGGTTTGGTATCTTAAAGGTATCCACGCTCTGGGATATATGTCCCAGAGTATCGCTTCCCACATCGTTATAATCCTCCGCATCCGCAGCGGCACCGGCCCCCAGGGAATCGATGACGATCACAAACACGCGTTTAAATGCTTTTTCTGCCATGCTTACATGCTCCTCTCTAAGTTTGCCGGTCCAAATCCCATCGGAAGCAGCTCCTTCAACCGGAATTCCCGACAGTGTTCTTCGTCCACAGCCAGGATGATACGGAACGTATCAGGATCACAAAATTCCATCATTACCTGTCGGCAGACGCCGCAGGGCGCGGTATAATCCGTAAGGACACCGTCTGGCCCGCCCACGATGCAGATTGCCTCAAATTCCCGTTTTCCTTCACTGACCGCTTTAAAAAATGCGGTCCGCTCTGCACAGTTGGTCGGGGTATAGGCGGCATTTTCAATATTGCATCCCTGATAGACCGCGCCGTCCTTTGTGAGCAGCGCCGCTCCTACTCGAAAGCCTGAGTAGGGGGAATAAGACCGTCCCATCGCCTCAATTGCCATACGGATCAAAGTTTCTCTATCCATCGCCTGCCTCCTCTCTGTTCCAGTTTCCGGTTCCGTATTTGCTTCCTCTGTGGTAAACCTCAGTCCTTCTTTTCCTGTACCAGCTTCACCATCCGGCTGGTTCCCAGCCGGTGCGCTCCCAGCTCAAGAAACTTCCCCGCATCCTCCAGGCTGCTGATGCCGCCCGCCGCCTTCATCTTCACTCCGCTCCCCACATGGGCCGCAAACAGGGCAATATCAGCAAAGGTAGCCCCTGCCTTTGAAAACCCGGTGGAGGTCTTGATATAATCTGCGCCTGCGTCCGTCACCAACTGGCACATGCGGATCTTCTCTTCGTCTGTCAGCAGGCAGGTCTCGATGATCACCTTTAAGATCTTTTCCCCGCAGACCGCTTTTAAACTGCGGATCTCCTGTTCCACCAGATCATAACGTCCATCCTTGACCCACCCCAGGTTGATGACCATATCGATCTCATCCGCGCCGTTTGCCAGGGCATCCTTTGTCTCATACTCCTTCACCGCCGTGGTGTTATAACCGTTGGGGAAACCGATGACCGTACAGACTGCCATCTTATCTCCCACGTATTCCTTCGCCTGCTTTACGTAGGACGGCGGGATGCAGACAGACGCAGTGCCGTATTCCACCGCCTCATCACATAAATTCCGGATATCCTCCCACACAGCGGTCTGTCCAAGCTGTGTATGGTCTACATACTGAAGCATCTCTCTTACTTCCATATTCTATTCTCCTCTTCACATTTCACTCTCAAAAAACGCCTGCATCACGCTCTGGCCCCATCCTCCCGGATCAGGATACGGATGGCCTCCACCGCCGTGCGGATAGCCGCGTCCGTATCATGGATCACCGGATTCTCAAGACCAGCCTTCGCCCTCTCCTGGTTCGCCATCACCAACAGCACAGATCCGGCCCTGGCCTTTAAATAATCCGCTACGATAAAAACTGCCGCCGATTCCATCTCCGACGCCTTGCAGCCCAGCCTCACCCAGGCATCCCATTTTGCCGTCAGCTCATACCCGACCGGCTTGGTCTCCGGGGAATGCTGTCCGTAAAACGAATCCTTGCACTGTACGACTCCCACATGATGGGGCAGCCCCAGGTTCACCGCAGCCTGTTTGAGGGCCGTCGTCACATCAAAGTCCGGCACCGCGGGAAATTCGATGGGCGCATACTCCTTACTGGTCCCCTCCATGCGGATAGCTCCATTTGCCACCACCAGATCACCGCTCTTCACATCAAGATCCATACCGCCGCTGGTACCGACCCGGATAAAAGTATCTGCGCCGCACTGGAACAGCTCCTCCATGGCGATCGCCGCCGAAGGCCCGCCGATCCCGGTGGAAGTCACGCTGACCTTCACTCCGTCCAGGGTTCCCGTATAAGTCACATACTCCCTGCTGTCGGCAACCAGGACAGGATCCTCAAAATACTTTGCGATTTTCTCACACCGCTTCGGGTCACCCGGCAGGATCACATACCTTCCCACTTCGCCTTTGCCCACCTGGATATGATACAGCTTCTCTTCATGTTCCGAATAATTGATCATATGCTCCACCTCCAGCTTCTATTTTGCCTTTTCCAGCAATTCCTTCAATTCCTCTACTTCAAACGGATAATGCCGGCTGCAGAAATGACAGTTCACCTCAATGGTCTTTCCCTCGTCGATCATATCCTGAAGCTCATGCCTGCCTACGCTGATCAGGGCTTTCTCAATCCGCTCCTTAGAACAGTTGCAGGTAAACTGCGCCGGTATCCGGTCCAGGATCTCCAGCCCAAAATCTCCCAGGATATACTCAAGGATCTCCTCCGGCGTCATCCCCCGGTCCAGAAGGTCCGTAACAGAGGTGATCTCTCCCAGTCTTTTTTCCAGCCCGGATATCATCTCCTCCGAAGCCCCCGGCAGCAGCTGAAGGATAAATCCCCCCGCCTGCCGCACTGTGTTTTCCCGGTTCATCAGCACGCCCAGCGCCACACTGGACGGCGTCTGTTCCGAGGTTGCAAAGTAATAGGTCAGATCCTCTGCGATCTCTCCGGTCACCAGGATCGTCTGCCCCACGTATGGCTCCTTCAGTCCGATGTCCTTGATCACGCTGAGCACTCCGATCCCCAGTGCGCCGCCCACATCCAGCTTGCCCTTCTCATTGGGCGGCAGCAGCACCTCCGGGTTAAACACATAGCCCTTTACATTGCCTTTGGAGTCCGCAGTCACCGTCAGTCCCTGGATTGGCCCGTCTCCTTCTATCTTAAGGGTTAAAAGATCCTTCTCCCCCTTCATCATCACACCCATCATAGCGCCGGCCGTCAAAAGCCGTCCTAACGCCGCCGTCGCCACCGGACTGGTATTGTGCGCGCTGCGCGCAAATTCCACCAATTCCCTTGTGGTGGCGGCAAATGCACGGATCTGCCCGTCTGCTGCCGTCGCCCTGATCATATAATCTGACATGCTGTATTCCCTCCTGATATATCGATTCTGTTATTCTGTGTTTCTGTATTTCTATGTTTCCGTGTTTCTGTCATCACAGTACTCCTGTGGTCCGGCTCAAGCGTGTCACGCGCGTTTCCCATGTTCCCGCGCCACAAAATACACGCGCTCACTGTCCTCCCGCGGCGGCTCTTTTGTAAACGCATCATACAATGCCACGAGCTCCAGCCCCGCAGCTTGGATCGCCTGCATCACCGTCTCCAGCGCATAGGCGCGCTGGTAGTGGGTCTCCTCATATTTCTGGTAGCGGCCATCCTCCTGACGGATAAACAGGGTCAGATCATATTCATTGACCATCTCCTCCTCATCATAGAAGTTTTCCCAGATAAAGCTCCCTTCCTCCCGGTTCTCTGCGATCGTCTGCTCTCCCAACTCCACCTGATATTTATATAAAGTGTTCAGATCGAAAATAAATACTCCGCCCGGGTCCAGATAATTGTTGACAAGCTTAAAGACCCGGACCAGATCCTCATATTCCATCAGATAATTCATGGAATCGCAGATGCTCACAACAGCCCGGACCGTACCATAAAGCTCAAACTCCCGCATATCCTGGTTTAGATAGAGGATGCTTCCCGGAACTCCATCCCCCTGCCCCACCTGCTTTTCCATGGCGATCTCCAGCATCTCATCCGACAGATCCACACCGATCATGTCATAACCCCGCGCCGCCAAAAGCCTGGTCAGCGTGCCTGTGCCGCAGCCAAGATCCAGCACCAGGCCGTCGCGGACCCCGTACTCCTCTAAAAGCCCGGTCAGATAGACGCACCACTCCTCATAGGGAATGTTGTCCATAAACATATCATATACTTCTGCAAATCCTGTATATGCATCCATGACATTTCCTTTCTTCCATCCGCATATTCCACTCTGCATTCACCAGCATATCAGGTGATCATTCCCTGCGTCCCGCAAGAGAAAGAAGGCAGGCGCACCTCCTCACCCGGATGCCCCTGCCTGTTTGTCAGCTCTCTAGTCTTATACGTTTTTCCCGCAGCACTTTTTATATTTCAGACCGCTGCCGCAAGGACACGGATCATTCCTTCCGATCTTTTTCTCCTTGCGGATCGTACCGGAAGCCTTCTGCTGTTTGTAAAGCTCTTTTCTTTTCTCTTCACTCAGGATGGACTCCCACTGCGGCAGCTCATACAGCCACTGTGCCTTCGCCTCTACCATATTGTAGTAAAGCTTCTCCGGATCGATCTCGATCTTGACCTCGGTATCCTCCTCCATAGTGTCGATCGGGTTCTCGTATCCCTTCAGGCTCTC
The DNA here is from genome assembly GCF_040719375.1 of Clostridium sp. AN503. Classification (NCBI taxonomy): domain Bacteria; kingdom Bacillati; phylum Bacillota; class Clostridia; order Eubacteriales; family Clostridiaceae; genus Clostridium; species Clostridium sp. AN503. The sequence goes on along the minus strand of NZ_JBFDTP010000002.1, from coordinate 903,854 downwards.
ATTGATACCATCCAGGAATCCAGTCATGATCAGGACCTCGGTCTCATACTTCTCAGCCAGTTCTTTCACAGTGCCGGTGACAACCTGAGCCGGATCTGCAAGAAGCTGCTCGTAGATCCCCTTCTCAATCGTAAAATATCCATTCCACAGATTCTCTTTTTCTTTATCACTCAAACCCTCGCCGTACGCAAGGTTTCTCCATGTCTCCAATAATGCCATAACACATATCCTTCCTTTGCTTTGTTTACTTTATTCTGCCGCACAGATCATACCGTGCATATTCTCCCATAGTATATAACAATTCGGGAAAATTTGCAAATCCTTTTCTTGTCTCATAGGCCTCTTTTCGCGCAGAATCACCGCTTTTTGTCAGAACCTGCATGAATCCCCGCTTCCTGCCCAGTCTCCAAAACCTTATCTGCGGTACAGATATTTGGGAAGCCCGTGTTCCATTGGCCGGTCCGCTTCCCCCATGATCAGCGGCAGAGCATAATCGATATAGGCCTGGGCAATATCATTGGCCTCCCCCGTGATCCATTCTGACGGCACTGGCTGTTCCTGATTGCACACCTGAGTTACATCCACTGTACAACATTCCATCTGGTAAGGATCTGTACCAACACGCCGGAATGCGATCATCTTTCCGGTCTCCCCTGCCAAAGCAGCTAAAACCCCTGTACTCCCTGCCAGGGCAGCCTCCTCAATATCCACTGCAGACGCCGCCATCCCGGAGCATCGCTGGCTTACGTTCAGCTCCACAGAACGGACCTTCACCCCAAACCGGCGCCTTACAAAGCTTTCCAATACCTTGCCGCATCCGGTCAGCATCTTGTGTCCAAAATTGTCTACCATGGCCTCGTCCCCATATTCGCAGATAAAGGTGCCGGACCCATCAGAAATCCCTTCTGAGACACAGACGATCACACTGTTCTGCTCCTTCAGGGCCTTTTCCAGATCCCTGGCAAAATGCTCCAGCTCAAAATCCGTCTCCGGCAGGTAGATGAGAACCGGGTTGTCCCCCTTATGCTTCCTCGCCAGCACACTGGCTGCTGTCAGCCAGCCCGCATGACGCCCCATCAGCTCGATGATGGTAACCGCCTTCTGGCGGTACACAGAAGCGTCCAGCACGATCTCCCGGACCGTAGCCGCCACATATTTGGCCGCGCTGCCATATCCCGGCGTGTGATCCGTCTGGACCAGGTCGTTGTCAATGGTCTTGGGGATGCCGATAAAACGGATATCGCTCCCGTGCTCCGCTGCATAGCGGGACAGCTTGCTGACCGTATCCATGGAATCATTCCCGCCGATATACAGAAAATATCCGATATCCAGTTCCTTGAACTTCTCAAAGACCGTTGCATAAAAAGCAGCGGACAAATCCTCCGGAAGCTTGTATCGGCAGGAACCCAGATAGGCCGCCGGCGTCAGCTTCAAAAGCTCTAACTCCTCCGCAGAAAGCTCCTGGCCCAGATCCATGTACTTATCCTGCAAAAATCCTTCAATTCCATAGACCATGCCATAGACATGCCCAATCTCCGCCTGATGTCCAAGCGCTTCCTTCACCACCCCGTACAGGCTTGCGTTGATGACTGCCGTAGGCCCTCCGGACTGACCGACAATAAGATTTTTCATATGTGCTCCTCAAAAATAAAAAAAATTTACGGTTTTTGTATAAACTGGCGATGCAGGGGGATAATGAGATTAGTACCAAAGAAAAAAGAAATACTTATCCTCCCCTTTTTAATCCGGTTTGCTTACCGCAGTGTAGGCAGGCCGGATTTTTTATATCCTACATAATCTACTCTGACATTCCGACTTATTTTATCAGGCTTTATGGAATTTGGCAATAAGAAATTGCGGATCGCTCACCGATCGCTCCCGGGACCGGCGTTATTTATATGGCGTCCATTTGATATATTTTTAACTTTTTCAGCCGTTTTCTGTATTTCTGTGTTATAATGAAACAGTAAAATCATTGATAAGGAGACAGTTTATGCGACTTGAGCAGTTTCAATACGTGGTGGAGATCGCCCGCTGCAAATCCATGTCCAAGGCTTCCAAGAAGCTTTATATCACGCAGCCGTCCCTCAGCATGGCGATCCAGAATCTGGAAAGCGAGCTGGGGTTTCAGATATTTAAAAGATCCTTTCAGGGTGTTGCCCTCACCGAAAAGGGGGAGGAATTTTTAAAGATTTCCAATATTATGGTGCAGCAGCTCGAGCGTGTCAAATCCCTGTCCGAATCAGAAGCGCCGTTAAACGCAACAGTCAATATCGCGGCTGTCCCTGCGGCCTGCAGCTTCTCTGATCATTGACCTTGTCAATGTCCTGCGCCAGCAGGAATCCGGGATCACCATCAATATCCAGGAGCGCCGCCCCACCAAGATCCTTGCCTCCCTGATCGACAATACAGCCGACATCGGGATCGGCACCTATGTCCCAAGCACCAGGGAACAGATCTTAAAGGAGGCGACCAGCCATGATATCCACATCGAGACTGTCTTTGAGGATAACATGTGCGCCTACCTGCACCGGAACCATCCTCTGGCCCATCGAAGCTCTGTATCCATGGAGGAATTGGAACATGACACGCCGATCCTGTTTAATGATTTTGTAAAGATGGATGCTTTAGACACTGCGCCGCCCTTCCATCAGGAGACGCACAACTATTTTAGTTTTTCTGATCAGAGCTGTATTAAAAAGGCAGTTGCAAAGGGGCTTGGCTATGCGGTCCTGCCGCATCAGTCCGCCGTGGATGATATCTATGTGACCAGCGGTATGGTCTTTGCGGTTCCCATTTCTGACGGGCAGCCCACTCTGACCACATTCCTGGCCTACTGCAACCAGTTCATCCTGCCCTCAGCCGAGCAGCGCGCCCTGCTCCTGCTGCGCACGGAATATTCCCTGCTGCAGGCACAGCAAAAACAGATCGCCGGCAATTTGCAGAAGTCCTCCGAAAAAGGCTCTTCCGGCTGCCATCTGTATTATTAGATGCTGTGATGATACGGTGATGTACATAGATCCAGACAGTATCCCCACATAAAAAGAGGATTCCAGCCATTCAGACTGGGATCCTCTTTCTATGTTAATAGATTGCTTAGAACGCCGGCTTCTGCTCTTCTTCATCCGAATCATGATTCTCTGTCACACAGGCATCCATCTTGCCCTCATAACCCTGGGCTCCTGCAACATCCGTCACGTTATCGATAAAGCCGTCTGCTGCGCCCGCCACGCGGAATCTGCGGTTCTCAATGGGTACGACCGGGGTCTCAACCGGGGTCGGAAGCTGCGGTACGTAGGAATACGGATAACGGTATGCGCGGTAGATCTTCGGCTGGTCAAAGGCGAATGGCGCGATGTATTCCCATACCACTTCTTTCTCCGGGGTAACCTCAAAGATCCTGCAGCAGCAGCCCTCATCGATCAGGGTATTGCCGTTGGGCAGTCTCTGGGCGGAGCTGATCAGCTGGCTGTAAAACTTCGTCTTGGAAGTGATTCCCATCATGCCGCCCCATACGGAGCCGTCAAACTCCCATACAACCCGCAGGGTAACCGGATCCAGCTCGATCACGCGGGAATAGTCGCGGATGTCTGTCTTGGTGCCGTCCTTGGAGGTTCTGGAGGGTGCGCCGTAACCAGCCCAGCCGCCATTGTCGAAGATCAGGATATTGCCCTCTCCCGGCAGTCCCTTGGGGATCATGTGCACGTGATGCTGGCCGATGATCTGGCCGATGGCGCGCAGCTCTTTGGAAACGGTGAAGTCCGGCCCGATCTGCCATACGATCTTGCCCGTCTTCCGGCTGGTGATCGCCAGGATATTCGCCTCGCGGGAATCCCAGATGATGTTGTCCGGATGGAACCTTTCGTCCCCTGCGTCATACCAGCGGTTCGGCCCTAACAGGCTCATGGAGTTGATATGCATCCAGTCGCTCTGTCCGCCGCCGTTTGGATGATAGTTCGGATTCCTGAACAGCACATTCTTTGCTGTCTCATCAAAGCCAAGCTCACGGAAATGGTCGCTGACATTCCACTGCCACAGGATATTTCCCTCCCAGTCCACTTCAATGAAACAGTCATCTAACAGCCTCTTATCGGAAATATTCTTTTTATACTTGTCCTCATGGCAGAGGATCAGGGTATTTCCGCCATCCGTCCTGCATTCCATGCCGGGAACATAGTAACCGACCGGATTCCCCTCTCTCTGGTAATCGTGATGCTGGCGCGCCATCCAGTACTCTTTGTCGCCGTCTTTCAGCAGCTCTTTTTTGTTGTATGACCACACCACGTTCCCGTCCCAGTCTACCTGGCTTACATCTCCCATATCCTGGTATCCGTAAGCGCTGTCTCTCCTCGACAGGCTCCCCATCACCTGGCCGCCCGGAAGCAGCTTGTTGGGGAAGCCCTGAAGATTTTTCCAGGTCTTCACCACATTTCCGTTCATGTCGATCAGTACCGTTCCGATCCCTGAAACAGGCAGGACCGTGTATCCGCCCCAGGCCTTCTCCGGATCATACTTTGTGACTCCCATTGGATGTACATTCGGTGTTCCCATATTGATTTCCTCCTTTTTTGCATGTGTATTTACATTTTTTAAATCCGATCATTAAAACAGAACACAGGCGATACCATACCCTACTGTCGCATAAACAGCCAGCGCGATGAGGAACATGGGTATAAACAGGGACATGATCTCTTTATAGCTGACCAGGTCTTTCCGTGCATGGAGCATTCCGCAGTACGGAGAAGCCGCCGGGGTAAGCAGGGCTACGAATACCATCATGGTGACGGACATTCCAAGCGCGGTTAAGTTCACTCCCGGATACTGGGTTGAGAATGCCAGGATAACCGGCATCAGCACAACCGCCATACCTGCGTTGTTGGCAAAGTTGGTCGTGATGATCGCAAATGCAAGCAGTAAAAATACAAACACCAGATCCGGCTTGCCGCCAAGCATCGGCTGGCAGTACGCTTACCAGGAACGGTTTGATCCCCGTCACGTCTGCCGTCATACAGTTACATACATAGATCGCTGCCGCAACCAAAAACAGGATGTCCCAGGATACATTTTTCTGGGCGACCGCTTTGAACGGCAGGATCGGTTTTCCCTCAAACGGGACGATCATCATAATGATGATCGCAGTCAGGAAGATTCCGATATTTCCCATCTTGTTGATAAATGCAATGCCGGGAAATGTCTTCGGCAAAAATGCCGGGATAACAAGTGCGATACACAAAAGCGCCAGCATGATGAAAAACGCTTTCTGCTGCATGTTCATCGGCGGCAGCTTCTCTTTCGTTAAATCTTCCACCGTGATCTCTCTCAGTCCGGTCACATCCGGGCGGACAATAAACTTCACATACAGGATAAACAGTACCAGCAGGATCATTGACATGATCAGGTTGTACGCAATGTAGTTTCCGAAATTCACCGTCAGCCCCGTCACCTTCTCAAAAGCGCTGATGATGATATACGGCGCGCCTTTAAACGGCAGCATCGGCTGTCCCAGGGTGGACGCCAGATAGATTCCGCAGATCAGTATGTAAAAAACCTTGTCCCCCTTTTTATAACCGGTCTTGTCGCAGATCTCAATGGCAAGAGGCCACAGGATCAGCATACTGGCGATCGGCTGTGTCAGGCCGCCCAGGAAGAAGGAGCAGAGGAATACTAAAAACAGGAACACATACGGCCGTCCCTCCAGGATCTTCCGGCTCATGAAAAAGCGCGCCATGTATTTGGTGCCTCCCACATAGGAAACCCCGCCAAACAGGATCATACCCAGCAGGCAGACGATCACGGTCTCCGAACCGATCGCCTGTAAAAATACTTCTTTTACAGCAGCATAACCTTTAAAATCCTCTCCAAGATAGCCTGCCAGCGCCACCAGTAAAAGCCCCAGCAGACTCGGCCAGATGCTGTCCATGGTAGACCATAAAAATACCATTCCGATAAATACCCCAAGCACCGTCATTCCCACCGGTGTGATCGTACTGAACGGCTTTAATCTTGGAAACAGAAGCATGAACCCCAATCCAATAGCCAGAAACAGCCAGTAAGTCCACTTCACGGCAGACTTCTTCTCATTTGCACCCATAAGACATTCTCCTTATTCTTACGTTTTTTTCGACAAGATCACTGTATCTTCCCTGATTGTGAAATTTTTGTCGTTGTTCCTATTATACCCCATTTCCCGCTTTTCCGCTATTTGATAATCTTTATCAGTACATTGAGATTATCTATATCCCCTTCCCGTACTGTGATGAGTTGTGCTATACTGATTACAGATATCCTATTAAACAGACATTCGGGAGGTAATGACTATGGCATTAAGTGAAAAAGGCGCAGAGAGAAAAGCTGCCGCAGAAGCCAAGGCTAGAGAGATTGCAAGACAGAGTTCCATGGAAGAGCTGGTGACAAATGAATGTCATAAGATAAAAGAAGCCGCTCCAAACATAAATGTAATGTGCGACGATGACCCCATCAAACCGGATATGGTGGTTCCCGCCGGAGCTGACTGCGAGATGGCTCAGGAAGCGGCGGAAAAGATCGGTATCACCGTACTTTGCGACGATGAGAGCAACTGACGGCGCAGCGGCTGGGATTGACAGGCAGAGCATATAACTAAAAAAGCGCGGAGGACATTTCCTTCCGCGCTTTTTCTCTGTTCTAGAATGCTGCTTTTATTTCTTCCTCATCCCCGTCATGGATCTGGTCTTCCGTCACGCATGCATCCATCTTTCCTTCGTACCCCCATGTACCTGCAACCGATACACGGTTTGCTGCAAAGCCCTCAGCGGCGCCTGGCACACGGAATTCGTGATTGTCCACAGGAATTACCGGCGTCTCAGTCGGCGTCGGAAGCTGCGGAACGTAGGAATACGGATAGCGGTATGCACGGTAAATATGAGCGCCCTCAACCCTGAACGGAGCGATGTACTCCCACACAACCTCTTTCTCCGGGGTAACCTCAAGGATCCTGCTGCTGCAGCCCTCATCGATCAGGGTATTGCCGTTTGGCAGTCTCTGAGCAGAGCTGATCAGCTGGCTGTAGAACTTGCTCTTGCTGGTGATCCCCATCATGCCCGGCCAGATGGAGCCGTCAAACTCCCATACGACCTTTAAGGTCACCGGATCCAGCTCGATGACTCTGGAGTGGTCGCGGATATCCGTCTTGGTGCCGTCCTTGGAGGTTCTGGACGGAGCGCCGTAGCCGGCCCAGCCGCCGTTATCGAAGATCAGGATGTTGCCCTCGCCCGGAAGTCCCTTGGGGATCATATGTACATGGTGCTGCCCGATGATCTGGCCGATCGCGCGCAGTTCTTTGGTCTTTGTGAAATCCGGGCCGATCTTCCATACGATCTTTCCGGTCTTCTTGCTGATGATCGCAAGGATATTGCTCTCGCGGGCATCCCAGATAATATTGTCCGGATGGAATCTCTCATCCCCGGCGTCATACCATCTGTTCGGCCCCAAAACGCTCATGGAGTTGATGTGCATCCAGTCGCTCTGTCCGCCGCCGTTGGGATGGTAATTGGGGTTGCGGAACAGGACGTTCTTAGCGGTCTCATCAAAATCCAGCTCGCGGAAGTGGTCGCTCACGCACCATTTCCAGAGGATGTTGCCTTCCCAGTCCACCTCGATAAAGCAGTCGTCTAAAAGACGCTTGTCTGAGATATTCTTCTTATACTTATCCTCATGGCAGAGGATCAGCGTATTGCCGCCGTCGGTCCTGCATTCCATGCCCGGAACATAATATCCCACCGGGTTTCCTTCACGCTGGTAATCGTGATGCTGGCGGGCCAGCCAGTACTCCTTGTCCCCATCCTTTAACTGCTCTTTTTTGTTGAAGGACCATACAATGTTGCCATCCCAGTCCACCTGGGTCAAGTCGCTCATATCCTGATAGCCGTACTGGTTTTCACGCCGTCCCAGGGAACCTAATACCTGTCCGCCCGGAAGCAGCTTGTTGGGGAAACCCTGAAGATCCGTCCAGGTTCTCACCACATTGCCGTTCATGTCGATCAGGACTGCGCCCACGCCGTTAACCGGCATCAGCGTATAACCGCTCCACGCCTTTTCCGGGTCATATTTTGTTACGCCCATTGGAAATACACTTGCTCCCATTTTCGTATTCCTCCTTTAATTTAATTATGATCAACCGATAATCTCATCGATTTTATCCGTGTATGCATCCTCTTCCTGTTTGCCTGCAAGCTTTCCTACCAGCTCCCCATCATCGAAAAACAGCACCTGCGGAACTCCCTTTAAAGCGAATCTCTGGAACAGATCCTTCTGATCGTCTACATCAATATGGTAAAAACCGAACTCGCTGTCCTCATAATCTTCTTCGATCTCCTCCAGCATGGGATGGACCTCCTTGCAGACATGGCAGTCCTTCCTGGAAAAAAGCACAAGGCATTTCTCCCCATCGTCAAATACTCTCTCATCAAATTCTGTTGCATTCAGATTCTCCATCTGTGTATCCTCCTGTGTTTGTTTTGTTTTCGTATTTCATTATTCCGTCTATGCAGTTTTATTATCGCGTTTAACAGGCTGATCCTCTGCGCCCTGTTACTGCGTGACTGCCGTTCCGTCCACGATCTTCACACAGACCGCCGGATGCTCCTGGTCTAAGACCACCCCGTAGGTTCGGGCAAGGCCCTTTTTCCTGGTGATGTCAATCTCCATAAATCTGCATGCTTCGCCTGATTTTAAAGCCTCCGCACGGGCCGCCGTCATCGCTTCCAGGCTCTGGTCCACCTCCGGGCTCCAGAATGCCAGGATCACCGGGATGCTGCTCTCCAGCACATTGTGCTTAAAATCCTGCTGTTCTTCGATATAGCGCTCCGCTGCAGTTGCCGCTATGGCCCCGTCGCTGACCGCGGTTGCCACCTGGCGGAGATATTTTTCCCGGACATCACCGACTGCATAGACCCCTTCCACGGAAGTCTCCATCATCTCATTGGTATGGATCCAGCCCTTATTATCCAGCTCGATCTGCCCCTTTACAAACTCGGTCTCCGGCACCATCCCGACAAAGAAGAATACTCCCTGGCAGGTAAAATCCGACAGCTCCCCGGTCTTTTCGTTTTTAATGCGGACACCGGTCACCTCATTGCCGTCTCCCAAGATCTCATCCAAAACGCTGTTCCAGATGAAATTCATCTTTGGATGGGCCAGCGCTTTCTCCGCCGCCTGCTTATTGCAGTCTAAGATCCCCTCGTCATGAAGGACCACTACCGTAACACGGGAAGCGAACTTCGTTATGTACATGCCCTCCTCGATCGCCTGGTCTCCGCTTCCGACCACAACGACCTCCTGATCCTGGAAAAATTCCGCATCACAGGTCGCACAGTATCCGACTCCCATGCCGGTGTATTCCTTCTCACCCGGAATCCCTAAAATCCTCGCGGAGGTTCCCGTCGCCAGGATCACCGCCGGCGCGTGGTACTCTCCCCGTTTTGTCTTTACAATCTTATCCTGACCGGAAAAATCAACGCTTTTCACCGCCTGGGTGCGAATGTCAACTCCAAATCCCATTGCATGTCCCTTCATCTCCTCGGACAATGCCGGGCCGGATATGCTTGGTGTTCCCGGATAGTTCACGATCTCACGGGTGGTGTGCGCACGGCCGCCTACCGTTCCTTTTTCAAGGATCAGGGTCTTCAGTTTTGCACGTCCGCCGTAAATACCGGCAGCCAGTCCGCCCGGACCTCCCCCGATAATGATCAGATCAAAATCTTCCCGTACTGCCTCTCTTGCCATTTTATAACCTCCTGGGGCTTGCCTTCGTGTTCTTTACTGCTTTTCGTTTTATTTTTAACATAAACCTATTATAACACCTTTTTGCCCATTTGGGATTTTTAAGTTGCTTATAGCCCCATTCTTATTCTCTATAGCTGTCAGATGCGGTGAGGTGTGGGCGGATCGCCCCGGCGCTGGATACCAGAAAGCCAAAACCTACAGTCTCCCCGCAGACTCCGCGTCTGCCAGCCGCTTCACCGCCACGCCAAACGCCAGCATCCCGGCGCAGGGCACGATGATGCTGGCCATGCCGGCCTCGATCCCGGCGCGCTCCGCCACGATCCCGATGATCCAGGGCATCAGGATCGCGCCGCTGCTGGCAGCCGGAAGCATGATGCCCATGCTGGCAACGCTGGTCATCCGCCCGGCGCTTGCCACCGCCGTCGGATTCATGCCCGCCATGGACGCCGCAAAGGCGAACAGCAGGACGATCGCCATGGTCTGGGTCTGCGCCTGCATCAGGGCAAAATAAAACACCGTACAGCCAATCCCCATCCAGATCATAGCTTTCTCCGATTTCCTGATCGGGAACACAAAAGCGATCAGCATTCTGGCCGCCAGGGTTGCCGCCCACATCACCGTCACCGTGTAAGTGCTCAGGGCGCCGCTTAAGATCCCGCTCCCCTTAAAATACGTCACCATCCATCCCGTGACGCTGATCTCCACCGCATTCTGGCAGAAGATCAGCCCGGTCAGCAGCCAGAATTTGCGGCTCTTTAAAAAACTCCAGTCGGTGCCGCCGGAAGCGTCTTTTTTCTTCACCTCCATGGGAGTCATCACAAATGCAAGCCACAGCGTCGCACCAAGCACCCCCTGGATCAGCATGGGCAGCCTGCCCGACACGGCTCCCGCCGCCGCGATAATGAACGGACACAGAAGCGCCCCCAGGGCATAAAAGCTGTGCATCAGGTTCATCCCCTTCGTCCGGTTTGCACAATTATTGCCCACCAGGATCGTGCAGGTGTTGATAGTGCTCCCCTTTCCCACTCCTGCCAGGAAAAACGCAGCCAGCAAAAGCCCGGCCCATCCGGACACTGCCATCATCAGATAGCCGATCCCGTAGCCCGCCGTCAGGATCACCACGGTGCGCTTCATGCCGATCCTGCCCGGAAGCGCCCCCGTGGCGAATCCGGCGATCAGGTTCCCGATATTCATCAGCGACAGAAGCGTCCCCGTCATCCCGTAAGAGAATCCCATCTGCTCCTGCAAAAGGCTTACGATGATCCCGCTGCTGATCGCGCAGATCCCGCTGATGAAAAATGCGTAAAATCCGGCGTTTCTCTGCTTTGTGCTGTACTGCTCCATGTGTCTTTTCCTCTTGTTCCTTATATTTTCTTACTTTCCTCAGTTCAATTCTTCCACTGACACTCCGTCATAAAAGAATTTCAAGATCTCCTCATATCCCATGCCGTCCTTCGCCATGCCCTGGGCGCCGTTCTGGCTCATGCCAACGCCGTGGCCGTAGCCGCCTCCGTAGATCTTAAACCGCTTCACACCGGCGTCATTTGTACCTGCATCCTCAATTGTCAAAAAACCGCTTGGCAGGGAACTCCAGCCCTCAGAGGTCTTCCCGTCAGCCCGGTTGATCGTCAGGCTTCCATCCCCTAAAGCGGCGCGGATCGCATTCTGCCCGGATATGGTCTTCTCACCCTCGCTGCCCTTCACAAGCATCTTCTGGGCCACACCCCCGGTTCCACGCTCTGTGATCTGAATACTGCTCACCTGGCCCACGCCGCCGATATTGGCAGTCAGGATCTCTGCATTCGTCGTCACGTTCCACCGGTAGAACGGGAACGAGGAGTCATAGGCAGGATAATCCTTCCGCTTGATAAATGCGGCAAAATCATCATTGGCTGCCAGCTTTAAATGCTTTCTTCCCGGCTGGAGCGCAATGCTCTTTAGATACGGCGTCTTCTCCGGATCACTGCCCCACACGGAAGCGTCCGTGGTGGTCCCGCAGGAGGTGGAGAAATAGTAAGCCGAGATGGGCGCTCCCTCATAGAGCAGCATCTTCCCGTAGGTCTCCTGCACCGCCTCCGCAGTCCGCCCGTCCGTCTCGATATTGTTGTACACCTGGAAATTGGTGCTGTCATCCACATGGGCCCCGTACTGGCTGTAGGTATTGCTCTGAAGCTGCATGTAGGCGTAGGTTCTGGCACAGACCGCCTGGGCCTTTAATGCCTCCTTTTCATAGCTGGACGGCATCTCGCTGGGAACCACCTTTTTTAAATAGTCCTCCAGATACAGCTCGTTGATCAGCACCAGCCCATCCTCCGTATCGATCACCTCCAGCCTTCCGCCGTAGGAAGGAGCGCCCTGGGACCTGGCTATGGAGCTGACCGTAAGCTCCTCACCCTTAAGGGGTTCCAGGATCATCCTGCCCTCCGACAACTGCCCGTCGCCGGAAGTGATCGTAAGCTCCGTCCCGGCATCAAGCGTATGCTCCTCCTCGCCCTGCACCACCGTCACCGGGCCATTTCCCACGATCGTAAGCGCGTCGTGGAACAGTCCCTTAAAACCATTGTTCATCAGAAGCACACGGATGGTCTCCGCATGGAAATCCCGCACCGTCAGGGCCGCGCAGATCTTCCCCTTCGCCACCACAAATTCCTCCATGTCATAACCCACTAAAATATCCGTAAGTTTCTGCCGTCTGATCTCTCCGTAAGTCTTTAACACCTTGTATTCCTCGTCCAAAGGCACGGCTCCGTAGCCTTCGATCTCAATGGCGTCCTCCTGCACAGACAAGACCTTTCCGGTGATCTTATCCTGCTTTAGGGAAACCTTTGAGACCTTTCCATTCTCCATCTGGATATCGGCCAGCTTATGTATCATCTCGTCGGTCTTTTTGGATTTTTTACGGAAGGGGATCCGCCGCTCAATGTCCCCCAGATAGACTAAAAGCTCCTCCTCATCCCCGTCCATGATCCAGACATTGCGGTAGACCGGCTTTTGCCCTTTGTCCTCCAGCACGTGGAGGATCTCCGTCCCCCGCACGTAAGCGCTCAGCTCATGATCCAGATACTGATCCAGGGCAAGCCCGTAAAACTGCTGGGTGCCGAGATTGGTGTAGGCCGTCCATGCAGGCGCCTCCGGAATATTCTTCGGCGTTCCGTATATGACAAGGTTTTCTGTCTTTACATTTCCGTCCGGGTCAGCCGCCTTTAAAACCGAGTCGTAAAGCAGCCACCAGGACTCCTCCGGATACGGCTTCTCCCGGTTCTTTTTCGTCACCTTGACAAGCTCCTCCAGATCCGGTGACAGCAGTGCTGCGATCTGTGCCGCCTCCCCATAGGTAAGCTGCCCTTCCGCGTGCTTTTCATCTGCAGGGGCCTCATCCTCGAAAAGATAACCTTTTTCATAGAGATAGTCCAGATACGGCACATACCACTCTTTTAACGTATCCGCCGGGAAATGGGAGGCCCCATACTCCTTCTGCCACGCTGCCAGCTCCTCCGGGGACTGCAAAACAAGGGCGACCGACTTTGCAGCCATCGCCCTGCTGATCCCCTCTTTTTCCGGTTCGTGAAACACTATGATCAGGATCAGGACTACCACCAGAAACGGTATCCCGATCACCCATCCGATAAATCTCCTGTTTTTCATAGACGCCCCTTATTTTTTGATATAAGATTTCTTCTCCTCGTCTATATGGTCCAGTCCGTCATACTGCTCAATATCCGCAGACAGTTCCTTTTTCTCCAGCATATAGCTGACAAATTCCGTTATCAGCTTGTAGAACACCGCAAAGGTCGGCACACCGATGATCATTCCCACAAAGCCGAATAAGCCTCCGAACAGCAGGATGGAGAACAGCACCCAGAAGCTGGAAAGCCCGGTGGAATCCCCCAGGATCTTCGGCCCCAGGATATTGCCGTCAAACTGCTGCAGCAGGAAGATGAAGATAATAAAGTACAGGCATTTCATCGGGCTGACCAGCAGGATCAAAAATGCGCTCGGCACTGCCCCGATAAATGGCCCGAAGAACGGGATCACATTGGTCACGCCGATGATCACACTGACTAACAGCACATAAGGCATATTCATAAAATTCAACAGCACAAAGCTCATCACGCCGATGATCAGCGAATCTAAGAGCTTTCCGATAATGAACCCGCCAAACACCAGATGTACATACCGCGCCTCTTCTATCACTTTATTCGCCACCTTAAGCGGTAATACCCCATAAATGATCATCTTCGCCTGGGTGATCAGCTTTTCTTTCATGTTGAGCAGGTAAACCATGACGATCAGGCCGATCAGCACATCCATCAGTGTATTTAAAATACTGACAAGGCCGCTGGAAAGGCCGCTTAATATGTTGTAAATGTTCGGAACCACATCATTGGTCAGCCAGTTCTGGAAATAGGTGGTCGCAATGCCGTACTGTTCCATCACCTTGGCTTCCATATCCGGATTGTCTGCAAACAGCTGCTCCAGCCAGAGTTCCAGGTTATTGATGCTGGAAGGCAGCGCCTCAATGATCGTCCGCACGCTGGTGATGAGCTGTGGGATCAGCATGGAGATCAGGCCGGTCACCACTGCGACCAGCACCACCAGGCTTACTGCCGTAGCCATAAAAGAGCCAAGGCCGCGCCGCGCCTTTTCTGAATCGATGGTTTTTTCCGTGGCTTTCAGTACGCCCCGCCTCACCCGGTTATAGATGGGGGTCATAAGGTAGGCGAATACGGCTCCGTAAATAATAGGGGCCAGGATTCCCTCAAGCATACCGAAGTTGGCCTTCACCTTCGGCCATTTTATCATCACGAACACCAGGCCCGCCAGGAGGGACAGCACGATGAATGCGGTCACACCCCAGTATATATATCGCCGATACTTTTCGTTTTTCATGATTTCTCCTTTTATGGATAGTATTGCCAGGGAATGTATGGTGTAAACCAGGCGGATTTTCCCTAATACATAGATTACCATAGAATGTCAAAAAAAGGAAGGCGGAATCGGGGAGAATGTTTGTGTACGCAGCCGGGAACGCCAGGGACAGCCGCGGGAGGGCCAAGTCTTTCTCTATTCAGCGCCTTCCCATAAGCGGTGTCCGGCCATAAGGATATCGCCCTGGATGGCCCAGATTTTGGTGTTTTGGGTGCGTAACTTCAGGGTGACTTTTTTGCCGGATAAAATTTTCAAGTCTCCGTTAAAATGAATGCTCAGCCAGCCGTTTTCCTGGGGGACGATGTGGCTGTCGGCGTAGGAGAAGCCTGGGAGCGGGGGATCGTTCCAGAGGGGGCTGAGTTCGGCCTGGATCATTGGGGCCGGGGGAGTCTGGGCGACTGTCCCGGCGGCAGACCCGGAGGCGCATGGGGTCGGCGGGGACTGGGAAGGCGGCGGGGTTAAGGGGTCGGCAAGGACTTCCAGGCGGGGGCCGTCCAGCTGGAGGCGGCAGGTGGCGAGTGTACTTTGTTTCTGGCGGTCACGGGGGACCAGGGCTGCGAATTTGTCTGGTTCCCATCTGGCTCTTGCTAAGGAGGTCTCGCGCCAGTTGGTGTGACAGCCGTTTCCGCCCATATAGTAGATCCACATCTCGCCGTCGGGGGTGGTTACGGGCGGGGAGGCGTAGATGCAGCCGCAGTCGAAGGGGCCATCGGGATAATGGCCGGGGCTTCGGGGGATCAGGTGCTGGCCAGCGGCGGCAAAGTCAAACTTCTCCGGGTCGGCTGCCCAGGTCAGTTCCAAGTCTACCTGGTCGAAGTCGGAGACGGTGCGGTCGCCCTCGTGGATCATGGAGGCCAGGCCCAAGTATAAGTCTCCCCACTGGAATACGGGCATGGCGTAGATCTGGTTTTCGAAGCCGGTGCCGCGCAGGGTCTCTTTGGGTTCGCTCCAGTGGAGGAAGTCTTCACTGCGGCTTAGGGTGGTGATGCGGATTCCGTCTTTCCAGATCCGGGAAAGCAGCATGTAGCAGCGCTCTTTTTCGTTCCAGAAGGGAAGGTTGTGGCTGTCTGCGGGCGGGTTGTGCTCGGGCCACGGGATCGGGTCGCACCAGTCTGTACCGTCTGCGGAGAAGGATACGGCCATATAGGCTCCGGCTCCGGGTTCGTCTATCTTGGTCACCATCTTGTAGCGGCGGGATGGGTCCGGGTCGTGAGGATCGATCATGACGCCTGTGCCGTGGGCGTAGGGAAAGATTAAGTTGTTTTCTCTGCTTCCGTGCCATGAGACACGGTTTAAGGACGGTTTTTCCCAGTGAATGCCGTCCTTGCTCTGGGCATAGGCCAGGCCCGGGGCGCGGTCCGGCCTGGGGATATAGTTCCGGGACAGGCGTTCTGCGCGTTCTGCGCAGCGGGTATCTTCATCCTCGATGAACAGGGTATAGTAGCAGCGGTACAGGCCGGGGGCTGCGTCATACAGCACATTGGGGTAGCCGTTGTCGATCCGTACTTCCCAGGGCTTATCCTGGGTGAACAGCGGGTTATGGGCCTCGTCTTTTACGGGATGGGCCACTTCCAGACGGATATTCTCCATTGCCTGCGGACTTAGCAGGCGGCGGTCCAGCATCAGATATTTTTCCATAGGATTTCCTTTCTTTGTATGATTCTACAGATTCGTCACTGCGGGTGAAACAAATATCCCCGGATGTCCTGCCAAAATGCCAGTCCACCGGGGATACGGCTGCCCGGTACGGATATTCCCGCATCAAGGGCAGATACATGTTTATCATTCACAGTCTCACGGCTGTCTGATCCGGCAGATCACCGCTTAAGCAAGGCCTGGCCGAATCAGATTCCGGTGTGATTTCCGGCCGGTCTCAGCAGAATTCAGCGATCGCTTTGCCGATCATCTCCGCGCATTCTTTTACGCACGGCATATCGCTCTCCGCCAGGCCCGGCATGGGTTTGCGCACGCTGCCCAGCTCCAGGCCTTCGCGGATCTTTAAGATCTCTTTCATTACTGCGTACAGGTTGCCCCTGCAGCTGCACATCTTGTAGATGATGGCGTCGGCTGCATACTGGATCTTTCTGGCCTCCGCATATTTCTCCTCTTTTACAAGGTCAAACATCTTTACATACAACTCCGGCATCACGCCGTAGGTTCCGCCGATCCCGCCGTCTGCGCCCATGGCGAGGCCGCTGACTAACTGCTCGTCCGGCCCGTTAAACACGACGAAGCCGTCGCCGCCGTCCATCTTGAACATCTGAATGTCCTGTACCGGCATGGAGCTGTTCTTGACTGCCGCCACGTTGGGGTTCTTAAGCATCTCGTGGAACAGAGGCATGGTCAGGGCCACTCCTGCCAGCTGCGGGATGTTGTAGATCACGAAGTCCGTATTGGGAGCAGCGGCGGAGATGTCGTTCCAGTACTGGGCGATGGCGTACTCCGGCAGATGGAAGTAGATCGGCGGGATCGCCGCGATGGCATCGACGCCGAGGCTTTCCGCATGGGCAGCCAGTTCACAGCTGTCTGCGGTGTTGTTGCAGGCAACATGGGCGATGACGGTCAGCTTTCCATCTGCCGCTTTCATCACGTGCTCCAGCACCAGCTTGCGCTCTGCCACGCCCTGGTAAATGCACTCGCCTGAGGAACCGCCTACATAGACACCCTTCACGCCTTTATCGATCATGTAACGGGTCAGTGCCTCCACGCCCTCCGGGCTGATCTCGCCTTTCTCATCATAGCATGCATAAAATGCCGGGATGATCCCCTGATACTTTGTGATATCTCTCATGATTTTTCCCCTGTCCGCGGCGCCCGGGACTGCCGGGCTGCCGCTCCTTTCTTATAATAAATTTCGTACAAAATACTCATTTTTATTTTTTATGCTGTTTTCTATCATACCACTACATGCGTACCTTAACAACTGCCTTTTCCACATGGGACGGACTGCCGTCTGCAATCTTCACCATATGGGCGTCCTCCGGAAATACGACCAGCACCTTTCCCGGTTCCATGGGAAGGAGAAGCTCCACCTCCCCGCCGCACTCGATGTTGTCACTCTCCTGATCCACCTTCGTGATCTGAAGGCGGTTTAGGGGCGTTACGCCGATATACTCTCTGCCTTCCACCACCAGATGGATGTCTGCATAAACCTCATGGGCCTCGAAAGCCGCTTCCTCCTGAGGCATGGTGGTATAGTGGAAACGGTTGATAAATACCTCATCGCCGTCCACCTCATTGCGGCCCGGCATCAGGCCATCCGTGCCATGCTCCATCAGATAGTCAAGCGCTGTGTCAAGGCTTTCCGATATCCCTCTGTAGCGGGCCAGATGCTCCCTGTCTGTGTAGATCACGCCTCCACCGCCTCCTTATCATAGAGATGGCAGGCCACCATATGCCCCTCGGCTCCGTGATGGACCATATTCGGCGCCTGGGTCTTGCAGATCTCCATGCATTTCGGACAGCGGTTGTGGAACGGGCAGCCGTCCGGTTTGTGGATGGGACTTGGCACCTCGCCCTCCAACACCTGGCGTTTTTTCTTCTTATGGATATCCGCCACCGGGATCGCAGAAAGCAGCGCCCTGGTGTAGGGATGCAGCGGCTCGTCGTACAGTGCGCGGGAATCCGCCACCTCCACGATCCGCCCCAGATACATTACCATGATCCGGTCGGACATGTACTGCACCACCGATAAGTCATGGGCGATGAACAGGTATGTTAAATTCATCTCCTTCTGGATCTCTTTCATCAGGTTTAAGACCTGCGCCTGGATCGATACGTCCAAGGCAGACACCGGCTCGTCGCAGATCAGCACCTCCGGCATCACCTCAAGGGCCCTGGCGATACAGAGACGCTGGCGCTGTCCGCCGGAAAACTCGTGGGGATAGCGCATCAGGTAGTCGGACTGGATGTTGACCATCTTAAGGACCTTCTGCATCACAGCCTCCCGCTCTTCCACTGAATCGATCCCGTGGACCTTCAGCGGCTCCTCAAAGGAGCTGTAGATCTTTTTCTGAGGGTTTAAAGCGGAGTAGGGGTCCTGGAACACCATCTGTACCTTTTTGCGGAACTGGAACATCTCGTCCTTGCTGAATTTGGTAATATCCTTAAATTCTCCGCCGAAATTGAACATCACCTGGCCGCCTGTGGGACGCTCCAGCATCATGGCGGTCTTTCCAAAGGTGGATTTGCCGCAGCCGGACTCTCCCACGATCCCAAGGGTCTCGCCTCTGTAGACCTCCAGGCTCACGTCGTCTACCGCCTTTACATGGCCCACCACTTTTTTGAACATGCCCTTTGTGATGGGAAACCATGTCTTTAGATTCTCTATCTTAAATATTACTTCTCTTTTCTCGCTCATCTATTCCACCTCCGGACAGTTGCTGAACTTCAGGCAGCGTACATGATGACCGGGGCCAACCTCGTAACAGGGGATCACGCCTTTACGGCACGCTTCGGTGCACTCCGGGCAGCGGTCCGCGAATTCGCAGCCGCCCTTTAGATCGGCAGGGTTGGGGGTTGCTCCCGGGATGGTCTCAAGCTTCTGTCCGTCCGCCAGGCCAAGCACCGGCACGCTCCGCAGAAGCGCCCTGGTGTAGGGGTGGCTGGTGCGGTCGAACACATCCTCCAGGCTTCCAAACTCCACCACGCGGCCCATATACATGACACAGACCTCGTCGGCCATCTCCGCCACCAGGCCCATGTTGTGGGTGATCAAGATGATGGACTTGCCGTCATTGACCTGTAAATCCTTTAACAGCTCCATGATCTGCGCCTGGATCGTCACGTCCAGGGCCGTGGTCGGCTCGTCGCAGATGATCAGCTCCGGGTTGCAGATCATGGCGATGGCGATCACCACGCGCTGCTTCATGCCGCCGGAAAACTGGTGGGGATAGCAGTCGATCCGCTCCTCCGGGTCCGGGATGCCAAGCTTTTTAAACATCTCCAGGACCTTCTCCCTGGCCTGCGCCTTCGTCATCCCCGGATTGTGCTGCAGAAGGCCCTCAGCCACCTGATCCCCAACCTTATAGACAGGGTTTAAGCTGGACATGGGGTCCTGGAACACCATCGATAAGTCCGGGCCGCGCAGAGAACGCATCTCCGGGCCGTTGGGTTCCTTGATGCTCTCCAAATGATACTCTTTTACCTCGCCGTTCTTTAAAGCATTGTACTGGATGCTCTTTGCCTCCACGATCGCATTCTTGCCGGTAAACCGCATGATGGAATTCATGGTCACGCTCTTGCCGCAGCCGGACTCGCCCACCACCGCCAGGGTCTTCCCTCTCTTTAACTGGAAGGACACGTCCTTGACGATCTGGACCTTCTTCCGGTCGGAAATGAACGACGTATTTAACTTCTCTACATTTAAAATAATCTCTCTGTTATCCATGACCTTCCTCCTTACTGCTGCTTGGCATCCAGCACGTCGCGCAGGCCGTCACCCAAAAAGTTGATGGCCAGAACGAACAGGCTGATCGCAAGACCCGGGAACAGCCAGATCCACCACTGGTTCGTCACCACGGAGACAGACTTGGCGGCGTTTAAGATATTGCCCCAGGTCGGCGTGCTGTCCGCAACGCCCAGGCCGATAAAGGACAGGGCCGCTTCCTGCAGGATGAAGAACGCCACGTTGGTGTTGGTCGATACGATGATCGGGCTCATGACGTTGGGCAGGATCTGCTTGAACATAATGTTGTTCTTGCCCATGCCGAAGGCCTCGCAGACCTTTACATAGGTCTCGCCCTTGATGCTCATGAACTCATTGCGCACCATGCGGAAGGTGGTCATCCAGCCGGTGAGCACGAAGATGAACAACAGGTTTCCCAGCCCCCGCTTGTTGACAATGGCAACCAGCATCATGACCAGCACAAGCTGCGGGAATGCCTGGAAGATCTCGGAGACCCGGATCAGGACCGTGTCAACCTTGCCTCCAAAGTAACCGGCCACAGCGCCTAAGGCCGCGCCGATCACGGAGCTCATGACCGCGCAGAACACGCCGATCACGATGGAGTAACAGCCGCCCACCAAAACGCGGGCAAATAAGTCCCGCCCGATGGTGTCCGTGCCGAACAGATGCCCCGCCATCGGCGGTTTTTTCATATCGGGAAGGGCGGGGGTATTGTAATCCACGCCCAGGACAAAGCCCACGATACAGGCGATGGTGATCGCCACCACCACGACCAGTCCAAACAAGGCCAGCTTGTTGTTCATAAATTTGCGCACATTTCGCTTAAACAGAGAGGAGGCTGCATTTTTATTCTGATCTTTGATACTTGTCTTTTCAGTATTGCTCATTCTTTACTCCTCCTTTCATCACTCGCCAAGGCGCACTCTCGGATCCAGCAGGGCATTGAACACATCCACCATGAAGGAACAGATCAGCATGGCCGCCGCGATGATCAGCGTCGTGATCAGCACGATCGGATAGTCGCCGGATACGATGGCGTTGGTCATGGTCAGGCCTATGCCGGGATAGGAAAATACGCTCTCAATGACAACGGAGCCGCCCACCAGCATCGGGATACGGAACACCAGGATGACCAGTACCGGCTTCATGGCATTGCGGAACCCGTGCTTTAGATAGACCTTCCACTCCGGGATGCCTTTGGACCGGGCCGTCTTTATGTAGTCACTGTTTAACACATCCAGCATGGTATTGCGGGCGTAGCGCATCAGCACCGCCACCATGCCGATGGTCAGGGTCAGCACCGGAAGGAACAGATGCTTGAACGCGTCCACAAACGCATTGGCGGCGTCCGGGCTTACGCGGTTGGCCGACGGGAACAGGCCTAACTTGATGGAGAATATCTGGATCAGGATGATCCCTACCAGGAACTGGGGGACTGCCTGACCGAGCACTGCCAGCACACGGCCCACGTAGTCGATGACGCCGTTCTGCCGCACCGCAGAAATGATACCGATCCCGATCCCGATCACTGCGGACAGCACCAGGGAATATCCAGCCAGCTCAAAGGTGTAGGGAAGGCGTACCTTGATGATGGATGCAATAGAGGAACCATCGAAGGAATATCCCAGGTCGCCGTGCAGCACGTTGCCCAGCCAGCGGAAATACTGGATGATCAGCGGATCATTTAATCCCAGGGACTCACGGAGGGCTTCCACGTTTTCCTTGTTGGCGGAAAGCATCTCCGGGCTGACCATGAAGTTGATCGGGTCGATGCCGGTCATCTGGAGGCCATAATACACTATAAAGCTGATAAGCAGCAGCATGGGGATCATCATGAGCAGCTTTTTGGTGATAAATTTCAGCATGTTATCTCTCCCATCTTACTAAGGGCAGGCGGTTTTCCGGTCTGCAGGATCAGAAAGGGGAGACAGGAGATATGCTCACTGTCTCCCCCCTGACACTGCGGCGTCACAAGCCGCCTGAAATTTGATCAGTACCTCTACTTCGCGATCTCCCAGTTGGCAAAATCAAGATCACTCATGTACAGCGGGTTGCAGAACTTCACGCCCTCTGGCAGGATCACATGGTCGCTGGTGAAGATATAGGTGCCTACGGTGAATACCGGGACCTTGTAAACCTTCTCCTGCTCCAGTGTCTGGAGTTCTTTTAAGATATTGTTTCTGTCTTCCTCTTTCACAGCCTTGGACAGATCGGCAACCAGTCCGTCAAAATCGGTGTCGCCGCCAAAGATATTGGCAAACAGTCCGTCGCTGCTCATGTACTCGGTGTACCACTCGTCGATGGAGAATGCGCTCTTGCCCTTGAAGCCCACATCGTAAGCCCTGGTGGTGAACAGGTCGGTGGTTCCGTCGTTGGACAGGGTGGCTTCTACGGTCAGGCCTGCCTGCTCCAGATAGTAGACCACGGTGTTGATTAAGTCAATGCTGGTCTGGTCGTTGTTGTAGTAGCAGATCTTCAAGGTGCGGCCCATATCGTAACCGGAAGCCGCGATATCCGCTTTGGCCTTCTCTGCGTCAAACTTGTACTCGAAGCCGTTGTAGGCTGCGTTTGAGTTGGGAACGCCGCTGTTTAATACGTTGGCGGTCGGGTACAGGGTTGCCAGGGTTGCGCGGTCGATCGCCTCGATGATGGCTTTTCTCACTTCCACGTTCTGCATGGCCTCATTCTCTTTGCCGTCAACGCCCTTCATATTGAAGATGAAGTATTTGTAGAACAGCACGTCCACCTCGTGGGAGGTAAAGTTGTCCATGCCCTGCAGAGCTTCCACCAGGTCAGCCGCATTGCCGAACACGTAGTCGGTGTTGCCGGACTGGGCGGCGGTCACGTAATCCGATACAAAGTAGCAGATCACCTTCTGGATCTTCGGAGCAGTCCCCTCGTAGTTCTCGTTTAACTTCAGGGTGAAGTAGTTGCCCACGTTCAGCTCGTCCAGTGCAAACATGCCGGAGGTGACCGGATTGGTCCAGAATGCGTCAGCTTCCAGCTTCAGCGGGTCTGCGCTCTCTAAGGAATGCTTCGGCAGGATCGCAAACTGTGCCAGCACGTTCAGCATGGCTGCATACGGCTCGGTAAGGGTCAGGGTGATGGTGCTGCCCTCGGTCTTGATGGAGTCGATATTCTTAAATGCAGCCGTGTAGATGGAGTTGATGGTCGCTGCTTTTAAGCCGGTCTCGATGGACCACTGCACATCGTCCACGGTCAGAGCCTCGCCGTCGGACCACTTAAGGCCGTCCTTTAAGGTAATGGTATAAACCAGTCCGTCGTCGCTGACCTCATAGGACTCAGCCAGGTCCGGTTTCACCTCCGTCAAGGTGCTGTCAGCCAGGAACAGGCCGCGGAACATCAGGTTCGTCGCCATGATCCGGTTGTACCATGGAGTCGGGATCCGGTCGTCTGTGGTGGAACCGTCTCCGGTGGTCACCGCCAGCTTCAGGGTTTCCGCAGCTCCCGCTGCATCTCCTGCCGCTGCGCCTCCAGCCGTGTCACCGGCCTTGTCCGCCGGGGCTGCCGCCTGGGTGGTCCCTGCTCCCGTGTCGGTCTTGCTGGAACCGCAGCCTGTGATGGCTGTAGCCGCCAGGGTAGTCGCCAGCAGCAATGCTAACATTTTTCTCATTTTGTTTCCTCCTTTAATCAACAGATTTTCGTGTCTTATGTTGTGATACCAATATACTCTTTATGAAAATAATTTTCAATAAATATTATACATGAAAAAAATATTTATTTTTATGCATTTTGCACAAAAACCTTGTTAAGTTTTTGTTAATACCTGCTTTTGTCGGAATTTTCACTGTTAGCTCTGCAAAATTCGTTTATAAAATCATCCAATTTTCATTGAAAATATTTTTCTTTCAATGTTAAATTTTGTTGTCTTATTTTCATAAATCTATTATAATGATACCAGAGTAAAAAGGTAGGAAGAAGCCATTTTTTCAGGAAATTGAGCAGATTGCGAATGTTTTTGAGGATTGCGTGAGCACACAGTGCAGAGTAGTCCGGTATCTATCCCATACTTTTACATAACGGAGGTGTCCCATTCATGCAGCCCAATATCTTAGACGAGATTTCCAACCAGCACAATACCATGACCCGTTCTGCCAAAAAACTGGCGGACTATATTTTTTCAAACAAGTCCATGGTGCAGTATATGTCGATCACCTCCCTGGCAGAGGCCAGCGGCGTATCCGAAGCTACGATCACCCGCTTCTGCCGCAGTCTGGGGCTCGGGGGCTATAATGAATTTAAGCTGGCTATCGCCCGTGCAGACCAGAGCGCCCATCACTTAAGCCCGCTATCGGCTGAAACTGAAGGGGCTGATGAGAATAGCATCGAGAGCCTCTGCCGCAGACTTTACCATACGGACGTAACAGCTCTGACTGAGACCCTGGAGCTGATGAATCCGGAGAGCGCACACAAGGCGGTGGACCTTTTATCCCAAGCCCAGCGCATCTACTGCTTCGGACAGGGCGGAAGCAATATCATGGCGAAGGAGGCATGGGTCCGATTTTCCACTGCATCCTCCAAATTCCTTCATATTGAAGATTCCCACATGCAGGCCATGGCTGCCTCCCTGTGCACCTCAGAGGATGTGATCCTGTTCTTCTCCTACTCCGGAAGCACCCGGGATATGCTGGACGTCCTGCGCCCGGCCAAAAACGGGGGCGCCAGCATCATACTGATCACCCACTTTTTCAACTCCCCGGCTGCTGTGCTGTCCGACGTGGTCCTGCTGTGCGGAGCCACCGAAAGCCCATTGCAGTCCGGCTCCATCGCCGCCAGAATCGGACAGCTGTTTATCATTGACTACCTGTTCCACACCTACTGCATCCAGAACCAGGATCTTTGTGCCCGGGCCAGCGAGGCCACGGCACAGGCTACGGCGCGGAAACTGTTGTGATGTATGTCATTGTAAATGCAAATAAAACATGCTCCAGGGCCATCACTCCATTTGGAGTTTACTGCATGGCCGCTGGGGCATGTTGTTAGATGCATAGATTCCTTACAATAAATTAATTGATTTTTCGGATCCATCCGTCCGGCGCTTCTACTGTACCAAGCTGGATTCCAGTTAGGGTTTTATACAATTCATAAGTCACGCTGCCCATCTTTTCCATCCCGCTTGGGAAGCATATCTCCTCTCCATGATTCACGATTTTTCCAACAGGGGAGAGGACTGCTGCCGTCCCGCATAATCCACACTCTGCAAAGCCAGACAGTTCATCCAAACGCACCTGACGCTCTTCAACCTTGATTCCCAGATAATGCTCCGCCACATAAACCATGGAACGCCTTGTGATAGATGGAAGGATTGAATCAGATTTTGGCGTGACAATCTTTCCCTCTTTTGTCACGAAAAGGAAATTGGCCCCGCCGGTTTCCTCCACAAAGGTTCTGGAAGCCGGATCCAGATAGAGGTTCTCATCATATCCGCCCCGATGTGCTTCCACATAAGCGTGCAGGCTCATGGCATAGTTCAGTCCCGCTTTCAGATGGCCTGTACCATGAGGCGCGGCGCGGTCAAAATCACTGACGCACAGAGTCAAAGGCTTTGCTCCACCTTTAAAATATGGGCCGACCGGAGTGCACAGCATCCTGAACTGATACTCCTCCGACGGTTTTACACCGATCACCGGGGAGGATGCAAACATATAAGGGCGTATATACAGGGATGCGCCGCTTCCATAGGGTGGAACCCATGCAGCATTGGCCCGCACCACCTGGTCTAACGCATCGAGAAATCGCTCTTTGGGAAACGGCGGCATGACCATGCCTTCTGCGGAGTGGATCATCCGCTCTGCATTCTGGTCGGGACGGAACGTAACGATATCACCGTTTTCCGTCTCATATGCCTTCAGACCTTCAAAAATCTCCTGGCAGTACTGAAAGATACCGGCGCATTCATTTAAAGCAATGGACGCCTCCGGTGTCAGAGTTCCCTCATCCCATGCGCCATTTCGGAAATTTGCCACATATCGCATATCAGTCTGATGATATGCAAAGCCGATATGCTCCCAATCCAGATCTTTCTTTTTCATCGCTGCTCACTCCTTTATCATTTTAGATCACGCCCGACCACCCAGTTGCCGTCAGAATAAATACGATCACACCGGCCAGCAAAATAAAGCATAACACCTTCGGAAATACCCATCGGAACCATTTAGCAAACGGGACATTCGCCATGGCGCAGGATCCCACCATCCAGCCAAGCAGAGGAGACAGCAGGTTGGTAAAGCTGTCGCCCATCTGGTATGCCACGACCGCCAGATTCGGCTGCATGCCGAGGGCTTCTGAAACCGGCTTCATGATCGGAACCAGGATCGCAGCTTTTGACGTGGCCGACGGGATCAACGGGTTAATGACCGATACGATCAGGGTCAGTCCGATACTGGAAACCGATTTTGGCAATGTCATCAACGGCAGGGTAAGCACATGAACGATCGTGTGGATCACATTTCCATTCCCCAGCACCAGCGAGATCACCTTTGCCAGACCTATCACGAAGGCCACAAACGCCATGGACGCCAGTCCCTTCGCATAGGTCTGTCCCAGCTTTTCGGCTGACATCCCGCCGATGATACCTACGATGATCATGGTGACAAACATGACCGCCATCATAAAATCAAAGGTCTGGCTTCCTCCCAGCAGGGAATACAGCGCTATGATCAGATACTGAAGCAGGAAGATGATGATGACTGCAAATTTTCTCCAGCTCATGTCCACCTTTTTAATGACCTGATCCTCGTCCACCATCTCACCGGACTGCTCCGGCCTCCAGCCATCGCTGTATAATAGCGAGGCCTGAGGATTTTTACGGATTTTTTTCACATACCCCAGCATCATGATAATAGCGATCGCAAGAAAGAAGTTCATGATCACCAGCCGGGTAAAGAACGCGGAGTACGGTGTGACCCCCATCAGCATCTGCGTGGTGGCCTGCTGCGCCGGTCCAGTTCCAAATCCAACCAAAGCCGCGAAGGTCGTGACGCCCAGAGCGCAGATCGGATCCAGCTTCAGCTTTTTCGAGAACAGGATACCGATAGGGACCACAGCGATCAGCGCGTCGGTTCCGCCAAAGCCGCCCAGGTAAGCCATCAGTACCATCATCAGGATGATCAAAAGATTCGTCCCCTTGTCTTTCAGCCTATAGACGGCCCAGTTCATCAGATCATCCATCGCCCCTGTCTCCAAAACCACATTGATCGTGGCTCCGGATGACATGACCACGAACATGATCGTAGCCGCCCCCGTCAGTCCGCTTTTTAACAGCATCAAAGCATCCCAGGGACTGACCGGTGTCTGGTGTCCCAGATACTGAAAATCCGTTCCAATGATCTCACCTGCCTCATTGGTGACAAACTGTCCCGCCGGGATCAGATAAGTGGCCAGACAGGACAACAGGATGATGCCCGTCATGATCCAGAGTAAATGCGGCATCTTAAATTGTTTTTTCGCTTTTGTTTCCATAGTTTCCCCCTTATGATAAATCAAACACAAATGCTGCTTCAGCACAGACGCCCAGCACCAGAGAAGTTTCATCAATATCAAACCTTCCATTGTGGTGCGCAGCGCCGCTTCCCAATTCATGATTACAGATGCCAAGAAATCCCAATGCCCCCGGATACTTCTCCAGATACATACTGTAGCACTCCGACGCGTACCATCTGTCACAATCCGCCATCACAGCTTCTCCGCATATCTGTTCCAGGGATCTTTGCACATTCAGCGCCACCTCACCGTCATTTACCACGGGTAGCAGGCTGATCCTGTTTCTCGGCGCGAATTCAATCGCGCATTTATGGCATGCAGCGGTATTCTCTGCAACCGTGTTAATAATATAAAGGGCCTTTTCCCCTTCTTCTTTGTTGAAAT
This sequence comes from Clostridium sp. AN503, assembly GCF_040719375.1. Classification (NCBI taxonomy): domain Bacteria; kingdom Bacillati; phylum Bacillota; class Clostridia; order Eubacteriales; family Clostridiaceae; genus Clostridium; species Clostridium sp. AN503. The sequence continues at coordinate 875,869 of NZ_JBFDTP010000002.1, read as the reverse complement.
ATCTTGCGGTGCCTCCAATATATGCCTGCTCCGGAATTACATTGGTAGTCTCTCCCGCCTGGAACACGCAGAGCCCCAGGGTTACGGTCTCCTCCGCATTGATCTGATTCAAAAATGCCGAATCGATCTGGGTTACAATGTGCGCTGCCGGCACGATTGGATTGGCCGCCTGATCCGGTCTGGAACCATGACCGGCTTTCCCTTTCACATAAAACCCGATTCCAACGGTTCCCGCCATGCGGGGCCCCGGTACCACATTGACCTTCCCGGCCTCCAGTCCGCTGTAGACATGCAGGGCAAAGCATTCATCCACCGGGTACTCCGCAAGGGCCTCCAGCATCGTATCGATCCCGCAGTTCGTTTCTTCCCCCTCTTCAAAGCAGCAATATACGGTTCCCTCGATCTCGCTTTGTAGCTTTAAAAGGACTTTCATGGTTCCAAGCAATACCGCCATATGGGCATCGTGCCCGCAGGCATGGCATACCCCGTCAGTCTCCGATACACAGGCTTTCTCCTGTTTCAGATTTTCCCTTTCCTCCTGTACCGGCAGTCCGTCTATATCTGCCCGGAGCACACGGTGCTTACCCGGTTTTCCCCCCTGGATGATCGCAATGATCCCGGTTCCTTTTAAAAGCCTGTACGGAACTCCCATGCTCTCTATCTCCCGGACCAGGATATCCCTGGTTCGGAATTCTTCTCCGGAAAGCTCCGGATGGCGGTGAAACTCCCGCCTCATATGTACGATATAGTCCTGCAACCCGTAAGCAAGTTCTTTAATCCCCAATGCATTCATTACGCTTCCCCTTTCTTTAACTCCTTTACCAGGTTCCCCACCGCTTCCCTTACATAAGCAGGATCCGTAGCCAGGTTGATCCTGATAAATCCCTTATAGCCGTCTCCGAACCACTCTCCATAGTCCACTGCCAGACGGCAGCGGCCCTGGATCACATTCTGGATTTCCTCCGGATCTATATAAGAACGCATATCCAGGAATGCCAGATAGGTCCCCTCCAGCGCACAGACCGTGATTCCCGGAAGATTCCTGCCCAGTTCTGTTTTCAGGTAATCATAGTTGTCACGGACCCCCTCCAGTATATTCTGAAGCCACTCACCGCCCTGCTCATACCCGGCTCTGGCCGCGATCATGCCCATGATGCTGACATCCGTGCGGTTGAGTCCCGCCGCAAACTCATCATACTGTTTTCTCAGTCCGTCATTTGTAATGATGATATGGGAATGGAGCAGGGTTGCCAGGTTAAAAGTCTTTGAAGCCGAATTAAGCGTCAGTACCATATCCCGGTATTTTCCATTTGACACTACGGCTGCCGGCACAAAGGATCTCTCCCCCAGCACCAGATCCTGATGGATTTCATCGCTGACCACCAGTACATGATGCTTCTTACAGATAGCCAGCACCCGGTCCAGTTCCTCCTCCGTCCATACGCGGCCCGCGGGATTATGCGGAGAACACTGCAAAAACAGTTTCACCTGGTTCTCCGTGATCGCTTTTTCTATGGCATCATAATCCATGGTAAAATATCCGTCTTCATAACGCAGATCCGCCTTCACCAGACGCCGGTCATTATTGGTGACCACATTGTGGAACGGATAATATACCGGCGTCAGGATCATGCAGGCATCCCCGGGCCTGGTAAATGCATGGATCATCCAGGAGATCGCCGTCACACAGCCGGTGGAAAAACGCACCCATTCGCTCTTCACCGGGAAATGATACCGGGTTTCCATCCAGTCGGAAAACGCCTGATAATACTCATCCGGCACAAGGCTGTAGCCGAAAACCCCATGCCTGCACCGCTCCATCAATGCATCTGTGATCGCATCGCAGGTCTTAAACTCCATGTCCGCGATCCACATAGAGATCAGATCCGAATCTCCGAATTTCCCCTGCATACCGTCCCACTTGGCAGAACAGGTGCCATGACGGTCAACCACATACTTCTCCAAAAACTTCTGTTTGTCCATAGCCTCCCCTTTCCGCCTGATCAAGCCGGATATAATTCTGCCGAAGCTTCAATTTCGCACAAAACACCCTTGGGCAGCGTTTTTACCGCCACACAGCTTCTCGCCGGTTTTGACACAAAATAACCCGCATACACTTCATTGAACGCCGCAAAGTCCCCCATATCCGCAAGAAAACAGGTAGTTTTAAACACCTGATCAAACCCGCTGCCAGCTGCCTCAAGGATTGCACCTACATTTTTGCAGCTCTGATGCGCCTGTGCTGCAATCCCCTCCGGAACCTGTCCATTTTCCGGATCAACCGGGATCTGTCCGGATGTATACACTACTCCATTTATCTCATATGCCTGGGAATAGGGTCCGATCGCTCCCGGAGCTTTCTCTGTATTTACTAATTTCATGATGTTTTCCTCCTTAAATTCAACTGTTTTTTTCTAATGCAACTGCTTCCTTTTCTTCCTTTGTCATCAACAAACCGCATTGGATGGTAATGCAGGTAAATAATATCAGCAGCACCGGATAAAATGCGTACTTGACAATATCAAGATAGGAACAACCGCTATACTGCTGTACTAACAGGCAGCCGCTGTCATGCGGAACCACCATCAAAATCACACATGAGAAGATATCCAGGAGCGACGCCATACGCTTTGGCGCAATTTTATACTCTTCTCCCAGTTCTTTCGCAATAGGCGCACTGATCAGACAGGCCACCGGATTGTTCAGAGTGGTTCCCGAAATCGCCATAGAAAGCAGTCCGATCACATACTGGCAGCTTTTTCTGCTCTTTGTATGCTTCATCGCCGTATCTACAAGCCATTGCACGCCTCCATAATGGCGGACCAGCTCCATCATCCCCGATACCATCATGGCAAATACCGCAAGCCAGAACATATCTTCCATTCCTGCCCCTACAGCCTGGGCCCAGTCAAAGAATCCTACGCTCCCAATCCCCATGCCGATCACACATGCAAGCCCTGTTCCTATGGCAAGAGCCAGGATCACATCAAGTCCCATGATCGCCAGTGAGATCACCGTAACATACGGGAGGATCGTCAGGATATTATAAGCGCCTGCCTCTGCCGCTCCTGAAACCGTCCCGCCTTTCAGGCTAAGAACACCATACAGAAGCATCGTGATCACGGCTGCGGGTATGGCAATCTTAAAGTTCATGATAAACTTATCTTTCATTTCGGCGCCCACACCTTTTGTGGCGATTATGGTCGTATCCGAAATCATGGAAAGGTTATCGCCAAAATATGCCCCTGCTATCGCTGCCGCGCCAGCCATCCCCACATTCAGTCCGGCTCCCTGTGCAAGGGCGATCGCAACTGGTATCATGGTGACCTGGGTTCCCATGGAGGTTCCGATACAAGTGGAAATAATACAGCAGATCAGAAAGATGCCCGGTATTAAAAACTGCGTCGGAATCAGGGAAATCCCCAGATTCACCACGGAATCTTTCCCCCCATCGCTGCTGTAGCGCTTGCAAAACCGCCTGCCAAAAGAACAATGATTCCCATAAGCATAACGCCGGACGCACCGGCTCCCTTACAGTAAATATCTACCTTGCCGGAAAATTTCTCATCTCTTTCAAAACAGATGAGCGCCACCAGAATCCCAATCATCAGTGCCACGTAACGGGGCATCAGCCAAAATGGCGATTCTACACTTTTTACGGAAAAATAAGTACCGCACCCCAGATACAAACCCAAAAACACCAGTATCGGTATCAGCGCCTTGCTGCCATAATTCTTTTTGCTTCTCGTCTCTTTCATGATATTTACCCCTCAGCTATTCCCCAACTTGCTGTTATTTGTTATTCTCCCAAATATTTCTCCGTATGCTTCGTATTCACTGCTTCGCATATCCGTTTTAAGCCTTCTGCCAGTACTGCTCTCGGGCATGCCAGATTCAGGCGGATAAAGCCGTCAGAATTTTGAACAAACATATTGCCGCCCTCCAGCAGAACCCCCGCTTTATATGCGAAGAACAGCGGCAGATGCTCATCCGGCTCAAAATATGCGTTTAAGTCCACCCAGGCCAGATAGGTCGCCTCGGAGATCCGGAATTTTGCCTTTGGCAGATGCTCCGCCAGATAGCTCTGCACCAGACTGAAATTGCCGTCCAGATAAACCCTCAATTCTTCCAGCCACGGCTCCCCTTTTTCATATGCCGCCTGGGCAGCCGCGATGCTTAACGGGTTATCAAAATTATAATGCCGGCTCAGCCAGGTGTTCTTAAGTCCCTCATCACGGATCATGACATTGGAGATCATCATGCCCGCCAGGTTAAAGGTCTTGCTGGGAGCCATGCACGTTACAAGGCGGCCATAATCCGGCATCACTTTGCCAAGTGGGATATGTTTCTGATCGCAGCGGATCAGATCGCAGTGGATCTCATCGGAAATCACCCAAAGGTGATTCTGCTCGATGATATCAGCAATTCTCTTCAGTTCCTCCTCCGTCCAGACGCGTCCGCTGGGATTGTGGGGATTGCAGAAAATAAACAAGGTCGTCTTCACGTCTGCCGCTTTCTCTGCAAAATCGTCAAAATCAACGGAATAACGTCCGTCCTCATACAGCAGATCGGAACACACATAATCCCGTCTGTTAAAATCAGCCGCATATTTGAAATACGCATAAGACGGTGTCAGGAACAGTACTTTTTCATCCGGTTTGCAGATATACTCCACCATCTCATAGAGGGCGGGAATGATCCCGTTGGACATCACCAGCTCTTCTCTTTTAAACGTCCAGTCATACCGTTTCTTGCACCAGCCTGCAAACGCATCATAATAAGATTTTTCAAAAACCCTGGTATAACCAAAGATACGTTTGTCCAGCCGCTCCCTCATGCCATCGATCACCACATCCGGCGTAGCAAATTCCATGTCGGCCACCCACATGCGGATAAACTCCTCATCCCGATACGGAAAGGTCATAGATTCATCCGCGTGAAAAATGTAATCACGAAAGCCGTCCGTATTCATCGCATTGGTGTGTTGTCTGTCAATAATCTCATCAAAATTGTACATATTGTTACATCCTTTCTTTTTAGGCAGCTGCTTTATGATGTCATTTTAACAACCCCCTGCTGATTCGTCAAAGCAGGTGAAGTTTCCTTTCAATAAACTTTTTGCTCCTTTTTTCTATTCACAGTGGATTTTTTCTGCTGATTGTGCTAAAATAAACACAATCTTATGATATTTTCAAAAAATCATGGGATTGTTGATTTATACGAAACTTGTTGAAAAGGAGATTGTTATGTCAGAGATCAGCCACCAGATCGGCAGCCGGATCCGCACCTTCCGCAAAATGCACGGCATGACGTTAGACGAACTTTCCGCAGTCATTCATAAGAGCAAATCCACCATATCGAAATATGAGAAAGGCGAGATTGCCGTCGATGTTGAGACACTCTACGAAATAGCAGACGCCGTACAGGTCCATGTGGAACAGCTGCTGTACTGTCCTCCCAAACGGACTGTCATCTCCGCAGGAAGCAACAGCCCCGCGTTCTTCAGCGGAGTATCACAATTTTATTCCTATCTTTTCGATGGGCGAAGCAACCGGATCATTCGGTGCGTATTCGACGTTCTTTCTGAGACCGAGGATCATCGTTATAAGATCATGATGTATATGAACTACAAGGATTACAAGAATTATCAGAACTGTGAAAATACATATTGGGGTTATATTGAGCATTATGATGCCATGACTCACATATCTCTGACAAACCAGGACACATCCATGGAAAAAGCAAGTGTCCAGATACTGGCATCTTATCTGGACTCTGACACAAAATGGGGCCTTTTCAACGGCTTTTCCTCCCGCCCCATGATGCCGATAGCCATAAAGATGCTCTTGTCGAAGACGAGGCTTAAGGAGGATATGGAATTAGTACAGCAGCTAAAGGTGACCAAAGACGACATCCGCCTTTTAAAACTCTATAATATGTTGTCTGTGACCTGACTTCTAATGAAACATTCCAAAAGCATGCGCCCGCCGGGCGCACCAAAAAGATAAAGCAGCGATTGCTCGCTGCTTTTCTCTTTTGTAATCCCAGAATGTCGGTCTTACTTATTGACGCCTAGCAAAGCTAGGTGGGCAACCTCACGTGGGCTTCTGCCTTCCACTCGAAGGAGGCCTGACATCCACTCACAAATATTGGAATCCCGTAGTCACAAATGTAGGTTCAAAATGGGTAAGGTTGTCGTGCATCCCAGGAATTACAAACTGTCTTTTCTTATGAACTAATTATACAACAGCTGATGCCGTTTTTCAAGTTCCTTTTTCTGGTTGCCAACCTCTCCTGCCAAATGAATTTATTTGCTGGTCTTTTCAATCGCTTCCCATAATCCGTTGATATAGGTAGCTCCTAAAGCGCGGTCGTAGAGGCCATAGCCTGCGCGCCCGGTCTCCCCCCAGATCATGCGGCCGTGGTCCGGTCTCACGTAGCCGGTGAAGCCGTTGTCGTGAAGAGCTTTTAAGATGGCAAACATATCTAAGGAACCGCAGCCGGAAAGATGGGCGCGCTCCTCAAAGCCATTCTCCAATACTGCCACATTACGGATATGGGCAAAATGAATCCGGCCCATAGCTGCATACTTGCCTGCCATGCGGACTACGTCGTTCTTCGCGGAGCATCCCAGGGAACCGGTGCACAGAGTGATGCCATTGTGGCTGTCATCCACCAGCTTTAAGAAGCGGTCTAAATTCTCCTCGCAGGTGATGATGCGGGGCAGACCGAAGATGCTCCAGCAGGGATCGTCCTCATGGATCGCCATATTCACGTCGCACTCAGCCGCTACCGGGATCACGCGCTCCAGGAAATATTTCAAGTTGTTCCACAGGTCATCCTCGCTCATGGCATTGTACTCTGCCACCACAGCCTTTAATCCATCCCTGGTATAGCTGGAATCCCAACCGGGAAGGGTTAGATCACTGTCGCTCTCTAAAGGGTTTACCTTGTCCACCTGCTCCTGATAGTAGACCAGGGAAGTGGAACCATCCGGCAGCACGTGGTCTAACTGAGTCCTGGTCCAGTCAAACACCGGCATGAAATTGTAGCAGATACACTTGATGCCTGCTGCAGCCACACGGCGGATATTCTCACAGTAGTTATCAATATACTGGTCTCTGGTGGGCTTGCCCAGCTTGATATCCTCGTGGACCGGGATGCTCTCGATCACCTCGAATGCAAGACCTGCATCCTCCACCTGCTTTTTAAGCTTTAAAATGCTTTCGTTGCTCCATACTTCTCCTACGGGAACATCATAAACAGCCGTAACGATCGCCTGCATCCCCGGGATCTGACGGATATTCTCCAGGGTCACTTTGTCGTCTTCTCCATACCAGCGGAATGATAATTTCATGTGTAAACCTCCTTGTGATATCACGTTTTTAAGTTCTGATATGATTATAACCGATTCCCGCAGAATTTTGCAATTCCCGGAATTGTGATGAAGATTGCAAAAGTTGTTATTTCAATGAAACTATGTTAAACTGACACTATAAAGGTACGGAACAGTTGTATGAGACTGATAAAGAGATGAAAGGAACAGGCCAGATATGTCGAAAACAGAACGTATCGCCAAAACGCCGGTCAAAACTCCGGTCAAGAAGGAACTGATCACTGGATTCACTACACGCCAGTATATGCAGGACGGTGATTTTGAGATTTTTTATTATAATGACAGCACCCCGGCGCATGTCTCCTCCCACCGCCACGATTACTATGAATTCTATTTCTTTCTGGAGGGGGATGTGAGCTATGAGTTCGCCTCCCAGTCCCACCATCTGGAATATGGGGATTATCTGCTGATACCGCCGGGCGTTTTGCACCGCCCTGTTTTCCACAGCGCCGCCGTGCCCTACCGCAGGTTCGTCCTGTGGATCAGCGACGCCTGCTTCCAGAAGCTCTGCAGCGAATGCGCCGACTTCTCCTATGCCTTTGACTATGTAAAGCAGAAGGAGATCTACCACTACCGCGCCGATTTTATCCAGGTACAGCAGCTTCAGGGGCAGCTTATGGAGCTGATCGAGGAGAGCCGCAGCAGCCGCGCATTCCAGAATTTGAGCCGGAACCTTCTGCTCTGCCAGTTTTTGCTGTACGTAAACCGGCTCACCTATGACCGGCTCCACGAGGTATCCTCCGTCTACACAAGCGCCCTCTACGTCAATGTTTGCGATTACATCAACAGCCATCTGGAGGAGGATCTCAGCCTGGATGCGCTGGCAGACTTCTTTTTTGTGAGCAAATACCATATCTCCCATGTATTCAAGAACAACATGGGCATCTCCCTGCATCAGTATGTGCTCAAAAAACGCCTGCACGCCTGTAAAAATGGAATCCTCGCCGGTTCCCCTGTGGGAAGCCTGTTCCAGCAGTACGGCTTCAGCGACTACTCCAGCTTTTACCGCGCCTTTAAAAAGGAATACGGACTGTCTCCCACTGAATTCAGGCAGCAGCACGTCATTTTAGCACCCTGAGCCTGCAGGCCGGCGTACCTAAAAGACCACCTGTACCAGGAACATATAAAATACAGTCCCCACCCCAATGCTCAAAAGGGAATTGCCCTTCCATCTGTGCAGCAGTACAATGGCAGCTACAGCCAGCAGTTCCGGCAGTCCATAGGGCGCCGCCGTGATCTGGATCCCTTTCAGGCAGTAAACGACCAAAAGCCCCATCGTGGCAAACGGCAGGGTCTTCCCCAGATAGCCTACAAATCTGGGCGTCTCCTTACCTGCCGGAAATACAATAAATGGCAGAAAGCGGGTAAGCACTGTACCCGCGATCATCGCCGCTACGATCAAAATCTCTCTTGTCAGTTCTCCGCTCATACCGCACGCCCCTCTTCGCTCTCTGTCTTTCTGCCCTGCCTGTATTGAAATCCCAGAATGGCAAAGATCAGTACCATTGCCGGAATGATAAAGGAACTGGTCCCAAACAGGACCAGGCATACCACCGACGCACCTACGCCGATGACCGCAGACAGATGTCCTTCCTTCTGTTTCCACTGGTCCACAAAAATCACCACAAACAGCGCCGTCAGCGCAAAATCCAGCCCTGTCGTGTCAAAGGTGATATAACTGCCGGCAATAGCTCCGGCCACACTCCCCAGGACCCAGTAACACTGGTCCAGAAATGTAACCCAGAAATATACCCGGTCCTTATCAAGTGACTCCGGGATCTGTTCATGACAGACCACGGAAAAGGTCTCGTCCGTCAATCCAAAGATCAGGTAAGGCTTCCCCTTCTTCACTTCGCTGTATTTTCCCAGCATGGAAATCCCGTAAAACAAGTGTCTGGCGTTCAGCATCACGGACATAAAAAACGCCGTCACCGGATGCACCAGGGACGCCAGCATGGTAACGCCCAGATACTGCAGACTCCCGGCAAACACTAAAACGCTGACAGCCAGGGTCCACCAGACTCCAAATCCATTGACATTCATCAAAATACCATACGCCGCCCCAAGAAACAGATACCCCACCATAACAGGCACCGTCCTGGGAAACGCGTACTGGAATTCTGCCCTATTCTTTTCCCACATAACCTTTCCTCCCCTTTTTCCGAACAGACGCTTGCAATCCCGCCTGGTCTTTCGTATACTGGTAAACAGTGCGGATATCGCATTAAGTACTAATTTATCATTTGCCGGCCGGTTTTGTCAATCCGGAGGCGGCGATCAGGCGGCGATCAGACAGACCAAAAGGTTATAGCTGCCATAAGGAGGAATTATCATGGAGGCGTTCTCCTTTTCTGTAGAAGACCAGACAACATCCTGTGAACTCTGTCCACGCAGGTGCAGGACAGACAGGCGAAGCGCTGCGGGCTACTGCGGCGCCGGAAGTGAGGTGAGAGCGGCCCGGGCAGCCCTACACCACTGGGAGGAACCATGCATCAGCGGCGTCCGCGGAAGCGGGACCGTCTTTTTCAGCGGCTGCACTCTGCGCTGCTGTTTCTGCCAGAATCACCAGATCAGCCAGGAGCATTTTGGCAAGACCCTGACCATCCGCCAACTGGCTGATATTTTTCTGCGCCTCCAGGATCAGGGCGCCCACAATATTAACCTGGTAACTGCCACCCAGTACCTTCCCTGGATTCTGCCCGCACTGGACCTGGCAAAGGAACGGCTTTCGATCCCCGTGGTTTACAACTGCGGAGGCTACGAGCGGACCGAGACGGTGAAAGCCCTAAAGGACTATGTGGACATCTGGCTCCCGGACTTAAAATATTATGACAGGGAACTGTCGGCACGGTACTCCAAAGCTCCCGATTACTTTGCAGTGGCCTCAGAAGCGGTCTTACAGATGATCGAGCAGACCGGCACGCCCGTATTCCACAGCTGCCAAAATAGTCCCTCATCCACGCTCATCATGGACAGGGGCGTGATCATCCGCCATATGGTACTGCCCGGACAACGGCAGGATTCCATACGCCTTCTCCACTGGATGGCGGATGCCCTGCCAAAAGGTCAGTACTATATCAGTCTGATGAGCCAGTACACCCCCTACCGGAAAAATCCAGATTACCCGGAGTTAAACCGCAGGATCACCTCCTACGAATACCAGAAGGTGGTGGACGCTGCACTGGAGCTTGGCCTGGAACAGGGATTTATGCAAGAAAAAAGCAGCGCTAAAGAAGAATATACGCCGCCGTTTGACCTGGAAGGATTGTGAGGAAACATGTGAAAGAGGATACCAATGATTGACATCTTTGATATCCTCTTTCAATTTACTTCGTCCATTGGACTTTACCTCTCTTTTCTTTTTCGTCCTTCTATATTAAATTTTCTCCCTCTACTTTTGTTACTCAACCAACCTGATCTTCTTCCAGTCATTTTACTTTTGTTCTTCGTTATCCGGTTTTGAAATATATCTTTCTAATTATACTTTCTCGTCATATAACTAAAACGATCCTTTTCAATTTTTGATAACCTTCTGATATGGACTTTTCTCAACTACTGTGGTTTTTCACTTGGTAGATTCGTTTTCCTTTGTTTCCGGATTATCTTTTTGATAATGGAAACTTAATTAGCTACTTCGGTGGTCCGTACCTCCTTCTTTTAGATTTTTCGAAATCCCTTCACGTTTGGAATTTCTCTTTGAGAACTTTTCTTGTTCTCTGTTTTGTTTCTCTTTCTTTGTTGTCTTTATAATACCAGACACGCCCTAATTTGTCAACACTTTTTTAAAAATATTTTTATACTAATTGTTAATTGTTGTATTGTATATAAATTTTCGAACAATTTAAAATATTTTTAATTTATAAACAGATAATGCTATTTAGAATTTTTCGAAACGCTCCACGTCTGTGACAAAGATCGTAGCGCCTCCCAACTCTACAGTGACCGGCATCATCATGTATCCGGTGGACATGGAACCAATGCTGGGCGCAGGCATATCACAGGTGATCTTCTGGCGCTTGCCGCAGGTGGTATGGATCAGGTCGATCGCCTCGTCTACCCGCTCTTCATCGGTACCGATCATCAGAGTCGCATTGCCCTTCTTCAAAAAGCCGCCGGTAGTCGCCAGCTTGGTCACGCTGAAATGATGCTCATTCAACACATCTGTCACACGGTTTCCATCATCAGAACTTACGATCGCATAGATAATTTTCATAGTTGATACCTCCTGTATGGGGATGATTCTCTCGGTTTCTGTGGGATATTTTCCAACAACTTCGTCAATTATATCACATTTTTTATTATATGTAAATTAAATCTGCAACTTTACAGTTTCTTTATATTTCTTAACTTGAAGAAAGCGTAGAAAAAAGAATCCCGCTTGCAGAGCGTTTTTGATTTCACAGGACGCACTTTCCTTGAAACAAAAAGGGCCGCGATACCTTCGCAGCCCCGTTGTCAGGCAATTAGCCTGTTCACACTTCCTGTCGGCGGGAAGGAGCCTGTTCTCCTCTCCCCGAAGCCAGCTCGTCCGCCAGCTGCTCCATGGCTGAGGCCGCTTCTGCATGTACCGCAGATTTGACAGTCACCATGGTATCCGCCACCTGGATCTCCTTCATGGATTCCAGGAGCCCGCGCATGACCCGGTTGGCCAGCGGCGCCCAGGAGCCATTCTCCATAAGTCCCACCGTTCGCTTCTGATAATTCTTGGACTTTAAATGCAGAAGGAACTCTTCCATACATGGGAAGATCCCTCCGTCATAGGTAGCCGCCGCCAGCACCATGCGGTCATAGTAAAAGGCTTTCCTCACCGCAAGGGACATATCCGTCCGGGACAGATCCAGTACCTCCACGTGGGTCTCTCCCCGGTCCTCCAAAAGGCCCGCCAGCTGTCTGGCAGCCTCAGCCGTATTGCCATGGATCGACGCATAGGCCACCAGCACGCCATGCTCCTCCGGCTGGTAGGTGCTCCACGCCTGATACCTGCCAAAATAATAATCCAGATCTTCTTTCAGGATCGGGCCATGCAGCGGGCAGATCATACTGATATCCAGTGCAGCCGTTTTTTTGAGCAGGCTCTGCACCTGCATTCCGTATTTTCCAACAATATTCAAGTAGTAGCGGGCAGCCTCCTCCGTCCAGCCTTCGTCCGTATCCAGCGCTCCAAACTTGCCAAAAGCATCGGCGGAAAACAGCAGCTCCTCGCTGTGCTCATAAGTCACCATCACCTCCGGCCAATGGACCATGGGAGCCATGAAAAACTGCAGTGTATGGTGCCCAAGCTCTAGGGTGCTTCCTTCCTTCACCTCCACCTTGCGTCCCGTTAAATCCACCTCAAAAAACTGGTCGATCATGGCAAAGGTCTTGGAGTTGCCTACGATCTTCGCCTCCGGGTACTGTTCCACGAAACGGCTGATATTAGCCGCATGGTCCGGCTCCATATGAGATACCACCAGATAGCTCACCGGTTCTCCGGCGAGAGCCTGTTCCAGATTGGCAAACCACTGCTCCGTCGCCCTGGAATCCACCGTATCCATCACGGCGATCTGATCATCCAGTATCACATATGAATTGTATGAAACCCCATTGGGGATCACGTACTGGCTTTCGAACAGATCCAGGGTCCGGTCGTTTACGCCGATATATAAAACAGAATCAGATATAAAGGTATCACTCATGTTCGTTTCCTCCTAATATTATAGCAATCTCCACTCTGTCCTATTTTAACATGCAAAAAAAGAACTTCCTACTGGGAAATTTGACAAAATAATATCGATTATTATTCCTGTTTCTATTATTTTTTCGATTTTGAAACTGTTGAGCGTGAAAAGGATCACCACTCCATATCCTTCTCACGCTCCTGATACTTTTTCACCATCCGGGCAACCTGCGCTCTGGTGTAAGGTTTCTCCAGGAATCCAAAGGCCTGGATCTTCCACGCTTCCAGGGAAAAACCCGGAATACTGGACATCAGCACCACCGCCGGGGCGTCAGGCAGCTTATGCAGTTCTGACGCCAGGCTGATGCCGCTGATATCCGGCATAACAATGTCTGTAAATACCATATCCACCTGATTCTCTTTTACAAATTCCACCACTGCAACAGCCTCCTCAAAGCAGCCCAGCAGCGTTACGTCCTCTAAACCGTGGAAGATTCCCGTGATCTTTTCCAGCAGATCCGGCGCATTATCCACCGCCACAACATTGACCGACATATCCCATCCTGCCTTTTCTTACTCATTTTCCTACGTTTAATTATAACGGATGGGAGAAATATGTCAATTCCTTGAGTTTCCGCATTTTGCAGCGGCGGTTCGGATAAACTGGTTTTTGTGACTTTGCAGGTCTTTAGAAGATGTTAGCCCTCAGGATTTTCTGTTCTGACAGCGGAAGGGGTTGTCTGAGCGTTAGCGAGTTGCCCCTTCCACTGGCAGGTTTTTAAGAAAATTCTGAGGGCTTACATCTTCTTAAGACCGAAACCGGAACAAAAACCAGTTTATCCGAACCGCCGCCCGCCGCCGCTGCTAAATGCGGAAACTCAAGGTCAATTCATAAGATACTGGGAAAACACGGACGCCGGTATGGTAAATTCTACTGCTCCCATATATCCCGGGGCCACATCATATTCATTAAACCAGATGACCAGCTCCCCGTTTTCATTGAAATAATAACTCTCCTCCCCGGTCAGCCCTTTAAAATCCAGGTCCGGCATCTCACTGTCCAGGAAATAGCTCTTACCGGTGTCCTGCTGCATCTGCGTTCTCATCTGTTCCATAATGTTTCCGCTGACAGCTGCAAGCGCTTCCTGCGGGACTTTAAACAGTTCGCTCAAGGAAACTGCCTTTCCCGATCCTTTGTCAATATTGTAGATCTTCACATACTGGGTGCCTCCTGCCATCACCACGGTAGTATCAATGCGGATGGACAAGTATTTCTCATCATCCCTCAGGACTTTGTATGAGGATTCCAGCGCATAATTGCCCTGGCCTCCGAATTCACGCAAAGCCTCCTCATAGTCATTGATGAACTTCTGTGCATATGCGTCGATCTGCTCGTTAGTCAGCTCGTAGTTCTTCTTCAGCTCCTCGCTGATACCGCTGTCAGAGGCAGAAGGCTCAAGCTCCACCTTCGGTACCTCCACTTTTGCTTCAAAATGCTCTTTCTGGTCCGTATAATCCCGGAATGTCACCACACGGGTAATGCTGCCCAGCACCGGAATCTGCTCTAAGGTCTGAGCCGCGGCCTGGCTGGTGTTCACCACCACCATAAGCGCTGCCAGCGACGCCACCATCACCGTTCCGGTATTGCGGAACCATCTGACTGCGCTCCTCCTGCCACGCTCCGCTTTGGCCTGCCGGATACCCTGCTGCACCCGGAGCCGCGCCTCCTCTGGAACAGAGATCTCCTCGTACTCTGCCCTCAGGCGGTCCATCGTTTCCTGTTCTGGCCCTGTTTCCATATTATGATCCCTGTCATGACTTTTCATGCCGTTATCGTTCATCCTGCTCTCTCCTTTACACTTCCAATGCGACCTTTAGCTTCTTTAACGCCCTATACAGCCGTGATTTGACCGTACTGACATTCATATCTGTAGTCCTGGCGATCTCATCCAGCGTCCTGTCTTCGAAAAATCTCAAAAGCACGATAGTTTTCTCGCTCTCCTCCAGACGGTCAAGCGCCTCCTCGAGATCTAAATCCGCATAAGTATCCTCATATCCCGCAAGCCGGTTTTCTGCTTCTAAATCCAGAGGCAGCACCGGCATACGCTTCCTGAGCATATCCTTTGCCGTGTTGAGAACGATCCGGTAAATCCAGGTTTCCAGATATTCCGCCTGCTTCACCTTTCTGCAGTTTGACATGACCTTATAAGCGCTTTCCTGGACCACATCCAGGGCGTCCTCCTCCGTCTTCACATAAGCATATGCCAGACGGTAATACCTCTCGTAATTGCGGATCAGCAGTGATTCTGCCGCCCGCTCCATTGGCTGCCGCACCACCGGTTTCCTCCTTTTTGTTTTTCAGTTACACCTATTAGACGCAGGAAACCATCAAAAAGTTTCACCGGAAAGAAGAAATTTTACAGTCCGATTTCATCCATGGAAAACCGGAGGCGCAGACAGGCTGCAGGAAGCAAACAGGCTGTCCACCTCTGTCTGGTAGTCCTCCATGCACTGGGACTTCTTGATCCTCTTTACAGGTTTTTTACTGTCCTCAAAGGCATCGCTTAGATAAAACCAGAGCTCCTTCATCTTGAACAGGACATTTTTATCCCCCTGGATCGCCTGGCGGTATCCGAAAAGGACTGCGTCATGAAAGGCCTTCAGGCGCTGTTTATCCAAAACAGATGCAGGCGATGTACCGCCCCCGCAGAGCATGGATGGCAGCGCAGGGTTTGTAAGGATGCCCCTGCCAAGCATCAGAGCTTCCACCGTGGGGAACTGACGCCTGAATTCCTCCACATCCTGTACCGAGAACAGATCCCCGTTATAGCATACCGGGTTCACACTCTCCTTTACAGCCATCCGGAACACCTCCATATTTGGATGGTTTTTATAGAAATCCGTCTGTATCCTTGGATGGATGATCAGCGATTCCATCGGATAGCGGTTAAATATTTTTAAGAGATCCTCAAATTCCTCCGGATCGTCCTTGCCAATGCGTGTCTTAACAGAAAGCTTCATCCCTGCCTGTTCCAGCCCCTGGCTTACCTCCCTCAGGAAACGGTCCAGCGCCACCGGCCAGGCCAGGAACCCGGACCCTCGGTTTTTGGACACCACCGTCCCCGATGGACAGCCCAGATTCAAGTTAACTTCCCGGTAACCAAACTCCTTAAGCTTTCCAGCAGCCCATACAAAATCCTCCGCCTTATTAGTCAATATCTGGGGCACCACCGGCACCTCCCGGTTATGCTCCGGCATCACATCATTTAACTCCCTGGATGTCAGTTTCCTGGTCTGGTTTGGTGTGATAAACGGTGTGAAATATTGATCCACATGGTCAAAATACTGATGGTGCGCATTCCGGTACACATATCCAGTGATGCCCTCCATCGGTGCAAAATAAATTTTCATAAGCCATTGTACCTTTCTCTTTCTCCGCCCCCTATCATATCACAAGTTTCCCGGTTGTTCCACTTCCATCCCTATTAACCTCTAAAGATCATTTTAATTTACAATCTCTGCATATCGTGATAAAGTAATAAATAATAATTCCATTATGAAGGAGGTAACATCATGGCGCAGCAGGGCGACACCATATTGTGGAAGGACAGAAAGCACCATCTCTGGTTTCCCATCAGCTTTACATCCTATTTTATTGAAAACGACCGTCTGATGATAAAAACAGGACTTTTGAATACCCAGATGGAGGAGACGCTTTTATACCGCATCGTCGACTTGACCTGCAGGCAGTCTCTTGCCGGCAAGATCTTTGGGACCGGGGACATTATCTTAAAAACAAAAGTCGATACTTCACCAGAGATCGTCCTCAAGAATATCATCAATCCCTTTGGAGTCCGGACCCTCATCTCCAATGCGGTGGAGGACAGCCGTCAGAAGCGCAACGTGGTAGGCAAGGAATTCTACGGCAGCGGGGGACATGGTCATGTGGACCTGGATGGTGACGGCATCTGCGACTTTGAAGAACCCGATGAACTGTAATATCTATTTTTCATTATAAGGAGGCTTTGCTATGAATTCAGTTATGGAAAATCTGCTGACAAGAAGAAGCGTGCGTGCATTTGAGAAAAAGGCGATTCCTGCGGATGAGCTGGACCAGATCTTACAGGCGGCTGTCTATGCCCCCAGCGGCATGGGACGCCAGACCTGGCAGTTCACAGTCGTGACCGACCGCGAGAAGATCCAGAAGCTGGCGGCTGTGGTGGAAAAAGAACTAAACCGCCCCGGCTACGACATGTATGCACCGGAAGTCATCATTATCCCGTCCAACGAGAGAGACAGCCGTTTCGGCAAGGAGGACAATGCCTGCGCTCTGGAAAATATCTTCCTGGCTGCCCACTCTTTTGGGATCGGTTCTGTATGGATCAATCAGATCCGGGACATCTGTGATGCGCCTGCTGCCCGCGCTCTCCTAAAGGAGTGGGGCGTACCGGACAGCCACGTCGTCTACGGCATCGCTGCCCTGGGTTATCCGGCACCGGCTCCGGAAAAGGAAATACATAAGACCGGCAAAATCGTGATGGCGGATTAATCCGGCAGCACGTTCGGCTCACACTGCAACACATCACTGTAAAACTGGTCCATCTCTTCTCTCTCAGGGAAAAGGGCCACATACATCTGATTGCCCATGGCAGTCGCGAGGACATCCGGCAGGCGCTGTGACATTTTGATCTGTGCACTGTAGCGCCTCAGGATCTCCTCGTGGCTGTATGTGAAATTCTTACCGTCCCGCCGTCCTGCAAATGCGCAGTAATTATGCTTCCCCTCCGGCATCTCTGTCTTGTCAAAAGCGATCATATCTGCCCAGATCTTATATACGTCCGTTTCGTGGGCAAAGTCGATCATATCCGGCGTAAATCCGCCGCATGGACGCATGTTCACCTCCAGCGCCACCAGATCCCCCTTCTTTCCAAGCCCCACCTGATCCCTGGTCAGGCGGAAAAACTCAAAATGCACAAAACGGCTTTTGACACCAAAGCTTTTGACTGTAGCGCGCCCCGCCTGTCTCGTATCCCGCGGAAGCTCTTTTAAGATATAATAAATAGAATTGTCATTGTGGTTCACGATATCCATAATGGACATGGGCGTTACATTGCCGGTCTCAAACATCGGCTCCCCCTGGGAATCGATGACCGCATCGTAGGAGTTGACCTCCGCATAGATGAATTCCTCCATAATATAAGGCACGTCAGCTTCACGTTTTATAAAGAAACGCTCCAGATCTTCCTCATTCTTCAGCTTGTAGGTATGGGACGCCCCCACTCCATTGTCCGGCTTCACCACCACAGGATATCCCACCTGGCGGATAAATTCCCGGCAGCCATCCACATCCCCGACCATATGGTATCGTGCCGTGGGGATGCCCGCCATCTTATAATACTCCTTCATGCGGGACTTAAACTTGATCCGGGGTATATCCTCCGTCTGGAATCCACTGGTAATATGGTACTCCGTACGCAGCCTTGCATCCCGTTCCAGCCAATATTCATTGTTGGATTCCAGCCAGTCTATATGACCGTATTTAAAAATCAAAAACGCCACTCCGCGATATACCTCATCGTAATTTTCCAGGTTCCCCACCTTATAATATTCGTGCAGGTTTGCTTTCAGGTTCTCGTCCAGCTCCTCATATGGCTGGTCTCCGATCCCCAGCACATTCATCCCGTTTTTCTTTAATTCCCGGCAGAACTGCCAGTAATTGGTCGGGAAATTCGGCGATATAAATACAACATTTTTCATGTCTTTTTCCTCTCTTTCCGTTACATTTTTCCCAGCAGATACGGTACATAATAGGACACCTGCCGATGCCACCAGTACCAGTCATGGGCACTGTCATGCCCCCAGTAATCGACCCACGCAGATATGCGCTTGCGCTCCAGGATATCCCCCAGCAGGCGGGTCGCCTCCGGCTGTTCCCATGGTCCCTGTCCTGTACAGAAAATCGCCTTCTTCTGATTGTACAGGCCAATATAGGGATGATCTTCCGGCATATTGGGCAGGCAGTGGACCGGGGAATTCTGATAAACCACCTCGTCCATATAGCCGTCAAACCCAAAGTCTGCACTGTAGATCCCACTCAGCGCTAAAACCCCGTCAAACAGATCCGGCCTGCGGAAATATAAGTTGGCTGCATGGGTCGCACCCAGGCTGCATCCAAATGCCAACACCCCCGGACGCCCGCTCCATCCGTTATGCCGGTTTACAGTGTCATGAATAAAGGAAATGATCTCATCTGTGATATAGCGTATCCACTGCTCATAGCGGCGGATACGCCAATATGCATCTCTGACATGGTCCGACCAGGTCTCTCCATCCACCGTATCCACTGCAAACACCATGACCTCCCCGGAATCGATCCAGGGCGCCCAGGAATCTGTCATATGGTAATTCTCAAAATCATAAAACCGACCGTCCTGACACGGTATAAAGAGCACCGGACGCCCGGCATGGCCGTAGACCTTGCACTCCATATCGCGTTCTAAGGCTGGACTGTACCATCTGTGATAGTTAGTTTCCATGTGCCGCCTCTCCTTCCTGGTCCCTGCCATACAGGAGTGTACTTATCATAAAAGGAATCTGCCGCTCCCAGCACGCTTCACAGTGAGTTCCTCCCGGTACGACCCGGCTTGTAACCAGGACCCGGCGCTCCATGAGAGACGATGCGATCTTTGCAAACTGAGTCTGGATCTTCGGATAAAAACCGTTTTCGTCAGAACCGTAATCCATGTAAACGGTGGTCCGTGGATACAGCTTCGACTCCCGGACGAGGCGGCTCAATTTCGCCGGGGCTACCCACACAGACGGCGACAGCGCGGCAGCTCCTGCAAATATGTGATTGTATTCCATGACTGCGTAAAGACTCATCAGACCGCCCATAGAACTGCCCGCAATCCAGGTATTCTCACGGTCTGGGATCGTGCGGTATGTACGGTCGATCTCAGGTTTAAATGTATTTACCAGCCAGTCCATCGTCTCCCTGCCACGGCCTTTAAAACGGCCAAGCCCCGGATCAGAAAAATCAAAAGGGGAGTATTCCGAGAGCCTCTCGTTGTTCTCACCGTGGCTGCATTCTATCGCCGCGATGATCATCTGAGTCCCTGTTCTGTCCATATATTCTTTCATTCCCCAGCTCTTCCCGTAGGTCGCGTCACTGTCAAAAAAAACGTTATGACCGTCAAACATATAGAGGACCGGATAACGGCGTCCAGAGTCAAAATCGTAGGACTCCGGCAGATACAGATATACGCCGCGCTGTTCCTCTCCGGTGTGGGCCGGGTAAGTAATGTTCCATTTTTTTATCATAAGGGTTCCTTCTTTAGATTGATTTGCGTTGATGCTTTTCTAGTTTAGCACACGGGAGTTTGGATTGCAATTTGAAATGCAGCAGCTCAGGAAAATATGCATGAGAAAAACAAAAAAGCACCCACTGTGAAAGTGAATGCTTCTGTATCCCGTCACACCGGTTATTTATGTTTATTCAGCAGGATACACACAATAACTCCCATGATTATGATCCCCACAGCAACCGCTCCCAGCCAAAAGTGCCCTCCCAGCTTGCCTGCTATAAAGATGCTTGTAGGTCCGTCCGCACCTCCGATTATAGAAACCGCCGACGCTATTCTATCCATAGATCAACCCTCCAGACTTGATTCCTGATTTTACCAGTTAAGTTTTATTTTACACACCATTTCTCCTTCACGCAAGCCATATCTGAAAATGTAAGAAATCGTAAGCTGGCCTTAAGCCTGTTTCCGTTTCTTTCATTGATTTTTAGTCTTTTCTGATCTATAATCGATTTATCAGGAACGCTCTTACTCCCGCACGAAAGCAGGTTATGTATGACTACTCAGAAAATCGACTACCCGGAAGATATTGCTCAGATCCTGGCACATCGGTACGATAACGGTGCCGATCTTTGGTCTACTCCCGATAAAAAGCTGCTAAAAGGCGCACCCTTCACTACCCTGGAGAGTGTCTCTTATCTGCTGGAAGCAGGTCTTTCTCCCGACGACGATATATTACAAGAAGCGGCGGAGCTGATCTTCAGCACATGGAAGGAAGATGGTCGATTCAAAACCTCCCCGGCAGGTGGCATCTATCCATGCCACACAGCCCTGGCCCTCAATACGCTGTGCCGACTGGGTTATGCCTCTGACAGCAGGCTGCAGAGGACCTTCCGCTATTTTCTCGATACGCAGGAACCAGACGGCGGATGGAAATGCAATAAATACAGCTTTGGCCGCGGCCCTGAAACAGAGTATTCAACGCCCTATACAACACTGGCAGTCCTGGATGCATTCCGACACACGGACTTCATCAACCGGGAACCAAAACTGGACAAAGCTGTAGAGTTTCTGCTGGAACACTGGCTGATCCGCAAACCGATCAGTCCCTGCCACTACGGGATAGGCTCCCTGTTCATGCAGATAGAATATCCGTTCCGGGGATATAACCTGTTTTATTATACCTACGTATTGTCCTTCTATAACTGCGCCCAAAAAGACCCGCGGTTCCTGGATGCGCTGGCAGCTCTCAAAGAAAAAACCTGCGATGGCAGCATAGTGGTTGAACGAGTTGTGCCAAAGCTCGCAAAGCTGTCTTTCTGCAAAAAGGGAATGCCCAGCATTCCGGCGACAAAGCGTTACGGTGAAATACTGGGCAATCTTCAAAGACAGGTATGAGCAGGTGAGGAAACGTCTGTAAATACTAACCTACTATTTATAAAGAAACGTTCTCCCCACGCTGCCCGAGCAGCGCTTTCAGACGCTCGATCTCTTTAGCCTGGCGCTGGTTTTCTTCTTTCTGACGCCGGGCTTCTTCCTTCTGCCTCTGGGCTTCTTCCTTCTGCCTCTGGGTCTCTTCCTTCTGCCTCTGGATTTCCTCCATCTGCCGTTTAATTTCTTCCTTATTCCTCTCGATCTCTTCTCTCTGCAGATCGATCATATACTGCGCCGTATTTTTATCCAGAATACTAAGCGCTTCTGAAAACATACTCATCAACTCCTTCATCTGAAAACGGAATTCAAACACCTGCCGGTATATCTCCTCAAACTCCGGATATGCCTCGATCACTTTAAGGATATCCTCCGGCGCATCCGAAGCGATAAAATATAACCACGCATCCAGCTTACTACTTATATTTTGACGTGTTTCCATAAAGATGTCAAGTGGTATCAATAAATATTCCTGGACCATATCAAGCTCTAATCCCGTATCAAAGACCTGTCTGCTGTAATGCAGGTAATTGCCCGGCAGTTTCTTGAATTCTTCCGTACTCTGCTCTATCAATACGATTGTGTAAACCGTTTTAATGTCCTGATAGGAAAATGGCTTTCCTTCATTCTTTTTTTCCAAACGGACTTTGGAATACTGCCGCATCACCAGATCGCTGGAATAACAGGCACACCTCTGCCCCGGAAACAGATAGCCGATTCTTTGAATCTCCACATTCGCTACTTCCCCGGTCATGAGGCGCACAATAATGTCCATCACCAGAAGAGACCCCTCCTGTGTGATCCTTGCCGACTCATTGGGCAGCACCTCCAGAATCTTTAAATCCCGTTTCAGACATCTTTTCAGGAAATCTTCCAGCCGCTCCGGGTACCGGACAGGATCAAAAACCGATTTGAACACCTTGTCATATGTAACATTCAGTCCACGTACACCCATACAAAAAGAGATAAATTCTTCCTGAAGCTGCGATGTCAGGCGGCAAAAAGCTCCATATATCTCCTGATTCTCCCTGACGCGCACCATCACCTCCTCCCTTGTCTCCTGATATCCAAAAACACGCCTGGATTGTTCGTTACCCACCTCCTCTTTTCTGCTCTTAACTGAAAGATTTTCTGTTTTTTCTGCCGCCTTAGACCTTGCATTTGATTTCATAGATTTCCTCCTTTAGAATAATAGAAAATAAGACTTTGTAAAACACAATAAAGTCAGTAAATGGAATCATGACCGAAACGGTCCTGAATCATGCAGGAGAGTCCTGCATTGACAAAAACAGTATAACACAATTACCAGTAAAATGCAAAATAATTGTTTCCAGGCACAGCAAACCGGCAGCCTCTCAAGAGATGCTGCCGGTTCCCCAAAACGGATCAACTCATCCTCAACTGATCCAGCCAGAGTATCTCACTCTGCTTCCACTCTCCTCACGATCTCAACCAGCTTCCACACAAGCGGTACATAGCAGGCCAGGAATACCGCAAATGCCGTACATCCAACCACCTGCATCTTTTTTCGTGGAACCTTCAGTCCGATCATCACGCCCATGGCACAAAGACAGATCTTTAAAAGCGCCATGGTCTTCCAGTCTGACTCACGTACATACTGGTTTCCCTTTTCAATCAGCCAATTCATAGTGCACCTCCTTTTAAGCAAATGGTTACAGAAACTATATCACCTGATTCCTATAAGCGAGTAAAACGAGCTTAGTGAACAAGCCCACAGTGTATAGCGATCCTCGCGGCTCTTTTTTGATTTCACAGGACACACTTTCCTATAAAATCAAAAAGGAGCCGCGCACGAAAAGCATCCTCACAAACGCTGTTCATACGTGGCCCCATGATCACTTCCTTACATCTCGCCTAAGCCGCTCTCGATTGCCTGGCTAATGGTCTCCATTGCCGCTGCCTCGTCCTCGCCGTCACAGATCAGTGTGATCTCGGTACCGGACTTGATGCCTGCTGCCATAACATTCAGCACGCTCTTTGCAATGATCCTCTTGTCGCCGCACTCGATGATGACGTCACATTTGAACTTCATCGCTGTCTGGGACAGCACTCCTGCTGGTCTTAAGTGTAACCCGGACGGATTCACAACGGTTAATGTTTTACTAAGCATATTTACGTTCTCCTTTAATTATATTATAATTCCCTCAATCTGCACAGAGTATGTACAAATTCTCTCACTAAAAGTTTATTACAAATCATGGTGGGTGTCAAGTCAAACCGCCTTCTTTTCCGTCATTTTCAACAACAGAATTTTCGACGCTTTTTTCAGATATCTGGTTCTGCTCTCTCTCCTGCTGTTCTCTCCTGGAAAATACGCATCCGCAGTAATTCTGCCGGTAAAGGCCGTGCTGTGCAGAAAGCTCCACCGAACGCCTGTAGCCGTTTTTCTTTTTAAAGTCGGACGGCAGATGCTCCACATGATAGATCCGGGACATCTCTTCCCCGATCTCATTGAGCTTTTCCGCATTTTTCAAAGGACTGATAGTCAGTGTGGTGGCAAAATAGTCATAGCCGCCCTCCTCTGCCAGCCTGGCTGCTTCCTCCAGGCGCAGACGGTAACATTTAAAACAGCGTTCTCCACCTTCAGGCTCCCCTTCAAGCCCCCTGCTCTGGGCATAGAACCGTTCCGGCTCATATGTGCCCACGACCAGCCTGATGGGATGCTTCACCCTCAACGCATCAATGAGACGCTGCTGCTCTGCAGCCCGCTTTTCATATTCTTCCGCCGGAGAAATATTGGGGTTGTAGTAGAACACCGTAATCTCGAAATAATCCGATAAATACTCCAGCACATAACTGCTGCAGGGCGCGCAGCAACTATGCAACAAGAGCCGGGGAACCCGACTCTCGCTCTCATTCTCTGCTATAAGCTTTTCCAGTTCTTTCTGGTAATTCTTACGGTTCATAATAAAAATCATCTCCTGTGAAAGCGGGCCGTAACGTCCGCCCTTCACTCATAATCTTACAGAAAATCCCGTATTCGCTTACTGCGGACCGGATTGCGCAGTTTGCGCAGGGCTTTTGCCTCTATCTGGCGGATACGCTCTCTGGTAACATTGAACTCCTTGCCAACCTCTTCCAACGTCCGTGGATGACCATCCTCCAAGCCAAAACGCAGTACGATAACCTGACGTTCGCGCTCTTTTAAATCTCCCAGAAGTGCGTCAATGTGCTCTCTGAGCATCACAGACTCCACATTCCCCTCCGGGGTCAGCACATTGTTGTCTGCAACAAAATCACCCAGGTTGGAGTCATCCTCCTCGCCGATCGGAGTCTCCAAAGAGGCTGGTTCCCTGGCGATCTGCATGATCTCCATCACCTTGTCCTCCGACATCTCAAGAGCATCTGCCAGCTCCGTCACCGAAGGCTCATACCCCAGCTCCAGGGTCAGCTTGCGCTGCATCTTGGACATCTTGTTGATGGTCTCAACCATATGCACCGGTACACGGATGGTACGTGCCTGGTCTGCAAGCGCCCTGGTCACGGACTGTCTGATCCACCAAGTAGCATATGTACTCAGCTTATATCCTTTTGTATAATCAAACTTCTCTACGCCTTTAATCAACCCAAGGTTCCCCTCCTGGACCAGGTCCAGGAAGCTCATACCGCGGCCTGTATAGCGCTTGGCAATGCTGACAACAAGACGCAGGTTTGCCTCGATCAGACGCTCCTTGGCATGCTCATCACCCTCGGCCTTTTTCTTTGCCAGCTCCAGCTCTTCCTCTGTGCTGAGCAGCGGCACCGTACCGATCTCCTTTAAATACATGCGCACCGGATCTTCCGTGCCGATCCCTTCAAGCAGGTCTACAGCATCCAGCTCGATCTCTTCTGCTTCCTTTAAAAAACCGTCGTCTGCATCAATATCATCATCATCCAGAAGCAGCGGTTCTTCGATCAGAACGCTGTCATCTATGATCGGAATCACATCGATATGCTTCTCTTCAAGAAAGCTGTAAATCTGCTCCATCTGCTCCGGACCTAAATTGTCTCCGACAAAGAAATCATTGATCTCAGTCACATCCAGCGCATTATGTTTTGTTTTGGCAACTTCTACCAGCTTTTTCAGCTTATCTAAAAAATTGTCTTTTTCCACAGTAACGTCCTTTCGCTAAGGGTCTACTAAAAGCCTACACAACTAATCATTATATAACACCAAACTCCAGATTTCAACATATTTCTTTCAAAGTTTTACACATTTTTTGTGATCTGCTGAAGTTTTGGGAAAGATCTGAGGATTTCCATGCGGCAGCAGAGATTTTCGACCCTCACATCGGTCCTGCTACCACCGAATTCTCCGTCCAAAACCCAGTCCACCGGCTCCTCTGACTGAATCCGGAGAGAACTTGTCTTAAACTTATAGACCTGCTCACTGCCCTGTGTATCCCGCAGGAACAGATCCGACACAATATTGCTTAAATCCAGCGGCGTCTTGGGGGTGCGGATCAAAAGCACCTCAAAAAGCCCGTCATTGAGCGCCACCGCCTGGTTCACCAGTCCTTTGAACCCACCGACGCTTATGGTGTTTGTCACCATGCCAAAGATGAATTCCCCCTCCAGGCTTACTTCTCTCTGCCCGATGTCATCCAGGCTGTCCTCCTCCCAGGTGATCTTCATGGGGTAGGATTTGATGGAAGTAAGGCTCTTTACACCTTCCAGCATATACGCCTGGTGGCCCAGCAGATTCTTCTTGTCCTGGGACGTCAGATAAGAGACCTCGGTAAACGCGCCAAACCCCGCCACATATACAAAATAGCGGTCATCGCAGAAACATCCGATATCTATGGGATAGGGAGTTCCCTCCACCACTGCGCGGGCCGCCTCCGACATCTGCTTTGGAATATGAAGGCTGGACGCAAAATCATTGGTAGAGCCGGCAGGGATATAACCGAGCAGCGGACAGTCAGGCAGACCCAGTATTCCTGAGATCGTCTCATTCAACGTACCATCCCCTCCGCTACACACGATCAGATCCTTCCCCACCCCGTCGCAAAGCACTGTATCCCTGGCGTCTAAAGCTTTCTGGGTAATGTGCACCTGGATCTGATATCCTGCTTTTGTAAATATATCCAGGATCTCCAAAAGTCTGCTGCGTATCTGCGCTTTCCCTGACCTGGGGTTGATTATCAGAAGCATCTGCTTTTTTTCGCTCATCCGTCACACCCGCCTCTCTCTCATTATCCTCAATTTATCAGCTTTGTATACCTGCCAAATGCGTTCGGCAGGGCATAAACCGTCTTTAAATCATCCTTTTCCACTGAAATATATGTCTGTGGGATGGTATTTTTAAGCAGCACCCGGTAACCGGTCATACGCCATTCCACATGGGAAAAGATATGCTTCGCCTCCGGCAGGATCGAAATCTCCTCTACGGAGTCTTCCCGCAGGCCAAAGGCCTCATACAGGTCCCCCGGTTTCAAATGCCCTTCCACATTGGGTAACTCATAGAGGGACGCCAAAAGCCCGCTGTCCTGCCGCTTTCGGATTCCCACCTGGCTGCCATGTTCCAAAATACATACGGTGCGCTCCTCGATCCTGCGTTTTTTTGGCGGTGTCTTCACCGGGATCTCCCCGGTAAGTCCCTGCTTCGATGCAAGGCAGATGGATGCAAGGGGGCACTCCGCACACTTTGGCGCGCCGTTGGGCACACAGACGATGGCTCCGATCTCAATAAGTCCCTGATTAAAATGACTTGCACGCTCCTGCGGCATGGTTCTTTGCAGATGTTCCTCCATCCACTTCTTCGTGGATGCCTTGAGGATATCCTCCCGGCTGGCCGTCACCCTGGATATGACCCGCAGCACATTGCCATCCACCGCAGGCACCGGCTTCCCATATGCAATGGATGCAATGGCCCCTGCCGTGTAACTGCCGATCCCGGGGAGCTTTAAAAGCTCCTCGTATTCAGCCGGCATCTCGCCTCCATACTGCTCCATCACCACACAAGCCGCCTTCTTTAGGTTCCTGGCCCTGTTATAGTAGCCAAGTCCCTCCCAAAGCTTCATCAGCCGGTCGTCCGGAACAGATGCCAGCGAACTTACATCCGGCAGCGCCGACATAAAGCGCTCAAAATATGGTTTAACCGCCTCCACACGGGTCTGCTGCAGCATGATCTCCGATATCCATACCCGGTAAGGTTTGGGATCCTCCCTCCAGGGCAGGATCCTGGCGTGCTCCTCATACCAGGCCAGCAGCGGGCGGTTCATGGCCCTTAAGCGTTCATCCAGATCAAGAGGAGCATCCTCGCGCTCCGCTACCTGAAGACGGTCATAAAGCTTCCCGGCATCATACATACCCATAGATTCCCCTTACCGACACTTCCCCGGACATCACTTCCCTGATCTCGCCATTTTCCAGCTCCACCAACAGCTCTCCCGTGTCATTGATCCCATGGGAAATTCCGCAGTATTCCCCTTTCGGGGCAAGCACCTTCACTTCCCGTCCGCAGTTTACCAGCCGTGCGTTATAGGCATCCTTCAGGGCGCTCATATCCAGCGTCTTCCTGTAACAGTCATAGTAATGCTCCCATGCCCGCATCACTGCATCCACCAGGACCGCCCGCCGCAGCTCCTTTCCGGATACAATCGCAAGAGATGTGGCGGTCTTTCCTATCTCCTCCGGAAATTCCCGGATATTCACATTGATCCCGATCCCCACGACAACGTGTCGGATCACGTCCTCCTCCGTACTCATCTCCGTGAGGATTCCGCAGATTTTCTTTCCCTCCAGAACAATATCATTGGGCCATTTGATCCGGCAGTCCAGGCCAGTCATCTCCCGGACACCTGTCTCCACCGCCATAGCCGCGATCAGGGTCAGCATGGAAGCGTGCTCCGGCGCAAAATCCGGACGCAGGACCATGCTCATCCAGATACCCGTTCCGGGAGGAGAAGTCCAAAACCGCCCACGCCTTCCTTTCCCAGCCGTCTGAAGCTCCGCCACCACCAGGGTCCCGTGGGGCGCTCCCTGCTCTGCCAGTCTGCGGGCCTCATTATTGGTGGAATCCACCTCTTCACAATACTTGATATTCCGGCCTGCCCAACTGGTCTTTAACACACTTTTTAACTCCGCCTCTGACAGGACGTCACCGCTTTCCACGAGACGATAGCCCCGGTTGCGCACCGCCTCTATCTCATAACCTTCCTCCTGGAGCTGCCTTATAACCTTCCATACGGCTGTCCGGGATACCCCCAGACATTCGCACAGCTCCTGACCGGATATATAGCCCTCTGCCTCTTTCAGGCATGTTAAAATTTCTGTCTTCAATCTTACCTCCAGATGCTCACGGCGCTCAAAATGCCTACGATCAGCAGCACTCCTGCGATGATGCAAAGAGCGATCCCGCCTGCTTTCTTTTTCTTATCCCGTCCGCTGGTCTGCAGCTTATGCCAGCCATTCACGCCGTGGAGCAGCGCCGCCAGACAAAATATCACGGGAAATAAAAACTGGTTCTTCTCCGGATTCAAAAACGCCAGCACCGCGCAGACCACCACCAGGACCCCCACCACAATATGCAGAAGATCCAGCATCAGCGCCGTGTTGCGCGGGTTCTTCTTCTTTTCCTGACCATACATAGCTTATTCTCCTAAGGTTGCCGCCATCACGGCTTTGATGGTATGCATCCGGTTCTCCGCCTCGTCAAAAACCCGGGACTTAGGCGACTCAAACACCTCGTCGGTCACTTCCATATCGCTTATGCCAAACCGTTTTGCCATCTCACTGCCAATCTCGGTCTTTAAGTCATGGAAAGCAGGCAGGCAATGGAGGAATATAGCCTGATCCCCAGCGTTGTCCATTACATCCATAGTCACCTTATATGGGTTCAGCTCCCTGATCCGTTCCTCCCAAACCTCGTCCGGCTCCCCCATGGATACCCAGACATCGGTGTAAATCACATCCGCCCCCTTCGTGCCCTCAGCCACGTCCTCGGTCAGTGTGATCGTGCCTCCGGAAACTGCCGCATATTCTTCACACTGTCTCACAAGAGCCGCATCCGGAAAATACTTTTTGGGAGCGCAGGCCACAAAATGAAGGCCCAGCTTTGCGCAGGTGATCATCAGGGAATTCCCCATGTTGTAGCGGGCATCGCCCATATATACCAGCTTCACGCCAGTCAGACGCCCCAGCTGCTCCCGGATGGTGAGCATGTCCGCCAGCATCTGGGTCGGATGATATTCGTTCGTCAGTCCGTTCCAGACCGGGACACCTGCATGCTTTGCCAGTTCTTCCACGATCTCCTGTCCATATCCCCGGTACTCAATGCCGTCATAAATACGCCCCAGCACACGGGCCGTGTCGGCAATGCTCTCCTTTTTCCCGATCTGGGAGCTCTTGGGATCTAAATAGGTGGTCCCCATCCCCAGATCATGGGCTGCCACTTCAAAGGAGCAGCGCGTCCTGGTGCTGGTCTTTTCAAAGATCAGAGCCACATTCTTTCCTCTATGGCTGTCCACCAGGATTCCCGCCTTTTTCTTTCTCTTTAACTCTGCCGCCAGATCCAGAAGATATAAGATCTCTTCCGGGGTAAAATCCTTGAGCGTCAGAAAATGTCTTCCTTTTAAATCCATAATTGTCTCTCCTCCGTCTGTCCTGTCTTTTTCTAAAAAACTGATACCTATAACTTACTATACCGGCAAAACACTGTCAAGTTTTCTTATGCTTGAGTTTCCGCATTTTGAAGCGGAGGCAGGTGGGGGATCGGACGGCATGGTTTTTGTGACTTTGCAGGTCTTTAGAAGATGTTAGCCCTCAGGATTTTCTGTTCTGACAGCGGAAGGGGTTGTCTGAGCGTTAGCGAGTTGCCCCTTCCACTGGCAGGTCTTTAAGAAAATTCTGAGGGCTTACAGCTTCTTAGGACCGAAACCGGAACAAAAACCATGCCGTCCGATCTCCCGCCTGCCTCCGCTGCAAAGTGCAGAAACTCAAGTTCTTATGCGCAAGTGTATTTTATGCACCACCTCATCCGGTGTATAGACCTTCATCCGCGGCATCCGCATCTCCTTGGCCCATTCCTCCAGGACCGCCAGGTACAGCTCTTTGTAGTCCCAGTCAGCCTTAAGCTTCATCTCACGGGCCATGGCAGGGAATATCTGCTCGGTAAATGCCCGGTATCCGTTCAGCCGCGCCGCTTCTTCTTCATTTAACTCCGGTGTGATATAATGGCTGACCAGGGCCAGCTCCGACATCATCTTGTCAAAGTAATATGCCTCCGACTGAGGCGCGTCAAAATAATAGCTGCGTCCGGCCAGACCGTAAAGGTAACGTTTTGCATCCATATATCCAAGCTGCATGTTCTTTCTCGCACGTTTTTTGTCGAATTCCAGGATACCGCCCAAGTCCTGACGGGGAGCGATATGGCCTACTTTCACATCCTCCGGGATCTCCACAACCTTCTCCGTATCAAACCCAAGCCCATATATGCGTATGACGATAATGTCCTTATAATCCCGCTCCATCAGCACGTTGACCGGAACATTGTTGAAGCCCCCGCCGTCTATATAACGTTTGCCGCTGAGCTTTTCATTTTTAAATGCAGGGAAATAAGCGCTTGCAAGGAGCGCATTGGATATCTCTCCATCCGGCAGCCCTTTCACATCAATGATTTGAGCCTTCATATCATCCACAGAAAATGTAGTCACATACAGTTCCCGGTCCGATCGCCTGATCCGCTCTTCGTCCACGGCCTCCCCGATCAGCGCCTTTAAAGGCGCCACATCAAAACCGCCGTCCCGGAATATCCGGACCGCCTGCTCCGCCACGATCTTCAGATCCAGATTGAGCTTTTTTAAATTCACTCCACGGATCTGTTCCATCAGGCTGTCATCCACATCCATCACCCGGGAATAAGTGATATTTTTCCAGATATCTTCCGCCTTCTCATAGTCGTCCATGCACATCAGGGCCCCATTCAAAGCGCCTACAGAAGCTCCTGCGATCCCTTTTATCTGTATGCCGGCCTCCCTAAGCGCCTTCCATGCGCCGATCTGATAAGCGCCCCTGGCTCCGCCTCCCTCCAGCACGATCCCATATGGCCTGTCTGCATCAATCTGAAGTTTCATCCCATCCCCCCTGATCCTGTTTTTATGGAAAAAGCCGGATATGAGTCTGCCTGTATACACAGGACAGATCCATACCCGGTCTCAGTATTACTTAGTTCTCTTTTGCAACCTCCGTGATGGACTTCACCAGTCCGGCAATGCCCTGGATATCGGATGGGATGATGATCTTGGTGGACTTGCCGTCGGCTGCCGCCGCAAATGCCTCCAGGCTCTTAAGCTGCAGCACCGCAGCATCGGCGCCCGCCTCCTTCAGGAAACGGATGCCCTCGGCGTTGGCCTGCTGAACCTTCAGGATCGCCTCAGCCTCACCTTCCGCCTCACGGATACGCTTCTCTTTTTCAGCCTCCGCATGCAGGATAGCCGCCTGTTTGTCAGCCTCCGCATCCAGGATGACGGATTCTTTCTTACCTTCCGCAACCAGGATCGTGGACTTCTTTTCACCCTCTGCACGGAGGATGGACTCACGGCGCTCACGCTCTGCCTTCATCTGCTTTTCCATAGCGTCCTGAATCGCCGCCGGCGGGATGATGTTCTTAAGCTCCACACGGTTTACCTTGATGCCCCACGGGTCAGTGGCGACGTCCAAGGACGCCCGCATCTTGGTGTTGATGGTCTCTCTGGAGGTCAGGGTCTGATCCAGCTCCAGGTCGCCGATGATATTTCTCAGAGTTGTGGCCGTCAGGTTCTCGATCGCCATGATCGGGTTCTCCACGCCGTAAGCAAAAAGCTTCGGGTCTGTGATCTGGAAAAATACAACCGTGTCGATCCGCATGGTAACGTTATCCTTTGTGATCACTGGCTGCGGCGCGAAATCCACGACCTGCTCTTTTAAGATCACCTTTTTTGCCACACGGTCAAAGAACGGGATCAGGAAATGCACACCCACGGACCATGTGCCCAGATAAGCGCCAAGCCGCTCTACGACCAGCGCCTGCGCCTGAGGTACGATCCGCACACAGGATACCAGTATCAACAGAATAATGATCAGCAAGATAAAGAAAAAAATAAGTCCCATTTAAATGTCCTCCTTAGATGTAGTGACAATCAGTTTCACGCCCTGGATCTCTTTGATCCGGACCTTGGTTCCTACCCCATAGATCTCCGGGTCCTCTGCCGCCCTCGCAGTCCATTCCTGGCCGCCTACAACCGCAGTCCCTGTGCCCAGGTCATTGTTGATCTCCTCCGTGACACGGGCTTCCTTTCCGACGAGACTGTCCGCATTGGTCTTCACCGTATTGCTGTTCACATACTTTGATGCAAACGGCCGCGTGAGGAACAAAAGTATGAAGGATACCACCACGAATACTGCCAGCTGAACCTCCAGCGGGACGCCGAATAGAGACAGCAGAAAGGCTACAAACGCGCCTCCGGCAAACCATATGGTAGTAAGCGCCATGGTAGCGATCTCAATCCCTACCAGTATTACAAAAGCAACCAGCCAATAAATGGATGTCATCCTGGGAACCTCCTTTTTATATCTGTACAAGATTGTACGATGGCTACGGACGGGCATCTTCTTGTATGGCCTTCGGCCGTCCTGAATAGTTATATCATACTATAATTCCAGGTTCTTTACAATCACATTCATCTGACACGCAGCTTAAATTTTTCTGAACATTCGGCAAATTGTACATGTCTCTGCTGTCAGCCCCGCCTCTGCCTTGCGGCCTCGAACATCAGGACCGATGCGGCGACTGCGGCATTTAGGGACTCCACCTGACCTTCCATGGGAATCCGGATATAGGTGTCTGCCAGTCCGGCAATGGCGTCGCTTAAGCCCCCGGCCTCATTGCCGATCAAAAAACCGGTATCTGCCGTGTAGTCCTCTTTATCGTAAGAGCGCTCTCCTTTTAAATGGGCGGCATAGAGGCGGATGCCCTTTTTCTTTAAGCCGCGAAGCGTCTCCTCTAAATCCTCCACATAGGCGAACGGCATCCTGAGCACGGATCCCATGGTGGAACGGATCACCTTCGGATTGTAGATATCCGCAGTGCCGGAATCCATAAGGACCCCGGTCACTCCGGCGCCCTCTCCCGCCCGCAGGATCGTCCCCAGATTCCCCGGGTCCTGCAGCCGTTCCAGGACCATAAGGAGCGCTGGCCTTTGGCTCTCTCTTCCTGTGCGGGCCACTTCGTCCAGTGTATAATGGTACTGCCTCACCAGCGCCAGGATGCCCTGCGGTGTCTGGGTGTCGGACAGGGCCTTAAACACCTCGTCCGTCACAACCTCCACCTGACGCACTCCGGCTGTCAGACGGCTGTATTCCGGCTGCTTCCTGAAGCTTTCTGAAACGTAAAGCGCCCGGATCCTTTCCTTGGGGATCTCAGAACACATCCGAAGGCCCTCTGCCACAAACAGATCCTCCTCACGGCGTGTCTTTGCTTTTTTTACTAATGCATTTACATATCTGACCTGTTTATTTGTCGTACTGCTTATCACGTCTGTATTTCCTTTCATCAACCGTCAATCCGCGCCAGATCGTCCATCCAGATCCTCACCGAAGCATCGCTGGGCATCCTGAGATCGCCCCTCGGGGACACTGACACAGACCCGACCTTTGGACCATCCGGCAGGCAGGAACGTTTAAACTGCTGGGAAAAGAATCTTCGGTAAAATACATTCAGCCATTTTTTAATGACTTCTTTATTATATTCTCCCTCAAATGCCGCAAGAGCCATCCGGTAAATCTTGGAAGGCATGAATCCAAAGCGCAGGGCATAGTACAGGAAGAAATCATGCAGCTCATAAGGACCCACTAAATCCTCCGTCTTCTGGGAGATCACTCCGTCCTCCGGAGGCAGCAGCTCCGGGCTGACCGGCGTATCCAATACATCAAGCAGCACCGCCGCAAGCTCCGGCTCCCCGCAGGTATCCGCGCAATAGCGGACAAGATGGCGGACCAGGGTTTTCGGCACCGATGCATTGACTCCGTACATGGACATATGATCCCCGTTGTAGGTAGCCCATCCGAGAGCCAGCTCCGACATGTCCCCTGTGCCAATGACAAGGCCGCCCACCTGGTTCGCAACATCCATCAGTACCTGGGTCCGCTCCCTCGCCTGGCTGTTCTCATAGGTGACGTCGTGATCGTCCATATCATGGCCGATATCGGCGAAATGCTGTGTGACGGATTTCTTAATGTCGATCTCGGTCAGGGAGGCTCCCAGCTTCTCTGTCATCCTGCAGGCATTCTGGTAAGTGCGGTCCGTGGTGCCAAAGCACGGCATGGTCACTGCATGGATCTGCTTTCTGTCGATTCCCAGCAGGTCGAATGCCCGTCTCGTCACAAGCAGGGCCAGGGTGGAGTCCAGGCCGCCGGAGATCCCCAGCACCGCATGAGTGACACCAGTATGCTCCAGGCGCTTCTTAAGACCCATGGCCTGGATCATAAAGATCTCCTCGCAACGGCTGCTGCGCTCTGCCTCATCATGCGGCACAAACGGACGGCTGTCTATATTCCGCAGCATTTTTTTCTGCTGTGCATATTCCATAAGGCCTGTTTCCAGGGAAAAATCAAGCAGCACGTATTTTTCATATTCTGCGGAAGGAAAGGTGCTGGCCCTTCTCCGCTCTGAGACGATCCGGTCCAGATCCATATCTGCATAGATAATGCCTGTCTCGAACCGGGCAGACTCTGCCAGGACTGTCCCGTCCTCGACAATGATATTGTGCCCGCCGAAAACCAGGTCCTGGGTAGACTCCCCGTCTCCTGCGTTCGCATAGACATATCCGCAGATCAAACGCGCCGACTGTCCGCCGACAAGCTCTCTGCGGTAAGCGTCTTTGCCGACCACCTCATCGCTGGCAGAACAGTTGGCTATCACGGTGGCTCCAGCCATGGCATGATGGATACTGGGCGGCGACGGCACCCAAACGTCCTCGCAGATCTCAGCGCCCACTACAAGCTCCGGGATCTCTTTGCATTTGAAAAGAATGCTGGTGCCGATGGGTACGAAATCATCCTCCCAATCCGTCACGGTGGGTTCCTTCGCCCCGGCAGTGAAGTAGCGCTGCTCATAAAATTCATTATAATTCGGGATATTGGTCTTTGGTATGATGGCCAGCAGATGGCCCCCGCAGATAAGCGCAGCGGCATTGTAAAGCTTCCCGCAGTGTTCCCAGGGAAGGCCCACGATCACCAGGATCTGTTTTCCTCTGGTAAATGTTACGATATTTTTCAGTTCTTTTTTTGCACTTCTGATCAGGGTGTCCTGCAGGAACAGATCTCCGCAGGTGTATGCAGTCAGACACAGTTCAGGGAAAACCATAAGCCCTGCACCGTTCTTTTCGCCTTCTTCGATCATTATGCATATTTGCTCCCGGTTATGCACCGGGTCTGCCACCTTTACCTTGGGAGTAGCCGCTGCAACACGGAAAAAGCCGTCTTTCATGTTTATTTCCTCCTGGAATTGTTTAGTATCGGGGGTGGGTGAGCGCGGGGGAGATTGAGGTGGCTTGCCCGCTACTCCGCAGTGCGTAAGCCCGATTCCGCTTTGCTCCATCGGGCTCACGGGCTTCGCCCTATAAAAAGGGGCAAAAACAGATTTTCTTTTGTGCAAGCACAACGAAAATCTGTTTCCGCCCTTTTTTGCACTGCTCATTGCTTTCGTGAACATTATATCACGCCCCACCAAAAAAATAAAGGGCACTGTCTTTTGAGTTGTGCTTGATTTATACTGTGCTTATTACTGTATTAAGGTCATATGGTATCTCACGGGTGATTTTAAGATCGGGACCGGCATTTCTTGACAAACTTAAAATATGCTCTATACTTTCTAATTAATATACTATATTTTCCATATGGAGGTCTTTGATATGAAATTGTCTGATACTGTAACGGTCGATGGGCAAACAATCCATTTAACAGGTATTGCCAACGCAAGGCAGCTCGGCGGCTACCGGGGCTTTGGCCATAAGGCCGTGAAGAAGGATCTTCTTCTGAGAAGCGGCGCGATGACCGGTGCGACTCCGGAGGATATCCGGCATCTGACGGAGGATTTAAAACTTGGGACCGTCATTGATTTCCGCACCACCACAGAGATTGCCGCCGGACCGGATCCTGTTATTGACGGGGTAAAGAATATCCAGCTGAAGATCCTCGATGAAGCATCAACGATCAATTCTGCTGCATCTGTTGCCGCATCTTTTTTCAGCAGTGCCGATCCCGCTAGCGCTGTCCTTGAACTGGCAAGGTCCAGCCATGGGATCACTGCGCACACCTACAGCGATATTCTTTCCGGCGAAAATGCACGGACAGGCTACCGCAGGTTCTTCCGGATCCTTCTTGAAAATCCCCCTGGAAGATCTATTCTCTGGCATTGTACCGGAGGCAAGGACCGGACTGGACTGGCTGCTGCTTTTCTGCTCTCCGCTCTAGGCGCAGACCGGGAAACAATCCTGGATGATTTTGAACTTTCCAATCAGTTTCTTGCTCAGAATATCAATTATATTGTGCAGAAAGCCGCCGCTTATACCAACGACGAGGCCCTGATCCTTGCAGTGAAAAATATTGTGGGCGTGTCCAGGGAATATATGGAACAGACCCTGGATGATATCGACAGGAGCTATGGCTCCATGGACCATTACCTGCGGGAGTTCCTGGGGCTTACCGACCAGGAAAAGAACCGGCTGCGGGAACTGTATCTTGATTGATATGGCTTTCTATATTTTGTGGTGACTGGACTTTTTTGCGATTATTTTGTACAATAGATTTATATCCTATTAATCTGATAGAGATTGGAGAGTGAAATATTTATGAAGATTTCCACAAAAGGGCGTTATGCCCTGCGTATGATGATCGAGTTCGGTTTAAATCCCGACCAGTGCACCAAGATCAATCAGGTAGCCGCCCGCCAGGGTATCTCTGACAAGTATTTAGAGCAGATCGTAACCATCCTGCACCGCGCCGGTTATGTGCGCAGCATCCGCGGCGCCCAGGGCGGCTATATGCTGACGAAAAAGCCGGAAGAGTATACGGTCGGCATGATCCTCCGCCAGACCGAGGGCAGCTTATCGCCAGTTTCCTGCCTGGATGACGATATCAACCTGTGCGAGCGGGCGGGTCAGTGCGCCACATTAACAGTATGGCAGCAGTTAAAGGACGCCATCGACCAGGTTGTGGACAGTGTGACCCTGGCTGACTTGATCGAAGAACAAAAACGGATGCCAGACGCTAACTTAATGTAGGAGCAGCCCGGTGCAGGCATGTGCCATGCGCCCGCCGGTTTTCGTTTTAAAAGAAAGGATATGCGATATGCACGAATTTTCCAGAACAGAGCTTTTGATCGGCGCCGATGGACAGGAAAAACTATCCGCCTCAACCGTCGTAGTCTTCGGAGTCGGCGGCGTCGGCTCCCACTGTATCGAAGCGCTGGCGCGCTGCGGTATCGGCCATCTGGCTCTGGTTGACAGCGACACCGTCTCCCTCACCAATATAAACCGGCAGAGCATCGCCTATCACAGCACCGTGGGCAGATACAAGACCCAGGTAATGAAAGAGCGGATCGCCGATATCAATCCGGCTGCGCAGGTGGATACCTTCGAAACCTTTGTGCTCCCGGATAATTTAGATCCCCTCCTTGACGGCATGGGCCAGATCGATTATCTGATCGACGCCATTGACACCGTGACCGCCAAACTGGCCATTGCGGAATATGCCAAGAAGCACCAGATTCCGCTGATCGCCTCCATGGGGACCGGGAACAAGCTGCACGCGGAGCTTTTTGAGATAAGCGATATCTATAAAACCTCTGTATGCCCGCTCTGCCGCGTGATGCGCAGAGAGCTGAAAAACCGCGGGATCAGTCATTTAAAAGTACTTTACTCCAAAGAACAGCCTCTGACTCCGGTCATGCCTTCCGAGGAAGTGACCGCAAAACGCGCCGTGCCGGGAAGCATCTCCTTCGTCCCCCCGGTAGCCGGGCTTTTGATCGCAGGGGAAACAATACGGGATCTGCTCGGTATTTGAGCAGATCCCGTATTGTTCCTTATAGTATTATTCGTACCGCAGGGCATCGATCGGATCTTTTTTCGCCGCCTTCGACGCCGGGTAGATCCCAAAGAAGATACCCACCATGGCAGAGAATCCCACCGCCAGCATCACCACGATTGGACGGACGATCGTCTGTACGCCTAAGATCATACCGCCTAAGGATACCAATCCCACGCCCAGCAGGATTCCGATCAGGCCGCCGCATGCCGAAAGGATCGCCGACTCCGTCAAAAACTGGATCATGATATCCCGGGTCCTGGCTCCCAGGCTTTTTCGCACGCCGATCTCACGGGTACGTTCCGTCACCGACACCAACATGATATTCATGATGCCGATACCGCCAACCAGCAGGGATATCGCCGCGATTCCGCCGACTGCCGCCGACAGGCCGCCCAGCATGTTATCCCACATACCCATCTGGTCAACCGCAGTCTCCATATAGTAATCTTCCGGCTGCCGTCCCTTCATCCTCGCCACATAATCTGTCAGCCTTGCAAAAAAATCCGTAAGGTTCACATCGTCGCTGGCAAACACATGGAGATAATAAAAATAGTCGTTGGGCCAGGTTAGTATCGTATATGGAATAAAGGCGCTCCCGCCGTCACTCTGCCCCATGAGCATAGCCTGGAACGGGCTGACCTCCTTCCGGTAAACCCCCACTACCGTATACTCATCCGTGCTGCCGTAGATCGTGGTGCGGAAGGTCTTTCCCACCGCGTTCTCCACTCCAAAAAGTTTCTCCGCGCTGTCCGTATCCATCACCACATTTTTCTTGCGCCCCTTGATATCTCCATCATTCAAATATCTTCCATAAACGATGTTGACCGGCTGCACATCCTGGTAATTGTAATCAATACCCTGGTAGCTGAACTTCACCTTCCTGTGCCCATGGGTTGCATCGGCAGAGGTACTGGCAGCGCTGTCTATATAAGCGATCTCATCACCGAATACATCCTTCATACGCTCCAGTTCATCCAGCGTAAAATAATCGCTCTGACGCGTATCGTCAATCCAGTACCCAATGGCTAAGTACGCCTGGGTCACGCCGATCTCTTTATAGAGATCCGCAAACATATTCCGCATGGTATCACCGATCGATACGATCGAAATGACCGATCCGATACCGATGATAATGCCCAGCATGGTCAGGAAAGAGCGCATCTTGTTGGCCCGTATGGCAGAAAATGCCATCAGCATATTCTCTATCAGCATGGCGCATCCTCCTCAAAATCCGTATTCTTTTCCAGTGACTTAAAGATCTCCGGCTTCCTCGGTTTGTTGGGCCTGTCACTGATGACTTCCCCATCCCGGAAACGGATGATCCGCTCTGTAAACGCCGCAATCTCCTCCTCATGGGTGACCACCACGACCGTAGTCCCTTCCTCATGCAGCTGGCAAAACAGCTCCATGATCTCCACAGACGCCGCAGTGTCCAAGTTTCCCGTCGGCTCATCGGCCAGAAGCAGCGGCGGATCATTGGCCAGGGCGCGGGCGATCGCCACACGCTGGCGCTGTCCGCCGGACAGCTCGTTGGGCTGGTGATGGACACGTTTGCCCAGGCCCACCCGTTTTAAAAGCTCCTCTGCCCTCTCCTCCCGGAGCTTTTTGTTCTTCCGGGCATAGGTCATGGGCAGCTCAACATTTTTAAGAGCCGACATCCTGGAGAGCAGGTTAAAGGACTGAAATACAAATCCGATCTTTTTGTTCCGGATCCTGGACAGTTCATCTGAATCCATCCCCGCCACATCCACGCCGTCCAGATAATAATGTCCCAGTGACGGACGGTCCAGACAACCCAAAATATTCATCAGCGTGGACTTGCCGGAACCGGACTGCCCCATGATGGCGACAAATTCACCGCGCCGGATGGTTAAGTTGACCCGCTTTAGCCCCAGGACCTTCAAGGCTCCTGTATCATACACCTTTGCCATGTCCTCCAGCCGGATCAGATCCTCGATCACTTCTCTTTCAGCCTGCTCAGGCTCTGTTTTCTTTTTTATCCATCTCATATCCGACCTCCGTCTATCAGGCTACCGGAGTGGCAAGCACTGCCATCCCGTCCTGCAGGGCAGCATTCGGAGCGGTTATGTAACTCAGTCCTTCCGTCAGCCCGCCGCCCTTGATCTCAACAGACACATCGCCTTCCACTCCAGTCTCCACCGGAACCATCTTCACCGTGTTGTTTTCCACCGATGCGATAAATTTACCCTCATCATTCTGGATCACTGCCGCTATGGGGACCGTCCAGGCATCCTCAGCACGGTTTAAGACAATCTTTGCGCGGGCAGTGATCCCTGCGATCAGGCCCGTGTTGGGATTCTGGATCTGGATCGTAGTGGGGATCACCCGCTCCGTGGAGCCGCCGCCCTTCTCCTCTCCTGTAGGAGAGATCGAGGTGATGATCCCCTCCTCTGTCGCACCGTTCAAGATATCTGCCGAAATCTCTGCTGCCTGGCCCAGCTTCACCTTTCCGATGGAATACTCGCTGACATTGATCTTCATCTCCAGCTTTTCCAGATTGTCGATGGCAAACAGCGGCTTGTCATCGTCTACCGTATCTGCAAGACGGCCGACCCGGGAATTGACCCGCACCACCGTACCGGCGATCGGGCTGGTGACCTCGGTCTCATCCAGCTGCTTTTTCTTCTGGTCCAGCTCAAACTCCGCATTCTTTACCTGGAGGTCAAAGGATTCGTTCGCCACCGGACGCCCATTCTTCAGAGTATAGGTGGTAATCTGGCGCTTTGCGTTATTTAAGGCATCCCTCGCCGCTTCGATCTCCGCCTGGGAGATATCACCGGCTGCAAACAGGGCCGATTTGCGGTCAAAATCAAGCTGTGCCGCCTGTCTGTCCTGAACTGCCCTGGCATATCCGTTCTCCGCCGCGATCTGCGCTTCATCCCGGTTCGCCACCGCCAGATCATAAGCGTTCTGGGCAATGTCCACTTCCTTCTGCACATCGGTGGGATCCAGCCTTGCAAGGACCTGATCCTTCTCCACCTTGTCGCCCTCCTTCACCAGGATCTCCAGGATCTCGGCATGCAGGCGGGAAACAACCTCCGCGCTGTCCGTACCGGATACTGGTCCGCTGATGGACAGTACCTCCTCTACTTCTCCTTTGGTCAGGGCCGCCGTCATGACCGGCATCCCCACTTCCTTTTTTCCGCCAAAAGCACCTGAAACCACAATCAGAGCGGCAGCGATCGCTGCCACTCCGGTTATGAGCTTCCGTTTCCGGCTCCATGACTTAAAGGATTTCCTGTTCTTCTTTTGTTTTGTCTTCTTTCCCGGCGAATCCTCAGACATCAGATCCTCCAGTTCTCTGTCAAATTCCTGGTCTGTCATAGTATACTCCTTTATCTTGGTTTGGCCGCCATCAGCCGTTCAATCACAAACCCCGGCACTTTTCCCCGTGGAAAGCCTGCGCGGTAATTCTGCATAGTGCCGTCCTCCGCCACAGTTATGTCCACATCGATATCCGACATGGAAAATACCTGGTTATAATACCGGCGTCCTGTACCCACCACAGCTTTTTTCAGCTGGTCTATCTCATCTGGATCCGTGACCATGATCTCCCTCACTCCGCTGCTGTCATATTCATCGGACGGTCCGTACCAGCGCATGGTAACCGACTGGATATCCATGTTCTCAAAATAGCTTCCCGCATCAACCTGCTGCTCTTTTAAAAGCTTTATGGTCTCCGTGCAGGACGGATATATGGGATAATAGCTGCGGTTTGTCAGGCTTCCCCTGTAGCGGTATTTGGGATAATTTTCAAAGCCCGCCGCCACCTGCCGGTTCCACCACTGGATTCCTGCCTCATCCGTCTCCGTAGTAAACCTGATCAGCCCGGAGGGGAACTCTGACTTCATCTGACTCGGTGTTATGGCCGCAAATTCTCTCTGATACGTCTCAAGAATAACCGCTTTCTGTTCCTGTGTCAACTTATCCAGGCGAATTTCCTTCTGCATCTCAGAATAATAGATCCCGGACACATCTTCCGCCTTCATGGACATCACAGGGTAAGCGCCCTCTAAGTACTCTCTGCTTGCATACAGTTTTTCTATCTGAGGCATGATCCGGTCCAGGTTCACCCAATATCTGCGGTAAACCTTTCTGCCGCCCTTTAGGGTATAACAGATGGTCATCTGTGAGAAAGTGCCCTGAATGCCCCCGTCTATCGTCTCTGACGGAAGCGCGTTCTCAGGATACGCGTCGCCGCCCTCCTCATCCTTTAAGGTGTCCTCCATCCCCGCTGCGGCGATAGACAGCAGATTCTCCACATCCGTATACTTCATATGTTCGACCGCATACTCCAGCGGCTCGTCGTATTCCCAGTCATAGGCTCCATCCGGCAGATGACGCGTCCTGCCGTAGGAAACCCAGTCGCTTAACCTGGAGATCTCCACGGCCGCTCCCTCCACCTTGCCGGCGCTGGGCAGATACCGGTCGTACCCTGCCAGGTCATAACGAAACACA
The DNA here is from genome assembly GCF_040719375.1 of Clostridium sp. AN503. Classification (NCBI taxonomy): domain Bacteria; kingdom Bacillati; phylum Bacillota; class Clostridia; order Eubacteriales; family Clostridiaceae; genus Clostridium; species Clostridium sp. AN503. The sequence goes on along the minus strand of NZ_JBFDTP010000002.1, from coordinate 832,539 downwards.
AAGAAAACCGCCAGTGATACCAGGATGCAGCCTATCAGCTGGACCCAATTGGTAAACAGCTTCTTAAAGTCAAAATGGTAAATGATCTCGATCACACAATGGGAGATCACCGCACCGCACAGGACCCCAAATACCGCCCAACCTGTAGATTCACGCATAGTCCAGAAGAACACACTCAGTCCCATGGCGGAGATCAGTGTGATCAGGATGCGGATCACCGGCCTGCTGGCTGCGAATGCCATGGCTTTTCCCGCCGCCTCAGACGGTCTTTTGCGGTACAGAAAACATCCCAGCGCCGCAAGCGCTGCCGACACAATAAGAGCTAACACAGCAGCGGTCCACACCGTTTCTCCTTCAGCGTATCTGGAAACCTGATATGTATATTCCATGACCGGCGAAATGCGCACAAAGCGCTCCATCAGCTTTTCCCCGGTATCCCAAACATAAGTATGAAAATACACGCCGAAATATCCATTGGCAAGGGCAGCAGCAAGCGGTACAAAAAAGGAAAATACCATACAGCCTAAAAATGCAACCACCAGATTGCCGGTCATCATGACCGCCACCACAACCGTGGTATATACCAGGATAAAATAGGTCAGATGCAGCCCATATGCGGCAAGCGCTGTCTGCCACAGCGGCCCTCCCGCAATGCCGTTTGAAATGCCCACCAGTACGGCAAGGGCCATAGCGGCAGCATATGGCACTGCCAATATCAGGATCCCGTTGATATAATTTGCGATAAACAGCTTTTCACGTTTCACCGGAAGGCTGTGGTAAAAATCCACCTTACTCCTGGAATTCAGATAAGAAAATCCACTGAGCCCGCAGATCAGCCCTGTCAGCATCATCACAAATACAGTCATCCCGTTTTCAAAGGAAAGCCATCCTGTAACCTCCTGCGAGTACCACTCAATGCCCTTTTCAAACGTCTGGAAATTCTCTATATCCCCGGCTGCAAACGCCACCCATATGGGATACAGGAAAAAGAATCCCAGCCCAATGAGGCACACCGCCCACAGACGGCTCTTCAAATCCTCTTTCATCAGCTTAAAATATAAGTTTTTTGACGTCATAGCCGACTACCTCCGTTTCACTGATAAAGATCTCCTCCAGGGACAATGGAATCGTCTCATAGAATATCGGGTTGGCATTCTGCATAATGTACTCTATCATACTCAAGTCTCCGCGTACAGTCAGAGTCAGAAGCTTGCCACGCCGTTCCGTCTTCAGTATCGTAAGACCAACCAGATCCTCCGGCTCCATCCCCGGCTCGCAGCACACACTGCACCTTATGGATCTTCATCTTCATCTCATCCAAGTCGCGGCTCAAGAGGATGCCGCCCTTGTGGAGAAGCCCCACATGGTCGCAGATATCCTCCAACTCCCGCAGGTTGTGGGAGGCGATGATGGGCGTCAGATGCCGCTCCTCCATGTCATTGGCAAAAATACTCTTCACCGCCTGGCGCATCACCGGGTCCAGGCCGTCAAAGGTCTCGTCACAGAACAGATATTCCGTCTCTGCACAAACGCCGCAGATAATGGAAACCTGCTTTTTCATGCCCTTGGAAAAAGTGTTGATCTTTCGCTTCTCACTCAGATCAAAGCTTTTCATCAAAGAGTGAAAACGCTCTTCATTAAATCCCGGATAGGTGATCTTGTAATAAGTCATCATATCCTTCGGTGTTGCATTGTTAAAAAAGTACTGATCGTCGGAAATATAGAAAAAACGGTGCTTCGCTTCTTCATTTTCAAATACGCTCATCCCGTCGATGGTGACCGTCCCCTCATCGGGCTTCAGCACTCCTGCAACCATCCGCAGAAATGTGCTTTTCCCTGCGCCGTTGGTTCCAATCAGTCCGAATACGCTGCCATCTTTAATAGTCGCGTCGATATGGTCCACTGCCAGGATATCATCAAACCGTTTTGTCAGTTTTACCGCTTCTATCATACTGTCACATCCCCCTTGTTATATTCTTGACCGGATCCATGCGGCTGTCCTGCAATGATCTTTCCATACTCCTGGTCTGCCATCTGCACAAATGTGTCCCTGTCCAGTTCCAGGCCGATGGCCTCCTTCGCCACCACGCCCAGTTTCTTCGCCAGCTCCTCACGTTTTGCCTCCCGGAGGCGCCTGATACTCCCAACAAAGCTTCCCCGGCCTTTTACCATATAGATAAAACCACCTCGCTCCAGCTCCCCATATGCACGCTGTATGGTGTTGGGGTTGATGGACAGCTCCGTGGCAAGGCTCCGGACAGACGGCATCTGGCTGTCTTCCTCCAGAATGCCCAGAAGCATCATCTCCTGCAGCTTTTCCACCAATTGTTCATAGATGGGGCGGCTGTCTTTATAATCCAGCAGAATCATCCGTATTCTCCTTTCTACCACAATCCACATTGATAAGTGTATTAAGATTGTTAATACACTTATACCACAAAAATACCCGGCTGGCAATCTTTAACTTCTTACGGATTTCTTAACTGCCGGCCGGGTATTCCAACAATGGATCAGCCAAAATAATTCAGATAATACCATGGTAAAAACAGCTTCTGTACAGTCTCCAGGGCTGGAAAATAGCGTCCGGCGTCAATGATGACCGGACAGAATAAAAGACTGCCTATCAGGAAAAACGGGATCAGACAGCACAGAACCTCCGGGCTTTTTACCATCACCCGCAGAAGCCATGCAAATCCAGTGACTGCTGCCAGATACAAAAGCATAACCGGCATTTCCTGAAACCACACGGTCATGGCGTCCCCGCTCAAGAGCGCAGCCATTCCGGACACTGCCGCCAGAAATATGGGCGCAGCCATGGCTGATATCCGACAGGCCGTACGGCAGTTATAAGGAACTGCAAGAAACAGCCCCTTGGCTTCGTCTGTCAGGTTCATTACCGCGGCGTACAGTCCGATAATAAAGATATAGACTGCCACGATCCCACGCACTGGGAACACGGCATCCATTTCCTGTACTGCTCCCTTTTGGTCAGATCCCGGCGCTCCCTCATCCGAATATCCTGCTTCAGCAGCCGGCCTGTCAACGGCCTCGGCCACAAAACGGAAGGTGCTCCCATTGTAAAGCCAGGTTTCATACAGGCTTCCCGCCTGCTCGGTCAAAGCTTCCCGCTGAAGGCTTTCCTTCGGGGCTGCCTCATCAAAAAGCCCCCCGTTTTCCACATAGTCCACAAACAGTTCCTTGTCATACAGCTCCATCAGCGCCGCAAACACCACCTCCGTGGACAATCCGGCTGCCACCGTGGATGGTGCAGAATAGACACGGATGCTGCGCTTATAATCCTTCTTCTCCAACCTCTCCCGCAGGTCCTGTGCGATCACATAACCACATTCTGCCCGTTTTGACGCTACATCTTCCCTCACCTGCTTCTCGCTTTCGCAGAGGTAAAACGTAAGGATCGAACCGTCCTGGACCTGCCTACCGGATGTCAAACTCTGAGCCAGAGCCTGCTCCAGAGGCAGCTCCTCTGCTGCCTTCTCCGCACCTCCTCCAGTTCCGCCTCCCAGTGCTGCATTTTCCGAACCTTCTGCATACACGGAAACCCTGATCTCTGTCGCCCCATCTTCCTCCGCTGTACGGATTCCCAGTACTGCCAGGGGCAGGATCAAGAGGATCAGCAGAAACGAAAGCCGCCTCACGTAACGTTTACAGGAAAGCACAAACCACAGCCATGCTCTGTTCATCCCTCTCTCACCTCCATCGCAGCTGTCAGGGCAAGTCCCATTGCTGCCATCACAGCCAGCTTCCATACTGCATCCATGCTCCACACACCGGTCACTGCCATCTTAGCCCCGTCCATCAGGATCGTGGAAGGCAGTACCGGAGCAAGCTTCTGCAGTGCAGGTGGAAGGAATACCAGCGGGAGGAAACCTCCAGCCAGGAAATGCTGTCCAGAGACGGCAAAGAACAGGAGCATGGTACCCCCAAGCAGTGTGCCTGCCGCCTGGTATAGAAATACCACCAGCGCACTGCGCACAGACAGATAAGGACTGCCGTCCCTGCCAAAACCCATACGTCCGCCTGGATCTGCCCATTGAGGGCAAAAACAACGCCAATCGGGATCACTGCCGTCAAAAACAGCGCGCCCAGCCCCAGTATCCTGCCAAAAGCCATGCCTGTGCAGCCCACTCCTGCCAGCTTGAGCTTCCGCTTCATTCCTGTATTCCAGGGTATCAGATAACCGGAAACGGGGATCGCTGACAAGAGCACGAACAGTACAAACCCGCTGATCCCGAAAAAATGCACCAGATCCACATCACCTGCAGCATTCACCTGGTAATGCCGGAAATAATCTGCCCGGGGCAGGCTGTAAGACATGAAGATCTTGTTCAGCGCCGCCTCCAGTTCCCCGATCTTACCTTCCAGGCCGTAGCTTCTGTACAACTCATCTCCCGCGTAGATCCCAGCCTGCGCCGCCGAAAGGGTACGGGCTCCCGCATCTGCCAGCTCCTTGAAAAGACGGCTTTCCAGTCCTGCATTTGCCGGAAAAACCAGCTTCACCGGAGTATTGGTCCCATTCATGATATCCTGCACAAACCCGTCCGGAACCTCCATCAGGACATAGAGCCCGCCTGTATGCAGCGCTTCAAGCCCCTCCTTTTTGTCCACAAACTTAAAATCACACAGGCTCTTGACACTGTCCAGGGAACTGATCATAGAGACAGCCTGTTTTGCAACCAGATCGTCCTCCGGCAGCACAACGCCCACCGCAATCCGCCCGGTCTTCGCTTCCCCATAAAGCGCCCGGCTGGACAAAAGGGCAATCGTGCCCAGTAAAACCCCAAGCACGATTGCCCCGAAAACCATATTGGGAAGTTTTTTTAACGCTCTTTTCAATTCAAGTTTGAAAAAAGTAAGATGCATCGCCATAACTGATCCCCGTTTCTATGTCCTGTATCTTAGTATAAGGAAACACCCATCTGCTCCATCAGACCCATAGCGCCGTAGATCATCTCCATCACGACGTTCTGCCAGTCTTCCTCTGTTGCAGCCAGTACATCCATCTCCTCACCTTCCGGAGCAGTCACTTCGCCTGCCAGAGGTTTGTACTCATATTCTCCGCTTAATACTGCAGAATATAAACCGCTCTCAGCAGAAATCTCTAAAGAATCCATAGTAGCATGGATTGAAGTTCCTTTTTCCAGGCTGTCGATCACACCGGTCACAGAGAGCTTCGCAAGCTGTTCGTCTCCATTTCCTACCTCAAAAGCCATATGATAATCGCCGCTCTCAGAATTGTAGGTTCCGGTATAGGTTAAATTCCCTTTATCATTCTCAGGAAGGCTGACAAAATCCAGGGACCAGTCTGCCGTAAGCTGTTTGCCGTCATAGGTGCCCTGCTTAACAAGGTTCAGAGTGATGGAATCCCCTTCATCAGCCGGGTTGGACAGCGTTACATTGGCAGTTGCATTCTGGGTCAGATAAGCGCCGCCTGCCAGTTCCAGATGGAAGGCTACATTGATCGTATCCTCTGCATCTGTATCATTATGCAGCACTGTAGTTCCGTCCACAGCTGCAAGACGTCCTTTTTTGTCCACATATACCGTCATGGTCACGTCATCCAGCACAGCATCCAGAGTATCCAGCATTTCTGTTACGGTTGACTGCAGCTCCTCATAAGTCTGCTGCTGCATCTCCTCTGCAGAAGGCATGGTTACACCAGCGGTATTCCCGCCCATGAACCCGCTCATCTTCACAGTCATCTCAAGCTGCTTCATATACTGGTCTTTCAGCTCCTCATCCTGTAAAAAGAAATCAGAGGAGGTACGTAAAAAGTCCATCATAGACGCTTTGCTGACCAGTACCTTATAGCCCTTGCAGGACTCCTGGCTGCCGTCTATGGTAAAGCTTGCCTTGTCGCCCTTCTCCACAGTCAGCGCTGCCTTGAAGTTCTCCTGTGCCTTGCTTCCCTCTTTATAGCGGTTCCAGAGGCCTTCCAGGTCATAAGTGCTCTTGCCCTCAGCCTGGTTCTGCTCAGCCTCGTCGATCAGCTGGGTGAAATACTCCGCCATGCCTGTGACATCAATGTTGTTCTGCTCAAGCATCGGTCCCACAACCGGCGACTGGCTGATGCGATCGGCCAGGCCATCTCCCAGATCCAGGGTGAAAACCTTTCCTGACATCTCCGGCAGAGCTGCCTTCAGCATGTCATCACCGTAATACATCTTAAAGGTCACCAGATCCATGCCATTATAGATAGCCGCAAGCTCTGCGGAGGATTTCTTGTTTGTGATATCACTCTTGCCGTTGACACGGATGCCGCTGCCTGCATATGCATTGACACTCTCATCAGAACAGCTGTCCAGCTTTAATGTCATACTGCCCTCGGAGTTGGCAGTCCCTGCCTCATCGGCAAACTGAGTGATGCCGAAAAGTTCATCTACCGGATATACCTGTCCCTCCGGGTATACGCTCTCGAAAGCATCGATCACGGTCTGCTTCGGGTCCTTCTCATTCATCTTGGAAAGGCCAAATGCGCCAGCCGCAACTACTGCAACCGCCGCTACCGCACCGATGATCAGCTTGGTGTTGTTTTTCTTCGGTTCTTCCGGCACTGCCGCCTCTGTTACAATTGTTTCCGCCGGCGCTTCTGCCTGTGCAGCCTCTACTTCTGCTGCCGGAGCCTCTGTCTGTGCAGTCTCCTCTTCTGCTGCCGGAGCCTCTGCCTGTACAGTCTCCGCGTCCGCCGCCGGAGCCTCTGCCGTCACTTCCTCCTGGCTTCCAGCCTTGTCTCCAGTCTGTCCTTCAGACCCTGCCTGCGTTCCGCAGACACTGCAGATTTCCTGATTCTCAGGGATATCTGCCCCACAGTTTTTACATTTCATAATCTCTTCCTCCTCTTTTCTTTTCATCCACCGGATCAGAAATGCCCAATCAGTTCTTTTTCTGACAAGCCATTCAAAACCGGATGCAGGATCCCATCTCTCAGGATACAGGTCCGGGTACACAGCGACAGCTCCGGCCACTCATGGGACGCCAGAAGAACCAGTCCGCCGTCTTCCATGTGTTTTTTTACATAGCCGCGGATGATCTCCTTGCATTCCAAGTCCAGTGCGGCTCCCGGCTCATCCAGGATCAGCACCGGTGCACGGTTTGATAATGCGCAGGCAATGCTGAGCCGCTTCTTCATGCCTCCAGACAGCTTCTTCACCGTATAGTCCAGCATCTCCGGGATCCCAAGAAGCTTTGCCGTCCCGGATGACAGGCTTTCCCTGCAGTCCGCCCGATTCCCATGGTGCCATAAAAGCAGATTGTCACGGACGCTCAGTTCTTCGATCAGCGGATTCTCCTGAGGCACATAAGCCGTCAGCTCAGAAAATACGGACGGATGTCCGGACGCCTCCCGGCCCCGGTAACAGATACTCCCGGAATCCGCTTTGACAGCCCCGGCCAGAATGGACAAAAGCGTGGTCTTTCCGCAGCCATTCTTTCCAACAATTCCGATGCATTCTCCTGCATCTGCAGTTAGAGCCGCCCCATCCAGGATCTGACGCCCCCGGTATGACTTCCTGATCTGCTCCGCTATAAGCATATGCTCCTTAGCCTGTCCCATACCTCACCTGTTCCTTTCCATATGGATTCCATTAGTTTACCATTTTTCGACAATTCTGTACAGGTCTGTACATAAAATGTAAGTTTTTTGTCATAAACTGCATCCCGCAGCACCACTGTCAGCATGAATCACAGTAACAGGTTTCATTATAATCATGATTTCATGTGTTATCTTAAAATCTGCCGCAGACTGCTGACAAAAAAATATTTAAAAAGATCAGGATCGGGGCCGCACATGGATCCTGACTTCCAAACGCGGCCCCGATTCTGATCTTTATATATTTTTTACCGTCGCAATATCGATCAGCGTCAGCTCCTTTGCCCTGTTTTCCAGGCTGGTAGCCAGCGCCTCAGCCGTATCTAAGCTGGTCAGCACGTGAACGCCGGTCTCGATGGCATTCCTGCGGATAATAAAACCGTCGCGGCTCCGCTCTGCCCCCTGCTGCGGGATATCGATGACCAGATCGATCTCATGTCCCAGAATCAGATCCAGGATATTGGGAGATTCCTGCTCCAGCTTCCGGACCGTCAGAGCCTTTACCCCGTGGGCGTTAAGCGCTTTGGCAGTCCCTCTGGTGGCAAAGATCTTGTAGCCTGCCTTTTGAAACCGTCTGGCGATCTCAACCACATTTTCCTGCTCATCCTCACGGACAGTAATGATCATATTCTTATGCTTCGGCAGCTTCATGCCCGCACCCTCAAACGCCTTATAAAGCGCCTCGTTGAAGGTCTTTGCAATGCCAAGGCATTCTCCTGTAGACTTCATCTCCGGCCCCAGGCTGATATCTGCGCCGCGGATCTTCTCGAAGGAAAATACCGGCATCTTGATGGCGATATACTCGGATTTCTTCTGAAGGCCCGGCGTGTAGCCCAGCTCCTTTAAGGTGTGGCCGCAGATGACCTGGGTGGCTAACGGCACGATCGGGATCCCCGTTACCTTGCTGATATACGGCACGGTCCTGGAGGAACGCGGATTGACCTCGATGATGAAGACCTCCTCATCCGCCACAATAAACTGGATATTGATCATGCCCTTTACATGCAGGGCGCGCGCCAGTTTCTCCGTGTAGTCCACCAGCTTCGCCTCCACGGCCGGAGTGATACTGGGCGCCGGATATACGGAGATACTGTCTCCGGAGTGGACGCCGGTGCGTTCAATGTGTTCCATGATGCCCGGGATCAGGATATCCGTGCCGTCACAGACTGCATCCACCTCGATCTCCTTACCAATGATATATTTGTCTACCAGGATCGGGTGGTCCTGGGCGATCTGATTGATGATGCCGATAAATTCGTCGATATCATTGTCGCTGATACAGATCTGCATTCCCTGGCCGCCCAATACGTAGGACGGTCTTACAAGCACCGGATAGCCCAGCTCATTGGCCGCCTTCCTGGCCTCCTCCGCCGTAAATACCGTGTGGCCTGCGGGTCTCGGGATCTGGCACTCCTCAAGGATCTTATCAAACAGCTCCCGGTCCTCCGCTGCATCCACATCCTCCGCTGCGGTGCCCAGGATCGGCACGCCCATCTTCATCAGGGCTTCCGTCAGCTTGATGGCAGTCTGTCCGCCGAACTGTACCACGGCCCCGTCCGGCTTTTCGATGTCCACGATACTCTCCACATCCTCCGGGGTCAGCGGCTCAAAATACAGCTTATCTGCAATGTCGAAGTCCGTACTCACGGTCTCCGGGTTGTTGTTTACGATAATGGTCTCATAGCCTTCCTTTGAAAATGCCCAGGTGCTGTGCACGGAGCAGAAGTCAAACTCGATCCCCTGTCCGATCCGGATCGGCCCGGAGCCTAGCACCAGGACCTTTTTCCTGTCGTGAGTCTCAGCCGCCTCATTGATCCCGTCAAAGCAGGAATAGTAGTAGGGCGTCTCAGCGGCAAACTCCGCAGCACAGGTATCCACCATCTTAAATGCCGCCCGGATCCCATTTTCATGGCGCATCGCCTTCACTTTTTCCTGGGCTACACCGGTGAGCCTGGAGATCACATTGTCCGGGAATTCCAGACGTTTTGCTTCCTTTAAAAGCTCCGGGGTCAGCGGTCCCTTCTCCAGCGCAGCCTCCATCTCTACCAGGATCGCCAGCTTGTCGATAAACCAGTGGTCGATCTTTGTGATCTCATGGATCACATCGTAGGACATGCCGCGGCGCAGCGCCTCGGCGATCACCCAGATCCGGCGGTCGTCCACTTTTGCAAGCTGTTTCTTTAACCCGTCTTCGTCCAGATCCGTAAAATCATAGGACCGCAAACAGTCCACATGCTGTTCCAGGGACCGGATCGCCTTCATCAGACCGCCCTCAAAGTTGGTGCAGATGCTCATGACCTCCCCGGTCGCTTTCATCTGCGTTCCCAGGGTGCGCTTTGCACTGATGAACTTGTCAAAGGGCAGTCTCGGCATTTTTACCACACAGTAGTCCAGCATCGGCTCAAAGCTTGCGTAGGTCTTCTTCGTTACCGCATTTTTGATCTCATCCAGGGTATATCCCAGAGCGATCTTCGCCGCCACCTTTGCGATCGGATAGCCGGTAGCCTTGGAAGCCAGAGCGGAGGAACGGCTCACTCGCGGGTTCACCTCGATCACGCAGTATTCAAAGCTGGTCGGATGCAGCGCATACTGCACGTTGCAGCCCCCGGTGATGCCAAGCTCCGTGATAATGTTTAATGAAGAGGTACGAAGCATCTGGTATTCCTTGTCGCCCAGGGTCTGGGACGGAGCCACTACGATGCTGTCACCGGTATGAACGCCTACCGGGTCGATATTTTCCATATTACATACGGTGATCACATTGCCAGCGCCGTCGCGCATCACTTCATACTCGATCTCTTTCCATCCGGCGATGCAGCGCTCTACCAGAACCTGTCCGACACGTGACAGACGGAGACCATTCTCCAGGATCTCCCGGCATGTTTCCGGATTCTCCGCGATACCTCCGCCGCTGCCGCCCAGGGTGTATGCCGGACGCAGGACCACGGGGTAGCCGATCTTCTCCGCGATCCGCAGACCGTCTTCCACATTCTCCACAATGTCGGAGGGGGCTACCGGCTCGCCGATCTTCTCCATGGTCTCCTTAAACATCTCCCGGTCTTCCGCTTTTTTGATGGTCAGCGCGGTGGTTCCGATCAGGCGCACGTTGTTTTCCCTGAAAAATCCGGCCTCCTCAAGCTCCATGGCAAGGTTTAAGCCCGCCTGTCCGCCCAGGGTCGGAAGGACGCTGTCCGGCTTCTCCTTTTTGATCAGCTGCTCCACAACCTCCACGGTCAGAGGCTCGATATACACCCGGTCTGCAATATCCTTGTCGGTCATGATGGTAGCCGGGTTAGAATTAAGAAGCACTACCTCGATGCCCTCCTCTTTCAGAGAACGGCAGGCCTGGGTGCCCGCATAGTCAAACTCCGCGGCCTGTCCGATGATGATCGGGCCGGAACCCAGCACCAGAACTTTTTTTATCTCAGGATTTTTTGGCATTATTCATTCCCTCCCATCATGTTTAAAAACCGGTCAAACAGGTACGCAGAATCCTGCGGTCCCGGACAGGCTTCCGGGTGATACTGCACGGTAAATATATTCTTGCCGATATACTTAAGGCCCTCGTTGGTGCCGTCATTGACATTTACAAACGCAGGCACCGCCACCTTCTCATCCAGGCTTTCTGGATCCACCGCATAGCCGTGGTTCTGAGAGGAAATGTAGGCTCGTCCGGTCTCTAAATCCTTCACCGGATGATTGCCACCGCGATGACCGTATTTCAGCTTGAAGGTATCTGCGCCAGTAGCCAGCGCCATAAGCTGATGTCCCAGACAGATCGCAAAGATCGGGACATCTGACTGATACAGTTTGCGGATCTCTTCTATGATCTTAACATTCTCTTTGGGGTCCCCAGGGCCGTTGGACAGCATAATGCCGTCCGGGTCTGCTCCCAGGATCTCCTCCGCGGTGGTATCGCAGGGATAAACCGTCACTTCACAGCCTCGCTCACACAAAGAGCGGGCGATATTTTTCTTAGCCCCCAGATCCAGAAGCGCCACTCTCTTTACCGGCTTTTCAAACTCTGCCGCAGGCTTTAACACACAGGTTTCCTTACAGGAGGTCGCCTTTACCACGCCCTTTACGGTATAAGCCTTCATCCGGCTTAAAGGCTCTGCAAGATCAGCATACTCGTTTGTCGTGATCATGCCGTTCATTGTGCCTTTTTCTCTCAATATTTTTGTAAGGGCTCTTGTATCGATACCACTGATACCGGGAATATCATGTTTTTCCAAGAAATTCTGAATGGTATCCTCACTTCGGAAATTGCTGGGGATCCGAGATAATTCACGAACAATGTAGCCATCCGGCCACGGTCTTTCTGATTCCATGTCTTCATAACAGATGCCGTAGTTGCCAATAAGCGGATATGTCATCACCACTGCCTGTCCTGCATAGGAAGGGTCGGTAAGGACCTCTAAGTAACCGGTCATGGATGTATTGAATACGATTTCGCTGATAACTTCCCTTGCGGAACCGATACTCGTTCCTTCAAATACGGTGCCGTCTTCCAGAATGAGAAATGCTTTCATATATTGGGGTACCTGTCCTTTCTGAGTCAAAACTTTATAGCTGCATCATGCTTCTCTTTCGACAAAACATGTCTTCCATCGGGCGTTTTCGTGTCTAAGCCCAAATTGATAAGATTATACATGATTTCGATTTATTTTTCAAGAAGTTTTTTTATTAATTGTTCCGGCATGAAATGAAGACTGACGGTCCGGCCTGATGCCGGAATCATTGAGCCGCCAGGCTCGAGCATTTCCCCAGTAAGATGGTCTCCAACGAAAGCATTTCTCATTCGTTTATCAGGTTTCTATTTCCGATTCTTTCCCTTCCATTTCTCAAACAGTTCAGAGACCTTTTTATGATCCAGTTCACAGATGACCGACACATCCTCCACGGAAAATCCTCGCCGGAACATGTTATAAGCCGTTTTTTCCGCCTGAAGAAAAGCGCCTTCTGTCCTGCCTTCAGACTTTCCCACTTCTATGCCGTCTTCCCGTCCCGCCAGCCACTTGCTCTCCATCAGTTCCTCAAATGCTCTGCACATATTGATCTTCCCTCCCTCAATCCTAAGCTTGTCCTTCATGGTTTCAAAGTCCGGGATATCTCCCAGGGCCGCCATAGCCTCATAGGTATCCTCATCTAAACTTAAAAAATTATCGTTCTGCACAATCTGCTCCATTGAGTTCTTGTCTTTTATATTCTGCAAAAAGGTAAACAGCTCCCGCAGGTCGGTCCGGAACCGTTCTATCTCTTTAAACCTCCGCACATCCAGCACATAGATCCTGTAGTTGTTGAGCATCTGCTTCACCGGCTCCGGAAGAGCCTCATAATCCATCAATTCGTACAGTTCCCGCGCTCCCCGCCATTCCCCCTCCCCCAGCAGCTTCCGGGAGAATACATTGCCCATATATGGATATTGTAATAGAATTTACCGTGAAATACAAGACCATCCCCTCCACTGCTTTCCCTGTCTGTGATTATCCGGCGATCCGCCTGATTCATATCTTTGTGACTAAATAAGAGTTTTATCGATATCTGAAATATCAATGTGGGTATAGAATATCATATAATTTTCACAGATGCAACCTGATAATGTGGAAACTCAAGCATAATGGAAAAGATTTATTATAAAAATTCATATCTCCAGGCACATTGTTCCACAAAACAAATATATTAATAGTAATCACAAACTTTGAGGATTTCTATGAAAAAAGATATGAGAGCCACCGCCACAGAGCTTCCGTCCAGCGGTTTTCTACAGGTAAATGTAGTAAATATGGTCAATAATTTCCCCATTCGGGATGCAAGGATCTCTATCTCCTACTCCGGCGCTCCCACAAATACGCTTGAGGAACTGACTACCAACAGCTCCGGGCAGTCAGAGGACATCGAGCTTGCCGCTCCGCCGCTTGAATACAGCCTGGAACCTGGCAGCAATCAGCCTTATTCAGACTATACCCTGCGCATCACCGCGCCTGGTTTTAAGCCAACATTGATCGAGGGCACTGAGGTTCTGCCTGATGCCACCGCCATCCAGCCTGTGCGCTTAGAGCCGGAAGACGACCCGGAGGCAGTGGAAAATCCGATCATCATTCCGGAACACACCCTCTACGGCGACTATCCGCCCAAGATCGCAGAACCGGAGATCCAGCCGGTCGGGGAGAGCGGCGAGATTGTCTTGAGCCGTGTTGTAGTCCCGCAGACTGTCATTGTACACGATGGGGTTCCAACGGATGCCTCCGCCCCCAATTATTATGTGCCCTACCGGGATTACATCAAAAACGTGGCTTCCAGTGAGATCTATGCCACCTGGCCTCAGGCCACGATCACTGCGAATGTGCTTGCGATCATGAGCTTTACTTTAAATCGTGTTTATACAGAACACTACCGGAACCGGGGATATGATTTTACCATCACCTCTTCCACCGCTTTTGACCACAAGTGGATCTATGGCCGAAATATTTTTGAGAGTATTTCTGTGATCGTAGATGAGATCTTCGACAACTATCTGTCCCGCCCGGAGGTCAAACAGCCGATCCTCACCCAATACTGTGACGGCCGGAAGGTACAGTGCTTAAACCGGGGATGGATGACCCAGTGGGGTTCCTGCTCTTTGGGCGAGCGCGGCTACAGCCCCATTGAGATCCTGCGGCATTACTACGGCGACAGCATGTACATCAACACAGCCGAGGAAATCTCCGGAATCCCCGCCTCCTGGCCCGGATATGACCTGACCATCGGCTCCACCGGACAAAAAGTCCAACAGGTCCAGGAACAGCTTGACGCCATCGCAACCGTCTATTCCGCAATCCCGCGGGTAACGCCGGACGGAATCTACGGCCCGGCTACCGCCGCTGCCGTGAGCGAATTCCAGTCCATCTTCGGACTGCCTCAGACAGGCGTGATCGACTTTGCAACCTGGTATAAGATCTCCCATATTTATGTGGGCGTGTCCGGGATCGGAGAACTGAATCCGTAACACATTTAAAAAGCCGGAAGTCCGCAGCGGACTTCCGGCCTATAGGCTGTCCAAACATCATAGGAGAAAACATTCAGCCCCAGACAGACGTAACACATATGAAAATGGTAATACATGCCGCTATAAACGCAGCTGATATCATCCCGCCATATCTGACATTGACATCTTCTTTATGGCAGATGAACTCCTCCGGTTTATTCTCATTATAGTAAAGTTCAACCTCTTCACCAGGTTTTCCAGCCGAAAATATGGAAAATGGGACCCTGGCGTCAATCCCGCTGAAAGTATCACCCTCCACGGAAAACTCGTACACCATGTACCGGAGCACCGAATACTTTAGCCCGTACTCCTTCGCCGGCCCCCTTGTATTGATATTCCCAATCCCATCAAAACAAAGTCCCTTTGACAGATAACGGATCGTACCCATGGTCCGCCTTGTACATCTCGAATCCATTTCCGTTATTTTTGACTTTCCTTTGATGTAAGAGCTGATCCCTGCATACAACAGGATGATCCAAAGTATAACAATGGCATATATCAAATCTCTGTCCAAAACGATCCTCCCCGACCTGTATCCTGATCCGATCTGCAGTCACCTCGCCGTGACATCATACTCCAACTGACAGTCGAAAGGTTCCCGCTTTACATGCGCCGGATCATACTCTTTTGCCTCTACACAGCCCAGGCTTTGGTAAAATGCCTGGGTTTCCACTGCGGAGTGACCGGATATATAAATCTTTTCCCTGCCATTTTCCCTGGCAAAATCCGCAGCCATGGAAAACAGCTTCTTTCCTATCCCATGCCCTCGCATATCATGGGATACATGGATACTTGACAAGTCCATATACTGCCCCCGGCTGCCAAGCGGCGCCTGTTCCACAGAAACAAACCCTGCAAGGCGCTGACCAAAAAATGCCCCCATAACCAGTCCTCCTGTCTCAGCTGTGTTTTGCAGACACCGGATCAGCTCTTTGTATTCCGCTTCTCCCCAGTCGTCCACAAATGCGGCGTCCCGGATCACCCACTCTCCGTGTTCCCGGCGCCAGCACTTTGTCACCTTCTGGGTCCTGATAAATCCGTCAAACAGGGAACGGGTGATATCCTGGCTTTTCAGTCTCTTATATACAATCATTTCCATCTCTCTCCATAGTTGTCTTCTTCTATCTTCCTGCCGCATCTCTCCTGGATAAACATACAGAACTGTTCTGGAATGGCCACCTCTCTCATATCAAAATCCAGGACATAGGCAGTCCCTTCCGGGCGCTCCATCAAAAACAGCAGATACTGCCCGCAGAGAACGAGCCTCCTGATATTTTCATAGCCATAGGTGATCGAGCCTCCCTGCATGCACTTTTTAAAACAGGTATCATAAAAACGAAACTCCCATGCCTCCTCACAGGCTTCCCTCCGCTGCTTATTCCAGTCCCTTCGGACTTCCCTTTTCAGCTTTTTCCGAATAGCTCGCTTTCTGTTGCCCCAGCCGGTAAATCCCAGGCACAGGACAAACAGGATACCTTCCGTCAACAGGAAGTATGGAAATACCATATGCCAAACAGCTCCTGACTGCTGCACAAACAGCACCCAGATCAGAATGATCGTTGTCGCTCCAAACGGAAACAGGAACTCTTTCCAGATCCAGCTTCTGTCTTTATTTCCCCCATTGCTCCAAGTTTCACACAGTTTTGCAGCATACGCCCCTTCCATCGACCTATGGCGGCAAATCGTAAATGCGGCAGCCATCCCGTTTGAGGATAGGGGGATGACTCTCTGGCTTCCTGCAGCTTCTTTAGCCAGCCTGACCGACTTCTGCATAAAAGCACAAAATTCTGACGGATTCCCTTCTAAAAAACTTTTCTTAGGAAGGATCATAGTGTTTCCATTATTCATTTGCAGAATAAACTGATTTTCCTGTTCTTTGATATCTGCAATTTCTACGCAGGGGATCTCTACGGTACAGGAAGTTTTTTCCACCAGAATATGATCTTCGTAAAACCATATATCCTGACAAAACTGCGTTCTTTTTTCAGGGTCATTCCAGGAATGTTTCAGATAAAAGATACACAACAATGCAACGGCGGCTATAGCCGCAGCCATCAATACTGCAGTGGCCGCCACCCAGACCAATAACCGGGGCAGCATATGTTCAAAATGCGGGAGCCACCGTGACATGGAAGACAACAGCCACAGCGACAGAAACGCCCATATGGCCCAGACCTTCCAGGAGCTTTTGCTGAACCATATTTTTCTGCTGAACATCGTTTGAAATACCAGTTTCCACATTCCCACAGGCATTTCATCTGCCCGTTCTATGCGCACGTAAAAAAAAGAATTTTGTTTTCCCATAGTGTCACCTGCCGCATTCCATAACCGCTGTCTCAAATCTGCTGTTATTTCTCCAGCCGAAATGCATACTCGTTCACAAACCGTTCGTACTCTCCCTCTGACTCTACATACCGGCCATTTCGATTGACCGCAATAGAAATATAGTAGGCGCCTGAGGGAAGTTCTGATACATACTCCATAAAACCTGCCATGGAATTTACCATTTGATCCCCGCCATCTTTCTCCCCGTCAGGATAGATGCGCTCCAGGCTCCCATACTCACGATCAAACAGATCTATATAATAAAGTGAAACATCATCTGGTAGATCCACAGAAAAGTCATCCTTCCACTGGATATCCGGCAGCTGATCCGCCACCTGGGGAAGCTGATGAGAAAGCCTCGCGCCATCTGCGCTGAGCCATGCCTTAGCGCTCTTTTCATAGGTCATGGCAGATACAACAATTTCATATGGACATATACTTTTGTCCCCCTGCCGGACTGTAACCTTACTTTCAGCTGCACTCTCCTGCGTGCTTTCTGACGCTGTAGTTTGCGGTATCATATGACAGCCCGTGATTCCAAAGCCCGCCGCCGTTACAACTGCTGATAATATGACAATGATATGACCGTACTTCATCATCTGCCTCCCTGAATGATTCCTTCTGGTCACACAGGTGTCCGCACCTCGATCAGATTCCCATCCGGATCGTAAAGGCGGATCATCTTCTGCCCCCATGTGTGCTCCGTCAGCCGGTTCACATACTGGATCGGCTCTTTATAATTCTCCAGCTTTGCTGCAAATCCCACGATGTCCGGTTCTTCAAAGTAAAGCTCCGCCGCATGGTTCCTCGAAATGATCTCCTTTCCAAGAACATGCTCCCATGCGGAGGCGTCCTGAAGTACCAGCCCCTCCGATAATATGGCATTGCCCTCCTGGTCCAGAATGACATCTAAACCGAACAGATCTTTATAGAAAGCCTTTGACCGCTCCATGTCATTTACCACGATCAGTATATTTTTTAATTTCACTCCAGTTCTCCTCTAACCTATTTCTTGTGCCACTTATAAAATTCCTTCAGCTCTGCTTTCCTGTCTTCCGGCAGCATCGTCTTCTTAACCCCCTTAAGCGCGCCTTCCAGCGCCAAAAGCCGGTGGATACAGGCAGAATCGTCAATCTCCTGGATCTTTAACCACGCCTGTTCCGCTCCCAGCTCTTTTAAGTCTTCAAACGTATGGATTCCCACCTGGTTCAGCTGTTCTTCTACTACTTTTCCAATATTCGGCAATCCTGAAAGCTCTCCCATCTCCACATTTCCTCCTTCATATCCGTCTTCTATTCACACATTTCCGGATGGCTTCCTGTCAACTCCCAAGATCTCCAGCAATTCCATACAGGAGTTGTCTGCGCCTTCTTTAAATACCGCAATATGATTCACATCGCTGCTCCGATCCGTGAATGCCGGAAACAGAAAACCGCATGTGGGCTCTCCCGGCTCATATTCCCCTGATAACGGGCAGATGGCGCAGATCATATAGGTATACACCTCCTCCGAATCCCACAGGCTCTCCTTGTCGGAAGCCTTCAGGGGGACGTCATAGCTGCCATGGTATACTAAAATGGCATACTCCGAATCCGCCCGATATTTTTCCATTATAATATCATAGAAGGTGTCCATCAGGGCATCATTTTTCAGCCCGCACTCCCGCATCCCCATGAGCAACTGCCACATGCTGCCCGGCTTCCGTGTATTTTCTGAAAATCCATATTTCTTCAGATTCTGATTGGTCTCCGCAAATAAAACCGCCTTGGCCAGCTTCAGCTTCTTCATCCGCTCCTGTGCTGATAATTTCAGAAAATTCGTATTAAAACTCCCATCAAAATCTCCGTCCCTGTCCACATAACAGCCCGCGATCCTTCCGATGGAATTGCGGGAAAGAGTCAGCCGTCTGGTCAGCTCCATCATATCATCTCTGTTGATTCTGTCACTCATGTTCTGTCAACTCCATATTTTCTATATTGTTGCCGCTGTCAATTTCCGCTGGTATCAGTCTCCACCGGTATCGATCCTCTCCGGTTACAGGACCATGACCAGAGTCCCAACACCGATCAGCACGCATCCGATCAATGATTTTGCCGTAAACTCCTCATGCAAAAAAACAAAAGCAAGCACCAGTGTGATAATGACACTAAGCTTATCGATCGGCACCACCTTGGAGGCATCCCCCATCTGCAGAGCCCGGTAGTAGCACATCCATGACGCACCTGTTGCCAGTCCCGACAGGATCAGGAAGATCCAGCTCTTCTTACTGATCTCAGAGATACCGCTCTGGGTATTGGTCAGAAATACCATCCCCCACGCCATAATGACGACCACCACAGTCCTGACCGCCGTTGCCAGATTGGAATTCACTCCCTCAATTCCCACCTTTGCCAGAATTGAGGTCAGCGCCGCAAATATGGCAGACAACAATGCAAATAATATCCACATACTCCATTTACCTCCCATTTTTAATCATCATTGCTTTTTCCGGTACTTTTCTTCTATGACCAGGGTATAAACTGCCATAGCCACAATCGTTTCTATCATCACACCTATTACCGAAAACATCACAAGCGGGGAACCCTGCCCCTCAAGCAAAGGCAGCCCCAGCACAATGAAAACAATTCCATACACGCAGAATAGCTTACCCATGGCACCATTATATTTCTTACAATCCGACACCTCAAACATCCTTGCATTAGCCCAGAATCCCACCGGTTTCCTTAAACAGAAAGAAAAAACCCCAAAACCGATTATCACAATCCCGGCTGCCGCCCATATGATAAATCCAGACATTTCATCTCCTCCTAAGAAAATCCCCATGGTATTCTGTCATTCATGCTTATCCATTTCCTTTCCTACTTTTCTGGTCAGCCAAAACTGATAAACCGGCGCCGCAAAGATAAAACACATGCCAATCCATATCCGGTCCGGAAACAGACGGACCAGTATGGCGGCTGCCAGAAAACAAAAAAGCGCTCCATATGGAGCAATGGGAGCAAATCTCCCGAACAGCTCCTGGTATACCCGTTTCCCCTTCTCAGAATTTTCCATATCCTTTTTGTAACCCTCGTCAGTTAAAGCGGCATGCATCCCCTTCCATACAAAATATATAAAAATCACAAGCCATAAATAGCTCAATATCTGCCCCTGGATCATTCCATACACTGAAAAGATAATACCCGCCCCTCCTGCCAGTACCGTCACCAATAATGTCTTCCAACTGTAAACCTTCATATAGTCTCCTCCGCTCAATACAGCAAGGTTCCCAAAACACCCGCAAAAACGATCAGCAAAACAGGGGATATTTCCCGTCTGCTGACACACCGGCTGACTCCTGCCGCTGCTGCCAGAAAAATGACGATGGCACACGCCTTCCAGTCCACGCTCGGAATCCCGACTGCCGGAAAAACAGCTTTTATCACCATAAAAACACCTGTTGCGAGGATGATTCCCATCAGACATGGTTTTACACCTTTTAAGACTGCCTGTACGATCCGGTTCTTCAGAAATCCATGCAGCATCGATGTGATCACCAGAATGATTAAAAATGACGGCAGCACTACCCCCAGCGTAGCAACGGCAGCGCCCGGTATCCCCGCCTGGCTGTTCCCGATATACGTTGCGGTGTTGACCATGATCGGTCCCGGCGTGGATTCGCTGATCGCTACGATATTGGAAAACATGGCTTCGTCCATCCACCCATGGGCCAGCACACTCTCCTGAATGAGCGGTACTGCCCCGTACGCCCCGCCAAATGCAAACATTCCAATCTTAAAAAATGCCAGAAACAGAGAGATGTATATCATGATGCCGCCCCTTTCCGCTCCTGCAGAAAGTAAAGAAAATATCCAAACACCCCTGCGGTCACGATCAGGTAGATCGTTGAAAACCGGATGCCCTGAAGATCAAGCGCCAGTGTGATGCCAAAGGACACTGCTACAAAGCTGACACTTCGGATCCTGGCCGGGATATCTGCTGAAGATTTCTTAAGCATCTTGCAGATCATCTTTACGGCCGCCCGAACGATCAGGAACCCTACGGCTACCCGAATCCCCCGAAATGCACTTACAACTACTGGATATTTCAGCAGATTCTCCA
Organism: Clostridium sp. AN503; assembly: GCF_040719375.1. Classification (NCBI taxonomy): domain Bacteria; kingdom Bacillati; phylum Bacillota; class Clostridia; order Eubacteriales; family Clostridiaceae; genus Clostridium; species Clostridium sp. AN503. Next base: position 811,480 of record NZ_JBFDTP010000002.1, on the reverse strand, counting down.
TACACATGGAAATGACCAGAATAATAAAAAACGACGGCAGTATCATTCCCAGCGTTGCCATCACAGCTCCGGCGACACCTGCCTTCCTGTAGCCGGTATAGGTGGCACAGTTGATCGCGATCGGTCCGGGAGTGGACTCTGCAATCACGGTAATATCCATCAGCTCATCTGAGGTGATCCACTGTTTCTTTTCCACACACTCATGGTCTATGAGCGAAATCATTGCATATCCGCCCCCAAAGGTAAAGGTCCCGATCTTTGCAAATGTGAAAAAAAGTTCACGCAGCAGTGCCATGTCAGATATTCCTTTCTGAAATATTGTTTTGTCTTCACTAAGTGTTCATATTATACCATCACGGAATATAGATGTCACTCTTTTACTCCTTAAAACAGAAAACAAAAAACCAAAACTACAGTGCTGTCAAATCCACTGTAGTTTTGGTTCTGGCGATCCTTCTTTTTAAATCGGAATCCTGCCTATTTCACACATGCTTCTGTGAACTTCCGGATATTAGAAGCATTTACAAACTTCTCAACCTTCCCGTCCTTCACGATCACCAGGGTCGGCGCCTGCATAATGCCAAACTGGCTGGTAAGCTCCGGATTCTCCTCCGCATCTACCACTTTATAGTCCACATCCTTCAAAAACTCCTTTGCCATCTTGCAGTTAGGACAGGTCTTTGTTGTGAACAGATACGCGCCGGACTCAGTCCGGGACTGAGCTGACTCCACTGCTCCTTCATTCCCGGTCAGAGCCTCCGACAGCTGCCTTGCAGCTTCCGGGTTCTTCCTCAAGACAGAGTGAGTCACATCATATGCGGTACGGTTCTTGTACTCCTGGGTCTTGCCCTCGTTCCAGTTCTTCACCGGACGATAGTACCCGGTGATACGGCTGTATACCTCGGCTTCCCGTCCGCAGATCGGACAGGTCTTGTGCTCGCCGATCAGATACCCGTGGTCCCTGCAGATCGAATAAGTGGGCGACAACGTATAATACGGCAGGCGGTAGTTCTCCGCAACGGTCCGCACCAGCTTTGCTGCGGCCTTCCAGTCAGGCAGCTTCTCTCCCAGGAATGCATGGAACACGGTCCCTGATGTGTACAGGGTCTGAAGCTGATCCTGGATATCCAGCGCCTCGAAAATGTCCGCGGTATAATCCACCGGCAGATGGGAGCTGTTGGTATAGTAAGGGGTGTCTCCCTTGCAGCCCGCTGTCTTGATGTCCGGGTATTTCTTCACATCATGTTTTGCCAGACGATAGGTAGTGGACTCCGCAGGGGTTGCCTCAAGGTTATATAAGTCGCCATACTGCTCCTGGTACATCACCAGACGCTCCCTCATATGGTTCAGCACATCCTTGGTAAACTGCTGGGTCTCCGGGTCCGTCATATCCTTTCCGATCCATCTGGCATTTAAGCCCACCTCATTCATACCGATCAGCCCGATGGTGGAAAAATGATTCTCAAAGCTGCCCAGATACCTCTTTGTATAGGGATACAGACCGCCGTTTAAAAGCTTCGTGATCACTTCCCGCTTCACCCTTAAGGAACGGGCCGAAATATCCATCATATTGTCCAGCTTATCGTAAAAATCCTCTTCATCCTTTGCAAGATATGCGATCCTCGGCATATTGATGGTCACAACGCCTACAGATCCGGTGCTCTCGCCGGAACCGAAGAATCCGCCGGTCTTCTTGCGCAGCTCCCGAAGGTCCAGGCGCAGACGGCAGCACATGCTGCGCACATCGCTCGGCTCCATATCGCTGTTGATATAGTTGGAAAAATACGGGGTGCCGTACTTGGAGGTCATCTCAAACAGCAGCCGGTTGTTCTCCGTGTCTGACCAGTCAAAATCCCTGGTAATGGAATAGGTAGGGATCGGATACTGGAAACCGCGGCCGTTGGCATCGCCCTCGATCATGGTCTCAATAAATGCCTTATTGACCATATCCATCTCGCGTTTGCAGTCCTTGTACTTAAAATCCATCTCCTTGCCGCCCACGATCGCCGGAAGCTCCGCCATATCATTCGGAACGGTCCAGTCCAGGGTGATGTTGGAGAACGGTGCCTGGGTCCCCCAGCGGCTTGGAGTATTGACGCCGTAAATGAAGGATTCAATACATTTCTTTACTTCCTGATAGGTTAGGTTGTCCGCTTTCACAAATGGAGCCAGATAGGTATCAAAGGAAGAGAATGCCTGGGCGCCCGCCCACTCATTCTGCATAATGCCCAGAAAGTTCACCATCTGGTTGCAGAGCACGGATAAATGCTTCGCCGGTGCAGAGGTGATCTTGCCCGGGATACCGCCCAGCCCTTCGATCAAAAGCTGCTTTAAGGACCAGCCTGCACAGTATCCGGTCAGCATGGACAGATCGTGGATATGGATATCCGCATTGCGGTGTGCCTCCGCGATCTCCTGGTCGTAGATCTCAGACAGCCAGTAGTTGGCAGTGACCGCACCGGAGTTGCTTAAGATCAGTCCCCCCACAGAATATGTAACAGTGGAATTCTCCTTGACACGCCAGTCTTCCACCTTCACGTAGCTGTTCACCACATCCTTGTAATCCAGGATGGTCGTCTTCATGTTGCGGATCTTCTCCCGCTGCTTGCGGTACAAAATATAAGCCTTCGCCACATCCGTATAACCGGTCTGCTCCAGCACATGCTCGACACTGTCCTGTATCTGCTCTACGGAAATACTGCCCTCATGCATCTTCCCCTGGAAATCAGAGGTCACACGCAGAGACAGCAGCTCCAGTATCTCGTTGTTGTAATCCTTTCCCGTAGCCTTAAATGCTTTCTTAATCGCCTCTGTGATCTTATTCAGACTAAACTCCGCAACTTCCCCGTCGCGTTTTACTACATTGATCATGAAATCCCTTTCTCCTTTCGCACCTGCCGGTTCAACCACCGAATACTCCCAAAAAATTCACCGCGATCATCGCGCTATGTTATAGATTATAGCAGAGCCAAAAAGAAAACACAATATCTAGTTTTGCTCAAAAACGCGAAACATAGATATTGTGTCTTATCACATTTTCTTATAACTGATCTGTCCAACGGGACATCACGGTTTTGTCACCAGACCGGCGAATAATTCTGCCGGAACATAGGCTTTTACGGCGATTCCGTCCGCCTCGTACTCCTCCGAGAGCAGCTCCCCATACTTCCGAATCGTCTGAATCTTTCCCGCTTCCTGGTAAGAAAAGAGACGTTCCAGATACACTTTCTGACTTCTTAAGATCTTTTCCAGGGTATCTATAAGCTCTCCTAATCCTTCCCCGGTTTTTGCAGAGATCCGCACCTGATAATCCGACTTAAGATCTCTCGGAAATTCATCATCTGTTTTTTTGTCCGTCTTATTGAAGACCGTGACGATGATCTTGTCCTCCACTTCCAGCTCACGCAGGGTTTCATACACCACATGCATCTGCATATCCATATTGGGGTTGGAGCAGTCCACTACGTGAAGGATGATATCACTGTATTTTGCTTCCTCCAGCGTGCTCTTGAACGCTTCGATCAGATGGTGGGGCAGCTTCCGGATAAATCCTACGGTATCCGTCAGAAGAATCTTCTGTCCGCTCTCCAGCTCCAGGCCGCGGGTGGTCGGGTCCAGGGTTGCGAACAGCTTATCTTCCGCCAGTATCCCTGCATCCGTCAGACGATTTAACAGTGTGGACTTCCCCGCATTAGTATAGCCCACGATCGCGGCAACAGGCGTGTGGGCCTTTTCCCGCTGTTTCCGTATCACATCCCGGTGGCGCTTCACTTCCTCCAGCTCTGCTTTCAGCTGTCCGATCCGCTCATGGATCAGACGACGGTCCATCTCCAGCTTTTTCTCACCCGGACCTCTGGTCCCGATGCCGCCGCCCAGACGGGACAGGGAGCTTCTAAGTCCCACCAGCCGGGCTGCCCGGTACTTGAGCTGGGCCAGCTCTACCTGGATCTTCCCCTCGCTGGTGGTAGCCCTTGCCGCAAAGATATCCAGGATGACCATAGTCCGGTCCATGACCTTGGTATCCAGCGCATCCTCCAGATTCCGAAGCTGGGCCGGAGAGAGTTCATCATCACAGACAACTCCGGTGGCGTTAAGCTCCCAGATACGCTCCCGAACCTCCTCGATCTTTCCCTTTCCCAGATAGGTTCCCGGATGGATCCGCTCCCGGTTCTGCATCATCTTGTCCACGGTCACGGCTCCCGCTGTCTTGACTAACTCCTCCAGTTCGTCCAGAGAGGCCGCCGTATCATCCTCGTCGCTTAAACTGACTGCGATCAGGATCACTCGCTCTTCTACTTCTTTTACTTCTATAAGTTCTGCCATCTATACTCCTTAATGACTGCCCTGGCGGGTCTTTAAAAAGGCAATCTCCCGTTCTGCGGTCTCATCCGCGCCATATTTCTGCACATATGCTTCAAACAGCTCCAGGGCCTTTGCATAGTCATGCTTGTACTCCCAGGCAGCCGCCTCATTGAACGCAAGCTCCCTGCCCGCCGATTCTTCCGCAAATGTCTTTCCCTGCTCAATGTATTCCAGCGCCCGGTCGTACTGTCCGGCTTCGATCTGTTCCTTCGCCATCCGGTTGTAAACGGTCCCCTGAAGCACCTCTAAGTCCAGCGCCGCTCCATAATCGCCTGCCTCTACCAGACAGAGTACCATGCCCTTTTTGTATTCAGCATTGTCTTTGTCTTCTTTTAAAAGAAGCTCATAGGTATTCTTTGCTGCCGGATAATCCTCCTGCTTATATTCTGCCTCGGCCCGGTAAAGTAATACATCTTTTTCAAAGGCCCCGATCTTTCCGTCCGCTTTTAAAAGCGCCTGGTCAAAGCTTACGATCGCCGCCTCATAATCGCCCTGCTCCATGGCCTCGATCCCTGCTGATGCGAAGGCCTGCTTCTCTTTTAAATTCCTGTAATGGACCACGCCAAAGCTGGTCCCGCCCGCAATCAGCAAAATCACCAGCAGCAAACTGCCCAGGATCATCCTGCGCTGTCTCTGTTTCCTCCTGCGCCGGGCCATGGCGCGCGCCCTTGCCTGTCCGGAAGGCATCTGTCCCTGCCTGGCATCTCCTGTTTCCGGTTGAAAACGCCTGCGTTCCGGCTGAGCGGATGCCGTCTGACCACGCCTGCGTTCCGGCTGTCCAGACATCGTCTGGCTGCGCCTGCGCCCCTCATTCTCTCTCTCGTATCGTTCCACGTCAGTCTGCTTTCTCTACTTTCTGCCGGTGCTTCCATGACCGCCCCGGTCCTCATGTCCAAGTGACTCTACTTCATCAAATACAATCGCCGGCTGGTGCTCCATAATACGGAACTGGCAGATCCGGTCTCCTGCATGGATCTGCGTATCCCGCATGGCATAAGCCGGGAAAAACCACTGGTCATTATCCCCACAGTAGGTCTCATCGATCACACCCATATGGTTCGTCTGAATAATCCCAAAATTCTTATATGTACTGCTTCTCGGAACAACATGCGCCTCATAACCCTTTGGCAGCTCCATGGCAACTCCCAGAGGGATCAGCTTGAACTCTCCCGCTGCAAGCTCCAGATCCTCTGCCGCCCGCAGATCGATCCAGTCCGATTTACCACCTATGTATGTGAGTTTTTCTATGTTGTCATTAAAATATTTAATCCTGATCTTCGGCATCTCTGCTGCTCCTCTCATCCTCATCTGTTTCCTGCCGCTTGCCGGCTGTCCCTGCTGCAGGAGTCTCCGTCTCCTCAGACGCTGCTGCCTCTTCCAACGCGACCACCGTCTCCGCTGACGCTGCTGCCTCTTCCGCCAACTCCTCTACCGCAGGCATTTCCCCTTCAGAGACTTCCTCTCCCTCCTCAGGAACCTCATTCAGCTTCATCTGCAGCTCTTCTTCCACTTCCTGAATGATCTCTTCCTCCTGCTCCGGGTTCATGGTCGGCAGATCGGTCGCCGACCCAACGCCGAATCTCCGCAGGAACTCTTCTGTGGTGGCAAATAGTGCCGGCCTTCCCGGTGCATCCAGACGGCCCACCTCATAGATCAGCCCATACTCCACCAGACGGTTCACCGCATGGTCGGAGGACACGCCTCTTATCTTGGATATCTCCATCTTTGTAACCGGCTGCTTGTACGCAATGATCGACAGAGTTTCCAGAACAACGTCCGTGAGCACATGCTTTTTAGGCGTCGCTGCAACCCGGATCAGATTTTCATAGAACCTGGCCCGTGTACTCATCTGATAAGAGTCCTCCAGGGCAATGATCTGCATCCCTCGGTTTTCAAGCTCATACCGCTTCTGCAGGTTTTCTACAATCCGTCTCGTCACTTTTTCGCTCTGGTCAATGGCGACCGCCAGCTGACGCAGCTCCACAGAATTCCCCATGGTAAACAACACGGCTTCCACAATCGCCTCCCAGTCGCTCTCCGGGAATATCCCGCCAGTTTCCTCACGGTCCTTTTCAGCATCACCTGGCGCCGCTCCGGCGTCCAGCTTGTCCAGGAGCGCCTCCGCTTCCATCTCAGCATGTCTCGCTTCTATGGCAGCCAGATCGAAATCATCATCCTCTTCAAATAAACTTCCCATCTATCCCTCCAGACCTGCAATTTCCTCCAGGTCAAGTTCTGTTTCCTCTCCCTCAGCCTCCAGGGTCTCGATATACATATCGTCAAACGTATGCTCCTGGGTCAGCTGGATCTTCCCCATCTTCATCAGCTCCAGGATCGCCAGGAATGTCACGACCACTTCCAGCTTGTCGCTCTGCCGCTCCAGCATCTGCCGGAAGCTGAAGCTGCGGTGCTTCCTGGCATACCCCAGCACATTTAAGATCTTGTCCTCAAGGCTCACAGGCTCTTTTTTTATGGTGCCAAAGCTGCTGCGGATCGGGTCCACCTTGTCCTGCTGCCGTTTCATCACAGACTCAAAGATCCGCTGCAGCCGCGCTAACGTCAGGCCATCTAAAAGATTGTCAAGATCCACCGGCGGCTCGTATTTCGCCACCTCTTTCGGCACAGTCGGCGCTTTGAAGAGCAGTCCCTGTGCATTCTCTTCCATGTCGGCAAGCTCCTGCGCCATCATCTTGTATTTCTTATACTCCAGAAGACGCGCCACCAGCTCCGCACGCGGGTCTTCCTCCTCGCCCTCCTCATCCACCGGGGCGGGAAGGAGCATCCGGGATTTGATGTCCAGAAGGGTGGCTGCCATCACCAGGAAGTCGCTGACAATGTTTAAGTCTTCCTTATCCATCTGGTTCATATAATCCAGATACTGCTGGGTGATCTCCACGATCGGAATATCGTAAATATCCACCTTATTCTTATCAATCAAATGCAACAACAGGTCCAGGGGACCTTCAAACTTTTCCAGCTTGTACGATATTGATACTGCCATGACGCTCCTGTCCTGTTCCCTAAAATCGCCATTCCGGGCTGTTCCCGGATTCTCACGTATCTACCAGTATAACAAAAAACCCCTGTTCTGTAAATAAAGAAGAGCCTGAGTTTCCGCATTTTGCAGCGGCGGCGGGCGGCGGTTCGGATAAACTGGTTTTTGTTCCGGTTTCGGTCTTAAGAATCTGTAAGCCCTCAGAATTTTCTTAAAAACCTGCCAGCGGAAAGGGCAACTCGCTAACGCTCAGACACCCCCTTCCGCTGTCAGAACAGAAAATCCTGAGGACTAACAGCTTCTAAAGACCTGCAAAGTCACAAAAACCAGTTTATCCGAACCGCCGCCCGCCGCCGCTGCAAAATGCGGAAACTCAAGGGAACAGGGATTTCTACAACAGCCAAAACTTTATCATCAGTCATTTTCCGGCCTTAACCGCACAACGACCACCTGTGGTTTATTAAAAATACGGATATTGATGGAGTGGGTACCCAGTCCCCGGCTGACGATCATATAGCGGCCGTTTTGTTCGAATGTTCCTGCGCATACCGGCAGGAAAAACTGGTACTGGGGCGTCATCACTCCGCCCAGTCCGGGTATCCTTATGGTACCTCCATGAAAATGGCCCGAAAGTGTAAGGTCCGCTCCCCAATCCGCACAGGCGTCGAAAAAGAGCGGGGAATGCGCCATCAGGATCTGGAAGCGGCTGCGATCCGCATTTCCCAGGTGTTTCGTCAAGTACTCTGCTTTCATCCTCGCCGGGACCAGATCCCGGTAGTATTTCTGATCAATGTCCAGTCCGCTGATGCAGATGTCGTCCCCGGACTGTACGGTACGGTTGGAAAGATAACAGATCCCATACGCTTTCAAAAGCGCCTGAAACTCTCCATACAGGCTGCCATATACCGTACGTTCCCTGCGCATGCGCTGCTCGTGGTTCCCATTGCCGTAGAATATCCGGAAGGACGCGGCAGGGCCGGAAGAGCCATCCTCTTTCAGTATCCTGCAAAGCCCGTCAAGAAGCCGCTCCGTCACATCCAGCTTTGCAGCACCGGCCTTTGCTACCATGGTGTCGCCTCCGATCAACACCAGGTCCGGCCTTACGTCACGGAGAACCTGGAACAGCCTCTCATTTTCCCTTCCAAACTCTTTATCATGCAGGTCTGACAAAAAAACCACCGTCCTGGCTTTCTTTATCTTCGGGGATATGATCTCAGTCTCTTCCACGGTCAGGCAGTCCCTTTCATAGCGGGAACGGGCCAGGCCTCCGGCTGCACCCGCGGCTCCAGCCGCCAGCAGTGCAGATATCACTTTTACAGATGAACTCACTTAAGATACGCCCTCCAGCAATTCCTTTACTTGAAACAGGGATGAACATACACTGTCCACCCGGCTGCGGAGCGCCTCGTCGGGCTGGGTCAGATCCGGCACCATGACCGTGATAAAACCACCCCGGAGCCCTGCCTCCAGACCGTTTAAACTGTCTTCTAAAACCATACAGTTTTCCGGTCTTTCTCCCAGAGCCTCCGCAGACTTTAAGAACACCTCCGGGTCCGGTTTTGCATGAACCACCATATCCCCGGTAATGATATAATCAAAATAATCTTCAATCCCCGCTTCTCTTAAATTCTCCAGGGAATATTCTTTTGTGCTGGCAGTAGCCATGGCAATCTTGTAGCCATGCTCCTTTAAAAATGCCAGAAGCTCCTTAAGGCCCGGCTTCACCGGAATCCCCCGCTGCCTCAGCATGGCCTCAAAACGCTCCTGCTTTTCCTCTTTAAAACGCACGTAATCCACAGAGCCGCCCAACTCCTGGCGGAACCGCTCTGCCGCATCCCGCACATTCATGCCGCGTACGGTACTTAAGAATTCCTCCTCTAAGTGGATTCCCCACTCCTCTCCCACCAAATGCCATGCCTCCACCGATATGCGCTCTGTGTCGAACATCAGTCCATCCTGGTCAAATATGACCGCTTTCACGTCTCTGTTTATCATTCGTATCTGCCTCTCAAACCTCCGGTCCTCCGGATTATTCAAATCAAATCGCAACCGGTCAGTACCCTCACCGCTGCATCAAATCTATTATAAGCTTACCGGATATATGGCGCAAGCTCCAATCGGATAAAATATCCCTGCTCATGGCTGCATACCGGACATTTCGGCGGCGCCTGCGTGCCGGTAAACACGTAGCCGCAGTTGAGGCACATCCATCCGGTCTCCACATCTGATACAAACAGTTTGTTCTGCTCTAAATAATCCGCGAACATCTGGAACCGGTCTCCGTGGATCCGCTCAATATCCGCAACCTTATAGAAGGTTCCCGCAATCTGGCTAAAGCCCTCCTCCTTCGCGATATTTCCGAAATTCCGGTATACATCCTGGTATTCTTCATACTCATTATGTCTTGCCGCTTTTAAAAGGTCCAGGCTTTTATCATACTGGTCCACCGGATAACCGCCGTCAATAAAAATATTCTGTCCGCAAAGCTCCTTTAAATAATTATAGAAGATTTCCGCATGTTCCTTTTCCTGCTCCGCCGTAAACAAAAAGGCAGATCCGATCACCGGATATCCCTCTGCTTTCGCCTTACCCGCCGAAAATGTATAACGGTTTCTGGCCTGGCTCTCGCCTGCAAATGCGCGCATCAGATTCTTTGCTGTCTCGCTGCTTTTTAAATCCATAATGAAAAGCCTCCTTTTATTTTCTCTGCTTTTCATTAATATCTCCCAGCCCCGCCAGATTATTCCACTATTTTCTGTTCTGGAATACTGGATCTGCCGGATGTCCGCCGGTCAGCTTCTGCATGGTGCGCTGCACCGCATCCTTCGACTGCTTCCAGTCCGCATCCTTGTTGCGGTAATCATATTTCTCGATCAGCCAGTCAATATCTGCCTGGATCCGGTCTAAATTCTTCTCCATCAGCCCGCCCAGTCTGGGTACCCACGCTTCTCTTTCCGCCGGATTCAATTTTTCCTCGCAGATCTCTAAAACGTCAGCAAAATGGTGCAGGCAAAAACCGTTGGACTCCATCAAAAGTGCTCCAAAAGCAGCGTCCTCCCGCAGCATATACACAAACGTATCCAGCATCCGTCCATAGATTTCCTGCATCCGGCTGCAGATATAGCAATGATCCTCCTCCGAAAGCAGCCATTCTCCCACAGCTGATCTGGTATTTTTGCTGCCGCCTGCCTTTATGGCAGAAAACAGGGATATCTTCCCGGCAGTTTTCTTAGGGCTGCTTCCATGACCATACCGCTTCATCTGCTCCTTGAATTCCCGGTTCATGTGTTCCATCCGGGATTTGAGAATCCACGCGTTGCCCAGAGTGTTTCCATAATCATACATCATCTTTGTGTGATGGCGGCAAAAACCTTTTTCACTGGTCTTCTCCCGGATGTCACTTTCCATATAGGACGAACCCAGCACGAATTCCAGATTTTCCTGTTCCAGCTTGCGCTCCAGCCAGCAGAACAGGCACTCGTCTCCCGCCTTTACCGCATCTGTCAGTTCGATCGTATATAATTTTTCTTTCATCATCTTTAGTCTCCGTAAAATACCAGGCGGACCGCATAGCCCTTCCTGTCAAAAAATACGCCGTTATACCAGTTAAATTCCCCATTCAGATCCTCATACGTGACCGGAGCGGACAGTCTTTCAATATCAATCTCTTTCGTGGCATCCTTACGGATATAGAGCTGCCCTTCGTAAAAAGGCTTATCCACCCTGTCGTCACTGTCCTGATAGAGCACAACCGGACTGCCATCTTCATGCTTCCTGTAATAATACACCGAAGGATATGGGCCTTCATTCAAAGGATAAAGGCCTTCCTCCCGGTACTCCAGCGTCTTTGTCTCTCCAGTCAGCTCATTGAATACCAGCGTTATCCGGTCCCCATAGGACAGATCGCCCGGTGCCTCAATAGCCTGCGCAAATACCGCGTCCACCTGATAATATTCCCCACAGTCCTTTACAGTACCCGGCTTCAGCTCAAATGACAGCAGCGAGTGCCCGCCCTCATATCCGTACTGGTCGACGACCGGCTTTGACGGCGCATCCGAAAGTCCCGGCAGTCCATCCACCGGCTCAAGCCCCTTCAAATACCGGATATTTCGCTTCTCATAGTCGTTCAGCAGGCTCTCACTGAAGTCATCAGGCTCCACGGTCTTCTCATACCATGGCCTGGCGTCAAAATAAGCTTGCAGGTCCTGGGACTTAAAACCTCTTCCATGGCGGGCGTAGATCTCGTTCCTGGCAAGCCGGACCTGCTCTGTTGTCAGGCTCTTCACGTCCGCCCATTCCACTAATTCCCGATCACTGCCGGGGAGGATATAGTCAGATGACGCTTCCAAAGATGCTGCCGGGCCCTCTGCCATGCCCTCTCGATCCTCCGGGTTCTGGCCTCTTTCTGCAGCTTCACCAAGCTCTGGCCCAAAGCTTCCTTCCGTGCCGGCACTGCCCTCCGCCACCGGGTTCCCCGCCTCATCCGGAGCTGCTCCCGGCGGTTCTTCTCCCACTCCGCTTTTACATCCGCCCAGGATCAGCACACAGATAATGGCGGCAGGCACCAGTGCGCTCCACAATCTGCGCACCGATGCCTGTTTTTTTGTCACCGCTCTTGTATTTTCAATCATTTCGTTTTTACTATGCAAACTCTGTTCTGCCTTCTTCACCGGCCTCACTCCTTTACTGCTGGATCCAGATTCCGTTTTCATCCACCCGATTGCCGTCCGGGGTCGTGGTATTCATAAGCAGCACGCCGTCCGCTCCCAGATAATACCAGGCGCCTCCGTCCTGAACCCAGTTGCCAAAAACCATCTTCCCATTCTCCGGGGCAAAATAATACCAGGCCCCGTTGGTGAACTTGCGCCACCCGGTCGCCATATATCCGTTCCCGTCAAACCAGTAGTCAGCCCCCTCTAAGGTCTGCCACTCATTGGCTGCCCGCGTACCGTCCGCCTTTATGTAATACCATCCGGCTGCATCCTGTTTCCAGCCTGCTGCGACAGTCCCCGCTGCCCCTGCCGTGCCAGTCTGGTCATTCTGCGCGCTCTGGCTGCCCGGTGCAGCCTGACTGCCTGTGGCAGAATCTCCCGCAGAAGCGGATGGGCCCGCCAAAGTCCCGCCGCCAGCCGAACCATTGCCACCTGTCAGCGCAGCGTAATGCTCAAAACCATAATCCAGCATCGCTTTGGTATCCGTATACTGAGTGCTCCTGGCTTTCATGACCACGGCGATCAGACGGACTCCGTTTTTCTCAACGCCCGTTACCAGTGTATTCCCCGCCAGTGAAGTATATCCTGTCTTTCCTCCGATAATTCCTTCATAATAACGGGAATCCGACGGATACATCATCTTGTGCCCCATGGTGATAGTCCTTGCCGCCGACTTCTTCGTGGCCGGGAAACTGTAGGAGGTAGTCGTATCGATCTTCCGGAATGTAGCATTTTCCAATGCCGCACGCATGATCAGGGCCATATCATAGGGGGTCGTCTTGTGAGTAGAGTCATTCAGTCCGTGAGGATTGGCAAAATGGGTATTCCTGCATCCCAGGGCCTTTGCCTTTTCATTCATCAGGTCTGCAAACCCGCTGACGCTGCCGGCTACATGCTCCGCCAGGCCGTTGCCGATCTCGTTGGCCGACTTGAGCAAGAGACCGTATAAACACTGCTCCACAGTCAGTACGTCGCCCTCCGTGATATCTAAAGATACCGCCCCGGATTCCAGATTCGTCGTGGCAGTGGAGGAAAAGGTCACCTTATCCTTCAGATCACACCGTTCCAGAACAACCAGTGCCGTCATGATCTTCGTAATGCTTGCAGGATAAAACTGCTTATCCTGGTTCTTCCCATACAGGACCTTCCCCGTGGAGGCGTCCAGCAGCACAGCGCCCTCCGCCACGACCACCGGTTCCTGGATCGCTGTGGTATCATTATAACCTCCAGGTACAGATGCTGTCCCAGAGTTTCCCGGAGCTGCCGCTGTACCTGTATTACCAGGTGCCGCGGATGTGCCATTATTACCAGGTACCGCCTCTGTCCCGGCATTCCCCGGCGCTGCCGCTGTCCCGGTGACCGCCGCTGTCCCGGTGACCGGCGCTTCGCCGGATATCGCACCGGCCCCCGCCGTCTCATTCTCCGGCGCGCCAATCGATGAAATAGGCGGGATGATGATCTCCGCATATGCCGCCTGCCCAAATGTTAACGTAAATCCAAGGCCTAAAGCCAGAATTTTTTTCCACTGTCTCATAACTGTCTCCTGTATCCTGTTGTCTGTCTAAGCTCTTATCCAGCACGCCATGGTCGCTGACTTTGATCTGCGCCTGACGGCCCGGCTTCGCTAAGTATTCCTAGTATAGCATAATTTTTCCTGTTAGAATCTGACAACTTTCTTAAACTTACCGGTATGACATTTCCATTTTATCCATATATTGGCAGTAATAAGATTCTATACGGAGACTGTTATGAAACGATTTTACTGTCCCGACCGGTTCTACTGCAAACGCATCGCGGCCTGTGCCTTTTTACTCCTTATGTCCTTTCTTCTGGGCCATGGGCTGGCATATGTGACCCACCGTGAGGAGCCTGCCGTCACCGCCTCAGCCGACGGCAACTGGGGCTTGAGCTTTCAGCAGGAGGGCAGGCCTCCCATCGGAAACGCCACCCCCGACTATCTAAAACAGTACAACGCCCATTACGTAGCCAATACCCAGGAAAAGATCATCTACCTGACCTTCGACGCCGGTTACGAAAACGGCAACACCGCCGCCATTTTAGACGCCCTCAAAAAACACAATGTCCCGGCCACCTTTTTCCTGGTGGGAAACTACATAAACACCAGTCCCGACCTGGTAAAACGCATGGTGGCTGAAGGGCACAACGTGGGCAACCACACCTTCCACCACCCGGATATGTCAAAGATCTCCACCTCGGAGACCTTCTCGGAGGAACTGAAATCCCTGGAAGCCCTGTACCAGGAGGTCACCGGACAGCCGATGAAACGGTATTACCGTCCTCCCCAGGGAAAATACAGCGAGTCCAACCTCCAGATGGCAAAGGACTTAGGCTATGACACCTTTTTCTGGAGCCTCGCCTATGTGGACTGGTATGAGAATAAACAGCCCACCCACGAGGAAGCGTTCAAAAAACTCCTCGGCCGCATCCACCCGGGCGCGATCGTACTTCTGCACAGCACCTCCAAAACCAATGCCGAGATACTGGATGAACTTTTGACAAAATGGGAGGAAATGGGCTACCAGTTCCATTCCCTGGATGAACTGGCAGGCGGAGCATCCGCCCCTGCTCCGTCAGCATAATAAAAATCTTCTGCTTTTTCCGTCTGGCATATCATGTATAACCGTGATATGATAGTACCAAAAAGAGGAGGTATCTATCATGCAGGCATTCACATACTTAAGCCCCACCGAAGTTGTTTTCGGGAAGGGCGCCCAGGGACGGACCGCGGAATACGTCCGCAGATATGGGGGTTCAAAGGTTCTTCTTGTATACGGCGGCGGCAGCGTGGTCCGCAGCGGTCTGCTGGACCAGATAAAACAGTCTTTAAAGGAAAGCGATTTGTCCTTTGAGGTTTTCGGAGGCGCCAAAGCGAACCCAACCTTAGAACACGCACGCGAGGGCATCCGTCTGTCCATCGATTCCGGCGCAGATTTTGTGCTGGGTATCGGAGGCGGCTCTGCCATCGACACGGCCAAGGCTATTGCCATCGGTGCGGCAAACCCGGACACCGATATATGGGAGTACTGGAGCAAGCGAAAGGTACCTGTCCGCGCCCTCCCGGTCGGAGCCGTTTTGACGATCCCTGCGGCAGGAAGCGAGACCAGCAACTCTTCCGTACTGACCAATATGGAGACCGGCAGCAAGCGGGGCTTAAGCTCTGACTTAAACCGCCCCAGATTCGCCATCATGAATCCAGAGCTGACCTACACACTCCCGGTATACCAGGTAGCCTGCGGCGTCACCGATATCATGATGCACACCCTGGACCGGTATTTCAATCCCCTCGATAATGAGCTGACCGACTCCATTGCCGAAGCGCTCTGCGCACGGTGATCGCCAAAGGTTCTGTCGCCATAAAAGACACCCTTGATTATGATGCCATGAGCGAACTGATGTGGGCCGGTTCCCTGTCCCACAACGGGCTGACCGGCCTCGGCGGACGCGAGGATTTTGCGGTCCACCAGCTGGGGCACGAGCTGTCCGCCATGTTCGACACGGCCCACGGCGCATCTCTCGCCACGGTCTGGGGCTCCTGGGCCCTCGCAGTCTATGACGCGAAGCCGGGACGGTTTGCGCGCTATGCAAAGAATGTCTGGGGTCTGGATGGGGATGACGAAGAGACCCTTGCCCTGGCCGGTATCCAGGCTACTGTAGATTATTTCCGCTCCCTGGGTATGCCTGTAAGCTTCGGTGATAATAAAGATATCGGGATTCAGGAGGACACCGTTTTGAGGGATCTGGCATTCCGGTGCAGCTACCAGCAGACGCGCACCATTGGAACCTTTAAGAAATTGGATGAGGAGATGATCTATCAGATCTATAAAAAGGCAAACTGCTGAGATTATACTTACTTCTGTAAATAATACACAATTACATCGAAACCCAGCCGGAATTATTTAAGTGTTCCTCCCGGCTGGGTTTTATCTATATCATATTCTCCTGATCACTCTTCTTCAAAAACCCTGTTTCCATCTACGATCAGATAATTTTGATTCCTCCGTGTGCCTGCCTGTCTCCACTCATCATAGAAAAGCACCGGATTCTGCGCTTTGGCCCATCCGCGGCGGATTGCAATGTCCTGTTCTGCCAGCAATCTCTCCCGATATATCTCCTCCTGATCCCAGCTCTTTCTAAGTTCTTCGAGCAGTTCCTCCCGAATCTCCCGGTACTCCTCATCTCCACTCAGATTAATCTGTTCACTTGGGTCTGTGTCCAGATCAAACAACATCAACTCCTCATACCCATAATACTGGCACAGCTTATATCTGCCTTTTCTGATCATTGCCGCCGGATCATCCCCTTTAATATCACAGATCTCGCTCATCACAATCCTGTCAGCACGGATTCCTGCGCCCTTTGTAATGGTTTGGAACAGACTTTCTCCATCCATGACAGGAAGCATCTGTGCCTGAGCCGCCTCCAAAAATGTGGGAGCCACATCCACCAGGCTTACAAGACCGTCCATCTTTTTCCCGGCCATAGTATGCCCCTTCCAGCAGAAGATCATCGGGACTTTAAGGGCGCCTTCTCTTAAATTGGATTTCCAGAACAGACCGTGCTCACCAATGCAGTCCCCGTGGTCGGAAGCATATAAGACCAAAGTGTTTTCCATCCCCATGGTGTCCTCAACTGCTGACAATATCTCTCCGAGCAGTCTGTCCTCATACTCTACCATACTGTAATATGCGGCTCTTACCCGCTTAATCTCCTCAGGAGTCTCTTTTCCTATCTTCCGTTTCTCCATAAAACGCCGCTCAAACGGATGGGCGGCCTGCAACTCCTCCTCCGTCATCGGCCTGGGATCAGGAAGGACGCGATAGTAATAATCAAACAGTTCCTCCGGACCTACATACGGAGGATGCGGACCATACATCCCCACCACCATGAACAGGGGCCGTTTATCTTTTCTCGTATGAAGATAGTCGCAGGCAGCGTCCGTCACATCCCGGTCAAATGCCATAACGGAGCACTCTCCTTTTCCCGATTTTTCGATAGACTCCCTGCCCGGCATGGAACAGCCCTTAAAATATCCATAGCGATCCTCAGCGTAGGATATTCCCAGAGACGCTGTTGTAATATCCCCCACCAGGCGCTTTTCAAATCCATGACGCTGATCCGGCCCATTAAAATGCATCCTGCCGGAGAGCACGGTATCATAACCTGCCGCCGCAATGCTGTGTACAAACGTGGCCCTGTCGCTTGGCAGACATTGTGCATTATTAAATATCTTTGTTCTGTGCGGCATTTGTCCAGACAACATGGAACTCCTGCTGGGAACACAGAGCGGGGAGTTGCAGTATGCATTTTTAAACATGACTCCTTCCTCTGCCAGCCTGTCCATGTTGGGAGTACGGACCCACGGGTCCCCCGCGGTATGCACCACCGCGCCATTGTGCTGATCGGTAAACACCATTATGATATTCAACTTGTCCATACTTATCTCCTTATTTCTTATCATGGATCTCTTTCCTGATCTTTGCTGTTTTGACTGCGTCTTTGCCGTTGCTGTAGATCAAATATGCACAGACCAGCACAATAACAATACACACAGGCCTTGTCACGACATAGCGGAGGACATTCTGCTGCGCTGCATTGGCAAGCATAACAGTCTTTACAAAATAATTCTCGATCAGTCCTCCCAGGATCAAGCCCAGAAGCATGGGAGCACAGGGAATATCAAATTTATGGAACACAAATCCGATCACTGCGAACACACAGGCGAAAAACACATCCGCCATGGAATTGCGGGAGCTGTACGCCCCCAAAAGGCTGCAGGCAATCACAATCGGTACGATTTGCTCCATCCTCACCTTAAGGATCAGGGAGAACAACGGCACGCCATATGTACCTATGATAAACATAAAGATGACCGTAAGCAGCATACCAAACAAAAAACCGTACGCAATCCCCGGCGTCTCCCGAAACAACTGATAGCCCGGCACCAATCCATGCACCGTCATTGCCCCCAGCATGATCGCCGAATTTGTGGAGCCGGGAATTCCCAGTCCCAACATCGGCACCATAGAACCTCCAACCGCCGCGTTATTAGCGCTTTCCACAGCTACAAGCCCATCCTCCGCGCCATGTCCAAACCGTTCTGGATGTTTCGAAGACCGTTTTGCATCTCCATAGGCTATGAAAGATGCGATCGCTCCCCCTGTTCCCGGCAGTATTCCCACAATGGTTCCGATCAGAGAGGATTTCCACAGGGTAACGCCATATTCTTTTAAAGAAAACGTCTTCTTAAAAGTCAAGAAAGCGGTTTTTCCTTTTTCCAGTTCCATTTTCTCTACTTTTGCGTTTCCTTTGACCAGGATATTCGCCTGATTAACCATTTCTGCAAGAGCAAACAATCCAATGATCGCAGGAATTGTATCAATTCCCGACAGAAGAAGTTTGGTTCCCCAGGTAAAACGCGGCATTCCTGTAGAGGCCTGCATTCCAATCATTTTTAGTCCCAGTCCACATACCGCCGAAAATATCCCCTGCTTCACCCTCCCCGCAGACATACTTCCGATGATCGCCAGGCCGCAGACAGATACCAGAAGCATTTCCGGTGGCCCGAATTTCAACGAAAGGCGTGCAAGGGCCGGTGTGAAAAAGATCAGTGCAATGACACCTACCAGACCGCCTGCCGTACTTGCATAAGCTGCGTAATAGAGCGCCTCCTTACCTCTTCCCTGCTTCGCCATGGGATATCCCTCTATGGCGGTGCATGTTGCATTGGACGTGCCTGGACAGTTGATCAGAACTGCCGTAATAGCCCCGCCATAACTGGATCCCATATAAATCCCCCCCAGAAACAAGAGCCCCAGCGTCGGTGACATACTATAAGTAAATGGCATCATCACTGCAATACCAATCCCTCCATTCAGCCCCGGGATGGCTCCCAGAACGATCCCTATCAGAGTCGCTGCAAATGCAGCAAGCAATGACAGAGGAGTAAACGTCATAATAAACGCCTGAAAAATCTCCCCCACAAAAATCCCTCCTCCGTTTTACTGTACTGCTGCCTGTTCCTGACGCATCTGGAAATTCCCATCCACAAACGCCTTGAGTTCATCCCCTGTCAAATATTCAGGATTGTCATACTGAGACATGATGCTGGCATTCAAACTGCTTCCATCTGCGTATACAATATCCATCTGAGCCACGATAGCGTCAACCAGTGCCTGGTCCATGCCTGCAGGCCCTATCAAAAAGCGCGACATGGGACTGGCAGCTTCCTCCACCCCATAATCTGTCAGGCATTCCACTTTCAGGTCATCCACTGGAAATTGCTTATCTGTCATGGTAAGGATAGGCGTCACTCCGTTTTCTTTTCCCTGTGCATAGAAAGACAATGCTACCAACGCCCCGTCCACATGACCGCCCAGCAGATCTGCAAATGCATCAGCTCCAGAACTGTACGCTACCCCGGAAATCTCGATCCCCAGCTTTTCACAGATCTGATTCAGCGTATCCAACCCGGTATTGTTGGATGTTGCGATCGTAAGCCTACCGGGATTTGATTTTGCATATTCGATCATCTCATCAAAACTGGCATATTTACCGTTCTGCGCAAACAGGGAATCCGCACCTTCCAGAAGCGTTGCAATATAAGTAAAACTGTCCTTGCCATATTCCACACCCTCGATCTGATTGACAATATGGCCAAACAGATCCCGGTTGGAAACTACCATCAGATTATATCCGTCCGGCGCCTGTCCCATCAGTTCATTGATTGCAATGATCCCATTCCCTTCCGGCTTATTGGTAATAACAAACGTTTTACCTGTCGATTTCTCCAACTCGGAACATACAAGCCGGGCTGCTTTATCCACACCTCCGCCCGCTTTATAGGGTACGCTGATCTGCACATTTTTTTCCGGCCATGAGACTACCAGGCCATTTGTCTCAGCCGTTTCTTCAGAACCTTTACCAGCCTCCTTCGTCTCAATACCCGCGTCCTCCGGCGCAGCCTTCTTCTGCCCGGAACTTCCGCATGCACATAACCCTACCGCTAACAGCGTTACGAAAATCATGGTAATTCTTTTCTTCATGTTCAAATACCCCCTTGTTTTATTTTACATTTTAAGTTTCTCTCTAAATAAACCAGGCCTCCGGCGCATTCACCTGCAATACCACTGCAAACGCTGCATATAGCACACAGATCAAGACCAGATCAAACAGCAGCGTCTTTAAAATCCCTTTCAGGCTTTTGTCCTTTTCCATCAGGATACTTATGGAAAAGCAGATCAGAAATGTAGCCGTATACAAACCCGCAGAACTGATCAACGGACGTGCCAGCATGATCACTGCCAGCATAAACAGCTCATAGATGCCGATTCTGGCTCTTCCAATACTGCTTCCCTCGTTTCCAAAAAGCGATGCCAGAACCATCACTCCCCCGATCAGGACCAAACCGCAGAACACAACCTTTGGATAGATCAGATACAGATCCTGGTTCCGGTCCGGTGCTTTCATTAAAAACAGGCCCAAGCCCACACTGAACAGCCCCACATAGAACTCTCTCGCCAAATACACCTTTGTATTAAGCTTCCTTTTCATAATTGCCTCCTTTTCATAAGATTAATATCTGCACGCCCACTTCACACGCACATTTCCCATTATCTTCCAACATTGTATCGCCCTTCCAATATATGGAAAATGCAATAAAAAAGCTTTCTGCTAATACGAATATATAGCAGAAAGCCCAATAAGTCAAACAAGTATCTTAAATCAAATCCATAAGCAAAATAAATGATTATCCATTCTTTTTTAAACATTTCGCTGCAAACTGCTGCGTAAATCCTACCGTACTACAGACATGTTTTCCAAGTTGGGATTTAGGGAAAAACATACAGGCTGACATCCTCTGGGCAGCTTCAGTCAAAAGCAGTTCACTGGTTCCAACTACAGAAGCCCTGATCCCTGCGCTTCGCAGTGCCTCCTCCTCCAGCCGTCTCCTCTGCCATGACTCAGGCGACAACCACACACGGATTGGTCCTTCATTCGTCGCTTTTTCCCAGTAAAGAAACAAAAACTGCTCAGATTCCTGCGTAATAATCTCTATTCCACTGTCCTGGGCTTTATCACATGCCCCGATCACGATATCCGCCATGTTTTCCAACAGCAGCCTGTTCATTTCACTGCCGTCCTCCTGACAGGCATAAAAGATCCTGGTATTCCTCATATCCAGTTTTTTTCCAGCGGCTGCTATCATTCTATCCGCTGCCTGTACAGGCACCTCCTTGCTGACGGCGATCCGTATGACCGGCGTACTCCTGTCATACTGTTCTTCTTCCTCCAAGTAGGATTTTTCCACATTCAGGACAGCTTCCGCCGTATTGACATAGATCCGTCCTGCTTCCGTCAACTCCAAAATCCTTCCGCCCCGCTCAAACAGGGGCGTTCCCAGTTCCTGCTCCAGCTTCAGCAGCTGCTGGCTCAATGCTGACTGGGAAACGAACAATTTTTCTGCTGCCTTTGTGATATTTTTCTCCTCAGCGATTGCCAGGATATATCTAATCTGCTGCAGTTCCATGTGCCTCCCCCCTTCTGGTCTCACAGGACCAGACCAGATCTGCAAGACAGGCTTCCGCTTCGCTCAAGTGATGGCCCCGCCTCACACTGATCCCCCGGTATATGCTCATCATGGCATCAACATGGAAAGCTGCTACATCCTCCATATCCCCTTCCTCCACATAATGTTCTGGCAAAAAACCCACTCCAAGACCGCGTTTTACCAGCGTCTTTATCATACGGCTGTTATTTCCCTCTGCAATCACCACCGGCGTAAACCGCTCCTTTAAAAACAGCTTATCTTGAGCGTACCGCATGCTTGTTCCCTCCCCATGAAGAATGACCGGAATCCCCTGCAGCTGTCCACATTCAATGACCGAATATCTACTCCCGTCCGGGCTGCCCGCCAGATCCTTTGCAAAATATTTATGCATCGTCGCCACAAGCTGGATCGGATGGGTTTTATATGTCATCCAGTGTTCCGTTTCTGTTTCGTCCTCATTCAAGGTACAAAAAAACAGATCAATCTCATCTTCTGCTACCAGCTCCCGCAGACGCGGACCATATTCCTCTCTGATATCCAGCTTCGTGGAAGGACAACTTTTTACAAATGCCGGATAGACATCCGCCAGATGCTTCATCCCCTGGCTTGGAGTCACTCCGATCCGTATGATATCTGTCACCTGTCCGCAGCATGCCCTGATACGCTGGTATGCATAGGCCTTCAAGGTACACATCTGCCGCAGGGCATTGATGTAGCGTTGTCCTTTTTCTGTCGGAATCAGGGTATTTTTATAGCGGATAAAGATCTTCATGCCCTTCTCTTTTTCATGCCTTATAAGAAAATTGCTGAGGGCAGACTGAGAGATATTCATTTTTTCCGCAGCTCTTGTAACGCTGCGTTCCTCATCCAACGCTACAATGTATTCAGCAAATTTCAGATCCATTTTTCCCCTCCGTGTATCCCACCAGACCTGGTGCCTGTTAAATATTTTACTAGTATAGCACACGTTTGCCGGTTAGAACCTGACAACTTTCTTGAAATTACTGAATATACTGCAAATACCTTTTTTTCTCTCTAAAAGAACCTGATACACACCGGAGACCCTGTCCCCATCTTTCCAATCTGCCTCAGAGTACCGTCATCCTTGATCTCAAATACAGCGATATCATCACTGTCCTGATTCCCACACAGCAAAAACCGCCCGGTTGGATCGACCGCAAAGTTGCGGGGCGTTTTTCCGCCGCAGCCGGTCCGTGAGACAAACTCCAGGCTTCCATCCTGCTTGACCAGATAGCCTGTAATACTGTCATGCCCACGGTTGGAAGCAAACAGCCGCCGCCCATCGGGAGTGAGGTGGAGGTCTGAGCAGATGTTATTCCCGTCAAATCCATCAGGAAGTGTATTTACCGTTTCTCTGTACCTCATCCTTCCGCCTGAATAGGCAAAGTGGATGATCTGGGAGCTGATCTCGTTGATCAGATAAAAATGGTTTCCCGTCCGGTCAAACTCTCCAAACCTTGGCCCGCTTCCAGCCGGCACTGAAATGCACGACTGCTCATCAAGCCGGAGTGCTGCTTCCTTATATTCATATGCCATCAGCCGGTCTGTACCCAGATCCGGAACATACATCCTGTTTTGATCCGGTGCAAAGATTGAACTATGGGCATGGGGACCTTTCTGGCGGACCGGGTCTATACTGCTTCCCTGATGTTGATACAGTTGTCCTTCTCCACAAATATTCCCGCCCTCATCCATCGGAAAGACCGTGACCGATCCGCTGGCAAAGTTTGCAACCGAGAGAAACGTCTCATCTGGCGACATGATGATGTGGCATGGGTCGGTCCCCTTCGCCTGAAATTCCCGTTCGATTACCATATGATAATCTTCATCATAAGAAATCTGGGTCACGCCCCCGCCAAAGCTCCCATTATATTCCTTCATTTCATTCACTGCATAAATTTTTTTATTCTTTTTTCCCAGACACAGGAACGAAGGGTTTCTGACCTGGATTTCCCCGATCATCGTTATAACCCCCTCATCAAATTCACATATGGAGATCCCTTTGCCCTTTCCGTGAAAAACCTCTCCTGTTCCAAACAGGATATCTTCCGTATAACTCCCCAGCGCAAAATACTGTTTCAACTATCTCCCTCCGATTCCCGGTTCAGCCGTCCAGTTGCCTTCACCGCCTCAATGATAAACTGATCCCGCTTATCCATATCCTGTTCTATGCTCCGCTCTGACCAGTCGTAAAATCCCAGGCCGGTTTTCACGCCCAGCTTCCCCTCCGCCACCAGATTCCGTATGTATTCACTGGCATGACGGTCAGCGCTGATATCCGGCAGAACAGTCTCCTGAACGGAAAGCCCCAGATCCAGGCCGATTGCATCCAAATGCTTTAGCGGCCCCCATACAGGGAAACGCATCGCCATGCCGCAGCTGATCGCCGTATCCACATCTTCTGCGCTTGCCAGACCAGAAGCCACAATTGCAATGGACTCCCGGATGATCGCCTGGAAAACACGGTTTGCCAGTTGTCCTGGAAGATCCCGTCGCACTAAGACAGGAGCCTTTTTCCAGCGTCTCAGTTCATCCCGGACCGAAACAGCTATTTTTTCTTTTGTTTTCTCACCCATGACTACTTCCACCAGCGGAACCAGATGGGCCGGAAGCCAGAAGTGGGTTGTCATGGTCCGTTCCGGGTGAACACACCCCGTGCTGATATCCGATATCCGCAGTCCACTGGTATTGCTGCAGATCGGGACTTCTATCGGCAGAGCCGCATCCAGTTCCTGAAAAAGCTTCTGCTTTGCCTCCAGATTTTCAACGATCGCTTCGATCACCAGTCTGGCAGATCCCGCAGACTCAGCCATATCTGTACTGCCTTCCAGTAACTGCACTGCCCGGTCTGCTTCCTCACGGCTGTTCAGCCCCTGCTGCTCCCGCAGGCGAATGCAGGATACAGCCTTCTCTATTCCAGATCTTACGCGGCTTTCCTCCACATCGATCAGGACTGTCTTATTTCCCGCAAGCGCGCTCATGGCCCCGATCCCGCTTCCCATCATCCCGCTTCCCACAACCATCACATAATCTCTCATGCTCCATCCTCCATCATCATAACGACCCGTCCCTTCGCCGCGCCGGTCCGCAGCATCTCCAGGCCCTCGTTGATCTGGTGGAAGGGAAGGGTTTTATAAACATAGGGGACAATCTTCCCCTTTTCCACCAGCGCGATCACCTCCATTAAGTCTGTTCCGGTCATTCCACGGATTCCTACAATCTCTTTCTCGAATTTCATCACATCCTGAAAATCCGCCTCAAACAAAGGATCGTTATATCCGGATACGACCACCCGTCCCCCCGCACAGACCACGCTCAGCGCCTGATTTACAGAACCGCGGATACCAATGTTATCAATCACCACATCACACATTTCCCCGTTGGTCAGGCGGGTGATCTCCTCCTTTAAATCCTGCTCTTTTGTGTTGATCACTGCATCGGCCCCCATTTCCAGGGATAGTTTAAGCTTCTCAGGCTGTCTGCTGGTCGCATATACCTCCGCCCCAAACACCCTGGCAATCTGGATCGCGTTCATGCCCAGGCCTCCGGTTCCAAGGATAAGCACCCTGCTGCCCGGCTGGATCCTTGCCCGGTTCTTGATCGCATTATACATACAGCCCACCGCATCGGTCAGACTGGTTGCCTGATCAAAGGGAATGTGGTCAGCAATCTTATATGCATTCCCTTCCGGTATCACACAGTATTCTTCATGGGAACCGTCCCGCTCAAACCCGATCCTGACCAGGGACGGGCAGAGATTGGTACGTCCGCTCAGACAATATCTGCAGTGACCGCATACAATATCGATCGCAGTAACGATGTGATCCCCTTTCTTTACCCGGGTCACCCCCTCACCCACTGCCTCGATGATCCCTGCCATCTCATGCCCCGGCGTATAGGGTGTCCTCACAGTTTTGATGATGCCGTCCTGAATATGGATATCCGACACACACAGGCCGCTGGCCCTCACGTGTACTAAGACTTCGTGCGGTCCTGGCACCGGAATTGCTTTTTCTTCTATCACAAGCGGTTTCCCAAATTCCTTAAGCACCGCCGCTTTCATTAATCCTGCCATTGCATTGTCCCTCTCTTATGGATGTATTACTACTTTAATCGACCCGTCTTTTTTATGCTCAAACAGATCCACCGCCTTCTCATATTCCTCCAACGGAAAGGTATGTGTGATCAGCTTCTCCCCCTGTATTGCCCCGGTGGAAAAGAAATGTAAAACCTCCTCCGACACATTGGGATTCGCCTTGGAACCAACGATCTGGATCTCATTGAAGTTCACCGTGTTTGCCGGTATCGTCACATCGCCTGCATGGTAAGTGGCAATGATCGCCACCGATCCGGTCTTGCGGACCATCTGGCATGCCTTCATCGGAGAATCTGCCGCACCGGAGCACTCCATCACTTCGTCCGCACCAATACCGCCTGTCAGCTCCAGCACCCGTTTTACCGGATCCTCCTTCTCAAAATCGATACAGATATCTGCGCCAAGCTCTCTCGCCTTCTCCAGCTTGGCCCCTCGGCCGATCATGATCACCCTGCCGGCCCCTAACGCCTTACATTCCATCATCGCACACAGTCCGATGGCGCCGGGTCCAAACACCACGCTGGTTCCTCCCGGCGTCACTCCTGCCAGCTGCACCCCGTGGAACGCCACGCCCGCGCAGTCGCACATGGACGCCACGTCATAGCTGACATTATCCGGGATCTTATGGAGTGCGCTCTCTTTATATACATTGTACTCCGCATTCGCTCCCTGCCAGTAAAAGCCATAATGGCGATGCCCCATATCAAGTCCGCCGTCCGCTCCGTCCCTGCCATAATTTAAGCAGACTGTATAATGGCCTCTCTTACAGTTATCACATTTACCGCAGCCCACATGAGCCTCGCCAGCCACACGGTCCCCCGGGGCAAAACTGTTTACCCCTTCCCCCACGGCAACCACCTGTCCCGCCCACTCATGTCCCATAATGAACGGATAGTATGGTGGCCAGTTGGCAAACTTATATCCTCCATGGATCATCTTGGGATCTGACCCACAGATTGCTACAGATTTAATCTGGCAAAGTACCTCGCCCGGCCCCGGCTGTGGTACCGGAACTTCTGCCAGCTCTAATTTGTCATATGCAGCAAGCGTCATTGCTTTCATTGTCTCTGGAATATCAAACTTTTGCATTGTGATCTCCCCCGCTCTATCTCTTTTTAATATATTTTTGTGTATCAACTGAAACTGCCAGCAAAATGATCGCGCCTTTTACAAAATACTGCAGATACGGGTTTACCTGTGCAAACACCAGCCCATAGCTGATGATCTGAAACAGCAGAACACCGGTCACCACCCCGCCGATGGAACCTACGCCGCCGCGCATGGACACACCTCCCACAACGCAGGACGCGATCGCATCCAACTCATAGGATGCCCCCAGGGCATTGGTAGCGCTTCCTGTTCTGGCAACCTCCAGGGACCCTCCGATGCCGTACATGATCCCTGCGATCACATAGATGATCAGCATATTCCGGATCAGATTAATGCCAGATACATTGGCGGCCTCTGAATTTCCGCCGATCGCAAACATATTGCGCCCCAGCACAGTTTTATTCCATATAAACCATATCACAACAATGGCGATGACCGCATAGCAGACAAGATAAGGAATTCGGACCGCTCCAAACTCAAAAGCCCCCTGCGCCATTTTTGAGAATTTCGGATTCAGCACACCGATGGGCGCGGAATCGTTCACCACGTCAAAATAAATCGACATTAAACCGTAGATAACAAGCTGCATCCCCAAAGATGCAATGAACGGCGCCACCTTCAGTTTTGCCACAAACATGCCGTGGATCAGAGAAAATACAGAACAAAGTACAATAGCGCCAAGGACCGGAATGACCACCGGAAGCTCCGGCAGGTCCGGGAATACTCTTGAGCCGTAGGACGGGTCCTGCAGGAGTGACGCTGTGAAAATAGCCGCCATACCCACGCTGCGCCCAAGCGAAAGATCCGTGCAGCCCAGCACGATGATCCCGCTGACGCCCAATGCCAGGATCACTCTGGTGGACGCCTGGCTGAGGATCGCGGATACATTTTTCAGGCTTAAGAACTTGGGATCAATATAGATGATCACAAAAACCAGGATCAGCAGCACAATATAGATTGACCAGTCTAAGACCATGGCCTTCCATGATTTTTCATGCCCCTCCGGCAGGATATTTTTTATTTTTTGCATCTTTTTCTCCCCTTATCTTTTATAAATACTTGGCAGACAATCTCAGAATCTCCTCCTGAGAGGTGGACGCCGTATCAACGATACCGGCGACCCGGCCATTGCTCATGACCATGATCCTGTCCGTAATTCCGAGAAGCTCCGGCATTTCAGAGGAAATGAAGATCACCCCGTTCCCCTTTGCCGCATATTCCATGACAAGCTGGTATATTTCATATTTGGCTCCCACATCGATGCCTCTGGTCGGCTCGTCTAACATCATCACCTGGGAATCGATCAGAAGCCACCGTCCCATGATTACTTTCTGCTGATTGCCTCCCGACAGGTTTCCTATCTTCTCCTTCTGGGAAGGTGTTTTTACGTGCAGTCGTTCGATCACCCAGTCTGTATCCTGCTCCATTTTTTTCTTGTCAAGCACGCCAAAACGATTTGTATAATTCCCTGCATTTGCAATGGTTGTATTAAACTCAATGCTCAGTCCGGCAAAAATACCACTCTGCCTCCGGTCCTCCGTGATCAGCGCAAAACCATTATCGATGGCTTCCCGAGTAGTGTGATTGCCGATCCTGTGCCCATCCTTTTCCATGGCTCCGCTCTCCAGTGTCCGGATGCCAAAGATGGTTTCTACAGTCTCGGTCCTTCTTGATCCCATCAGACCGGAAATCCCCAGAATCTCTCCTTTTCTGAGTGAAAAGCTTGCATCTGTCACAGTGGGGCCGTACATTCCTTTCAGATTCTCCACGCTCAACAGGATCTCTTCCTGGGGGATACTGATCTTTTTTGGAAAACGGTTCGTAAGCTCCCTTCCCACGATCAGCGCGATCAGCTGGTCTGTATTCATCTCACTGGCAAGCCCGGAATAGACATACTGTCCGTCCCTCATGACCGTGACATCATCGGAAATCTTAAGGATCTCTTCCATTTTGTGAGAAATGTATATGATTCCACATCCTTGATCCTTCAAGGTCCTGATGATGCGGAACAGATGATCCACCTCCTTCTCTGTGAGGGAGGATGTAGGTTCATCCAAAACCACGATCTGGGCATCCGCAGACACTGCTTTCGCAATTTCGATCATCTGCCGCTGGGATACGGATAAATGCCCGATCTTTTCTTTGGGGTCTATCCTTAGATCCAGCCTCTCAAAGATACGTTTTGTATCCTCGTACATTTTGTTGTCATCCACCACGATCCCTTTTTTAGGCATACGCCCCATCCAGATGTTCTCCATAACCGAAGTCTCCGGCACCTGGTTGAGTTCCTGGTGGACCATCGACACGCCATGATCCAGAGCCTGCTTGGGACTTGTAAACTGCACCTTATGTCCTCTGAAAAAGATCTCTCCGCTGTCCGGAATATAAATACCAAACAGGCATTTCATCAGCGTGGATTTTCCTGCACCATTTTCCCCCATCAACGCATGAACGGTTCCGGGGCGGACATCCAGGCTTACGTCATCTAAGGCCTTCACTCCCGGAAATGTCTTCACGATATGTTTCATTTGAAGAATATAGCTTATCTCCTTCTCAGTCATGTTTCACCACCGTCTCTTTTCTCTGATAAAACTGCCGGGAAGCTTTCCGTATGAAAGTTTCCCGGCTTTTCAGGTTATGTTAGTTTGACAGCACCTTGGCATACATATCCCGTGCAATCTGAACGTTGTCCTTTCCCACCGGGACATAGGGAACTCTAAGATCCTTCATGCCGCCCAATTCACCGTTCACGCCGTCCATAACGTCTTTTCCTTCCAGGGCATTGTGCGCCATGGCATAGATGGAAGCTCCCTCCTCGTATGCATTCGACATAATGGAGCCGATGATCGTCTCATTCTCGATCAGATCCAGCACCTCCGGAAGCGCGTTGATTCCCACGGCTCCCATGACTTTATCACCTGCTCCAAAATAGCCTTCTGCTTTACAGGACTCAATGGCGCCAAGGAGCATTGCATCATTGTTGGAAAGGATCATCTCGATCTCATCCCCGTATTTTCCCATCCACACATCCATAACATCTTTTGCTGCCGCCGTCTTAAAATCACCGGTCTGAGTATCCAAAAGCTCCGCCTTAAATCCGCTCTCTGTAAAAATATCCTGATTGGCCTGGGTCCTGGCAACTGCATCCGGATGCCCCATGGTCCCCTGAATGATCACATACTGCATGATGCCATCCCCGTTTTTATCAAACGCCGGGTTTGCCTTAAATGCTTCCATTGCCATTTCCGCCTGCATTTTTCCACTTTCATATGGGTCATTTCCCACATACCAGCACTTATCGTAGCTCATCATATCTGCTTCGGACGGGCAGCGGTTAAAGAATACAAGAGGAATATCAGCAGCTTTTGCCTTGGAAATAATAGAAGATGCAGCTGTTGGATCCACGGCGTTCACACAAAGGACCCTGGCTCCCTTATTGATCATCAGATCGATCTGCTCCACCTGACGCGCCTGATCGTTCTGCGCATCTACCATCTGGATCTCCACGTCGTCACCGGCAACTGTGGTGATCGCATTGCGGACATAAGTGACATAGTTATTGGCATAGTCAAAGATCATAACGCCAATGATCGGTTTCTCACCATCAGAAGCTGCTGCTGCGCTCTCCGCTTCTGCCGCCGCAGAGGATGCCGCTGTCTCAGCCGCAGTTCCACCGGCAGTTTGTGAACTTCCTCCTCCACATCCTGCCATGGATGCCACAAGGGCTATGGCTGATAAGATCGCTGCACTTTTTTTCATTTTAATCATAGTTCCTCTCCTTTTTCCCATCAATGATCTAGTTTCCTGCTTTACTTTCTCTCTGCAACATTTCAAATTTCTTCTTCAGGTTAATGATCGTGTTATAGTGATGCCGCGAGCCAATCCTCTCGGCCTGTTCCCCATCCCCTCTCCTGACTGCATCTGCCAGCTCCTTGTGTTCCCGGACTACCTGCGCGCTCCGTCCTGCAAGATGGTAGCCGGTTTCCCTGTTCCGCTGGGATATCAGATAAAGCTGCTTTACCATATCCTGAAGGATCGGCGCTTTCAGACTCCCATAGATCAGGAAATGCAGTTCCTTGTTCGCCTCCATAAAACCGGCGTCATCCTCATTCAGGAAGCATTCCTCGGTGCGGTCTGCCAGCTCTACCAGAGTCTGGCGCATTTCATCAGACATGTACCTGGAAGCTGACCTGGCGGCAATTCCCTCCAGAGCAGCCCGTGCACAGAAGATCTCGTACATCTCATCTGACATAAAATCCGCCACTCTCGCCTCTCTGTGCGGCAGCTTTACCGCCAGGCCCAGAGACACCAGTTTATTTACCGCATCCCGGATCGGCGTCCGGCTGACATTCAGTTGTTTGGATAATCTGTTTGTATTTAATGGGGCATTGGGCGGCAGCTTCCCCGTCAGGATCTGGTCCCGCAGAATCTGGTAAACCCGTTCCTGCAGGGTCAGATATCCATCCATGATATCAAATTGTTCCTTCTCCTCATCTTGTCCCATACACAGCTTCTCCTCTCTTTTTGTCCTGGCCAAGGCAAACGACTTGGATGTTGCATCCAACTCATATCCGGATTCTAGCATATTATATAAATATTTTCAATATTCCATCATAATTTTATGCATTTTATCCAAATTTTTACATTTTTTATTATTTTTGGCTTTTTAGTCCAATGTGCCTTTATTTTACAGTTGATTGGTTTTTGTATCCCGTTTTTATCCCGCCAGGGCTGACAATCACAATGCTGGCGGTTAAGAACATGCATGGCTAATCTTCACTACATGTTGTATCTGATCAGTAACATAAAAAAATAAAAGCCTCCCATGTTTACCATAGAAGACCTT
The DNA here is from genome assembly GCF_040719375.1 of Clostridium sp. AN503. NCBI lineage: Bacteria > Bacillati > Bacillota > Clostridia > Eubacteriales > Clostridiaceae > Clostridium > Clostridium sp. AN503. The sequence goes on along the minus strand of NZ_JBFDTP010000002.1, from coordinate 779,770 downwards.
TATCCTTTTACTAAAACTTATTACAGCTCCCCAGAACCCAACACATATGATCACTCATCAGATCACCGAAATATACAGATAGCAATGCACCTTCCCATCCTTCGTATATTCTGCCGGGACTGTGCTCTCATAATCCACAGTGAACGCACGTTTCATGGCCCCGGATGCCTGGTCGCCCCAGACTTTTTCCCATGCCGCCTTCGTACACTGCCCCATATCCTCACCGCTCTCATCATATTTGCGGTATCTTCCGGCCATGACCTCCGATTCCATCTGACGGAAAAAATCAGCCGTCACTCCGATGATGCTCAGATCATAGCTGCCCTTCTCATCGCTCTCATAATTGCTGTAACGGGACACCGGGGATATACCCGGCTGGAAATTGTGTTCGCTGTCAAACAGGACCGGAAGCCTGCCGCCTGCAACATCGGCCCACAGCTCCTCGATCTTCTTCATTCCCTCCAGGGAATTGTCGGTCCTGACCGTAACCTCTTTCAATGTGTATGACATGTTTTTTTCCTCTTTTCTTCTTTTTTCTCTCACACCCGCACTTCATACAGCCCATGCCGGTTGCAATAAGCATAAATACTTCCATGACCCCGCCTGGCAAACCGGCACTCTGCGGTCTGCTCTGGATACAGCTTCACAATCTGTACGCAGTTTGACGAAACATAAGCAAAAAATGACAGATAGTGGTCCTTTGTCATCCCATGGTCCACAGAAACATAATATTCCCCGTCCATGATATCTACCTTAGGACTGTGTATCCCGTCTGCTTCTTCGGACTCCAGCTTAGGAAGCGCAATCCCGCAGCAGCAAAAGGCTCCTTCTCCCACAGCATGGATCACATTGCCGCAGACGGGGCAGACGTAAAAGCTGCTTTTTTGCATATTGGCGGAACGGTTCTGGTTGGTGACGATATCTCCTGTAAGCAGCTCAGCCATGGAAACGCCCAGCGCCTCCGCCAACTCCCCCACAATCCCGATATCCGGCAGCCCTTTGTCCGTCTCCCACTTAGAGACCGTCTTATGGCTGACAGACAGCACATCTGCCAGTTGTTTCTGGGTAATCCTCTTTTTCTCCCTCAGTGACCTGATGGTGTTTCCTGTAATGTAATTCATATGTCGTTCCTCCTGTTTTCTGATAGCTGGCTTTAACCGCCTTGATCCAATGTCTCAGCCAGTCCGTACCCTGACCGGGGCACATGGCTGCGCTGAAGCTACCCATATCATAAACCGGAGGACCCGATCCCTCAACCTACGAAGCGTAGACCTTTACTGCCTTCTGCTGTCCTTTACCATAACATCCTCCCCATGGATATCCTTTTCCCCGTTAAATCGGAATCCAAATTCCTGATACAGGCGGATCGCCGTACTGTTCTCCCGGATCACACTCAGATACACTTTCTTTTTGGGGTATTTCCGGGACAAAAGCTCTAAAAGCCCTATAAGAGCGGCCTTTCCATATCCCCTGCCCTGATAATGGCAGTCGATCAGGAACCGGTCCAGCCACAGCCTGCCAACCGGGAAATACTCCCAGAAGAAATACCCGTACATGGCAAATCCAACCAGCTGCTCTCCGTCATAAATACCCACAGGATGCCATTTCCTGTCCCGGTCCGCCTCCGACAGGCACTGGGCCACCGTCTCTATATAACCGCTCTGCTCCGGCAGTATCTCAAGCTTTGATATCGCCTCCCGGTTGTCCTTCCCAACCGGTTCATAATGTAAATCCATAGCTGCTGTTTTACTCCTTTTTCCCGCAAGAATGACTTTTTATAAAAAGCCCCTGCGTTTTGCTTCCTCTAAAAGCTTCGGCTGGATCTGGGGATAAGTCCAGTTATCCGGCAGCTCATCCTGAAGATAGATCTCCTCGATCTCGCTGTGCAGCTCCGCCTCAAAAGACTCCACCTCCGCAGCATACAACATGCCGAAGGTCTCTTCCACGGTCTCTCCTGCCTCCGCACTCCGGGTTACCGAATATACACAGATCGGGCTTATGGAAAAAGATGCCGCTCCGGTCTCCTCCATCAACTCTCTCCTGGCGGTCTCTGCAATATCCTCCCCCGCTTCCCGGTGTCCGCCGGGAAACTCAAGGGTACTGCGGTCCCTATGCCTGCAAAATACCCACTTGCCGCCGGACCTCGCGATCAGGACCGCAAACTTGAGAAGCTCATCATCTGCCTGGTCATAGAACCTCACCTCAACCATAGCCTTCCCCTTACTCATCATAATTTTTCAAAAGCTCCAAAAACTGTTCCCCATATTTCTCAAACTTAAACTCCCCGACGCCGGACACCGTCAGCATCTCCGCCCTGGTCCCCGGCTTCACCCTGCACATATGCACCAGAGTCTTGTCGGAAAATACAATATACGGCGGCACCTTCGCCTCTCTTGCGATCTCCATGCGGAGCGTCCGAAGCCTGTCAAACAACGCCTCCTCGCTCTCGGACAGAGAGACCTCCACGCCCTTGCTTTTCCTGGATTTCTTCTCCGGCTTCCCCTTCGCCGCGTGCTCCTGCTCCTTTGCCATCTTCATCACAACCGGTTCCTCCGTTTTAAGGACCTGGTCGGAATGCTCTGTCAGCTTCACGATCGCATATTCATCATTGGTAATAGATAAAAATTCCTTCAGAAGCAGATGATTCATAATCTGCCGCAGCCTATAAGTTGGAACCTTAGACAGCGCCCCGTAAAAGGGGTTCTCATCCATGCGGTACTGGCGGATCTTGGCGGTATTCGCCCCGTGCACCGTATCTAAGATCACATTGACCCCGTACCGCTGGCGGCAGGCAGACACACAGCCGATCAGCGCCCTGGCGCTCTCCGTCACATCTACCGTCTCAAACTGGGTGATGCAGTTCTGGCAGTTCCCGCAGTAATTGGAGCCGTACTCCCCGAAATACCGCAGGATATAGTCCCGGAGGCATTCGTTGGTGAAACAGTAGAAGGTCATTTTCCTCAGCCGCTCCCGGTCCCGCTCCATGACGATCTGACGGGTCAGCGCGTCAAGCTCCTGGTTGTCCTGGTTATTGTCTATAAAAAACTGGTTCGTGATCACATCCTGCCCGCTGTAGAACAGGATACACTCGCCCGGCTCCCCGTCACGGCTGCACCGCCCAATCTCCTGGTAAAACGCTTCCGGGCTGCGCGGCATGTTGTAGTGGATCACAAACCGGACGTTCGACTTGTCAATTCCCATTCCGAACGCATTGGTTGCGATCATGATCAGAGAACGGTCATAAATGAAATCCTCCTGGTTCTGTTTCCGTTCCGCATCACTTAACCCCGCATGATACCGGGTAACGGAAAATCCATCTGCCTTCAACCTGCCGCTTACCTCCTCCACCAGCTTTCTGGTCAGGCAGTACACGATCCCGCACTGCCCAGGATGGGTCTCGACAAAATTCTTAAGGGCTGCGTACTTATCCTTTGGGGACTGCACCCCCATATACAGATTGGGGCGGTCGTACCCGGTGGACACCACGGTAGGCTCCTCAAGCATCAGGATATCGATAATATCCTCCTTCACCTCTTTTGTGGCCGTCGCCGTAAAAGCACTGATCACAGGCCGTTTTGGCAGTTTATGGATAAATTCCACGATCTTTAGATAGCTGGGCCTGAAATCCTGTCCCCACTGGGAAACACAGTGGGCCTCATCCACCGCTACCATGGATATCTTCGTATGTAAGGCAAAGTCCAGGAACCCATCGGTAGCCAGCCGTTCAGGCGCCACATAGATGATCGGATACCGGCCCTCCTTTGCATAGGCAAGAGCCTTCGTATACTGCGTCATGGTCAGCGTGCTGTTTAAAAATGCCGCGTGGATCCCCGCCTGGTTCAGCGCCGTCACCTGGTCCTTCATCAGGGAGATCAGCGGAGAGATCACCAGGGTGACCCCATCCATCATTAAGGCCGGTATCTGATAGCACAGCGACTTCCCGGAACCGGTGGGCATGATCCCCATGGTGTCCCGACCCTGGAGAATACTGTCGATCAAAGTCTCCTGCCCCTCCCGAAAACTGTCGTAACCAAAAAATTGTTTTAATACTTCATATTTATCCCTGTATTTTTCCATAAAATCACTGTATTCTCCTTGTTATTACCTGCTTATTGCTTTTCTGCCTATTTCCATGCCTTCCGTGGATTGTTATAATGATCACGAGCCTCAGGAATGGCTCCCCTCGGTAAACCTTGAAATTCCCAGATAAAATCAGACTTTTCTCAAACAGCGCACACGGGAAAACCGGGCTTTGCCGATTCCCATGTACCTGTATTGCATGTTACATTCACTCATATCTTATGATTCCATAATCCGTGACACCACCGGCTTAAGCCGCCCGGCCACCATGACTGCCAGTACACAGAGCATATAATCCGGCAGCATCGTAGGCAGACAATATATCATGAAGATCGCCGCCCAGCCTACCGTATTAGGAGTCACAACAACAATGTGAGTGATAAAATAAAAATATAAGATCCCCATCCCATAATAGACCACATACCCCACCGTCACCGCAAACAACCAGGCTCCTGGTTTTGAGGTGTGCATCCACTCGCAGACCCTGCCGATGGCATATGCCGCCAGCGCAAATCCCAGAAGGAAGCCAAAGGTCGGACGGATCAAGTACGCCGGACCGCCGCCACGGGCAAAGACCGGGAACCCCACCAGGCCAATGATTAGATAGGTAAATACGCTCAAAAAACCTTTCTTCGAACCCAAAAGCAGCCCCGCCAGCATCACAAAAAGCCACTGAAGGGTAAAGTTCATGGTATCCACTCCAACCGGGATGACAATCTTAATAAATGCTCCAACCGCAATCAGGGACGCAAACAAACCGCAAACCGCCAGATCCTTTGTCATTCCCCGTCTCTTCACCGCCATCCCATGCTCCTGTCTCATATGTAACTTCCCTCTCTGTCTAAACGCTTTTCTGTATGTCTTATCTGTCACTTGCTATAATTGTACTATTTTTTGAAAAGATAAACAACCCCTTTTTCATTACCGACGCAGCCTGGGCTGCTAAAAAGAAGTGGATACCTTTGAAGATATCCACTCATTTCTCTAAACAGACTGCCAAACACCATCCTGATCCACCGCGTAACCATCCGGGGTCGTGGTGTTCACCGCCATGCTTCCATCCTGATTCAGATAATACCATTTCCCATCGGCTCCCTGCACCCAGCCAATCGCCATGGCCCCATCGCCGTTCAAGAAATACCACTTGCTGCCAAGAGACAGCCATCCAGTCTTCATGACGCCGGCTGCATCCAGGAAATACCAGCGCCCGTCCGTACCCAGCAGCCAGTCTGTCACCGGCGCATTGGCAGCATTCATGTAATACCAGAGACCGTCCTTCTGTACCCAGCCGATATCTTCAGAAGAAGCGTTCGTCACGCGCGGAGCCATCCCCGGTCCCACAACAGAGCCTGAGACACTGGCGCCTGATCCCGAACTGGAACCACCGCCACCACCACCTCCTCCTCCGCCTCCGCCGCTGGGCCGGTTGTTTGAAGGAGGAATATAGCTTACCGCATATACCAGCGGCAGAGTATTTATGTTTCCGCCAGCCAGATAACCGTCATTATATTCCATGACCAGATCTGTCAGAAGAACATAGTTCAACAGCATTTTTTTATCCCGCTCAGCCTGCCGTCTGATCTTTTTGAACACATCCTCCTTGAATTTAATGGAGATCGTTATCATTCCATGCTCATCCATCTGGGGTGTTCGCTCATAAGAACCGTTTGTGAATGTGAAATTCCCATCCGGGTTCAGCTTTAAGCGGCTGATCCGCAGAGGGATCGGGTTCCCCTGGGCGTCTGTCCCCGCCATCATGTCTGTATAAACGCCAAACTGGTGGCGGATCGTGACTGTGGGCGCATCCTCTTCATTCAGTTTCACATGGCCGACCAGCCTGTATACCGCCCCGGTATCCGCATCCTTAAACGGAGTCCCTTCATACTGCCCCACTGAATCGGCGCTGTACTCGGTATAAAGCCCGTCCGCACCATAATAGACCGGGATATCCTTTTCTATTCCCGCTCCGGATATTGTGAGGAAATGCATCCTGCCGTTGTTATTCACATTCTCTTTTCCGTCCGCTACTGCCTGATCCACAAAATAAACCTGAAACTCCAGGCTCTCACCGGCCTTTAAATATCCGGACGCCGGTTCGATCCGTACTCTTGTGATCTCATTCGTATTCAGGCCATCCGACGGACCATAAGGCGATTTCGGGATTCCTGCGCTGACCCTGATCTCCCCAAAATCCACCTCGCCGGCCACCTGCTCAAACCGGAGCACCACAGGCTCAGGAAGATCTGCTTGATTGGTTGCGGGGTCACGCTCCATATAGAACGATATACTGTCCCTGGCATCACCATCAACGGTGTACTCCACACGTGCGGAGGAACTGCTGGCAAACTCCAGACCATCGCCGCCTTTATAAGAGGCTGCACGGCCAGATGCCGAAATCACCTGTTCTTCCAGGATGTCTGAGACGATCTCCATATCTGTCTCCAGGTCTTCTTCTATTTCTGCTTCTGGGTCTGTCTCCGGTTCTATCTCCGCGTCTGTCTCTGGCTCCAGGTCTGTCCCCGGTTCTGTCTCTAGTACACTCTGGTCTTCATCCGGTATCAGATTATCGGAATCTGTCTGGACACCAGCAGCCGACAGATCCGTGATGCTTCTTGTTATAAACTCTGGCTTCAATTCGGGCAGACCGGACTCCGCCATTGCTGATATCGATGGAACCGACAGCAGTTGGGCAATCAATACCGTTGCCACGATTCTATATAACCTGCTTTTCTTCATTCTTCTCCTCCCCTACTCTGAAATTAAAACCAACAACCTGTAGAGATTCTTGTTTTTTCCTTCTATCTTTGTTTTAAACAGATATTCCTTTTTACTGAGCCCATTCAGGATTTTTCGCGCATATCCGTCGCTGATGCCCAGGATCCCCGCCGCCGCAGTCACCGTGATCTCCGCGCCGATTCCCCGTCTGGACATTCTTATCAACAGCTTTTTCTCAAGCGCTGACAGATGATCCTGTTTTTTTTCTGCGGATCGGCAGGCTTCTATGATGCGGTCCAGCATGTAATCCATAAATATTGTTAGGTTAAGCGTCACCTGATTATCCAGAACTGACGGGACTTCCGACAGTTCCAGGGACTTATAATAGCCGCCCAGGTGGAAATTGATTGCCTGAGATATACGGATTCTCCTGACGCCCGGATACCCCGCCTGAAACAGGCTGTAGTTCTGCAGAATCCTTGCTGTCCGACCATTGCCGTCACAATAGGGATGGATATACACAAAATAAAAATGGACAATGATCGCTTTGTATATGGCATCCAAATCCCGGCGATCCATGAATTGGAATAATCCGGCCATGTAGCTCTCTATCTTCTTATAAGGCGCCGGTGTATGAATGACTCTCTCATAGGAAGATATCGTAACATTTCCTGACCTGTATTTCACTCCCTTTAACCGCTCATTTTCACAGACATCTTTGACGACAGTCTCCCAGAGTGTACGCAGGCTCTGATCAGAGACAGGATATCCGGAATAGATCAGATTTAGCGCGTTCATATTGTTGACTACCATTCTGTCACTCTTACTTTTAGGATCGCGCAGGGATCTCCTGACGCTCTCTATGGTGGTCCTTGCCCCTTCAATGGTGGCTGAGTGAAACGAATCCAAAAGGACTGTATCTGTCTCCAGCTCATAATCTGCGCTTTTATCCAGATATTCTCTGCATAAGGACAGTTTATCCTGGAGCTTTTTCTCGTCAAAGCACAATATGGTATTGTTAAGTCCCTTTAAATCAGATAAAAATATCACTGTTCTATACTCCCTGCCGTTAAGGCAATCATTTCTCTGCGGACAATCGGCCTCTCATATCCTGTCAGTGTCTGCTTCAAACTATTTCCATACATTCTACTGTCATCATTATACATTTTTAACATGCGAATAGCAATGTTTTTCACACATGACCCCCCTTAAGATCATCCCCGTCTTGCCCCACAGAGTATCCCCATGGCAATATAAAAAGGCCCCGGCGAAACGCCGGGGCCCCATAAAAGATACTGTTATTCTATTAATCAAGCTTATTCTGCCAGAGCTGCCTGCGCCGCTGCCAGTTTCGCGATCGGAACGCGGAACGGAGAACAGGACACATAGTCCAGGCCGATCTTGTGGCAGAACTCTACGGAAGTCGGATCGCCGCCGTGCTCGCCGCAGATACCTACATGCATATCCGGACGAACGGATTTGCCCAGCTTGATCGCCATCTCCATCAGCTTGCCTACGCCGGTCTGATCCAGCTTTGCAAACGGATCGCTCTCGAAGATCTTGCTGTCGTAGTAAGCGTTCAGGAACTTACCTGCGTCGTCACGGGAGAAGCCGTAGGTCATCTGGGTCAGATCGTTGGTTCCGAAGCAGAAGAACTCAGCGTCCTTCGCAATGTCATCTGCAGTCAGACATGCTCTCGGGATCTCGATCATGGTACCTACTTCATACTTTAAGTCGATGCCTGCAGCAGCGATCTCAGCGTCTGCGGTCTCAACTACGATCTTCTTAACAACCTTAAGCTCTTTGTCGTCACAGATAAGCGGGATCATGATCTCCGGGCAAACCTTCCAGTCAGCGTGAGCCTTCTGAACGTTGATCGCCGCACGGATCACAGCCTTGGTCTGCATCCTTGCAATCTCCGGATAGGTAACTGCAAGACGGCATCCACGATGGCCCATCATCGGGTTGAACTCATGCAGGGAATCGATGATCGCTTTGATCTGATCAACAGTCTTGCCCTGAGCGTCAGCCAGCTTCTTGATGTCCTCTTCCTCGGTCGGAACGAACTCATGTAACGGCGGATCCAAGAAACGGATGGTAACCGGGTTGCCCTCTAAAGCCTCATAAAGCTTCTCGAAGTCGCCCTGCTGAACCGGAAGGATCTTCTCCAGAGCAGCTTCTCTCTCCTCAACGGTATCAGAACAGATCATCTCACGGAATGCATCGATCCTGTCGCCCTCGAAGAACATATGCTCGGTACGGCAAAGGCCGATACCCTCTGCGCCCAGCTCTCTTGCCTTCCTTGCGTCAGCCGGGGTATCTGCGTTGGTTCTTACTCTCAGTCTTCTGTATTTGTCAGCCCAGTCCATGATACGGCCAAGCTCGCCTGCGATCTCAGCGTCCACGGTCGGGATCAGGCCATCGTAGATCTTACCGGTGGAACCGTCTAAGGACAGCGCATCGCCCTCGTGGAACTCTTTGCCTGCCAGGGTGAACTTCTTGTTCTCCTCGTCCATGGTGATCTCGGAGCAGCCGGATACACAGCAGGTACCCATGCCGCGTGCAACTACTGCTGCGTGGGAGGTCATACCGCCGCGGACAGTCAGGATACCCTGAGCAGCCTTCATACCCTCGATATCCTCCGGGGAGGTCTCAAGACGTACCAGGACAACCTTCTCACCTCTTGCAGCCCACTCTTTTGCGTCCTCAGCGGTGAATACGATCTTACCGCATGCAGCGCCCGGAGATGCAGCCAGTGCTTTTGCAAGCGGCTCTGCGCTCTTCAGTGCAGCAGCGTCAAACTGCGGATGCAGCAGGGTGTCCAAGTTACGCGGATCGATCATCTTGACAGCCTTCTTCTCGTCGATCATTCCCTCGTCAACCAGGTCACATGCGATCTTAAGAGCAGCCTTGGCAGTTCTCTTACCGTTACGGGTCTGAAGCATGTACAGCTTGCGGTCCTCGATAGTGAACTCCATATCCTGCATGTCTCTGTAATGGTCTTCCAGCTTGTCGCAGATCGCAACGAACTGATCGTAAACTTCCGGCATAACCTCTTTCAGCTGTGCGATCTTCTGCGGAGTGCGGACACCTGCAACCACGTCCTCGCCCTGTGCGTTCATCAGGAACTCACCCATCAGCTTCTTCTCGCCGGTAGCCGGGTCACGGGTAAATGCTACGCCGGTTCCGGAGGTCTCGCCCATGTTGCCGAATGCCATCATCTGAACGTTCACTGCGGTACCCCAGGAATACGGGATATCGTTGTCGCGGCGGTATACGTTCGCACGGGGGTTGTCCCAGGAACGGAATACAGCCTTGATCGCGCCCATCAGCTGCTCCTTCGGATCGGTCGGGAAATCCTCGCCGATCATCTTCTTATACTCAGCCTTGAACTGGTCAGCCAGTACCTTTAAGTCCTCTGCGGTCAGATCCACGTCCTGAGTGATGCCCTTCTCGGCTTTCATCTTGTCGATGAGCTCCTCGAAGTACTTTTTGCCAACCTCCATAACAACATCGGAGTACATCTGGATGAAACGTCTGTAGCAGTCATAAGCCCAACGCGGGTTGCCGGACTTCTCTGCCAGAACCTCAACCACCTCTTCATTCAGGCCCAGGTTTAAGATGGTATCCATCATGCCCGGCATGGAAGCTCTTGCACCGGAACGAACGGAAACCAGGAGCGGATTCTCCTTGTCACCGAACTTCTTGCCGGTGATCTCCTCCATCTTGGTGATATGCTCCATGATCTGACCCATAATCTCGTCATTGATCTTCTTGCCGTCCTCGTAATACTGGGTACAGGCCTCTGTCGTAATGGTAAAGCCCTGCGGTACCGGAAGACCTAAGTTGGTCATCTCGGCTAAGTTTGCACCTTTACCGCCTAACAGGTTCCTCATGCTGGCATCGCCTTCTGTGAATAAATACACCCACTTTGTTGCCATAAGTTTTTTCCTCCTCAACATGTATGCAGGGTCTCCCCCGCTGGTTTCATTCCGCCTCCGGTTGCAGTTCCCTCCAAAATTGCGCAAAGAAAAAGCCCGTCAACGGTCTGGTACTAGTATATCATATTTTTTTTGCGAGTAAAGTTTTTTTCTTCAAAAATCAGGAAAAACTTGTGCAAATTTCAGTAAAAACCTGTGTAAGTACTTTCAATTTCTGTCATTTTCGCATATCTGTTTTTCGTTCGTATATACGATTTACTTGCAGCTATTTTTATAATCAAACGGATTCTGACCAAAGTTTTTCTTAAATACCGTAGAAAAATAGCTCAGATTGGAATACCCCACCTGCTCCGCCACCTCATACACCTTGAGATTTGTTGTCTCCAGAAGCCTCAGCGCGTGTTTCAGCCTCAGGTTATTTAGATAGACCACAAACTTCACACCAGTCTCATCCCGGAACAGACGGCTTAAATATTCCGCGCTCAGTCCCACATGGGAGGATACATCGGACAATGCCAGCGGCTCTGCATAATTCTCTTCCATATACCGGATCGCGCTGCGGACGGAGGACGAATACTCTGAGTTGCCCATGGCGGCGCTGCCGCAGGAGGCAAACCCCCGCTCCATCACCAGTTCCAGCTTTTCCAGGGTATCTGCGGCCTGTACCATTTCCCCCACCTCGCCAAGCTGCTGTTCCGTCTTGTCGATGTCATCCCGGGTAATGTGATAGAGGGAGGTCAAAAAGAACAGAAACAGCTTCCGCACATAGTCAATATCCGTCGGCCTGGTCTGCCGCACCTCCTCCATCATACTCTCCTTGATCTCCACCGCTTTTTTAAAATTCTGGTTCACCAGCTCCTTGCTGAACCGGATCTTATATTTTTCCCCATTGGGAATCTGGCGCACGCCCACCGGCTGGTTTAAAAAGATATCCGTATTCGGATAATAAAAATGCAGCAGCACCCGGTCATGAGCCTGGCGCATGGCGTCTCCCAAACGCCCCGGACTGCTGTAGATGTCGCTGCACCCGATCATGCAGGGCGCCTGTTTTATGATCTCCCTGCAGTACCGGCCAATCTCCTCCTGCTGCCGCAAACCGCTGGCAGAACCGCTGCGGTCCAAGTTGCCGACGATCAGAGTGTGGTTTAAGTCCAGAGACACCTTGAAGATATTAGTCAGTATCCCTTCCTGGGGCAGGGTGATCCGCATGGACTCCTCCTCACCCGCCATCACATCGAGGGCTGCGTAGTTCCCCTGGCTCAAAGGGATCTCATACTCCTTGAGCAGCTTCTCATTGGCCGTCCCTGCATGCTGGCTCAGCACCAGAGACCGCAGATAATGGTTCCGGTTGGAAAGCTCCTCAAAGGTCTTCTCACGGTCGCTGCCCGTGCTGCCTCTCATGGTTCTGGCGGCCTTGTCAAGGAGCTCCTTTAAGCTCTCCTCCGTGATCTCTGTTTTCAGGATATACTCGGAGGCCCCCAGCTTGATCGCCTTTCTCGCATATTCAAAATCCTCATGGCTTGTGAGCACCACGCTGACCACCGCCGGGTTGCTGTTCTGGATCAGTTTCAGCATCTCTAGGCCGTCCATGACCGGCATGCGGATATCCGTGATCACGATCTCCGGCAGAGTCTTCCGGTATAGGGAAAAGCCTTCCGCCCCATTAGCCGCAAGCCCCACAACCTGGTATCCCGCCAGCTTGCCAATACAGAACTCCAGCCATTGCCGGATCGGCACCTCATCATCCACCACCATCACACGTACCATGACATCATCCCCTCTCTGTCTTTTGTCAGTCAATGGCCGGGAAGGTCAGGACGATCTTCGTCCCCTCCCACTGCCTGCTCTCTATGTTCATTCCGTAACTTTCCCCGAAATTAAGCTGGATGCGTTCCTTTACATTGACGATCCCCACATGGGTCTTCTCGTTGATCTGCTCCCCCCGTTCGATCTTTTCAATCACCTCCGGAGCGATCCCCATGCCATTGTCCTCCACCGTCACCACCACATCCCCGTCCTTTTTCCGGGCCGTGATGATGATCAGCCCTTCCCCCTTCTTAAACTCAACCCCATGGAAAATAGCGTTTTCCAGAAGCGGCTGGATCAGCAGCTTGGGGATCTTTTTCTCCTCCACTGCCTCATCACACTCAAATACCACCTGGAACCCGTCATCGTAGCGGAATTTCTGGATATCCACATACTGCTGGAGCACGCGGAATTCATCGCGGATCGTGACAAATTCGCTGGGGCTTGAGAGGGTGCTGCGCAGAAGCTGGATAAAGGACACCAGCATCCGGGATGCCTCCTCATTTTTTTCCATGTCCACCATACACTTGATGGAGAACAGGGTATTGTACATAAAATGGGGATTGATCTGGGCCTGCAGAAAGCTCAGCTCCATTTTCCTCTTCTGCTGCTCCTTCTGCTTGATCCCCTGCATCAGCTCCCGCATCCGCCCCAGCATCAGGTTTAAGCGGTTGCGCAGGATATTGATCTCCACATATCCCTCCACCTGGCAGGGACGGTCTAAATTCTCCTCCTCCACCTGGAGCATAAAGTTACAGAGCTGGGATATGGGCTGCGCCGTCCTTTTCGCAAAGAGCCATGCATACCACGATACCGCCCCGATCGCCAGACATGCCACCCAGGCGATCATATAACGCAGATTCCGGATCGGCTCCATCAGCACCTCCAGAGGGATCTCCTCCAGCACGGTAAAACCGGACCCCTGGTCCTGATAGCGGGTAAATAATATCTCTTTCCCGCGCATTTTCGTAAAGGTGTAGGCGCTGCCCTCAAAGAGCCGGTCCAGATTCTTCATATTGAAGAAATTAAACCCGTTCAGCCTCTGGTTGCTGCAGGAGATGATCGTCCCCTCACCGTCCACAATATAGATCGTGTTCTGTCTGTCCCTGATCACGGACTCATACATCTCCCTGAGCTGCGCCTCCTCCACACTGATCATCAGATAGGCCAGGGCTTCCCCGTTCTCATCCGCCATCACCCGCGCCGTGGAAAAATAATTCTGCCCCGTGGCTTTGTCCTTGTAGTTGGCGATATCGATCACTTCCCCTTTTGCGTCCAGCATATCTTTATACCAGATCTTGGTCCTGGGACTCATATAGTCATAATCCGGCGGCACCGGACTGGAACTGTAGCCCCCTCCATCCTCCAGCGCCAGAACCATGTCAAACCTTATGCTGTATTCATGAAATGAGCTTTTAAACTGGGAGGTCAGCCGCTCCAGATACCGGTTGAGGTCCTGCTGCCGTTTTTCCCGGTCACCGCCCTCTTTAAGTCCTTTAAGCTCCAACAGGTGATCCTGCAGCGTGTGGTCGTAATAATACAGGTTGGACAGCGTATAAGCATTGTACTTCACCTGCCGTACCCGGTCCCCTACCTGGTGCAGAACGTCGGCCCGGTTGTTTCCGATCTCCGATACCATGGTCCGCTCAAATATATGATAGCCGATCAGGGAGATCGTGAGGGTCAGAAAAATGCCCAGCGCCAGAAATGCAGTCAAAAGACTGGTTTTCATACTGGACGTGGGGACTTTTAGCTTCCACGGCCGTGCTTTTCGTTGTTCTGGCATGTTAGTGGCCTCCTTATCTGCTCATCGTATGTGGCTGCGCAGTGCAGTGCGACTCCGCAGTGCAGCTCAATTCCGCTTCGCTCCATCTACTCTGTACGCTTTCTCACTAAGCTCGTTGACTCTCGCTAAGTGTTCAATGCGTCGCTCACGGGCTTCGCCCTATGAAAAATGGCAAAAGCAAATTTTCTTTTGTGCAAGCACAACGAAATCGCGACTCCACTTCATAGTGCGACTCCGCAGTGCAGCTCGATTCCGCTTCGCTCCATCTCGCTCACGGGCTTCGCCCTATGAAAAATGGCAAAAGCAAATTTTCTTTTGTGCAAGCACAACGAAAATTTGCTTCCGCCATTTTTCGCACTGCTCATTGCCTGCGTGAACATTATATCACATTCCGATCTATTCGGACACCTGGAGCGTATGCTTAAATTACTTGAGACTGGCAATGGGGCATGCCGTGGGGACAGGCGGGGGCTGCCTGTCTCTACGGCATGAGATTCAGTTTGACATTTAATATTTCCCAATGCGCAGCGGCAGCGGGTCCTCGGTTTCAATGATTCGGTCCATCAGCTTTTTCAGCAGGCATTCTTTGATCCCTGCGTATGCTTCATCCTCCCACAGATTGATGAATTCTTCCGGGTCCCGGATGCGGTCATAGAGTTCGCCGTAATCCTCTCCTGCATAGTAGGTGATCTTGTAATTCTTCCCGGTCAGGGTTTTGACGCTGAGTCCCCAGTCATAGCAGTTAAACTCAGTCATGGCGTACTCCCGGCCTGCGCCCTTGTCCCCCCGGAGGATGGGAGCCATGGAACAGCCCTGCACCCCGTAAGGCGGGCGTACCCCGGCATACTCCAGAAGCGTGGGCATGATGTCCACATGCTCCGTCACCTGGCTGTAGCGCGACCCCTGCGGGACCACGCCGGGCCAGCTTACGATCATCGGCGCCTTGATGATACAGTCGTAGTGAAACGGGCCTTTAAACAGAAGGCCGTGGTCCCCCAGCAGCTCCCCGTGGTCGTTAGTGAACATGATCAGCGTATCCTCCGTGATCCCCTTCTCCTGCAAAGCATCCAGCACGCGGCCAATGTTGTCGTCGATCAGGGTGATCATTCCATAGTACGCCGCCTTCACCTGCCCCCACTGATGAGGAGACAGTTTCGTGTAGTCATATTTTTCATTGGAAAACCCATGGGCCGTCCGCGCCTTTTTAAAATGCGGCGGCTTATCTTCAAGCTCCCCCTCTAAAAAAACAGGCTCCGCCAGCTCATCCGGATCATACATGCCGGCATATGGCTCCGGCGGGTCAAAGGGGTGATGCGGGTCTACGAAAGAGCAGTACGCAAAAAACGGTTTCCCAGGTTCCGACTCCTGGATCAGATCGATCATCCGGTCCGCGATCCAGTGGGACTGATGGTACTGCGGATTGATCCCGCTCGGATACACCTGGGGCGGGCCGCTTAAATCCTTTTCCGCTGCCGAAGCCCGGTCCTCCTTTGCCTTCCGCTCACCCTGAAGTTTCACTTCCTCGTAGTCCTCCGGACTCTGCTCCTTCAGCCAGTTTAGATATTCCCCAGTCTTACAGTCACAGGTCGTGTGGATCACATCAAATCCATAGTGATCCTCCGGCCAGTCATCCTGCTCGTCCTCCTTTGGGACAAACTGGGTCGTGATATGCATTTTTCCGATCGCCGCCGTGAGATAGCCGTTGTCCCGCAGGACTTCCGGCAGGGTGATCTCCGAATCCCGCAGCGGGATGCCGTTGTCCCTGGTCCCGTGGTTCTTCGGATACCGTCCGGTCAGCACCGTGCACCTGGAAGGGGAACACACCGGATTCTGCACGAAATGATTGTCAAAGGTGCTGCCGTTTAAGGCAATCCGGTCTATGTTGGGCGTATGGATCTGATTGTTTCCATAACAGCCCAGGGCGTCAAACCGCAGCTGGTCACACATAAACAATATGATATTGGGTCTTTTATCAGCCATAGCGCTCTCCTATTACCACCATTTGATCAAATCCGTCACATGGTTCCTGATCTCCACAAATTCCGGGGCTGTCACATCCCTGGGCCATGGCAGCGGATTGATGATCTCCTTCTTGATACTGGTCGGCTTGTTGGTCAGGACCAGGATCCTCTCGCTCAGATATACGGCCTCCTCAATATTGTGTGTGATAAAGATGACCGTGGTGCCGGTCTCCCTCCACAGCCGGATCAGTTCATCCTCCAGCCGGAACCGGAGGGAGATATCCAACTGCCCATATGGCTCATCCATCAAAAGCAGCTCCGGCTGCACGGCAAACGCACGGGCGATCACCACTCTCTGCAGCATACTGGCAGAAAGCTGGTCCGGATAATAGCTGCGGTAATCCTCAAGGCCTACCATCCCGATCACCTGGTCGGCGCGTTTCACCACCTCGTCCTCCGGAAGATTTTTGATCTTCAAGCCATACTTCACATTTTCCTCCACGGTCAGCCAGGGAAATGCCGAGTACTCCTGAAGGATATAGGCAATATTGTGTTTCTTTAAGTCTACCGGTTCCCCGTTGATCAGGATCTCTCCCGCCGTTAAGTCATAGAGCTTCGTCAGACTGTTTAAAAATGTGGTCTTGCCGCAGCCGGTAGGGCCTACGATGCATAAGAACTCCCCCTGCTTTACATCAAAGGAGATATTGTCAAGCACCAGCAGATCTCCGAATTTCTTGGTCAGGTTGGTTACCCGGACCTTTACGTTATCTTTACTCATGACGCGCTCCTTTCCTACAGTGTCTCGTCCGTATTGTCCAAAATGGTTTTCCTAAGCTTTAAAAATCCTGGGTCCACATAGCTTCTGGGCCTCGGCAGATCCACAATATATTCCTTCTTGATCGTAGTCGGACAGTTGGTCAAAAGGATGATCCGGTCCGCCAGGTATACGGCTTCCTCGATATTATTGGTCACAAATACGACCGTCCGTTTTTCCTTCTGCCAGATCTTCTCCAGCTCCTCCTCCATCATGTAGCGGGTCTGGGCGTCCAGATGCCCAAACGGCTCATCCATCAGCATGACCTTCGGGTCGTTGCAGTAAGCCCGGGCAATGCCCACGCGCTGCCGCATTCCTCCGGAGAGCTGGTTTGGATAGCTTTTCTCAAAACCCTGCAGCCCCATTAAGTCAATAAAATACTGGGCGTGCTCCCGTCTCGTCTTTTTGTCGATCCCTCTGGATTTCGGGCCGAACTCCACATTCCCCATGACTGTACAAAACGGGAACAGAGAAGTAGTCTGATAGACCACGCCCCGGTCTGCGCCGGGACCTTCGACCTTTTTCCCGTCTACGGTCACTGTCCCCTCACTGGTCTGTTCCAGGCCCGCGATCAGGTTGATCATCGTGGTCTTGCCGCACTGTCCCGGCCCGAACAGGACCACAAATTCATTTTCCCGAACCTCAAGGCTTACATCATTTACCACCTCTTTGACCCTGCCCGCAGACTCAAACCGCTTGCTGACATGCTCCAGGGTGATGATCGGTTTCTCTATACGTCCATTCTGTTCCATGAACACAGCCTCCTTTCTGCCATTCTCATGACCGTCGCCAGGAACAGCCCTACCACGCCGATGACCACCATGCCTACCAGCACCAGGGGGATATTGGTAGTGTCACTGCCGCGCAGGATGATCCAGCCGCAGCCCTCCTGGGCTCCGATCATCTCTGCCGCCAGGACCGCCATCCATGCGGTGGACAAGGCCACCTGCATCCCTGCAAAGATCTGGGGCAGGCTGGAAGGAAGGATCACGCGGAAAAAGATATCCCGGTCGCTGGTGCCCAGCATTCTGGCACAGCCGATCAGGGTCGGGTCTACCCGCTGGGCGCCAGTGTAGGCATTTAAGGTCACGTTGGTAAATGATCCGATAAAAATGATCGCATATTTCGGCAGCTCCCCGACGCCGAACCACAGGATGACAAGGGGGATCCAGGCGATCGGAGGGATCGGGCGGATCAGCTCAAAGATCGGTTTGATGATCGCCTCCGCATAGCGGGAGGTGCCCATGGCGATGCCCACAATGATCCCAAGCACCGTAGCTACCGTATAACCGATCAGCACGCGCCGGATACTGTAATACAGATGGCCATATATGGTATATCTTCCGATCGGCTTAAAAAAGGAATCCACAAGGAGCCTTAAAACCTCAACCGGTCCGGGCGTAGTCTCCTTTGCCGCCGTGAATGTGGTGATAAAGGCCCATGCAAGGAAAAAGGTTGCGATCGCGCAGACCGCGTAAATGGTCTTTTCCAGCTTTTCTCCGGTAAAATATTTCTTCATGATTTTTTACCTCCCTTCACCAGCCGGTTCTCCATCTTGCCCAGTACAACGGCAAAGAGGGTCCCGATAAACCCGATGGTCAGCATACCGACGATGATCAGATCCGCCCTTGCAAGGGAACGGTTGAGCTGTATCATATACCCTAACCCCTTGTTGGCCGCCAGCATTTCCGCCGCGCACAGGGTCGTCCATGCCGCCTGCAGGGAGATGCGCAGACCGGTGAAGATCAGCGGCATCGCCGTTGGGATCGCCACCGTAAAGAGCATTTTGGTCCTGGACGCCCCAAAGGTCTGGGCCACCCACAGATGTACGGGTTTGGTCTGTTTGATCCCCGCATAAGAGTTGATCACGCACGGGATAAAGGCGGATACGAAGATGATCGCTGCCTTTGCTCCAAGGCCGATGCCGAACCACAGGATCATAAGCGGGATCCAGGCGATGGTCGGGACCGGACGCACCAGGTCAAACAACGGTGTGACAAACAGATCGATCCTGCGAAACCACGCCATACAGATCCCCAGCGGGATCCCGATCACCGCGCCCAACACATATCCGCTCAGCGCCACCTTCAAGCTCGCCACGATGTGCTGGAACAGCGTGCCTCCGTCCGGCGCCTTGTGGTTTAACTTGTAGATGAATGCCTGAAGCACCTGGACGGGGCTTGGCAGGCTGTAATCCGGCATCAGGTGCAGGATTGCCGTCGCTATGTACCAGACTATAAAAAATGTACTCAGGGAACACACAGATATAAACGCAAATTTCCTCTTGTCCCGCTGTTTCTTTTTCTCCAATTCTGTCACGTCAGTAACCACCTTTCTTTTCTGTCACCGGGTTCTCCGCCACCAGGCCCGCGCGGCCTGCGCCCCGGTAAAAATGAAGGTGCCGTCGCCGACACCTTCCTGTACTCCTTCAAAATCTTAGAAACCCAGCGCTTCCTTGACGATCGTCGTATCAATATGGGTTGCGATCTCCGGGAACTTGGCTTCATCAAGCAGCTCCTGGGATACCCAGAATTCACCGGTTATCTGTACGGAATCGCCGACGGTGATGGTCTTCTCCTCCTCAGAGGTTACAAACGGCCTGGTCTCGATCTCGTTCTTGCAGGCTTCCAGCGAAGACTCGGAACCATTCTCCGTATACCAGTCAAGCAGAAGCTGCGCCGCCATATCCGGGTCCGCCTGGAGTGCATCGGTTGCCTGGAAAAACGCTTTCACATAGTTTACCAGAACATCTTTGCGCTCGGTAAACGCCTTGTTGCTGACGATGATGGAATCAAACTGCGGAACCTCCAGGTTCGTCAGGCTGGAAGTCACCACCATGCCCTCGCCCTCTGCCGCATAGGAGGTCGGCGGGTTCAGGGCCGCCACGTCACAGTTTCCGGTCATGAGCGCCTGATATGCGGACGGGAAATCCATATGTACGATCTCCACATCCTCGGTGGTCAGTCCAAACTTCTCCAGCCACTTGATCACGTTTAAATGGGAAATGGTTCCGGTGTTCGTGGCAATGACCGCTCCCTTTAATGTTTCCGCATCGCCGTAGATATCCGGGTAAGAGGGATTTGCGCCTTTTACCTGTGCGATCGGGGAATCCGGTTTGCAGAGCGTATACAGGCCGCCCTCAGAATGCCCGATATCTGCGATACAGTATGCTCCGTAAATCGCCAGGGAGTTGACCGCCGCCGCGCTCAAGGTACCTACCTCCCACTGATCCGCCGCCAGCGCTTCGTTCATGGCTCCGCCATTTGCAAAGTATACCGGCTCGATCTTGAAACCGTTGGCCGTATCCAGGCCTTCGTTGATCATATACTCGATCGGGATACTGTTAAGGAACGGCATCACTGCAACCTTTAAGACCGGCAGATCTGCCGTATCCTGCGCTTTCGTCTCCGCAGCAGTCTCGCCGCCCTCTGCCTTTGCCTCAGTCTTTGCTGCTTCCGCTGCCGGAGCCGCCGTCGTGGACTCCACCGGCTTCGGTGCACAGCCTGCCAGTGACGCCGCCACCATTGCTGCTGCCATAAGTGAACTTAAAAATCGTTTCTTCATCCTGTAAAACCTCCCTTTCTTCACCAGGACTTCCCGTCCATTGTTCCTGTAACGTTTCTTACTGAACTGATTTTACAATGTTTTTTACTGACAGTATATAAAATATTCCGGAGTTTTTACAAATCTTTTGATATTTTTTTAAACAGCTTATAAATTTTTGATATTTTTTTCAAATTTCCGGGACGGATTTAGAATAAATTTTTATATCATAGAGAACTTTCCCATGATATAAAAAAACGAGACGGCATATCGATTTTACCTGATATGCCGTCTCGCTTTGTTCTGATTCTTATGGTTTGCTGTAGGTTTTTCTAATCCGTGCAGTCACGCAAGCTGCGCAATGATCGCATTTTTATAACTCTCCGTGTTACCTCTGCCATGCAGATCCGGGGTGATCACATCCAGATTGCAGAGCGCCTTATCAACGGCCCTGCGGATCCCGTCCGCCACATCGTTCTGCTTTAAATGTTCCAGCATCATACAGGCTGACCAGAGCAGGGCGGTCGGGTTTGCAATGCCTTTTCCGGCGATATCCGGCGCGCTTCCGTGTACGGCCTCGAACATGGCATAATCCCTTCCCAGATTGCCGGACGGCAGCAGTCCCAGGCCGCCGATCAGGCCGCTGGTCAGATCTGACACAATATCCCCATACAGATTCGGCATCACCATAACGTCAAACTGCTGTGGATTCAGGACGAGCTGCATGCAGACTGCATCCACGATCCGGTCATCCCCCAGGATCTCCGGATATTCCTCTTTTATCTGATTGAAGATCTTTAAGAAAAATCCGTCCGTCTGTTTTAAGATATTCGCCTTGTGCACACAGGTAACCTTCTTCCGTCCATGTGCCCTGGCATATTCAAAGGCATCGCGGATGATACGCTCACTGGCTTTGCGGGTGATGATCTTTTTGGCAACCACCGTATCCTCGTCCGCCCACTCCTCCACGCCAACATAAAGATCCTCCGTATTCTCCCGGAACACGACGATATCCACATCCCGGAACGGGGTGTTCACTGCTTTATTGGATTTGGCCGGACGGATATTGGCATACATGTCATACTTCTCCCGCATGGTCACATTCAGCGAACGAAAGCCTTTGCCGATCGGCGTGGTGATCGGGGATTTTAAAAGTATCTTTGTTTTTTCAAACGAGGAAAAGGCGTCCTCCGGTATCAGCGCTCCGTTCTCCAAATATTCCTGATTGCCCACCCGGAACACCTCATATTCCAGCCTGGCCCCCGCCACATCTAAAATCTCCATGACCGTATCCGTGATCTCCGGTCCGATCCCATCTCCTTTAAATACGGTTATCTTATCCATATTACCAGCCCTCCACCATCTTATACTCTGCTGTCAATCCTGCAACTTTGTTTTTGTGTAGTGTATCACACCGCTTTATCAAAGTCAATATATTGTAGTACCTACAGTTATAATATTGTGGAATGACTGCTATAACCTTATAAAAGCCGGAAGAACACCGCTCACAATGACGGTATCCTTCCGGCTCCTCTGTAAATCTCTGTATATATTCCGCAAAATCTATCTGCCTGCTGCGCTCTCCCGCAGATCAGTTGTACTGGATCTTCTTTTTCACATCCTCCACCGCGGCTTCACCGGCCAGGATCCTCACCAGCTCCAGCCCCAGATCGATCGCGAAACCAAGTCCTCTGGCCGTGGTGATATTGCCGTCTGTCACCACACCCTGCATGGTATACTCTGCAGCTCCCCGGAAATCCCGTTCAAAACCAGGGAAACAAGTTGCTGTCTTTCCCTCCAGGAAACCATGGCGTCCCAGCACAACACCAGGCGCCGCGCAGATCGCCGCAATCCTTCTGCCGTCATCATCAGCCTGCCGAAGCGCCTCGATCAGCGGCTCACATGCAGTCAGATTCTCCGCTCCCGGCATTCCACCCGGCAGGAAGATCACATCCCCATCAGAAAAATCCGTCTCTGCCACAGTCGCATCCGCCCGGATCTGGATCTGATGGGAGCTTACGATCTCTCGCGTCTCACCAGCAGAGACCAGTACGGTCTCAATCCCGCTGCGTCTTAAGATATCCACCACTGCAAGACACTCCACTTCCTCAGAACCATCCGCTATCAACGCATATACTTTTGCCATCTTTATGCCTCCTTATATTCATTAAAATCCCATCTTTCCCTATTTTATCACAAATCCAGGGATTCACAAGCAGAAAGTACTTGCGCTTGAGCAGGATTTTCTGATAGAATTTAAAAACACATCATCGGTTTATCATCTGTATATTTATGGGATAAGAAAGGATCTGGCACATTATGAAAAAAATCACGATCATAGACGGACAGGGCGGGCGCATGGGCAAGGCCATCATCGAGCAGCTAAAGAAAGCATTTCCGGAGCAGGAGCTTCTGGCTATCGGCACCAACAGCATCGCAACAAGCGCCATGTTAAAGGCCGGCGCGGACTACGGGGCCACCGGCGAGAATCCTGTGCTCGTCGCAGCGAAAGACTCCGATATCATCATCGGCCCCATCGGAATCGTCATCGCCGATTCTCTCTATGGCGAGGTTACGGAAAAGATGGCCGCAGCCATCGGACGCAGTCACGCCTGCCAGATCCTGATGCCGGTCAACCGCTGCAATCATCATGTAGTTGGCTGTGAGGATCTGTCCATGAACGAGATCATTTCTCTGGTTGTAAAGAAAGTCCGGGAATGCCTGTAAGCACCTGGACTTTCTTAAACTATGTCATCTCATCTTCTTCGGTATAAATTCCACCTTCAGATACATCCCCATCCCATCAGCCAGCCGCTTCAGCATATCCAGGCTGGGATTCCTGGTCCCGGTCTCGATACGGCTGATATCTGCCTGGGTGATGCCGGTCCGTTCGGACAACTCCTTCTGGGTCAGATTCTGGCTTTTCCTGGTATCGATGATCGCCTGGATAATGTCAAACTCCGGCTGCAACGCATCGTACTCCTTTTTCACTTCCGGATCCGTAAGCTGTTCTTTCAAAAAATCATCAAATCTGGTCATGTCGTGCCCTCCTTCTATAATCATTTCTGTATTTCTTCGCTGTCTCAATCTCTCTTCGCGGGGTTTTATCCGTCTTTTTGACAAAACCGTTGGTCAGCACGATCCTTCCTCCCACTTCAAAAAAATATAAAACCCTGGTAATATCAGAACTGTGTTTTGCCCGGATCTCATAAATGCCATCCGAAAGACTCTTCGTGTAAGGCTCTCCCAACACATTGCCATTGGTCCCAATCATCTCAATGATCCGCAGCAGTTTTGCCTTCATCTTAGGATCCTGCTGCAAAATAAAATCTTTTGCCGGTTCCTCTCCATTCGCTTTTTGATAAAACAAAATCTCAAACTTATTCAAGGTTTTCTCCTTCTATGTACCAGTATATGTCGTTTACGACATATTGTCAAGGGGTTACAAATTTTTATTCGATCACATTCACAACAGGATTCAAATAAGATAATTCAATCATGATAGCCTGCGGCGGCTTACATAGAAACCGCCGCAAACTATAGAAATTAAGGTAAACTGATAGAAATCAGAACATATTAAAAGCGGAACTTATCCTCGAAGTAGGCTTTCAGCTCAGCAACCGGTACGCGCACCTGCTCCATGGTATCGCGGTCGCGGACGGTCACTGCATGGTCCTCCTCGGAACCAAAATCATAGGTGATACAGAACGGAGTACCGATCTCGTCCTGCCTTCTGTAACGCTTGCCGATGTTGCCTCTGTCGTCAAACTCACAGTTGTAGTACTTGGACAGCTCTGCGTATATCTTCTCCGCGCCCTCGTTCAGCTTCTTGGACAGCGGCAGGATCCCGATCTTCACTGGAGCGATGGCCGGGTGGAAATGCAGGACGGTACGCACATCGCCCTCACCGATCTCCTCCTCATCGTAAGCGGCGCACAGGAATGCGAGGGTCACACGGTCTGCGCCCAGGGACGGCTCAATGACATACGGTACATATTTCTCCTTAGCCTCGTCGTCAAAATAGGTCATATCTTCGCCGGAGGTATTCTGGTGCTGGGTCAGATCGTAATCAGTACGGTCTGCGATGCCCCACAGCTCACCCCAGCCAAACGGGAATAAAAACTCAATGTCTGTAGTGGCCTTGCTGTAGAAGCAGAGTTCTTCCGGAGAATGGTCTCTGGCCCGCATCTCATCATCCTTAATACCCAGAGCTTTTAACCAGTTGATGCAGAATTCTTTCCAATAGGCGAACCACTCAAGGTCGGTGCCAGGCTTGCAGAAGAATTCCAGCTCCATCTGCTCAAACTCACGGGTACGGAAGGTGAAGTTGCCCGGAGTGATCTCGTTACGGAAGGATTTACCGATCTGTCCGATGCCGAACGGCACTTTCTTCCTGGAGGTGCGCTGTACGTTCTTGAAGTTCACGAAAATACCCTGTGCGGTCTCCGGTCTTAAGTATACGGTGTTCTTGGCATCCTCCGTCACGCCCTGGAAGGTCTTGAACATCAGGTTGAACTGGCGGATATCAGTGAAATCATGCTTGCCGCAGCTGGGACAGCAGATATTCTTCTCGTCGATGTACTGCTTCATCTCTTCCTGGGACCATGCATCCACGGAGCCTTCGATGGTGATGCCGTTCTCGTCCATGTAGTCCTCGATCAGCTTGTCGGCGCGGAAACGCTCCTTGCAGGACTTACAGTCCATCAGCGGGTCGGAGAAACCGCCCAGATGGCCAGATGCCACCCATGTCTGGGAATTCATCAGGATCGCGCAGTCCACACCCACGTTGTAGGGGCTTTCCTGAACGAATTTCTGCCACCATGCTTTTTTCACATTGTTTTTAAGCTCCACACCCAGGTTGCCGTAATCCCAGGTATTGGCAAGGCCTCCGTAGATCTCGGAACCTGGATATACAAAACCTCTGCTCTTGGCCAGCGCCACAATCTTTTCCATCGTCTTTTCCATGTCAGATAACCTCTTTCTTCCGAATTATTAATAATAATTATTTAAATACGATACAGTTTTTGCCTTCCGCAGTCTGTACCGCATTCTCCCTCTTCATTGTCACGCCTTCTGATACATAGGCAACCTTGCCTTCCGTATAAACAGTCGCGGCGCCCTCCACGACAACCACATGGGCGTCGGACAGCTTCGACACCTCTGCTGCATCCACAGCTTTGCCGTCCGGTGCGGTGAATTTCAAGTCCTCCGGCAGGCCGCCTGCCATATCTGCAACTGTAAGGGCGGTTACCGTGTTGGTATTGTCCCCGGTTTCCTGCGCAAACTTTACAAAGTCCTCCGCAGTCTTGTAATCCAGGACCAGCTTTCCTGTCTGCCCTTCCAGCGTACAGCTCTTAAGCGCCACGGGAAGCGCCTCGCCGCCCTCTGTATTCTCCGCAGCCTCAGCCGCTCCCTGTGCTGCATTATAAACCGCGATCTGTTCCTTTACAAAAGAAGCAAGCCCATCCTGCGTGTACAGATCATTGGTCTTCTCCGATGTATAGATCAGTGCGCTCTCTACCTCAAGCCCTTTGCTCACGTAGATACTGTTCTCGTTGGCTTCCCACCCGGAAGCCGCTGCCTTCTGCCCGCATCCGGTGATCAGTATTCCTGTAAGGACTGCCAGCCGCCAGCACAGCATATTTCTTTTTCATAATTTTCCTCCTAAAACCTTATGCCGGCGCTTTTGCGCACAGCTATTTTGGATTATACCTGTAAATGCCGGGATTTTCAATACCTACATGAAAATTCCATCATTTCCAGGATCTCCAGAGAATGAAATTCCCGGTCGATAAACTTCTTTTTGTTGATATCCACACAGATTTTCAATTCTCTCTGCACCTCCTCCGTCAAGACAAAGGTATATAATGACTCGATCGGAGAGGCGATAATGTACTCCCACGCATATGTGGCCGAGTCACTGACCGCACGCGGGGGATGCTCTGTATATTCTCCATTGATGACCATGGCGCGCAGTTCAAACACTAACTGCACCAGGTCATCGGGCAGCGCCGGTTTTAAGAGCGCCCGCATGGACTGGTAGAGCAGAAGGAGCATCTCGGTGCCGTCCACATTCTCACGGCAGTAATAGTCTGCCAGTTCCAGGAAATAGGAGCCGTAACAGGCCGCCTGCACATCCCCGGCAAGCTCCGTAAAATAATTGCTGATCTCTGCGCTCTGCAGACTGTAGGCGTCCCGCCCCTCAAACAGCCGGAACTGCCCGAACACAAACGGACGGCTCACCGCCATCAGCTGATTGCCCGGCCGTTTGGCCCCGCGGGCGAATGCTGTCAGCTTCCCCCGCTCCCGGGTCAGAAGGACCAGGCGCCTGTCATATTCTCCTGAAGGGGTGGCCTTTAATACCATCCCCGTCAGATTTGTCGTCTCCCTCAATTTCCAAACCGACCTTCCCTTTTACGCTGCTTATTTCTCAGGCGTGTAGCCATAATTCTTCATCAGGGTCTCGCTGTCGCGCCACTCCTTACGCACCTTTACCCAGAGCTGTAAGTTGACCTTTGTCTCCAGCATCTCCTCCAGCTCCCGTCTGGCGGCAGAACCGATGCGCTTTAACATGGCGCCGCCCTTGCCAATGATGATGCCCTTGTGGGAGTCCCGCTCACAGACGATCGTCGCCTCAATATCCATGATACCGTTTGAACGCTCCGTCATCTTCTCGATCGTCACCGCAATGCCGTGAGGGATCTCCTCATTTAGCAGGCGCAGGGCCTTCTCCCGGATCAGCTCTGCCGCGATCTGGCGCATAGGCTGGTCCGTCACCGTATCCTCATCGTAAAACTGCGGACCGTAGGGCAGGTATTTAAAGATCAGCTCCGTCAAAAGATCCGTGTTCTTCTCCTTCAGAGCCGACACAGGCACGATCTCCGCAAAATTGCAGATATCCTTATAAGCGTCGATGAAGGTCAGGATCTCTTCCTGGTTCTTCAGTGTATCGATCTTGTTGATGACCAGGATGACCGGAGTTCTTACCGTGCGCAGCTGCTCCGCAATATGCCGCTCCCCCGCCCCGATGAAGGTGGTCGGCTCCACCAGCCACATAACCACATCCACCTCCTTCAAGGTGTGCTCCGCCACATTGACCATATATTGGCCAAGCTTATTCTTGGCCTTATGGATGCCCGGAGTGTCCAGGAAAATGATCTGCCCGCGTTCATCCGTGTACACAGTTTGGATGCGGTTCCTGGTGGTCTGCGGTTTATCCGAGGTGATGGCGATCTTCTGGCCGATCAGGTGATTCATCAGCGTGGATTTGCCCACGTTGGGCCTGCCGATCAGCGTCACGAAACCGGATTTTTTCTGCATGCCAGCCTGGTCTTTCGACGACGCCCCGTCATTCTCTCCCGGTTTGCCCAGCGTCTCCATCAGTTTTTCGATATCCTGTGTTTCCATCTTCTTTGTCATAGACTTTCTTTTATCCTCTCGTAAGGTTCTCCACTACGCCAAACATGGCGCGGTTTGCCTCGATCTTTTCTTCATTGCCAACCACACAGAAGCTGCCGGTTGCCAGTACTGCGCGGATAAGGTCGGCCAGCGCCCGGATATCATCCCTGGTCGCGCCGAGCACCTGGTCGCGCTCCTTCTGCTGCATCTCTTCCGTCACACCCGACAGATAGGCAGACAGGCCTCTGCTGCCCTTGATGGACGGAGTCAGCGGCGTATCTAAATTGCTTATGGTCCCGATCACATACTTGGTCATGTCCCGCTCATCCGGGTCAAACTGCTCAAGATATGCAGGAATCCCCTCATAAACCTCAT
This sequence comes from Clostridium sp. AN503, assembly GCF_040719375.1. Classification (NCBI taxonomy): domain Bacteria; kingdom Bacillati; phylum Bacillota; class Clostridia; order Eubacteriales; family Clostridiaceae; genus Clostridium; species Clostridium sp. AN503. The sequence goes on along the minus strand of NZ_JBFDTP010000002.1, from coordinate 751,351 downwards.
TGGTCTCCTTTAGGTTCGGGTCCCGGTAGGAGACCAGATACCCTTCGCCTGACCGTCCGAACCCGCTCATGCAGCCGTAAGCGCCGCCCTTCACACGGATGTTCAGCCATAGATAGTCATAACTTAAGATCACCTGCAAAATTTTCAACGCGCCGGTATATTCATACCCTTTTTTTCTGAAATTGCCGCACCGCGCCACATAATCCACCTGAGCCGAGGTCTTGAGGCCCTCATTTAAGTTTTCCACCGGATGGGTGAACGGGTACCGCTCGCCGCCTCCCTCCGGCAGCCTGGAAACCAGAAGCTTTAAACTCTCCGGAAGATACCCATACCCCTTGTCATCCGCTGTATAGTTCACCAGCATATTGGAGCGGGTAAACAGTTTCCCGCACACCTCCTGAAGCTTCGCAGCGATGGCATCCTTCTCCGTCTCGTAATCCTTAGCGATCTTTTCCAGGAAATGATAGTAGGAGGTTCCGCCTGTCATCTCATTGTACCAGGAGGTAGCGGAGAAATAGGAGGTGGCCCGGGAAACCGCCGTGGAGTGGCCCGCATTTTCCAGCTTCATCCTGGCACGGGAGCGGGTCTCCTGGATGACCTCACCCAGACGCTTCCTGTCGGTAAAGACAGAATGATTCAAGATCTCCTCCAGAATCCCAAAACCGAAATCCAGCCTGTCATACAACACCCGAACACTCGCCACGAATGCACCGGTAAACTTCTCCTCATCCTGCAGATTTGCAAAGGAAGACACGGAAAAATCCACGCCGCCGCTGTTTAAATGGATCTCGCTGGTCAAATCGGAATAGGTATAATGCTCCGTATCCACACTGCCCAACACGGATTTTAAGAGCCCCACATAATACAGATCCTCCTGCGGCACCGTATCCGTCATGAACAGCACCTTCAGATAACCGATCCCCGCCGTAAAGAAGTTGTGGTGCAGGACTTTTATCTCGTCCTCTGTCTTCTCGGTCCAATAAAACTTCTCCGCCTGTTTATCAATGTCTTCCCGGCTAAGAAGCGGGATCTTCTCCATGGCCTCCGGCGTGGACGGAGTATCCTGATATAGCTTCAGCGCCTTGGTATCCTCGATCAGTCCGGCGATCTTATCTGCACTGAGGGACGCCTTATGGTCCGCCAGGCGCTTTGCCACCTTCTCATCCTCTTTTGCCGTCAGGTTCTTCTCCGGGCTTACCACCAGCACCGCCTCGAACGGATTATCCAGCAGATAATCACGGATCAGCTGTTCAAAAAAGCCCTCATGGACTGCATTTTTCAGGTAATCAAAGGTCTCCTGGTACTGTAAATGCATCATCGGATCCCCGTCATACAGCCAGCTGTCCAGACACTGGAGACCATACATCAGCCCCTTTGGCGCAGAGCCATAATCCGCTTCCCGGTACTTAAATTCATAAAAGTTCATGCCTGCCAGCAGGCTCTTTTTATTGATCCCCTGGTCCGCCAGCCTCCGCAGCGTGCCCTTTACCACCGCAAGAAATTCGCCCTTCTGCTCCGGGTTCGCATCCTTTGCGATCACGCTGAAAAACGGCTGTAAGATCCCGCTCTCGTATCCGCCCATCACATCCTTGCCGATGCCCGCGTCGATCAGCGCCTGTTTTAACGGCGCTCCCGGTGCATCCAGCAAGGTATATTCCAGGATCTGGAACGCCACATACAGCTTCGGATCCAAGTCCGTTCCCACAACCGTATTCACAGACAGATAGGTTGCATCCTCTTCCGGTTCCCCGTCCGTAATGGAATAATGCAGCTCCCGCTCCACCGGCTGGTCAAACGCCTTCTGCTCCGGGATCCGTGAATCCACCGTCCGCTCCTCATAATGGCAGAGATACTCCTCATCCAGCCACTTAAGCTTCTCTGCCATATCCATATCTCCATAGAGATAGATATAGCTGTTGGACGGATGATAATAGGTGCTGTGGAAATCCAGGAATTTCTCATAGGTCAGCTCCGGGATAAATGCCGGATCACCGCCGGAATCCTTCCCATAACAGTTGTCCGGGAACAGCGTCTTCTGGGTAAAGCTGTCCAGCAGACTCTCCGGGGAGGAGTAAGCGCCCTTCATCTCATTGTACACAACGCCGTTGTAGATCAGCGGCGCATCCTCAGATTCCAGCTCGTAGTGCCAGCCCTCCTGCCGGAAGATCTTTTCTTCTTTATAGATGTTGGGATGCAGCACGGCATCCATGTAAACATCCATCAGGTTCTGAAAATCCTTTTCATTGCAGCTTGCCACCGGATACACGGTCTTATCTGGATAGGTCATGGCATTTAAAAACGTATTGAGGGAACCCTTCACCAGCTCCACAAACGGATCCTTAAGCGGAAACTTGTCAGAACCGCAAAGTACGCTGTGCTCCAGAATATGCGGCAGCCCCGTGTCGTCGGACGGAGGGGTCCGAAATCCTATACAGAACACCTTGTTTTCATCATCATTGGACAGAAGGAAGAGTCTTGCCTTCGTCTTTTTGTGCTCCAGAACGATTCCTTCCGACTGCATCTCCTGGATGGTCTTGTGTTCCACCACCCGATAGGCATTCAGTCCCTCTATCTTTTCCAGTTGATCGATCATATCATATCTCCTTTTCTATATGCTTTCTGTCATCGTACCTTTGCCGCCATGGTTTCCGGCATCGGTCACATACAGGCTTACTTACAGGTTACCCATCAATCGGTCTTTTAATATCGCCAGGCTGTCCCTTAAGCAAAAATGTACAAACAGCACCTTATCCGACTCGGAAGCGATCCCTCTGACATCCGTCAGCCCCTGCTTGCGCGCGATCAGCCTTGCGCGGCTCAAATGGAAATTGCTGGTGAGAATGCCGATGCGCGCTGGTTTCTCCGCCATTTGCGCCGCCAGTTTCTCCGACATGATCGCTGCTCCCGGCACTCTCCGTTCACTCTCCGTCCTTTTCAGCTCCGCCGCATGCCGCTGCTCCCGGTCTTCTTCGATCAGGATCTTACTATAAGCGATATTTTCCACTGTGCTGTAGGAGCGCTCCTCCAAAAGCATCTGTTCATCCTCTATGCCCTGCTCCAGAAGATATTCCCTCATGGCAGACGCTTCCGTAACCGGTTCATTGGCGCCTTTTGCTCCCGACAGTACCAGAAGCGTGTCCGGGTTCTGTCTGGCATATTCCGCAGCTTTATCAAGGCGCAGCTTCAAGGTCTTACTGAGTCCCTCAGGCTTCACCTGCGCCCCCAGCACAATCACATAGTCCAGATCCGGCTCTGCAGAAGACGGAATCCGCCCAAATATGAGGATCTGCACCACTAAAAGCACAATCACCCCCGAAGCACAGAGCGTCACAAGTGAGACTGGGATCCACAGCGGGATCCGCTCGGGATATCTCTGATAATACCGCACGCCTGCTGCCGCCACTCCCAAAAAGATCCCCAGAAACAGCCACACCGCAGAAAACGCAGTCCCAAATCCTGCGTAGGTTACGATAATCGCATAATAAGCCAGGCAGAGCACTGCCCCGGCGGCAAGAATCCACGCCAGCATATCTGTACCTCCTTCGTTTCATCTTCTTATAATACTACAATTTTGGTTTTGCCACAAGCGGGTGCGGTAATTTAAGCAGGAAAAGAGACTGCCTCTGCGACAGCCTCTGACATGAAATCAAAAATACTATTTATTATTTTTCCCATTTTACCACATGATCCTATCCGGTATAATGCAAAACAGGTGTTCCATTAACTGTCCATAGTTTTTGTCTCCTGAGCAGCAGAATCCAACATACTGATCCTCCAGATAAAATTCCGCCCTGGTGCCTCCCAGTCTGCCGTTGCTGCAGATCTTGACCGCAGTGATTTCCTCATACCTCACCCTTGTCACGTTTCCCCACATATTGCGGAAAACAATACCACGATCATAGGCAGTCAGCCTTCTGTTTCTATATTCAACAGCCTTTATAGCTGCCCATACTCCACAGATACCTGCCAAAATGCCATAAAACGAGTCACCTCTCGATCCGGAAACCTGAATACCGAAAAGCATCAAAAAAAACATCAGAACAATATTGAGGATAAACCCGTCTATGCCAGGGGTGACCTTAATCTTCATTTGTCTTACGCTTCTTCCCTCCGCCGCAGAATATCATACACCTCCAGCTCCGTCCCCAGGTCCACATACAGGACCTGCTTCGGATGGGGCGCGCTCTCCTGCGGTGTGCCGTCCTCATCGGTGATGGCGCGCACGGTCACCTCTATATTGCGGCCGTCCGGCTTCATCACTTCAATCTGCTCTCCAACGGAAAATTTATTCTTCTGCTCGATCCGGCAGCAGCCGTCTGCACGCACTTCCTCCACCGTTCCCAGATAAGTATAATTCTTTACATAGGTGTTATTGTCATAAATCTGGCTTTCCTCATTGGGCTTTCCAAAATAAAAGCCGGTGGTGAATTCCCGGTAAGTGCATTTTGCGATCTCCTCCCGGTACCAGTCCAGGTTGGCCCGGTAAAGCGCGGGATCCTTCTGGTAATCGTCTATGGCCTTCCGATAGGTCCGAGCCACAGTCGCCACGTAAAGCGCCGTCTTCATGCGACCTTCTATTTTAAAGCTGTCGATCCCAGCATCCATCATCTCCGGGATATACTCGATCATGCAAAGATCCTTGGAGTTAAAAATATAGGTGCCCCGCTCATTCTCATATACAGGCATATACTCGCCGGGCCTTGTCTCCTCCACGATGGAATATTTCCATCGGCAGGGATGGGTACAGGCGCCCTGGTTGGCGTCCCTTCCCACCATGAAGTTGCTCAGCAGGCATCTGCCTGAATAAGAGATGCACATGGCCCCGTGGATGAAACTTTCAATCTCCATATCCTCCGGGATCTTCTCACGTATCTCCCTGATCTCCTTAAGCGACAGCTCCCGCGCGGAAACCACCCGCTTTGCCCCGAGGCCATACCAGAAAAGGTAGGTACCATAATTGGTATTGTTGGCCTGGGTGCTGATATGGATCTCCATATCCGGAAGCACTCTCCTTGCAATGGCAAAGACGCCGGGGTCAGAGATGATCAGAGCATCCGGAGCGATCTCTTTGAGTTCCTCAAAATACGCCTCCACACCCGGCAGATCCTCATTGTGAGCCAGGATATTGGCAGTGATATAGACTTTCACGCCCCGCCCGTGAGCGAATGCGATCCCCTCTTTGATCTCCTCATTGGTAAAATTCTTCGCTTTTGCGCGAAGTCCGAAGGCTTCGCCGCCCAAATACACCGCGTCGGCCCCGTATATCACGGCGGTCTTCAATACTTCCAAGCTGCCCGCCGGTATCAGTAATTCTGTTTTTCTCATAGCTATTTTCCTTCTGTTATTCCTGGCGCTGAGCGCCACTCCGCCTGTCATTTCCTGACGCTGAGCGCCACGCCGTCCCCAATGGGAACAATGCTGGTCTGTAACGCCTCTGTGTGGGTCAGGACATACAGATACTCCCGCATCCGTCCGTGTATGGTCCGGTTCCTGCGCTCCACAGCAAACCGTGATTCCACGATGTCCCCGTCCTGTAGCACATTGTCCGTAAGCAAAACTCCGCCCGGCTTAAGCAGCTCAAGAACACGGGGCAGCCAGTGGATATACTGTCCCTTCGCCGCATCCATAAAGATAAAGCCAAAGGTTCCGGAAAGCTGCTCCAGAACCTCACCTGCATCCCCCTCGATCAGGGTAATGCGCTCTTCCATCCCCGCCTGCCTGAAATGATCTCTTGCAAGAGGTATCCGCGGCTTGTATTTCTCAATCGTTGTGATATGACACCCCTCCGGCATCACCTGCGCCATCAAAAGCGCCGAGTATCCTACCGCAGTTCCAACCTCCAGTATCCTGGATGGCGCAGCGCTTGCCACCATCGTCTGTAAAAACGAGGCCGTCTCCCGCCGGATGATCGGCACATAAGAAGTTCTCGCCTCCCTGGCGATCCGGTCACAGAGCTCGCCGTGTCCCTGGTCCAGAGAGTGGATATAACCGGTAATCCTGTCCTGGTCCATCATTCCTGCGTACCGCCTTCCGGTATCTCGATCTCTACCTCCGGCTCTTCTCCGCCGTCTGACGGCCATTCGTCCTGTGACTGGGCGCCTGCATTGCCGGCAGCCCCGTCCACTCCGGCGCCTGCATTGCCTAAAACGTCTGCATTCTCACCGGCACCTGCATTTCCACCACCGTCCGCATTGCCGCCAGCCGCTCCATTCGCACCGGCTCCTGCATTGCCTCCGGAGTCCGCGCCAGTCTGCGATGCCGACTTTGAGGAACCGTCTGCATTCTTTTCACCGTCCTCCGGCTCCACGTTGAGAGCCTGTAAGATCTCCTTGGAAGTCATGGAAGTATTCAGGGTGTATGTTCCCGGGTAAATCTCATATTCATAAAACTTCATCTGGATCTGGATCGCAAGCTCGTTGTCGATCAGCCCCAGATCCTTTAAGGTATGGATCGTCTCCGACTCCTTTTGTCCCTTTGGAACAGTCAGCACCTTATCTCTGCCCGGCGCTTCCTCCATGGCAGTCGCATAGAAAATCTCATGTCCGAAAGCATACCCTCTGGTAATGCCCTCCGCCAGCAGCAGGATCACCAGTGCATACAGGATCAGCTTTCCCGAAATCCCGATGATGGTCCCCGTTATTTTGTTGATGTCTTTTGTAATCTGGCTCATTGCTGCTTCCCCTGCCCTTCTGGTTCTGGCTGTCGTGTACCTTCCTGTTCCAAATCATCCGCTGCACGACTGAATTCTGATCTTTATTTTATCTCACTTTAGGTAATCGTATAATAACACAAACATGGCAAAAAAGAAAGGGCATTTTCTCAACGTGCCTGCGCCCCGCCGGCTCCAGATTGTGAAAGAAAGACCGGAAAACCGTGACATCACACAGGTTTTCCGGTCTATTTCTATCTTTCGCGTTAGTCCACTTCCATAATGATCGGCAGGATCATCGGATTCCGCTTCATCCGCTTCCACATAAAGTCGCTCAAGCTGTCGCGGATAATATTCTTGATCTTGCCCCAGTCTGTCACATGCTTCTCAAGACAGTCGGCAACTGCATCGTCCACTACGTTCTTGGCATCGTCCATCAGATCCTCGGACTCCCTCACATAGACAAATCCGCGGGATACGATATCCGGGCCTGCAAGCAGCTGGTTGGAGTATTTCTCCAGGGTCAAAACTACGATGATGATACCGTTCTGCGCCAGGTTCTGGCGGTCACGCAGTACAATATTGCCCACGTCGCCTACGCCCAGGCCGTCCACCAGGATGCCGCCCGCCTGTACATGGTCTACCACCCGGCAGGTGTCCTCGCCAAGCTCCACCACACAGCCGGAGGACATGATCAGCGTATTCTCCTTCGGAACGCCCATGGCCGTAGCGATGTTGCGGTTGGCTACCAGATGACGGTATTCGCCGTGCACCGGCAGTGCAAAATGCGGATGCAGCAGGGAGTAGATCAGCTTCAGCTCTTCCTGGCATGCATGTCCGGATACATGGGTATCCTGTGTGATCACTTCCACGCCTCTCATGGACAGCTCGTTGACAACCTTGGAAACTGCCTTCTCGTTGCCCGGGATCGGGGTGGAGGATAAAATAACGACGTCGTTCGGCTTGATAGATACCTTGCGGTGCATCCCGGAAGCCATACGGGATAACGCCGCCATGGACTCGCCCTGGCTTCCTGTGGTGATCAGTACCGTCTGCTCGTCCGGATAATTCTTGAGCTGGTCGATCTCGATCAGGGTCCCGTCCGGGATATTGATATAGCCCAGTTCCGTGGCTGTTCCGATAACATTGACCATGCTGCGGCCTTCCACCACAACCTTCCGCCCGTACTTCTCAGCGGAAGAGATGATCTGCTGCACCCGGTCCACATTAGACGCAAAGGTCGCAACAATAATACGGTTCATCTTGTGCTCTGCAAAGATCGCGTCAAAGGTCTTGCCCACGGTCCGCTCCGAAGCCGTAAAGCCGGGACGGATCGCATTGGTACTGTCGCTGAGCAGCGCCAGCACACCTTTCTTGCCCAGCTCCGCAAACCTCTGCAGATCAAATGCATCCCCAAATACCGGGGTATAATCCACCTTAAAGTCGCCGGTATGGACGATCACGCCCGCCGGGGTAAAGATGGCAAGTGCAGCCGCATCCGCGATACTGTGGTTGGTCTTGATGAATTCCACACGGAAGCAGCCTAAGTTAATGGACTGGCCATGCTTTACCACTTTCCGCTTGGTGCTCTTCATCAGGTTATGCTCTTTTAATTTATTCTCGATCAGTCCGATGGTCAGCTTGGTGCCGTACACCGGAACATTGATCTTCTGCAAAATATAAGGCAGGGCGCCGATATGATCCTCATGTCCATGGGTGATCACAAAGCCCTTCACCTTATCAATATTCTTCTCCAGATAGGTTACGTCCGGGATGACTAAGTCGATGCCCAGCATATCATCCGTCGGGAACGCCAGACCGCAGTCCACCACCACGATCGTATCTTCATACTCAAATGCGGTGATATTCATGCCGATCTGCTCTAATCCGCCCAGAGGGATGATCTTTACCCTGGGCTTGTCGCTCTTTGTATTTTTATCAGCTTTTACATTTCTGTCAGCCTTTACATTTCCAGCTTTATCATTTCTGTCTGTCTTGTCAGTTCTGTCCGTCTTATCGGTTCGATCGTTTTTGTCGCCTCTGTCAGCCTTGTCACTCTTCTCAGTTTTTGCAGCTGCGGCTGTCCTGCTGCCCTGCCTGGCCCCATTCTTCGCCGCCGGCCTGGAGCTGCGTCCGCCGGATCTGCCGTTGGTTTTCTCGGCTTCTAAAGCCTTCTCTGCTGTTTTCACGTTCCCATTGTCATTCTGATTCTGTTTCTCTGTTTTCAATGTTTTTCCTCCAAATTATTCTACTTCCGGATCTCTACTTCCATATCCTCAAGAAGCTCCGAAAAAATGCGGTATAAGTAGTCCATCTCGTCATCATTCTCCACGAACTCATAGACTGCCTCGCTGTCCTCTGCCTTCGATACGTCCTTCAGGATGTAGCACTCTCCGTCTTCATCCTCCTCGGAATCCGTCACCAGCAGGTAATTCATTCCATTGATCCGGGTCTCCTCCAGCACATAAAAATCCACCGCTTCGCCCGTATCGGTCTGTAATGTGATCTTTTCTTCCTGTTCCACGTTTCTACTCCTGTATGGAGCCTAAGTAGGACTGCAGGATCAAAGTCGCCGCAATCTTGTCGATGACTTTTTTCCGGTCCTCACGCCGCACTCCACTTTCTATTAAAATCTCATTTGCTTCTATAGTTGTCAGACGCTCATCCCACAAAACCACCGGCAGGCCCGTCCTGCGCACCAGCATATCGCGAAATTCTTCAGTCTTTTTTGCACGTTCGCCAATAGAGTCATCCATATTCTTAGGATAACCCAAAACAATGGTTTCAATCTGATATTCTGCAATCAGCGCTTCAATCCTCGCAAGTGTTTTCCGCAGCTTGTCCTCATCCCTGCGGGTGATGGTCTCCACTCCCTGGGCAGTAATCCCGAGGGGGTCACAGACTGCCACACCTACGGTCTTTGAGCCGTAATCAAGTCCTAAAATTCTCATAACCGTCTCTCCAGATCAGAAGGATGCCCGAAAAGACTGCCAGCCTTTCAGTACGGAACGGCTGGCAGTCTTCTTTGGTTCCTTATACACAGATACAGGCACAATACGCCCGTCACTTAAGCTTCGCATCAATATACACGGACATCAGCTCCTCCAGGATCTCGTCACGCTCTACTTTCATGATCAAACTCCTGGCGCTCTTGTGGCTGGTAATGTAGGTCGGATCCCCCGACATAATATATCCCACAATCTGATTCACCGGATTATATCCCTTCTCAGTCAGAGCCACATAAACCTGCTCTAAAACCTGGCTAACATCCATCTTATTCTCCTGTACTGCCTGAAAAAACTGTGTGTTATGAATTTCGCCCATGTTCCTCACGTCCTTTAACTATTCTTCTCTATTCTATACTACTTTGTCCATTTCGGCAAGGAAAATCTTTCTTAAGATATTCTATAATTTATATTTTCATAAAATTCACGACAAATAAAGGATCTCATCTGTCGCCATTCCCGCAAGAGTCCCCTCTGCTATGGTATTCTTAAGACCATCCCTGTATGGCACCACTGCTTTTACATATTCTTTCGTGTGGCCGATCATATAATCGGTCCCGTCCAGAGTTATTTTTTCTTCCAGAAGCACCGTTTTATCCTTACCTACAAGGCTTCTGCGGTAATCTTCCGACATTTGCTTCTCAAGCTCCAGCAGAACGTCACTCCGGATGGATTTGACACTCTCCGGTACCTGGTCCGGCATACTGTCAGCCCTGGTTCCCGCACGCCTGGAATACTTAAAAATATGCATCTCATAGAACCGGATCCGCTCCAGAAATTCCCTGGTCTGCTCAAACTCTTCCTCCGTCTCCCCCGGGAATCCCACGATCACATCCGTGGTGATCGCCGGATTGTCAAACGCCCGCCGCAGGATCTTGCAGCGCTCTTCATAATCCCTGGTATCGTAATGACGGTTCATCCGTTTTAAAGTCGCATCACATCCGCTCTGCAGGGACAGATGGAAATGAGGGCAGATCTTTTCCATGGCCGCCAGCTCCCCGGCAAATTCCGCGGTTATGATCCGCGGCTCTAAAGAACCGAGGCGGATGCGTTTCAGCCCCTCCACAGCATGAAGCCTTTTGATCAGCCCCAGCAGATCCTCCGCCTGATCCACAGGGAAATCCACGCCGTAAGAGCTTAGATGAATGCCGGTCAGCACGACCTCCTGGTAGCCTCCCGCCACCAGCGTCCTGACCTCCGCCTCCACATCCTCCGGCCTGCGGCTGCGCACCCTCCCGCGGGTATAGGGGATGATGCAGTAGCTGCAGAACTGGTTGCATCCGTCCTGCACCTTCAAAAAAGCCCGGGTATGATCGGATATCTTCCGGATACTTAAGCTTTCATATTCATGGGTTTTGCTGATGTCAATCACGTGATCCCGGTCTTCCGCCGGTCTTCCGTCTACCGCAGAGCCTCCGCCTGCCCCTCTTCCATCCAATTCCTGAAAATATGATTCCAGGATCGGTACCAGGTCCTGTTTCTTATTGTTCCCAATGATCACATCCACAGACAGGTCTTTTTTCAATTCCTCCGCTGCCGCCTGCACATAGCAGCCCGCAGCCACCACCACAGCGTCCGGATTCTGTTTTTTGGCCCGGTGCAGCATCTGGCGGGACTTCTTATCCGCCATGTTGGTCACGGAACAGGTATTTATGATATAGACATCCGCCTTCTGTGAAAACGGCACGATAACATAGCCCGCCTCCTCTAAAAGCTGCTGCATCGCCTCAGTTTCATAGGAATTCACCTTGCAGCCCAGATTATGTAACGCTGCTGTCCTCATATTCTATCTCCTTGCATAATATTACAATTTTTTTACATCCATTTCATGTAAACTCCCTATTGACTTTTCAGCCATATCTAGGTAGTATTGTTATAAGGCGGGGGGAGTATGGACTCCGGCGCCCACATAAAATTACAAGCAGCCATTAAGGAGGTTTCTTACATGAAAACAGTTCGCATTTGTTTAAATTCCATTGATAAAGTGAAATCTTTTGTAAACGATTTGACTAAATTTGATATTGATTTTGACCTGGTGTCCGGCAGATACGTGATCGATGCAAAGTCCATCATGGGTATCTTCAGCCTGGATCTGTCCAAGCCGATCGACTTGAACATCCATGCCGAGGCCAGCATTGACGAGATCCTGGAGACGCTGTCCCCGTACATCATCAAATAATAGTTTCATATCAGGTTTCAAAGGATGCTTCCGGCAAAGAAGCATCCTTTTTTTAATTCACAGGGAAGTGCCTTCTCAGTCACACCATACCATTTCGGCTGTGTCAATGGCTGTCTTCACCATCTCGTCAATCTGTTCCCTCAGATTCATCTCCGACTTATGGATCACATTGATGTTCGGCTTCGTGACAGGGTGCTTCGCCACAAAGATCGTGCAGCAGTCCTCGTAAGGCTGGATCGAGGTCTCAAAGGTCCCGATCTTCTCGGATATGTCCACGATCTCCTGCTTGTCAAACCCGATCAGCGGGCGGAATACCGGCATCGTACAGACTTCATTGGTCGCCGCTAAGGACTGGACCGTCTGGGACGCCACCTGGCCGATGCTCTCGCCGGTGATCAGCGCCATCGCCTCATTATTCTTCGCGATCTCTTCCGCAATCTTCATCATATACCGCCGCATAATGATGGTCAGCTCCTCATGAGGGCATTTTTCGTAAATATAGAGCTGGATATCCGTAAAATTGACGATATGCAGCGGAATCGGGCCGGAATACCTTGCCACCAGCTTCGCCAGATCGACGACTTTCTGCTTCGCCCGGTCGCTGGTATAGGGCGGCGCATGGAAATACACCGCGTCAATCTTAACGCCCCGCTTGGCGATCATGTAACCAGCCACAGGGCTGTCAATTCCGCCGGATAACAGCAGCATGGCCTTCCCGTTGGTCCCCACCGGCATGCCGCCCGGTCCAGGGATCATCAGGGAATAGATGTTGACCACCTTGCGGACCTCCACCCGCAGCAGTACATCCGGCTTATGCACGTTTACCTTCGTCTCCGGATATGCATTTAAGATTGCCTCTCCCAGGTCACAGTTCATCTGCTCGGAGCGGACCGGATAGTTCTTATCCGCTCTGCGGCTGTCCACCTTGAAGGTGAAATGCTTATCCGGGTATGCCTGGTCGATGTAATCCACAACGACCTTTTTTAAATGATCAAAATCTTTTTCCTCAATCTGCAGCATCGGGCAGATCCAGGCAATCCCGAACACCCGCTGCAAGGCCTCGATAACCTCGTCGTAATCATAATCTGTGAGCGCCTGCACATAGATGCGCCCCGTCTCCTTGGAGGCGATAAAGGAACCATCCACCTTCTTTAAGGCGTTTTTGATCTGCTTGATCAAAGCGTCCTCAAACAGATAGCGGTTCTTGCCCTTCGTGCCGATCTCGGCGTATTTTATTAAAAATGACTGAAATATCATAGCTTATCCTCTCTCGATCTTCCTTATCCACGGCGTATTCGTCTGCATTCACAACACGTCCGCCTGTATCTGCGGCATATTCACCCGAATCCGCAGCCGCTCAGCTCCTTTGGTACCTGCGCAACACTGGAAGCACTTCCTTCAGCACGTCGATGCAGTAGTCCACTTCCTCCTTCGTACTGAACGCGCCGAAGCTGATCCTTATGGTCGCATCCAGCAGCTTCTGAGGCAGGCCGATGCCCTTTAAGGTCCCGCTGATCCCCGGATGATGGGAGGAACAGGCAGAGCCGGAGGAGACATAGATTCCTTTGTCCTCCAGAGCATGCAAAAGCACCTCGCTGCGGACGCCCTCGAAGCTGACGCTGACGATCTGCGGCGCGCTCTCCGCTCCCTTTTTGCTGTTGACTACGGTGCCTTCCAGTTCGCCCAGACGGTCCGTCATGTAATCCTTAAGCTCTGTCATACGGCGGATCTTCTCCTCGTGATCCGTGTACGCCTCCTTTGCAGCCACGCCAAGACCAGCGACCCCGGGAACATTCTCTGTCCCGGAACGCATACCATTTTGCTGGCCGCCGCCGTAGATCAAAGGCTTTATCTTCACTCCAGCGCGGATGTAGAGAAACCCTACGCCCTTCGGCGCATGGATCTTATGTCCGCTGACCGAAAGAAGGTCGATACCCTGTTTCTTCGGTCGGATGACAAACTTGCCGTAGGCCTGGATGGCATCCACATGAAACAGGGTGTTGGGGTTCTTAGTCCTGATGATCCTGGATATCTCCTCGATCGGCTCCACCGCCCCCACTTCATTGTTCACATACATAACCGACACCAGGATCGTATCCGGACGTATGGAATCTTCAAGCTCCTTCAGGCTGATATGTCCGTCCCGGTCCACAGGAAGAAAGGTGATCTCAAATCCCAGTTCCTCCAGATAAGTCAGCGGATTGTACACAGACGGATGTTCCACGGCTGTGCTGATAATATGCTTCCCTGCCCTCTGGTTCGCGAGCGCCGTGCCGATGAGGGCCATGTTGTTGGACTCGGAGCCGCCGGAGGTGAACAATATCTCCTTCTCCGCCGCCTTAAGGGTCCCGGCGATCACGGACCGGGCCTCCCTGATATAGCGCTCCGCTTCCACGCCCTTCCGGTGTTTGGCCGCCGCATTGCCGTAATCCTCCGTCATAGTCTTCACTACAATGTCCTTAACGCTGTCCAGCACCTTTGTGCTGGCGGAATTATCAAAATATGCTTCCATGCTCTCTCCTCTTTCTTAAACCGGCGGTCCGCCTGCCCCTTACGCCTCCAATTGAAACATAAGGATGGACAGCACCGTCATGCCCGCCGTCTCCGTCCGCAGGATCCGCCTGCCCAGAGTGATGGGACAAACACCTGCCTCCATGGCCTCCTCGATCTCCGCCACATCAAATCCGCCCTCCGGACCGATAAAGATCCCCACCTGCATCCCGGGACGTATCTGATCCAGAATGGCTCTCGTCTCTGCCATTCCCTCCGCTAACTCGTAAGGGATGATATTCCTGTCAAATCCGGCTGCACAGGCAAACGCTTCCTTCAGGCTCATCACCCCGGTAACCTCCGGGATCCGCATACGCCCGCACTGCTTTGCCGCGCTCTCGGCGATGGCATTCCAGCGTTTGACTTTGGCATCCTCTTTTTTCTTGTCCAGCTTCACCACCGCGCGCCGCGTTGCCACCGGAACGATCTGATATGCGCCAAGCTCCACCGCTTTCTGGATAATCAGCTCCATCTTATCGCTCTTTGGCAGTCCCTGGAACAGCACAAGCTTTGCAGGAAGCTCACTGGAATCCTCCTCTGCCGCCAGGATCCGTGCACGGATCTCCTCCGCACCGATCGTTTCCAGTTCACAGATATAATTTCTGGAAATCCCGTCCCGCACCGCGATCTCTTCCCCCGGCTTCATCCGGAGGACATTGCGGATGTGGTTTACATCCTGTCCGGTTATCACCGCATAGCCGTCCGCGATCTGCGCCGGCGTCACAAAAAAATGGTACACTTGCCGCTCCTTATTTTCTCCGGGCGGTGATGGATACCCACTCGCCCTGGTATGTGGTCTCAATGATCTCCAGTTCCTCGTTGAACTCCATGGCCTCTCTCACATCCTGCTCCTTCATGTTGATGATCCCGGAGGTGATAAAAATACCGCCATGCTTTAAATGCTTTGCGATCTCCCCCTGCAGCATGATAATGACCGGCGCCAGGATATTGGCTGCAACGATATCGTAACACTCATAGCCGGCCTGGTCCTGAATCTCTTTATCATCGATGATATTGCCCTGTACAACCTGAAAACGGTCAGGTGAAATATCATTGGCCTCCAGATTCTCCCTTACTGCCACGATCGCATTTTCATCCAGATCCGTGCCGAAGACCTGCTTCGCCCCCAGCTTCAGCGCCGCGATCCCCAGAATCCCGCTGCCAGTCCCCACGTCCAGGATAACCGACTGGTCATTCACATATTTGCGGAGCTGACGGATGCAGAGCTGGGTAGTCTCATGCTGCCCGGTGCCAAAAGCCGTGCCCGGATCGATCTGGATCAGCAGCTTGTCCTCATGTCCTTCCGGCACATCCTCCCAGGTGGGTTTGATCAGGATATCATCCACCGTGAACGGTTTGAAATACTGCTTCCAGTTGTTGATCCAGTCCTTATCCTCCGTCTCGGAAATGGCTATGGTGCGCTCTCCCACATCCACAAACTGGCTTAAGTCATCCAGCCCTTCCTCAATATCACGCAAAATGCGCTCCAGATTGGTCAAATCCTCCAGATAAAAGCTGACTAACGCCGTGCCGTCATCCGGCGGCAGCTCCGGCAGGATATCGATGAACATCCCCTTGGTATCTGCATCAGACAGAGGGATATTATCCTCAATCTCGATCCCCTCAATCCCAAACTCGTCCAGCATGCTGCTGATCAAGTCTACGGCCTCCGTTGTTGTCTTTAGCGTAAATTTAGTCCACTTCATACGAAATCCTCTCCTTTAACTATGTATCTGCATCTATGTATCTACATCTATGTAACTAATTACCTCTCTCTGCGCTGCGCATTCACACCAGGTCAGACTCCCGCAGCAATATTGGCAATGATCTTGATAAACAGGATCGCCAGCACCACCAGGATCACCGGGCGCACGATCTTCTGTCCATTATGCACGACCAGGCCAGACCCAATATAATGTCCCGCAATACAGAACACCCCTGCAACCAGCCCCAATCCGTAAAGCACCGTTCCATTTACAAGAAACGTGACCAGCGCCGCCACATTGGACGACAGGTTGATCACCTTCGTCAGGGCAGACGCCCTGCGCACATCCATGCACGCAGCTCCGGTCAGGATCAGAATCAAAAATGTCCCGGTCCCCGGTCCGTAAAATCCATCATAACCGCCCACGAAAAACGCCGCCAGCACAGCAACCACAAGCATGGCCTTATCCGGCAGCGGCTCCTTCACCGCCACACTGCCCAGGTTCTTGTTGCGCATCACATAATATGCCACAACCGGCAGGACCACGATCATCAGCCCCTCCAGTACCTTCTCACTGACCAGCAAAGAAAGGCTGGAGCCGATGGAAGATCCGGCCAGGGAAGCGATACAGCTTAAAACCGCGATCCGGATCATCTGCTTTCCTTTTATATAACCATTTTTCAGATAACGTCCAGTGGAAATCGTCGTCCCCATGGAGGAAGCCAGTTTGTTCGTACCCAGGGCAAAATGTGCCGGAACCCCGGCAATAATATAGGCCGGAAGGGAGATCAGTCCCCCTCCTCCGGCGATCGCATCCACGAAGCCCGCCAGGAATACCAGCGGGCATACTATCAGATATTGCAGCATTTTGTATTTTCCATTCCTGTTATTTCGACACAAAACCACATGATATCATAACACAGAACCATGGGGTTTACAACTGTTTCAGAAGGTTTTTCCACTTATTGTATGCCGTTCAGGGTTCGCCCAGGGTTCGCCCAGGGTTCGCCCAGCCCCGGGAGCGCCGCCCCACTTTCCGGTCTCAGGCCCCCAGACTCCAGATTCGGGCATAAGAGACTGTAAGTGCGCAGAATTTTTCTAAATGCCTTCGGGAAAGACCGCAACTCGCTTCGCTCAGACAAGCGGCTCTTTCCCTCAGAACGAAAAATCCTGCGCGCTAACATTCTCTAATACCCTGCATAGTCGTATGGGGGCCTGAGACCGGAAAGTGGGGCGGCGCTCCCGGGGCTGGGCTGGATCGTATCGGCCCTCTTGCAGCAGTCCTTGAGTAAACAGGCTGAGTTAAGGAATTAAGGGGCCTAAAGGGGAAGGGGTGCTGCAGAGTGCTGTGGCTTAAGTCTTGATGGTTTCCCGATGTACTGGGACTGAAAATCAAAACAGCGCAATGTGGATTCCTTCGGAGATCGTGTAGCTGAGCTGTTCAATCAGTTCGTCTATATTCGGGGGCGTCACATAGAGGCTTCCGAACTCCGGCTCCAGCAGTTCACGGATTAAGTCGTACTGTTCATCCGGGGACATGTCCTGGATGAAGTCGCCCATTCCTTTGGTGGACATGCTGCTTGCCAGGGTCTGGATCATGGTATTGACCGTGTCGTGAACGATGGCGGCGGCTCCTACTACCGTAGGGACGCCGATCGCCAACACCGGGATGCCCAGGCTGTCCATGGTCAGACTGTGACGGTGGTTACCCACACCGGAACCAGGGTGGATACCGGTATCTGTCAGCTGGATCGTGGTTCCCAGCCTTCTGATGCTCCGCGCCGCCAGAGCATCAATGACGATCAGCATATCCGGCTTTGTCTCACTGATGATCCCCTGTAGGATCTCCGCAGTCTCCATACCGGTCTGGGCCATCACACCCGGTACGATCGCACTGAGTGTTGGAAGTTTCCGCCCTTTCAGGAATCCGTCGCCATACTGTCCGTCCAGATGGCGCGTCACCTGAAGATTGCCGACAACCTTCGGTCCCAGAGCGTCCGGCGTCACATAAAGATTCCCCAATCCCACCGCCAGGATCTTTAAATCTTTCGGATTCGCACTGACCGGCCCCTCCTCGCGGCATGCGCTGCGGGACAACTGCCGGATCAGCTTCACGATCTGTTTCGCCAGCTCCCCCGATACTTCTTCATGATACCCTTCGTCCTTCTCCGCCAGCTGGTCCGCCTCCAGGGTCAGATAAGTCCCCATAGGTTTTCCCATAGCCTTCGCTCCCCGTTCATCGAGGATTTTAACCTCCGTCAGTTTCACGCAGGATTCCTCCTCATGCCATTCCCGGAGCGACACTCCCGAGATCTCCCCCCCATCCCCCGGAAAGCTCTCCCTCTCCTCCAGCGCCAGATCAGTCCTAACCTCAAAATTCGGTTTCTCCTTCTCAATCACATAATCCCGCACCCGGTTTTCCGACCCTCCCTGCGCCACTACTGTCTCTTTCCCGTTTCCTTTTTCATTCACATTTCTCATAATTCCTCACGCTATCCTTTCCCGCTCCATCTGTTTATTTGGTGTTAATCCATATCCCTCACACCTGCCCAAACCAATCAAACGTTACCGCGCCACCAGCATCCGACAATGCTACGCCTCACGCCTCCGCACCACCAGCTCCCGCCAGCCGTTATCGTTCAGCCCAGCAAAGTTGCCGGGGAGAATGCGGAGGAAGGAATGGCTGCGGGGGTCTTGGAGCCCATCGGCACTTAAGCGCCGTCCTTCAGGCGCTTTAGTACCGCTATGCGCTCCACGAAGCGAGAGCGCCCCCGCAGCCATTCCTTCCTCCGCATTCTCCCTGTCCACCACCGTCCCCCGCGCTGAACGATAACACCTCACCTAAAGTTTTCCGCAAAAAACACCAAAATATGTATTGACATTTTATGCCGGATTGGGTAGAATACAAAAGTATGTTTACATTAAACTGTCCGTGTCCAGACTTTGATGCAAACCAAAGACTATGAATAAAATTTATAATTGGAGGTGCCCAGATTGGCAAATATTAAATCTGCTAAAAAAAGAATTTTAGTAAATGAGACCAAAGCTGCTAGAAACAAAGCAATCAGATCCAAAGTGAAGACTGCTTGCAAGAAAGTAGAGGCTGCTGTAGCTGCAGGGACAAGGCTGCTGCCCAGGCTAGCTTAGTTGCCGCTATTTCCGAGATTGACAAGGCTACGACCAAGGGAGTGTATCACAAGAATACTTCTTCCAGAAAAGTATCCCGTCTGTCCAAAGCAGTAAACGGAATGGCATAAATCATAAGGCTGGAATAACACTTAAATAAAGCGATAAAAGCTCCGGTTCCCAGGTGTGGGGAACCGGAGCTTTTTGTCATGCCATAATATTATTCAAACACCACGATCGCCTTCGGCTGCTTGATCCTCAAAGCCGCCGTCTCCATGATCCGGAAATAATGGTTAAAGTCCTTCTGCTCCAGATAACCGACCGACAGATCTGCACCTACAGCCAGATCCATGTACTGAGGCTCCGCGCATACCAGGGCGGCTTTGCCTGCACCGTAAGAACCTGCCGGGTATACTCTGCCGCCCACCAGCTTCGCGATGCGGTCCAACTCAAGCAGGCCCACATTCGGCTGAAGGCGTTCCAGTTCCAGGTACAGCTCCGGACTTAAGACCAGTGCATAGCGTCCCAGCATACTGTTGCTGGAAAGGTAGGAAATGCCATGTGCCACATCCTTATAGGCACCCTCTCCCTCGCTCCAGTCGCTGCGTTTGATCTTGAACGCGCCGGACGCATTGAACAGCCCTTCCGCGCCCAGCTCCTTGCTGCCAAACAGGATCAGGTCGTCCTCCTGCTTGGCGCTGCGCTGTGCAGCCGCTGCTGCTGCGGATAAATCAAGGGGATATCCCTGCTTTTCAGAATCCTCAATATCCCTCCACAAAAGTGCAAAATCCTGATAAAGCTGCGGCAGCTCCGCCATACGGCGTCCGGTGATCCGTCCAAGCCCGTTCTGGAACTCCTCATCCTTGTCTGCACTGTCCACTGCTACTGCATAGGTTCCTGCGCCAAGGGGTCCGTACAGGCTTAAGAACCTGCGGCATACCAGGTGTTTCTTCGCATTGTCAATCACGGCGGCATCAATCTTCTCCCACATGTCAGCAGAGATCGGTGCGCCTTCCCGTGCTAAATAATCCATATCATATCTCCTTTCTGCTGTTCTATACAGCCACTCTACTCTATAAGGCTTCCCACTGTAGGGCCGGAAGCCGGCGCCGGTGACGGCTCGTCTTTCTTCACGATCCCCAGAGTCTCCAGCATCTCGTTGACTTCACCTTCTCCTTCTAAGAACAGCTCCGCCTCCTTCGGGTCCAGATAGCGCATCAGGGTGATCAGCTCTCCCATATGTACCTTCTCCTCATCCCGGATATCCGCCAGCACGCTCTTGGCAACCGGATCATCCGTTGCAAGATAGTGCGCATCATAAAGAAAAATGGCTTCCAGTTCTCCTGCAATGTCCAGGCGGAGCGCCTGCAAAAGCTCTGCATTGGAAAGTTTACGGTCTACGTTTCCCTGAAAGGGATTAGCAAAACTTGGCATATTGTATTCTCCTTTTCTACTTTTTTTGTTAATACAATTCTACCATCCCACCATGTATTTGTCAATAAATAAAAATAGTAATTATTATCATTTTATTCTTACAAAATTACACGCTTTCTGTATCTGATGACCATTTATGGATAATATACATTAATGGACAATATTGTTTTAATAGATTCAGGTTAACAGACTTAGAGGTGAAAATTATGGTAACATTTGACCGGCTATGGGAGACCATGGAGCGCAAGGGCATCACACAATACCGCTTAATTAAATACTATGGTTTCAGCGCCGGACAGCTCAACCGTTTGAAGAACAATTCTTACGTTTCCACCCATACGATCGATGTGCTGTGCACGATCTTAAACTGTCGTATCGAAGACGTCATAGAATTCAAACTGGATTCAGAGCCATCGCCCGGACTGGGAATCGACCCGTCAGTAGCGCTCAATCCTCCTGATAAAAAGATCGAGGAATAATCATCTTAATACTCTTTCGTGATCAAAAGCTCCACCGCAAGACGGTCCTGGAGCTTTCCGCTTTTCACGGCTTCTTCCGCTTCCACACAGGTATTTACATAGGATAATATCTCCTCGCGGGAGAACTGTCTCGCCTGCGGCATCACCTTTCCTACAACAAACGGCTGCATTTTCAGCTTCGAGGCGATCGTCCCCTTATCCAGTCCTTTTCCCATCAGCTCCTTGACCTGTAAAAGCTGGTTGAACTGGCGGGCGATCAGAAACAGTATCCTCATGGGAGGCTCTTTTAGAGCAAGCAGATCTTCATACAGGTCCATTGCCTTTCTCGTCTGGCGCGTCACGATAGCAGAAACCATGTCAAAGATCCGGTTGGTCACCTGGACCGTGCAGATCGCCCTCACATCCTCATCCGTGATCACATCCCTGCCCATGGTGTAGCTGATCAGCTTTTCCAGTTCCATCCGGATATTCTCCATATCGTCCCCTGTCATGCTGAGGAAAAGCTCCATCGTCCGGGAAGTGATCTTCCGCCCTTCTTTTGCCAGTATCCCACCGGCCCAGCGGGACAGCTGCGCCGCGTTCTGGCGGGTCATCTCCGCGGCATAACCAAGTTCCTTTACTTTCTTAAAAAGCTTACTGCGCTTATCCACCTCCGACTCCACAAACAGCAGGCAGGTAGTATCCGGCATGTCAGGCAGATAACGGACCAGAGGCTCAGACGCCGTTTTAAAAAAACCGCTGTCCTCCACAATGATCAGGCGGCGTTCCGCAAAAAACGGCATGGTATCCGCCAGGCGGATCAGCTCGTCCACGTCCAGTCCCTTTCCTTCAAAATAAGCAAAGTTCATCGTGTCATCGCCGATGATGGCTTCCCTCAGCTTATTCTTGTAGCTGTTCCGCAAAAAAGCTTCCTCCCCGTACAACAAATACATGGGCTTAAAAGTGCGGTCCTTGATATCCTGGTTTAATGTCTGCATGGTCAATCCTCTGTCATTCTCATTTTAGTACTTAATTAATTTCATATTATACAGGATTTTCGGTGAAAAAACCACTGTTTTTACTTCACTGCTGTCAATGCCGCTGTGGAACCCCATAGAAAATACTTATAACATGGAGGACTGCATTTTTAAATTTGAGCAGTAGATTCAACTGGGAAATGATTCATGCCGATCTTTTTTTCTTATAGAACTTTCTGATATCCCTGCCCTTTCCCTCAAAAAACACCACATTGACTTCTATCCTCCCATTGCCTATACTCAGGCTGGAACGTTAAATATTAAACAAAGTCATCAGAAGGGGGTTTATCATGTTTCACTATTCTATTCCGTGTGAACTGATTTTCGGGGCCGGTTCTTTAAAGGAGCTTGGAAAAGCAGTCACAAAATTTAATGTCGGTAAAGTATTCATCGTATGCGATCAAGGTGTGGAGAAGGCCGGAATCGTAGCAAAAACAGAGACAGAGCTTACCGCAGCAGGTATTGCCTATGAGATTTTCAATGAAGTGCTTCCCAATCCCACTGTGGCGGTCGTAGAGACTGCGGCTGAAAGAGCGAAAGCCAGCGGCTGCGGGTGCATTGTAGCCGTAGGAGGCGGAAGCTCCATGGATACCGCCAAGGCTGTGAATATCCTGATGAGCAATGAGGGCAGCATCACGGATTATGAAGGGCCTGACAGGGTGCTAAAGCCGGGGCTACCCCTGATCGCCATTCCCACCACCTCCGGAACCGGAAGCGAGGTCACCTCTGTATCCGTAGTCACAGACCCTGTCCAGAAGAGAAAAATGGTCATTGCCGGACAGAATGTAGGCGCCAGCCTGGCTATCGCTGATCCGGATCTAACCCTGGGCCTGCCGTCCAAAATAACTGCGGCAACCGGAATGGACGCCCTCACCCACGCCATGGAAGCCTATATGTCAACCCTGGCCTCTCCTGCCACGGATATGAATGCCTTGAAAGCCATCGAGCTGATCTACAAAAGCCTTCCAGTCTGTGTCAGGGAACCTGGAAATGCCGGAGCGCGGTCTGATCTGATGCTTGGGAGCACCCTGGCCGGCTTTGCCTTTAACAGCGCGATCCTGGGTATTGCCCACGCCATCGCCCATCCCTTAGGAGCTTATTTCGGGGTTGCCCATGGAGACGGCAATGCCATTGCCCTGCCTTATGCGGTGGAATACAACGCGGCGGTAATTCCCCACAGAGTGGTGGATATGGGAAGAGCCATGGGACTTTCCAATACTGATTTAACTGCAAAAGATGTGGTAGATGCTTTAAAAGACCTGGCTGCTTCGATCCATATTCCGAAGCTTTCTGACTGCGGCGTCACAGAAAAAGACTTCGACACCCTGGTTCCCGCCATCCTGGACGAACCAAGCTGCCTTACCAATCCACGCCCCGTCACAGAAGAAGGGGTTCGTGATATATTAAACCGTCTGTAGGCTTATATCTCTTTATTATAGGGCTTATAAGAAAAGGAGCTGCTTTACGGATTTTTACACTAAGGAGGGTTACATCATGAGTACAAATACTGGTTTCAGCAAAACTGATACAAAAACATGGATCAAATGGCTTGCCATAATCGGAGTGCCTATTTTGATCTACCTGCTTCCCACAGGGGAAGTATTCACCCATCCGATCAAATTGTTCTTCGTCATCACGGTGTTCGGAATCCTCACGTTTGTTTTGGAGCCTTTTGATTATGCCATCGGTTCGCTGCTGATGATGAGCTTTTACATTCTGTCAGGACTGTCCACCATGGACGTGGTGTTCAAGCCCTTTACCCAGAATATCCCCTGGATGGTTTACGGCTGCCTGCTGCTGATCAACATCATTCAGAACAGGACCAGGATCATCGAACGGATCGCCTGCTTCTGCATGATCAAAACAGGGGGAACTTACAACGGCATCATCTACGGCCTGATCATCCTTGGGATTATTATCAACATCGTGGTTCCCGGCGTTTTCACCAGCATGGCGGTCTGTGTTCTGGCGTATGGGATCTGCGAGGCCTTAAACCTGGGAAAGAGCCGGGCTTCCTCGGGCATCATGCTGGCAGCCATCGTTGGTTTTATTGAGGCGTGGACCTTTGTGTTCTGTCCTCCGGACCTGGGTGTGCTCATCGGCATTGCAAGTGCCGCAACCCCCATGACTATGGATTACTTTACTTATTTTAAACACTGTCTGGTATTCGTTCCATTTCCGTTTCTTATGGGCTTTATGATCACCAAGCTCTGTAAACCGGAGACGGCGATCAACGGAAAAGCTTATTTTATGGAACGTCAAAAAGAGCTGGGGCAATTAACAAAACAGGAAAAACGGGTCATTGCCGTACTGATCGTATTTGTGCTCTACTTATTTACCGCTCAGTGGCACAAGCTGGATATGATGTGGGGCTTTCTCTTTGCTCCTCTGGCGCTCTTTATGCCGGGCTTACAGGTGGGTGAAAAAGAAGATATCAAGGGTGTGAACTTCCCCATGATCATGTTCGTGGTAGGCTGTATGAGTATCGGCGGCGTGGCGGCCCAGGTTGGAGTGGCCCAGATGATCTCAGATGCGGCTATGCCTCTCTTAGTGGGACGCAGCAACACTTTCTTTGTACTTTTTACCTTCTTCTTTGTTGCTGTTTTCAACTTTGTCATGACGCCCATGGCCCTGATGGCCGCGTTCTCGGTTCCTCTGTCCCAGATCGCGCTGGATATGGGCATGAGTCCACTTCCCATGCTGTATGCCTTCAGCCGCGGCTGCTACAGCGTGCTTCTGCCCTATGAGGCCGTGATCATTGCCGCCGCTTTTGCCTTCGGCAACACAAAGATGGAATGCTTTTTAAAGGTATTTGGGGTAAAGCTTCTCCTGACCGCCGTCTGGATCCTTTTGATCGCCTGCCCCTACTGGTCCATGCTGGGTCTCATGGGCTGATAAAACAAAAGAAACAAAAACAACGCTATAACAACAGAAAGGAGTTTTGATCATGTCAGATTGTTGTACTATTTATTCGCCTCACGAGCAGCATATTTTAAAGGAGCAGGCGGGAAGCACCGATAACCGCGCCGGGAGAGAGAGGGTCTACCGGATACTGGACCGTTTTGCCGGAACAAAACCCCAGATTGACATTGAACGCGGAAAATATTTCACAGAATCCATGAAGGAAACCGAAGGCCAGCTTATGACGCTGCGCTGGGCAAAGGCGCTGAAACACATTGCCATGAATATCACGGTTTACATCGATGAGGACACCCTGATCGTGGGACGGGGCGGAAAACCCGGACGTTATGGACTCATCTATCCGGAACTGGACGGGAACATGATGGATGTGGTGATCCATGACTTAGCAAACCGTGTGGAATCCGGATTTGATCTAAGCGATGAGGAGATGCGCGTCATTGTGGAGGAGATCTGCCCTTACTGGAGGGACAAGGCTTTTTGGGATGATTTATATAAGGCCCTGCCAAAAGCCACCCGGGACCTGACCTATAACCCGAAAAACCCTGTGGAGTCCCGTCATATCCTGGACGAGACCGCCTCCTACCGCTCCTCCATCCAATGGGTGCCCGATTATGAAAAGGCCATCCGCCGGGGCTTTTCTTCACTGAAGAAGGAAGCCCTGGAAAAGCTGGAAGGCTTAGACCCTCTCAATGTCCTGGACACCATGGAGAAAAAGCCATTTCTGGAGGCCATGGTCCTGGTGTGCGACGCCATCGTGATCTGGGCCAACCGCCATGCGGATCTGGCAGAAAAAATGGCAGAAACCGAAAAGGATCCTGTAAGAAAAGCAGAGCTTTTGGAGATTGCTGAGCGCTGCCGCCATGTACCGGAATATCCTGCCAGGAATTTTAAAGAAGCTGTCCAGGCCCAGTGGTTTGTGCAGATGTTCTCCCGGCTGGAGCAGAAAACCGGAGCCATTGTCTCCAACGGCCGCATGGACCAGTATTTATACCCTTACTACAAAGCGGATTTAGAAGCCGGCATCCTGACTGAAGAATCAGCCATGGAAACCCTGGAATGCCTGTGGGTCATGATGGCGCAGTTCACCGATCTTTGCTTCAGCCCCACCGGAGGCGCGTTCCAGGAGGGCTATGCCCACTGGGAAGCCGTGACCATCGGCGGCCAGACAAGGGACGGCAGGGACGCCACCAATGAGCTGACCTACCTGTTCCTCCGCTCCAAACGGGAATTCCCTCTGAACTATCCGGATCTGGCAGCCAGGATCCACGCCTGCTCGCCGGAGCGGT